>DASRFD010000039.1:0-19372 GCA_035651715.1 Nevskia sp.
ATGGCGATGAGAATCCGCTCGATGATCTCCTGGTCCGGGATCGGCTTGCGCGCGATGCCCAGCTCCCTGGAGACGTTGACGATCAGCCGTTCGATCTCCGGGTCGGGCGTGGCGTTGCGGCCTTCGTACTTGTAGTAGCCGGCTCCGGTCTTCTGGCCGAAGCGGCCCATCTCGCAGATGCGGTCGGCCACCGGCGAGTAGCGTTGCGACTTGTCGCGGAACTGCTCGCGGTACTGGCGGATGCGCCAGCCCACGTCGAGGCCGGCCATGTCACGCATCAGGTACATGCCCATCGGCAGGCCGAAGGCCTTCAGCGCCTCATCCAACTGCCAGGGCGTGGCGCCCTCCTCGAGCAGGAAATCGGCCTGCCGGCCGTAGGCGGCGAGGATGCGGTTGCCGATGAAGCCGTCGCAGTTGCCGGCCAGCACCGCCACTTTGCTGATCTGCTTGGCCAGGCCCATCGCGGTGGCCAGGGTTTGCGGGCTGGACTTGGCGCCGCGGACGCATTCCAGCAGCTTCATCACATTGGCGGGGGAGAAGAAGTGGGTGCCGACCACGCTCTCCGGCCGGCCGGTCGCGGCGGCGATCTGGTCGATGTCCAGCGTCGAGGTATTGGTGGCGAGGATCGCCCCGGGCTTCATGACCTGGTCGAGCTTGGCGAACACCTCCTTCTTGATGTTCATGTCCTCGAACACCGCCTCGATCACCAGGTCGCTGTCGGCAATGTCCTGGTAGGAGAGGGTGCCGCCGATGCGGCCGAAGGCTTCGTCGGCGCGCGCCTGCGTCATCGAGCCGCGCGCCACCGAGGTGTCGTAGTTCTTCTTGACGATGCCGCGGCCGCGCTCCAGCGCCTCCGGCGTCATCTCCACCTGCTTGACCGGGATGCCGTTGTTGGCGAAGGCCATGGCGATGCCGCCGCCCATGGTGCCGGCGCCGATGATGGCGACGCTCTTCACCGGTTGCGGCTTCACCCCCGGTGGGACGCCGGGGATCTTCGCCGCCTCGCGCTCGGCAAAGAAGACATAGGACAGAGCCGCCCGCTGCGGGCTGTCCTTGCACTCGTGGAAGCTGCGGTCCTCGAAGGCATAGGCCTCATCCCACGGCCGGGTGCAGGCGGCTTCGATGCAGTCGACGATCTTCCACTGTGCCAGCAGGCCCTTCCACTTCCTGGCGTTGGCCTCCCGGTATCGGGCGAACACCGCCGGATCGACGCCGGTGATCTTGTCGTTGAGGTCGCGCACCCGCTTGAGCGGGCGCTTCTCGGCCACCACCTTGCGGGCGAAAGCCAGGGCGCCTTGCAGCAGGGCGTCGAAATCCTGTCCTTCGACCAGCTCATCGACGATGCCGTATTGCAGCGCCTTTCTACCGTCGATGTGCTTGCCGTTGGTGATCAGGTCCAGTGCCGTCTCCACCCCCACCAGCCGCGGCAGGCGCTGGGTGCCGCCGGCGCCGGGCAGCACGCCGATCAAGGCTTCCGGCAGGCCCACCTTCGCGCCGGGCAGGGCCACGCGATAGTGCGCCGCCAGCGCCAGCTCCAGGCCGCCGCCCAGGGCGGTGCCGTGCAGCGCGGCGATGAACGGCTTGCGCGAGGCCTCCACGGCCTCCATCGAGGCCCGCCCGCTGGGGCCTTCCAGCTTCTTGCCGAATTCGCGGATGTCGGCGCCGGCGACGAAGGTCTTGCCCGCGCCGATCAGCACCACGGCCTTCACTTCGGGGTCGGCGTCGGTCCTCCGCACCAGCTCCAGCAGGGCAGTGCGCACCGCCATGCCGAGGGCGTTGACCGGCGGATTGTTGACGACCAGGACGGCGATGTCGCCTTCGCGGCGATAGTCCACGCTGGACATGCGGCTCTCCTCTCAAGCGCTGAATGGAATTCCCGGCAATATTGTGCCGATACTGTAACTTTAATGGTCGGAACCTTCGACCCTGTATTGACGACATCATGACATCATGACAACATGCGGTCAACGTCGTGACATGGCGCTGCCAGCACACCGGAGGAGCGATGACCCCAGCTGATGCCCGCGAGCCGTTCGTCCGCTACGAGCAGGACGGGCGCATCGTCACCCTGACCCTCAATCGTCCCGAGGCGCGCAACGCCATCGCCACCCATGAGGACTGCGAGGAACTGGCCGGCGCCTTCGAGCGCGCGAATGACGATCCGGCGGTCAGTTGCCTGATTCTCACCGGCGCCGGCAGCGCTTTCTCCGCCGGCGGCAACATCAAGGCGATGAAAGAGCGCAACGGCATCGGGCCGCTCGACGCCCCCGACGCCACTCGCGCCAACTACAAGCGCGGCGTTCAGCGCATCGCCCGGGCGATGTGGGAGAGCGAGGTTCCGGCCATCGCCGCCGTGAACGGCCACGCCATCGGCCTGGGGCTGGACCTGGCCTGCCTGTGCGACATCCGTATCGGCGTCGACGGCGCCAAGTTCGCCTCCAGCTTCATCAAGCTCGGCATCGTCCCCGGGGACGGCGGCGCCTGGATCCTGCCGCGGGCGGTGGGCCTGTCCCGGGCCGCCGAGATGATCTTCACCGGCGACACCCTCGATGCCCAGGCCGCGCTGCAGATCGGCCTGGTGTCGCGGCTGGTGCCGGCGGAGCAGTTGCTGGCCGAGGCGCGGGCGCTGGCGCAGCGCATCGCCGCCAACCCGGCCAGGTCGCTGCGGCTGTCCAAGCGCCTGCTGCGCGAGGGCCAGCAGCAGCGCCTGGCCGACCTGCTGGAGCTGTCGGCGGCGTTCCAGGCCATGGCCCACGAGACCCAGGACCACCGCGAGGCGGTGGACGCCTTCATCGAAAAACGCAGCCCCGACTTCAAGGGCCGGTAATTTCTCCAGGAGCCGTTCGTGACCGACAAGATCATCATCAGGAAGGAAGGCCCCATCGGCCATCTCGTCTTCAACAATCCCGACAAGCTCAACGCCATCTCGCTCGACATGTGGGAAGGCATGGGCCGTGGCGTGCAGCAATTGGAAGCCGATCCTGAGGTCAAGGTGATCGTGCTCAGCGGCACCGGCGACAAGGCCTTCGTCGCCGGCGCCGACGTCTCCAAGTACGAAGAGGAGCGCATGGGCGAGAACGCCCAGGAGCACTACGCCCAGACCGGCTGGAAGGCGATGATGGCGGTGTACCACTGCTCCAAGACCACCATCGCCGCGCTCAACGGCTACTGCTACGGCGGCGGCATCTCGGTGGCGGTGTGCTGCGACCTGCGCATCGGCTCCTCCACCATCCAGGTGGCGCAGCCGGCGCTGCGCTACGGCATCGGCTACCGCTACAAGTCGCTGCGCCTGGTGGTGGACGTGGTGGGCGCGGCCCCGACCAAGGAGCTGCTGCTCGGCGGGATGGTGTGGGATGCCGAGGACTGCCTGCGCAAGGGCTTCGTCGCCAAGACGCTGCCGGCCGGGCAGGAATTCCAGGACTACGTCAGGAAGACCGCCGAGCGCATCGCCCAGGGCGCGCCGCTCACCGCCCGGCAGTGCAAGTTCTCGATCAATACCATCGTGCAGGACCCGGACCAGCGTGACCTCGCCCGGAACGAGGAGATGTTCCTGGCCTGCTACGCCAGCGAGGACTACAAGGAAGGCGTGCGCGCCTTCGCCGAAAAACGCAAGCCGGTGTTCCAGGGGCGCTGAGCCGCGATGAACGCATCCGCCACACCGCGCGCGCTGGCCGGCATCCGCATTCTCGACCTGAGCCGCGTCCTGGCCGCGCCGCTGGCCGCGCAGTGGCTGGGCGACCTCGGCGCCGAGGTGATCAAGGTGGAGCGGCCGGGCAGCGGCGATGAGTCTCGCACCTATGGCCCGCCGTTCCTCAAGGACCGCGACGGCAAGCCCACCGACACCGCCGCGTTCTACCTGGCCTGCAACCGCGGCAAGAAGTCGGTCACCGTCGACCATTCCACGCCGCAGGGGCAGGACCTGATCCGCGAGCTGGCCAGGCACAGCGACGTGGTGCTGGAGAACTTCCGGGCCGGCGCGCTCGGGAAGTACGGCCTCGACTACGCCAGCCTGTCGCAGGTGAATCCGCGCCTGGTGTACTGCTCCGTCACCGGCTTCGGCCAGGACGGCCCCTACAGCAAGCGCCCGGGCTATGACGGCATCTTCCAGGCTATGGGCGGCCTGATGAGCGTCAGCGGCTATCCGGACGATCCGATGAAAGTCGGCATCAGCATGGTCGACATCCTCACCAGCCTGTATGCCGCCATCGCCATTCTCGCGGCGCTGCGCCATCGCGACGCCAGCGGCGAGGGCCAGCACATCGACCTTTCCCTGCTGGACTGCGGCCTGGCCTCGCTGTCGCACTTCGCCATGAACTACCTGGTGTCGGGCGAGGTGCCGGAGCGCCGCGGCAACGGCGGCTTCGGCGGCGTGCCGTCGCAGGCCTTCCGCTGCAAGGACGGCCGCGTCTTTATCGTCGCCGGCAACAACAAGCAGTTCTCGGCCTTCTGCAAGGCCGCCGATTGCACGCACCTGTTCGAGGACCTGCGCTTCAACAGCACCGCCGGGCGCATCCAGAACCGCACCCAGCTGCTGCCGCTGCTGGACGAGGTGTTCCAGACCCGCACGCAGGCGCAATGGCTGGAGCTGCTGGACGCCGCCGACGTGCCGGCCGGCCCGGTCAACGAGCTGCCGCAGGTGTTCGCCGATCCGCAGGTGCAGCACCGCGGCATGCTGGTGGAGACCGAACACCCGCTGGCCGGGCCGATCAAGCTGCTGGCCAACCCGATGCGGCTGTCCCGGACCCCGGTGACCGACTATCCCCCGCCGCCGCTGATGGGCCAGCACACGCGCGAGGTGCTGGGTTCGTTGCTGGGCCTGGACGCGGCGCGCCTCGATGCGCTGGCGCGCGAACAGGTGATCTGACATGGACCTGCGCTTCACCGAAGAAGAGCGGGCCTTCCGCCTGGAGGTGCGGCGCTTTCTCCAGGAGCAGCTGCCGCGCGGCATCCACGACAAGATGCTTGAGCACCGCTCGCTGACCAAGGAGGAGGTGGTTGCCTGGCAGCGCGTCCTCAACCGCCGCGGCTGGGCCACGCCGAGCTGGCCCAGGGAGTGGGGCGGACCGGGCTGGACGGCGGTGCAGCGCTACATCTTCCTCGACGAGCTGCATCAGTTTCCCGCCCCCGAGCCGGTGAGTTTCAACGTGTCGATGATCGGTCCGGTGATCGGCACCTTCGGCAGCCCCGAGCAGAAGGCACGGCTGCTGCCGCGCATCGCCAATCTCGACGACTGGTGGTGCCAGGGCTTCTCCGAGCCCGGTGCCGGCTCCGACCTGGCGGCCCTCACCACTTCGGCGGTACGCGAGGGCGACCACTACGTCGTCAACGGCACCAAGATGTGGCAGGGCATGGGCCATCGCGCCGACTGGATGTTCGCCCTGGTCCGCACCGACCCGGCCGCCAGGAAGCAGGCGGGCATCAGTTTCCTGCTGATCGACATGAAGAGCCCCGGCCTCACGGTGCAGCCGATCATCACCATCGATGGCCGCCACGAGGTGAACACGGTATTCCTCGACAATGTGCGCGTGCCGGTGGCCAACCGCGTGCACGAGGAGAACAGGGGCTGGGACGTGGCCAAGTTCCTGCTCGGCAACGAGCGCACGGGCATCGCCCGCATCGGCATGAGCAAGTATCTGCTCAGGCGGGCCCGCAGGATCGCGGCGGAGGTGCCGAGCGGCGAGGGGTGCCTGGCCGACGACCCGGTGTTCCGCCGGCGCGCCGCCGAGATCGAGGTTGAGCTGCAGGCGCTGGAAGTGACGCAGATGCGGGTGCTGGCCGGCATGGAGGCGCACAGCGACAAGCCCGATCCGCGCTCCTCCATTCTCAAGGTCAAGGGTGTGGAACTGCGCCAGGCGGCGTCGGAGCTGCTGCTGCGCGCCGCCGGTCCGCTGGCGCTGCCGGCGGAAGGAGAGTTCGATCCGCCCAACCCGGTCGACCCTGCGGCGGACACGGAGTGGGCCGGCACCATCGCCCCGGTGTACTTCGTGCTGCGCGCGGCCTCGATCTACGGCGGTTCCACCGAAGTGCAGAAAAACATTCTGGCGCAGGCCGTGCTCGGCCTGCCGAAGTGAGCCGCCCGTGGACTTCAATCTGAGCGAAGAGCAGAACCTGCTCAAGGACGCGATCGACAAGCTGGTGCTGAAGGAGTACGGCTTCGAGCAGCGCCGGCGCCATGCCGCCCATGCCGAAGGCTGGAGCCGGACATTCTGGGCGCAGCTGGCGGAACAGGGCTTCCTGGCGCTGCCGTTCGCCGCCGAGCACGGCGGCCTGGGCTACGGCCCGGTCGAGCTGATGCTGGTGATGGAAGCGCTGGGCCGTGGCCTGGTGCTGGAACCCTACCTCACCACCGTGGTCGGCGCCGGCGCGGTGCTGCGGCAGGCGGCGAGCCGGGCCCAGCTTGAGCGCATGGTGCCGCCGATCGCCGCCGGCGAGCGCGTGGTGGCGCTGGCGCTGGCCGAGATTCAGGCGCGCTACGAATTGAACGACGTGCTGACCACCGCGAGTGCGGCGCCGGGCGGCTATGTGCTGAGCGGCACCAAGGTGGTCGTCACGCATGGCGACAGCGCCGACCTGTTCATCGTCCCGGCGCGCACCGCGGGCGGCCGGCGTGACCGCGACGGCATCAGCCTGTTCCTGGTGCCCGCCGGTGCGGCCGGGCTGCGCCGCCGCGGCTACCGCACCCAGGACGGCCTGCGCGCCGCGGACCTGATCCTGGACCAGGTGCGGGTCCCGGCCGACGACATGCTTGGCGCGGCCGGGCAGGGCCTGCCGGCACTGGAGCAGGCGGCGGATGCCGTCATCGCCGCCGTGGCGGCCGAGAGCGTCGGCTGCATGCAGGCGCTCCTCGACCTGACCGTGGACTACCTCAAGCAGCGCCAACAGTTCGGTGGCCCGATCGGCCGCTTCCAGGCGCTGCAGCACCGCGCCGCCGAGATGCTGATCGAACTGGAGCAGGCACGCAGCATGGCGCTGTACGCCGCGCTGATGCTGCAGGAGCCGGATCCGGCCGGGCGCCGCCGGGCCTTGTCGGCGGTGAAAGTGCAGATCGGCAAATCCGGCCGCTTCGTTGCCCAGCAGGCGGTGCAACTGCACGGCGGCATCGGCGTCACCGAGGAGTATGCCGTCGGCCATTACTTCAAGCGCCTGAGCATGATGGAGGCGCAGTTCGGCGACGGCGACCACCATCTGGCGCGGCTGGCGCAGGCCTAGCCGCGTTCCGCTTTTTCGTACGCCACAATCGTTTCAGCGAGGTCCGTCATGAATCAATCCAGCCATTCCCCCAATGTCGCGCTGCGCCTGGTCCTGACCGGCGCGGGCAGTGCCATCACCATCGTTGCCGCGGCTACCGCCTGGCTGCAACTGTCGCTCAAGAGCATGGGCAGCGCCCTGCAGCCGCCGGGTTCCAGCGTGCGCCTGCGCCGTGGTCGCTTGGGCTGAGGACGGTCCCACAGACCTCAGCATCACGCCGCCGCGGGCGCTGCCGCTCCGCGCCTCGTGGCTCGGTAATCCGGCGCATTGTGGCTTCCCCGACCATTCTAGGGATAGGCCTTCACGTGGGTGACGATGAGCCGCGTGGCCTCGGCGGCGTCGTTCTCGGTAACCCAGTGGTTGACGCCCACCAGCTCCACGAACCGGTAGGGGGCGTCGACGTACTGCTGGGTGCCGCGAGCGGCGTCGGCGCTGAAGGCGAAGTCCAGGTCGCCCCAGGCGTACAGCGTCGGCACGGTGTCGGGACCGATCCGCTGCGTCGGCGGCACCGGATTGACCCGGTACCAGGCCATTGCGGCATTGAGCGCGGTGGCATTGCCCAGCGCATTGGCATAGACCTGAGCCTTGTCGAGTGGCAGGCCGAAGGCCACCAGCCCCAGGGCAAAGTAGCCGGGTCCGCCCGACATCAGGACATTGGCCATCCCGGGAGTGGCGAAAACCGCCGCGTAGCCGCTCATTTCGCGCTGCGGGCTCAAGGGGTTGCTGCCC
This sequence comes from Nevskia sp., assembly GCA_035651715.1. Classification (GTDB taxonomy): domain Bacteria; phylum Pseudomonadota; class Gammaproteobacteria; order Nevskiales; family Nevskiaceae; genus Nevskia. The sequence goes on from DASRFD010000039.1 coordinate 7,978, forward strand.
GCGGCGGCAAAGGCGTCGAGATGGGGCGTGGACAGCACGGTCAGCGACTTCAACCGCGATGGCGACTGCGCGGCGATGGTCCAGGCGATTGCGCCGCCCCAGTCGTGTCCGACCAGGTGGAAGCGCTGTGCGCCAAGGGCGGTGGCGATCGCCAGCGCATCGCCGACCATGTGGTCCATCGTGTATTCGCTGTCGGAGGCGGGGCGGGCGCCGGGCGAATAACCCCGCTGCGACGGCGCCACGGCGTAGTAGCCCGCCGCCGCCAGCGCCGGCAGCACCTCGCGAAACTCCTCGTCGCACTCGGGGAAGCCGTGCAGCAGCAGCACCAGCCCGCCGGCGCCCGCCGCCGACGGATCGCCTGCGGCGAGCGCGTCGAACGTAAGCGGGCCGAGCTCGGGATCGGCAATGCTGATCTCGAGCTGGCGAACCTCGCTCGCCGACGCGGCGGACTGCGCGGCGATGGACGTCCCCGTCTCCGGCGGGTTGCTGCCTTCATCGCCGCAACAGCACAGCAGTAAGGTCAGGCAAGGAAGCAGGGCGAGCCTGAGACGGGTAGGCCAGTCCATCTGTTTCTCCTTGCAGGGCCCTGGACGAGCGCGTTGCGGTGGTCTCAGCAAGAAATGCGCCGACTACCAATGACGCGAAAACCATCGCCTCGGTCCGCTTGCGGCAACGGTTCGATTCCGGCGGCAGCCCCGGTGCTGAAAACTGGCATACTGTTTACCAGTTCAATTCCCGGAGCCCGTCATGTCCCAGCCCTGGCTGCGGCGGATCGGCCTGCGTCAGCCCGTGGTCCAGGCCGGCATGGGCGGAGGCTTGTCCGGTGCTGCGCTGGTTGCCGCGGTGAGCGAAGCGGGCGGCCTCGGCACCCTCGGCCTCGGGCCGCCGGCGGAGTTCCGCGCCGAGCTGAAACTGCTGCGTGAGCGCCTCGGCGAGCGGCCCTTCGCCGCCAACCTCCTGCTGCCCTTCGTGCGCGCCGCCCACGTCGCCGCCTGCCTCGAGTACCGGCCTGCGGTGGTGACCCTGTTCTACGGCTACGATGCGGCGCTGGTGCGGCGCCTGCGCGAGCGCGGCATCCAGGTCTGGCACCAGGTCGGCGACGCGGCGCAGGCGCAGCGCGCGCTCGACGACGGCGCCGACGGCCTGATCGCCCAGGGCGTAGAGGCGGGCGGCCATCTCGCCGGCGACACACCGCTGGCGGAGGTGCTGCCGGCGCTGCGCCCGCTGGCCGGGCAACGGCCCTTGCTCGCCGCCGGCGGTATCCACGATGCCGCCACCGCCAGCCGAGCGCGCCAACTCGGCGCCGACGGCGTGGTCGCGGGCACACGCTTCCTGCTCACGCCGGAGAGCAATGCCTCGGACGAATACAAGGCACGGCTGCTGGCGGCGCAGGAGACCCTGCGCACGGAACTGTTCGGCCTGGCCTGGCCGGCGCCGCACCGCGTGGTGCCGAACGCCGCCACTGCGCGCTGGTGCGGCCAGGATGCGCGCGGGCCGGCCTGGGCGCGCGCGCTCAATACCCTGATGGTGCCCAGCCGCCGCCTGTTGCCGATGAGCGCGGTGGTGGGGCTGGTGGGAATGCAGCGCCTGCTTCCGCTGTACTCGCCAGCTGCGCCCTTGCGCGGCATGCCCGCGCATCGTCTCGAAGTGGCGCCGCTCTACGCGGGTACCTGCGTGGCGCGGATCGACCGTCTGCTGCCGGCGGCGGAAATCGTCGCCGAGCTGGTCCGCGGCTACGGCGCAGCCTGAAGGGCCGGGCCCGGGCGCCGCTTCAGACCGCAAGGCGGCCGGCGGCGCCCGCCCGGATCAGGAAGTCGCCGCCGGCCCATGCCGCTGAGGAGTGCGGCGCGCCTTGGGGCCCGGCGGCGGACGGCGCGGCTCCCGTTCGGCGCCGCGTTCGACCCGCAGGCTCATGTAGAAGGCCTCCGCCTCCTCGCGCGTGTTGAAGGTGTAGTCGGCGTAATCGGTCTTGACGGTGTTGTGGATCAGTACCCGCATGGCCTGTTCTCCTGTCCTGTTCCTAAAGATGGGCTTCCTGGCTGCCCGACAGCTCCGGAACCTGCGCCGCGAGGCGGTGGTAGGCCGCGCCGCGGATGGTCGGCAAGTGCATCGGCATGGTGGCAAGGAAGTCCTCGCGTCCGGGGCTGCCGTCGGCTTCGCCGCCGTGCTCGCGCACCAGGCTGTCGAAACGCGCGGTGGCGCGCTCGGGCTGCTCGCTGACGTAGAGCAGCTGGTCGTGCCGCGCCACCGCATAGAGCAGGCGCTCTTCCTGCTGCGGCGCCTCGCCGCCGCCCCGGGCATGCAGGCGCAGCAGCGCCATCGCGCCGTCGGCACGCAGGATTTCCGCGTAGCCGCGGGCCAAGGACGCCGCATCGACCTGCTGCATGGCTTGCCTCCCGGCCTGTGCCTTGCGGGGCGCCCGGCGGCGCCCGTGGGTTCGAGGCCGCTGCGAAAGGCCGTGGGCGAACCCTGCGAAGAAGGAGTGAAGAAACAGGTGGCCCCCGGCCTCTTCGCAGCGACCCTATTGGGACCTGGCCGCTCGCGCGATGGTTCCGGCTGCCCTCAAAGGTAGGGCGAGAACAGCCAGCACAGCGCGTCGCGCAGGCGCGCCGGGAAGCGGCGGCGCGCCAGTTCCGCCTCGCTGATCGGGCGGCTGGCCTGGCGCACGCGCAGGAAGTGCTCGGCCAGCTCTTGCGCCAGAGGCCGGCCGTAGCTCTCCACCATCAGCTCGAAATTGAGGCGCAGGCTGCGCGTGTCGAGATTGGCCGAGCCGAACTGCACGTACCAGTCGTCGATCAGGATCAGCTTGGTATGGGCGAAGGGCGGCGGCTGGCGGTACACCTTCACCTGGCGCTCCAGCAGATGGTGCAGCGAGTGCTGGGCCGCCCAGGTCATCCACGGCTGGTCGCTGCGCTCGGGGATGATGATGCTCACGTCCACGCCGCGCAGCGCCGCCGACTGCAGCGCGCTGCTCAGCGGCGCCGGCGGCAGGAAATAGGGGGTCATGATCCAGACCCTTTCGTGCGCGGTTGCCAGCGCTCCGATCAGCACCATGGTCAGGCGGTCGAGGTCCTCGTTCGGGCCGTCGGTGATGACGCGGCTGACGTGGTCCCCGCTCCGGGCGCATTCCTGCACCTGCGGCGCCTCCTCGCCGGAAGCGAAGGACCAGTCGGCGAGGAACACGCCGTCCATCTGCATCGCCAGCGGGCCTTCGATGCGGAAGTGCAGGTCGGTGATCGCCGGCCGCCCGTCCGCGCCGGAAACATGGCCCTGCTGGATGTTCATGCCGCCGGTGAAAGCGATGCGGCCGTCCACGACCAGCAGCTTGCGGTGGTTGCGCAGGTTGGCATGCAGCATCGGCGGCCAGATCCGCAGCGGCAGGAACAGCGCCGGCTTCAGGCCGTGCCGGCGCAGCAGGCGGCTGCCGCGCGGCCGGTAGGCGAAGTCGCCGAGGCCGTCGAGCAGCACCCGCACTTCCACGCCGCGCGCCTGGGCCGCGGCCAGCGCCACCGCGAAGCGCTTGCCGGCGGCGTCGCCGCAGTAGATATAGCTGGACAGGTGCACGGTCTGCCGCGCTGCGGCGATCGCCTCGAGCATCGCCGGATAAGCCTGGTCGCCGTTGTGCAGCGGCACGATGCGGTTGCCGGCCACCAGGCGCCGCGCCGACATGGCCCAGCCCAGGCGCACCAGTTCGCGCACTTCCACCGGATCGGTGCCGGCGATGCGCGGCGGCGCGTCGGGCGAGGTCTGCGGCGTAGCGGACGGTTCGCGGCCGAACACCCGCTGCGCCTTGGTCTCGACCCGGTTCACGCCCAGCAGGTAGTACAACGCCGCGCCGGCCAGCGGGAACAGCCAGCACACCGCGATCCAGCCCCAGGCGGCGCGCGGATCGCGCTTGTGCAGCAGGGCATGGGTGGCCGTGCCCACGGCCGCCGCGACGTACACGCTGACCAGCAGGCCGCGTTCGACCGGCGTCATCGAAGTGGTTTCCGCTTGCCGGTTCCGGGTTTCCGGACAAGGCCGCGCATGGCGTGCCCGTGCTTGCGCCAGCCGGACACCCGCAGGCGGAACCCGCGGTTCACGGCGCCACCGCCCGTTCGACATGGACCACGCCGGGGTCGTCGGGCAGCGCGCGCGCAGTGAAGCCGAGGCCGCGGGCCAGGGCGATCATCGGCGCGTTTTCCGTCAGCACCTCGCCGAACACGGTGCCGACGCCCTCGGTTCGGGCGTGCTGCAGGAACTGCTGCAGCAGGTGCCGGCCGAGGCCGCGGCCGCGGTGGGCGGGGTCCACCAGCACCGCGAACTCGGCGCGCGCGCCATCGGGGTCGGCGGCCAGCGTGCCCATGCCGACCAGGCGCTCGGGCTGGTCCTGCGGCAGGATGACCAGCGCCAGTTCGCGGTCGTAGTCGATCTGCGTCATGCGCGCCGCGAGGTCGTGGCTGAAATGGCGGATGTAGGCGAAGAAGCGCAACCGCACCGTCTCCGGGTCCAGGCTTTCCAGCAGGCGGATCAGCGCCGGCTCGTCGTCCGGGCGCACCGCGCGCACCTGGTAGCGCTCGCCGCCGCGCGCCAGTTCGTGGGCGAGGGCGGCGGGATACGGCGCCAGCGCCAGCCGCGCGCGTTCGGCCGGCGGGTCGCCCGCGAGCTGCAGCAGGGTTTCCTGTTGCAGGCATTCGACCCGGTCCCCGCAGAGCGCCAGGCGCAGGCGCAGTTGCGCCAGCAGCGGCTGGTCCAGCACCAGCTGGCCCACGCGCACCAGGGCCAGCGCCAGAGCGTCCAGCGCGGCGGCCGGCGTGCCGGCATCGACCTGCAGGCCGGCGTCGGCGAGCAGGCGCCGCGCCAGCAACAGGTCGAGCGGCGCGAAGCCGTAGCCGGTAGGCGCGGCGAAGCCGGACTGGGCCAGGCCCGCGGCGAGGTGCATGCCCAGCTCGGTGTGGCGCTGCGCCCGCACCTCCAGGCGCAGGCCGCCGCCGGCCGCAGCGTCGCCGCTGTCGAGGCCGTAGCCCGCAAGCAGGCGCGCGGCCCCCTCGCCGCGCAGCTCATTGGCCCCGCCGGCCACCCGCCAGCGCAGGCGTTCCGCGATGCCGGCGGCGGTCAGCGGCGGCGCCGGGCCGCGCGGCGGCGTCTGTGTCAGCAACTCGCGGTTGCGCGCGTGCTGCCAGCGGTAGCGCACCGCGCGTGCCGCGGCGTCGGGCGAAGTGAAGGTGGCGAGGCCCGCTTCGGCGCTGGCGCGCCGCGCCGGCAAGGCCGTCTCCAGTCCCAGCCATACCGTCAGCAGGCGCTGGTCGAAGCGCGCCGCCGCCAGGGCCCGCGCCGCTTCCTCGTGGCTGTGACCGCCGTGGGGGCTGCGGATGTACAGCACCACGTCGACCGCCGGATCGGCGAGGCAGGCGCGCAGCGCGGCGATGGTGGACTCCAGGCCCGGCTCGCCCAGGTCGGCGCCGCCGCCCAGCTGTTTCAGCGCCGGCGCCAGGGCGCGCAGGCGCGCCCAGGCCGCGGCATCCGGTTCGGCCGCCTGCAGGCCGTTGCGCAGCACCGCGTCCACGCCCAAGGCGCAGATGCCGGATCCATTGCTCACCACCAGCACCCGCGCACGGTGCAGGGCCGGCAGCCGGTGCAGCGCGGCGAAGGCGTCGAACAGCGCCGGCAGGCTCAGGCATTCCACCATGCCGGCGCGGGCGAAGGCCGCGGAGCGCACCGGGTCCGGTCCCTTGCCGTACCAGTCGGCGAGGCGCGTCTGGAGCGTCACCACCGGCTTGGCGCGGGCGCAGGCGCGCGCCGCCGACATGAACTTGCGCGCGCCGCGGATGCGCCCCACTTCCACCGCCACCGCCCGGGTGGCGGGATCGAGCGCGGCGTAGTCGAGCAGGTCGGCGATGTCGACATCGCTCTCGCCCCCGGTCACCGCGACCCAGGAAAAGCCCTGGCGCCGGCCGGTGGCCCAGTCGATCGCCGCAGCGGCCACCGATTGCGACTGCGCGATCAGCGCCAGCGAGCCTCCCAGCGGCGCCGGCAGGTCGGCCGCGGCGAGGTGCCGCGCCGGGTGCAGGATGCCGGGGCTGCGCGGACCGAGCAGGCGCGTGGTGTGGCGCCGCGCCGCCTGCAACAGGGCCGCATCCGGCCGCGCCGGGTGCGGCCAGACCAGGCTGCGGCAGCCCTGCGCAGCCAGGCGCTCCAGCGCCGCCTCGTCCAGCGCCGCCGGGTCGGCGACGATGCCCAGAACACCGGGCTCGGCGGAGGGCGCCGCCTCCGCCATCAATTCCGGCGCTGCCGCACGCAGGTTGCCGATCAGCGCCGAGGCGGAGGGATTGGCGGCCTGCCCCAGCACCAGCACGCGGCGTGGCTTGAAGTAGGCCTCCAGGTTGCGGATCGTCATGGCGGCGTATCGCCGCTCAGGAAGGGCTGCAGGAAATGCTCCACGCTGCGCGCCAGCGCGTGGAGGGAGTAGCCGCCTTCGAGCATGGCGACGACGCGGCCGGGACAGCAGTGCTCCGCCACTTCCTGGATCCGCGCCGCAACCCAGGCGTAATCGTCATAGCCCAGCCGCAGGTCGGCCAGCGGGTCCTCGGCGTGGGCGTCGAAGCCGGCCGAAACCAGGATCAGCTGCGGCCGCTGCTGCAGCATGGCGCCGAACCAGCGCTCGCTCACCGCGGCGCGGAAGGCCTCGCCGCCCGCGCCCGGCGGCAGTGCCACATCCACCAGGTTGGTGGCGCCGGGGATGCCCTCCCAGTAGGGGTACAGCGGGTGCTCGTAGGTCGAGTACATCACCACGCGCGGATCGTTGGCGAAGATTCCGGCGGTGCCGTTGCCGTAGTGCACGTCGAAATCGAGGATCGCCACCCGCTCGAGGCCCTGCGCCAGGGCGTGCGCCGCCGCCACCGCGATGTTGTTGAAGAAACAGAAGCCCATGGCGCGGCGACGTTCGGCATGGTGGCCGGGCGGACGCACCGCGCAGAACGCCAGCCCCGCCTCTGCGGCCAGCACCAGCTCCACCGCGCGCACCCCGGCCCCCGCGGCGTGGAGGGCGGCCTCGGCCGTGCCGGGGCCCTGCATCGTGTCCGGGTCATGCCACAGCGGCCCGCGCGCAGTGTCGGCGCGCAGCACCCGCTGCACGTGCTCGCGGCTGTGCACCCGCTCGAGCTGCTCGACGGTCGCCTCCGGCGCCTCCAGCTGCTGCATGAAATCGAGCAGCCCGCTCAGGCGCAGCCGGTCCTCGATGGCCAGCAGCCGCTGCGGCGACTCCGGGTGGCCCGGCCCCATGTCGTGCTTGAGGAAGGCGGGGTGGCCGATCCAGGCGACCGGGCGGAACGGGATCACGGTTTCTCCTCGGTTTGGCGCTATGACCGCGCCCATTCGCGCTAGTCTACCGGCCTCGAGGGGGCCGGCCGCAACGGGAGCACCGCATGAAGAAGGCGCGCAGCAAGGGCAAGGAGCAGCAGGGGACGGGCGGGGGCGGCCAAGCCGTCCGCGGGATCGCGCCGGCGCCGGACCACCCGGACCGGCCCTTCCTGCTGCCGCTGGAGGACCGCCTTGCCGCCGGCAAGGCCCTGCGCGAGCGCTGCCCGCGCAAGGCGCACGGCCAGTGGAAGGCGCCGGCGCGCCGCGCCGACCCGATCGGGCTGCTGCTGGCTTCGGACCAGGGCCGGGTGCCGCACCTGGTGCCGATCCGCTACGGCCGCATGATGGTTTCGCCGTTCACCTTCTACCGCGGCGCCGCGGCGGTGATGGCGCACGACCTCGCCGGTACCCCGGCGACGGGCCTCAAGCTGCAGGCCTGCGGCGACTGCCACCTGCTCAACTTCGGCGGCTTCGCCACGCCGGAGCGCAAGGTGGTGTTCGACATCAACGATTTCGACGAGACCGCGCTGGCGCACTGGGAATGGGACGTGAAGCGCCTCGCCGCGAGCTTCGTGCTCGCCGGCCGCGCCAACGGCTTCGACGACGACCAGAGCAACGAAGCCGCCTGGTACGCCTGCCAGACCTACCGCCGGCGCATGGCCGGCTACGCGCGCCAGTCGGTCCTGGAAGCCTGGTATTCGGCGCTGGACCTGCAGGAGCTGATCGACAGCGGCGACGACGAGACCTTCAAGCAGTTCAGCCGCGAGAGCCTGGCGCAGGCCGATTCGCTCAGCGCCCATGCCCACGACCTGGCCAAGCTCGCCTACGCGCAGGGCCGGACGCCGCGCATCATCGACAACCCGCCCCTGGTCTATCACGAGGACGACCTCCAGAAGCACCAGGCCTACCACCGGGCGGTGGAGGAGGCCTTCGGCCGCTACCGCCATTCGCTGCTGCCGGCGCGGCGCCTGCTGCTGGACCGGTACCGCATCGCCGACGTGGCGGTGAAGGTGGTGGGCATCGGCAGCGTCGGCACCGATTGCGGCATCGTGCTGCTGATGTCCGGCAACGGTGATTCGCTGTTCCTGCAGTACAAGGAAGCGCGCGCCTCGGTGCTGGAGCCGTACTGCGGCCCCAGCCCCTACGGCAACCACGGCCAGCGCGTCGTCGCCGGCCAGCAGATCATGCAGAGCGCCAGCGACCTGTTCCTCGGCTGGACCGAGGGCGAGAACCGCCGCCAGTTCTACATCCGCCAGCTGCGCGACGTGAAGGTCAAGCCGGTGGTCGAAGCGATGAAGCCGGGCAACCTGCGCCACTATGCGCGCAGCTGCGGCTGGGCGCTGGCCCGCGCCCACGCCCGCTCCGCCGATGCCGTGACCCTCACCGGCTACATGGGCAAGGGCGAGGCGTTCGAGGATGCGCTGACCGCCTTCGCCTGCGCCTATGCCGACCAGACCGAGCGCGACCACGCCCTGCTGCGCAAAGCGATCCGCAGCGGCCGGGTGCAGGCGCTGAAGCAAGACGGCTGAGCCTCGCGCCACGGAACGGCGCAGGAGCCGCGGTGGTCTGATACGGATGGGCGCGGCGTGCGCCGCCCTTCAGCGCCCGTTCAGCCGCCGCCGCGCAGTGTGGCTGGCAGATCACACGGAGGCAGACCGATGACCACCGCCGCCAGGAAGGAGCAGCGCCAGCCGCTGAACCGGGGGATGGCCTTCTCGCTGCTGTTTCACGGCGCGCTGATCGCGTCCCTGGTGTATCTGGTGCATCCGCACGTCGACTTCCTGTCGCCGCCCAAAGCCATGCCGGTGGTGGATCTGGCGCCGCCGGCACCGCCCGCGCCGCCGCGTCCCCGGACCGCCGCGCCGCCCAAGCCGGTGCCGCAGACCGAGGCGCCGCAGCCCGACCAGCTGCAGGCCACCGCGTCGCGGGCCCCGGCCGAGGCGGTGGCGCCGCCCGCCGAGGCGGCACCTTCGCCGCCGCAGGTGGTCGGCACGGTGGTGCCGCCGAGCTATTTCAGCGCGCTGGAGAGCCTGATCCAGAAATCCCTGCGGTATCCGGCGCGCTCCGTCGCCAACGACGAAGAGGGCAGCTGCACCGTGCGCGTCAGCTTCGGCCGCGACGGCGCCATCGCCGGCGCCCAGATGGTGACGCCTTCCGGCTTTGCCGCGCTGGACGGGGAGTGCCGCGAAGTGTTCCGGCGCATCGGCCGCTTCCCGCCGGTGCCGGCCGACACCAGCCCGGATGCGACCGACTTCGCCATCGAACTGCCGATCAGCTTCACCCTGCAGTGACGCGCTGCGGGGCGCTCAGGCGACCGGGCGGCGCGACAGGAAGCGGTAGTAGGCCGGGCACAGCAGCACCGCGCCGAGCATGTTGGCGATGAACATGAACACCAGCAGCTTGCCCATGTCGCGCTGGAACTGCAGCTCCGAGAACAGCCAGGCGGCGACGCCGCCGGCCAGGCACAGGCCGGTGAAGATCACCGCCTTGCCGGTCTGGTGCAGGGTCTGGAAGTAGGCCTCGCGCAGCCCCAGGCCCTGCTCGCGCACCTTGTGCTGCAGCACGTCGTAGATGTAGATGCCGTAGTCCACGCCCACGCCCACCGCCAGCGACACCACCGGCAGGGTCGCCACCTTGAGGCCGATGCCGAACACCGCCATCAGCGCGTTGGCGAAGATCGAGACCATGAACAGCGGGATGCAGATCGACAGCAGGCCGGCCAGCGAGCGGTAGGACGCCAGCACCAGCAGCACGATCACCGCGTACACCGCCAGCACCGTCACCAGTTCCTTGGCCTCCACCACTTCGTTGGCGGCCGCCATCACCCCGATGTTGCCGGAGCCGATGGCGAAGTGGGCCGGGCAATTCATGCCGGCCTGCTCCTGGTACCGTGCCGCCGCCTCGTCGGCGGCCTGCTGCAGGGCCTGGATCCGCGGATCGGCGGCGACCTGCTCGTCGCCGGCGCCGCGGGCCCGCAGCTGGTCGCCGCGCCGCTCCAGGGCGTCCCGGCGCCGCCCGAGGTCGCGGCGCAGCGCGGTGCGGGCGGCGCAGGCCTGCGCGTTCGCGTCGGAATGCGCGGCATAGAAGTCGGCCGCGTTCTGCGCGTCGAAGCGCTTGGCCGCGGCGACGACGCGGTCGATGGTCGCGGCGCGGTGGTCGGCGGTGAACACGAACACCGGCATCGCCGCGCAGTGGAAGTCGAGCAGGCCCGAGGTAGTCTGGATGTCCTGGTTGATCAGCGACAGCACGTTGCCGTTGCGCGGCAGCACGTCGAACTTGGGCTCCAGATCCATCAGGCCGAGGTAGGCCTGCCGCACCACCGTGGTGATCGCCTTCACCGACTGCACCCCGTCCACGTTCTGCATGCGCCAGGCGAAGCTGTCGATCTGGTTGAGCGTGTCGTACTGGGCGCAGCTCTCCGGCGCGGTCTCGGTGATCAGCTTGAGGATGTCGGTGCCGATGGAGAAGTTCGAGGTGATGGCGGCGAAGTCGCGGTTGTAGCGCGAGTCCGGCCGCAGCTCCGGCACGCCGGTGGTGGCGTCGCCGATGATGCGCTGCTGCTGCACCACCCAGGACCCGCCCAGCACCAGCAGCGACAGCAGCACCAGCGCCGCCGCCACCGGTCCGGCGGTGACGAAGGACAGCGCGTGCCACAGCCGGTCGCCGGCGTTGATGCGCGCAAGGCGCTTGCGGCGGAACGCCGTGACGTTGGCCACGCCCAGGCGCGACAGCCAGATTGGCATCATCACCTTGTTGGTGACGATCACCGCGAACATACCGAGGCAGGCGTTGATCGACATGTCGCGCACGCTGCCGATCGGCACCAGGTAGATGGTAAGGAAGCCGGCGACGTTGGTCAGCAGGGCGATGCTGCCGGGGATGAACAGGCGGCGGAAGGTCTGGCGCGAGGCTTCGAACGCATCCCGGCCCTGCACGACCTCGTCGGCCCAGGTGTTGACGTACTGCACGCCGTGCGAGGTCGAAACCGCCAGCACCAGGAACGGCACCATGATGGCGAAGGGGTCGACGCCGTAGCCGAAGGCGTGCAGCAGGCCGA
>DASRFD010000040.1:0-32101 GCA_035651715.1 Nevskia sp.
CTTCACGTCCACCGTGATCTTCTTGGACAGGTCGCCGGTGGCCACCGCCTTGGTCACGTCGGCGATGTTGCGCACCTGGCTGGTCAGGTTGCCGGCCATCGAGTTGACCGACTCGGTCAGGTCCTTCCAGGTGCCCGACACGCCCTCCACCTTGGCCTGGCCGCCCAGGCGGCCCTCGGTGCCCACCTCGCGCGCCACGCGCGTCACTTCCGCGGCGAAGGAGGAAAGCTGGTCCACCATGGTGTTGATGGTCTTCTTCAGGGTGAGGAACTCGCCCTTGACGTCCACCTCGATCTTCTTCGACAGGTCGCCGTTGGCCACCGCGGTGGTCACGTCGGCGATGTTGCGCACCTGGTCGGTGAGGTTGCCGGCCATCGAGTTGACCGACTCGGTCAGGTCCTTCCAGGTGCCCGACACGCCCTTCACCTTGGCCTGGCCGCCCAGCTTGCCCTCGGTGCCCACCTCACGCGCCACGCGCGTCACCTCGGCCGAGAAGTTGCCGAGCTGCTCCACCATCTTGTTGATGGTCTTGGCGGTGCGCAGGAATTCGCCCTGCAGCGGCCGGCTCTCGATCTCCAGCGCCATGCTCTTGGAGAGGTCGCCCTGGGCCACGGCGCCGATCACGCGCGCCACCTCGCTGGTGGGGTGGACCAGGTCGTCGATCAGCGAGTTGATGCTCTCCACCGACTCGCCCCAGAAGCCGCGGGCGTCGCCGATGAAGGCGCGCTGCTGCAGCTTGCCTTCCTTGCCCACCACCCGCGACAGGCGCGCCAGCTCCTCGGCCATGCGCACGTTGCACTCGACCACCTCGTTGAATTCCTCGGCGACGTGGCCGGCCAGGCCGGTCCAGTGCCGCGGCATGCGCGCCTTGGGATCGCCCCGGCGCAAGGCCGTCAGCGCCGCGAGCATCACCGTGAGTTCCTCGGCCGAAGCCGAGACCATGGATCGTTCAAGGACTTTCATCGGGCAACTCCATTTGCCGCAGGCGCAGCGTGGCCTGCCGGATAACGACGGCGCCACGCCGCTGCGCGGCGCCATGGGATGATCGAACGACGAGGCGGGAAGGCGCACGGCGCCGGCCGGCCGCGAGCGCCGGCTTTGGGACGGGAGTTGACCTGCCGTGATGACATTTCCCTGTGCCCCCGCATTTTCCTTTCGGCGGGCCCCGTTGCGGGACCGCCGGACTGCCTTCTGAATCCCGCTAACCCAGGCCCAACCGCGGCGTCACGCCACCCCCGGGCTTCGTGCACTCCTCCTGCCGGAGCGCATGCACCTGCAGCCGGATCCCCCGGCCATCCTGCGGCAGCAGTTCCAGTCCCGCCTCCTCCAGTACGACGGCGGCCGTGGCCAGCGCGGCGGCATCTCCCTGCGCGGCGAACTCAGGCCCCAGCGCCTCCGCCCCGGCCGGGCCGTCCAGTTCCAGGACCAGCCCCTGCCCGCGGGCGACGCTGAGCTTCAGACCACCGTTTTCGCCGCCGGTTCGGCTGGCCCGCCGGCCGGCCATCCACAGCAGGGCCAGCCAGCCCAGGCGCAGCTTGTGGCCCGGCCCGGGCAGCAGCACGCCCTCCAGCAGGGACAGGCCGGTGGCGCGCAGCGGCGCGCCCAGATGCGCGCGCACCATGGCCTCGGCTTCCGACAGCACTTCGCGCAGGGCCACCGGAGGGGCCACCCCGGGCTGCGGCGCCAGCCACAGGGAGACCGCCGCCGACTGGCGCTGGTGCAGTTCGCGCACGCACTGGCCGATGGTCTCGAGATTGGCGGCGAAGCGCGGGTCGCCCGGGTTGCCGGCCATGCGCTGCGCGATTTCCGCGCTGAACGACAGGGTCTGCAGCGGGCCGGTCAGCTCGTGCCGCACCGGCCCGGCCAGGCGCCGGCCGAGGGCGCCGCGCAGGCGATCGAACAGCAGGACCCGGGCTTGCGCAACCTCCTGCGCCTGCCACAGGCGCCCGCCGTCGACTGCGGCGCAGGGGCGCAGGACCCACAGCCGTTCCTCCGCGTCGCGCAGCACCAGGCTCCTGCCCTCGGGCGCGCCGCGCAGGGCCGCCAGCACCGCTTCGCCCGCCGGCAGCGGCGCCGCCGTGGCCAGGCACTGCAGGTCGAGGGGGCGCTGCAGCCAGAATTGCGGCTGCGGCAGGGGCGCCTGCTGCCAGAACCAGGGCAGCGCGCCGGGCTCGGCCGGTTCCAGGCCCATGCTCAATCGGCCGGCGGCGTCGCCGCCGCCTGCTGCCGCAGCTTGTTGTAAAGGGTGCGCACGCTGATGCCGAGGCGGGCGGCGGCGCGGGTCTTGTTGCCCTTGCAGTCCCGCAGGGTGCGCAGGATCAGCTGCTGCTCGGCGTCGCGCAGCAGCGAGGTCTCCGGCAGCGCCACGGCGCCTTCCGCCGCCGCCGGCTGCCGGGCCGGCGCGGCGGCGGCCGGCGGCGCGGCGGGTGCCGGCGGGGCCGCGGCGGCCTGCAGCATCAGGTGCTCGGGCTCGATAGTGCCCTGGCTGAGCAGGCAGCTGCGGTCGACGATGTTGCGCAGCTCGCGCACGTTGCCGGGCCAGTCGTGGAACACCAGCTGTGCCATCGCCGCGGCGGAAAAGCTGCGCGGCCGCCCGCTGCCGGCGCCGGCGTTGAAGCGCGACAGGAAGAACTGGGCCAGCACCGGGATGTCCTCGCGGCGCTCGCGCAGCGGCGGCAGCACCACCGGGAACACCTGCAGGCGGTAGTACAGGTCGAGGCGGAAGCGGCCCTGCTCGACCATGCGCATGGGATCGCGGTTGGTGGCGGCGATGATGCGCACGTCCACCGGCACTTCGCGGTCGCCGCCGACGCGCGTGATGCTGCCGGTTTCCAGCACCCGCAGCAGCGAGGCCTGCAGGTCCAGCGGCATCTCGGTGATCTCGTCGAGGAACAGGGTGCCACCCTCGGCGCGCTCGAAAATGCCGCGGCGGGTGCTCTGCGCGCCGGTGAAGCTGCCCTTCTCGTGGCCGAACAGCTCGCTCGCCACCAGGTACGGCGACACCGCGCCGCAGTTGAAGGCGACGAAGGGGCCGTGCTTGCGCGCCGACAGGCGGTGCAGGCAGTGCGCCGCGACTTCCTTGCCGGTGCCGCTGTCGCCCTGCAGGAACACCGTGATGTCGCCGGCCGCGGCGCGCTCGAGCAGGGCCTGCGCCTGGCGGATCGCCGGCGAAGCGCCGACCAGCATTTCCTCGACCCGCGGCTGCGCCTCGTCGCGCCCGCGCGCGGCGGCGGACGGACGCCGGCGCAGGGCGCCGTTGCCGGCCCGGGCCAGCACGTTGCACAGCTCGGCGAGTTCGATCGGCTTCATCAGGAAGTCGAAGACCTGGTAGCGCAGGGCTTCCACCGCGCTCTTCACGCTGCCGTGGCCGGTGAGCACGACGAACTGCCCCACCCGATCCTGCGGGGCATCCTGCAGCAGCGAGAAGCCGCTGCCGTCGGGCAGGTTCAGATCGACGATGGCGACGTCGTAGCGTTCCGCCGCGATCAGCTGCCGGGCGGTGGCCAGATCCTGCGCGTGCTCGACGCGGTAGCCGATCTCCCCCAGGTAGGTCGAAGCCGTGGCGGTCAGGTCGTGATCGTCGTCGACCCACAAAACCCGCAAATCCCTGCGTGCCGCGCGCGCCGTCATGACTATTCCTTTAGTCGTTGTGTCGTCCCTTGGCGACGGTGCAAATCGCCATGACCCTGCTGTCAATTGCCGGCAAATATTGCATCAAGCCGCGGCCACTTTTCTCATGCGCGGCCGCCGGCACTGTAAAAAAATGATCTAAGCGGATGATTGGCAAAGAATCATTTTTGGTCCGGAACTGACACCCGGTACGGCTGGCACAAAGTTGGCAAGCATGTGGGACACAGGACAATGCTTGCTGGCCGATCGAATCGGCAAGGGAATGCACCAATGGACGTCCAGCCCAGGGAATTTTTTCAACAGATGCCATGGAACGGCGCACCGATCTTCGGACGGCGGCGCGAACTGCCCGCGTTGCGGGCTTCCCGCCGTGGCGACACCGCCTACTAACCGCCGAGGATCAATCCGATGAGACTATCCAGCATCGCGCCGGCCGCAGCTTCCTGCGCACCGGAATTCAGCATCACCGAGAACCACCTGCTTGCCGCGCTGCCCGAATCCGAGCAGCGGCAGCTCGAGATGTCGCTGGAGTTGGTGACGCTGCGCGCCGGGCAGACCCTGGCCGGCGCCGGCCTCGCCCCGGTCCACGTCTGGTTTCCGCTGACCTGCATCGTGTCGATGATGTGCAGCTCGCTCAACGGCGGCAGCGCCGAAGTGGCGGTGATCGGCCGCGAAGGCATGGTCGGCTTCGGCATGTTCATCGGCGGCGGCAGTGAAAACAGCGAGGCGGTGGCGCAATGCTCCGGCTTCGCCTACCGCATCCGCATGTCGCTGCTGAAGGACTGCTTCAACCGCTCGGCGGCGGTGCGCGAGGTGCTGCTGCAATACCTGCAGTCGCTGCTGACGCAGTCATCGCAGACCGCCCTGTGCAACCGCCATCACACGGTGGAGCAGCAGCTGTGCCGCTGGCTGCTGACGGCCGCCGACCGGCTCGGCAGCGGCGAGCTCAGCGTCACCCAGGAGTCGATCGCCAACACCCTGGGCGTGCGCCGCGCCGGCATCACCGACGCCGCCGGCCGGCTGCAGCGGGAGGGGATGATCCGCTACCGCCGCGGCAAGATCGAGCTGCTGGACCGCACGCGCCTGGAACGGCACGCCTGCGAGTGCTACAGCGTGCTGCGCCGGGAAGCGCAGCGCCTGGTGCGCCCGGCCGCCGCGCCCACGCCGGTGCGGCGCATCTGGCTGCAGAGCGCGCGCCCGCTGCAGACGCCGGCGGCGGTGCCGGTGCCCGTGCCGGGCCCGCTGCCGCTGGAAGCGAAGCCGGATCTGGGACTGCGCAGCGCCAACGACGCCTAGCTTCGCGGTACGCGCCCCGGTCTTCGATCGCCGCCGCCGGCCGCAGCCGGCGTCTCGGGAGAACAAGCTTGAACAAGAACCTGCGCCCCCGTCTCGGCATGGCCGTCACCCCGCTGCTGGCCGTCTGGCCGGGCCTGGCCATGGCCCAGGCCGAATTCCATCCGTACGCGGCCTCGCAGTACGAATTCGACTCCAACGTCTTCAGCCTGCCCAACCGCGACCAGGCGATCCTCCTCACCGGCGACGCGGCGCGCGACGACACCGACTGGCGCAGCGTCGCCGGGCTCGACGCCGCCTACGCCTGGGACCGGGGCCGCGACCGGCTCGGCGTCACCGCGGAGGGACGGCGCCTGCTGTACGACCGCTTCAGCCAGCTCGACCACAACGAGTACCTGGCGTCCGGCCAGTTCGACTGGAAGGCCGGCACCGCCTGGGACGGCACGCTCGGCGCCCGGCAGGAGCGGCGCATGGCGTCCTTCGCCACGCGCACCGGCACCACCGAGCGCGACATGGAGCTGGACCACAACGCCAACGCCGGGGTCAACGTCAACCTCGACCCGGAGTGGCGGGTGGAGACCGCCGCGACCTGGCACAAGCTGGACTCGCCCCTGCCCGGCTTCCCCGACTTCCAGCTGCGCGAAAGCGGCGGCACCGCCGCGCTCAAGTACCTGGGCGTGTCCCACCTGACCGCCGGCGTCGAGGCCGGCTACACCGACGGCCGCTTCAGCGGCGTGCCGGACGCGCCGGCCTATACCCAGCTGACGGCCGGCCTGACCATGAGCTATGCGCTGAGCGGCATCACCACGGTGGACAGCGATGTCGGCTACACCCGCTTCAAGGACCGCGGCACAGGCGGCGAGAACGTCAACGGCCTGAGCGGCTCGCTGCAGCTGACCGAGCACATCAGCGTCAAGACCAACGTGCACCTGCGCGCCTTCCGCCGCGTCAACAGCTACGTCGCCGGCGCCAATGCGGTGATCGACAGCGGCACCGAGGCCGGCTTCGACTGGCACCCGACCGGGAAAATCGGCGTCGCCGCCGGCTACCAGTGGATCTACAGCGAGTACCGCGCGCTGGGCCCGGTCGCCGCGGTGGATTCGGACCGGCGCGACCACTACCAGGCGGTGACGCTGGAGCTGACCTACGCCATGCTCGACTGGGCCAGCTGGCGCCTCTACGGCAGCTATTTCGACCGCAGCTCGACCCTGCTCATCGACGAGTACAACCAGGCCCTGGCAGGCGTGGAGCTGCGCCTGCGCCTGCCCTGAGCCCGCTGTCGTCAGATCCCGACGCTTCCAGCGTCCGTATTCGGACAGACCCGGTCCCACCCCTTCCCTAGGCTTGAAAGCGCAGGTGCGGCGCGGCGCGCCGCCTGCGCTTTCGTCAGCCAAGGAGGGCGGACATGGGCAGTATCGCCAGGAGCGAAAGCTCCTTACCCACGCTTTGCTGCGTCGACGGCTATGACGTCGACGCCTTCACCCGCGTCGCCGCCGAGTTCGGCCAGCGCCGCTACGGCTTCGTCGTCACGCCCAACGCGGACCACCTGATCCGGCTGGCCGAGGACGAGCAGTTCCGCCGCTGCTACGCCGCCGCCGCCTACACCCTGCTCGACAGCCGCGTGGTGGCCAAGCTGCTGGACCTGGGCCGCGGCCAGCGCATCCCGGTGTGCCCGGGCAGCGAGCTGGTGGAGAGCCTGTTCGAGCGGGTGATCCGCCCCGACGACGGGCTGGTGCTGATCGGCGGCAGCGCGGAGCAGGCCGAGGCCCTGCGCCGGCGCTACGGCCTCAAGCGCCTGGCGCACCACAATCCGCCGATGGGCTTCGCCGCCGACCCCGAGGCGGTGGAGGCCTGCCTGCGCTTCGTCGAAGCGCACAGCCCGTTCCGCTACTGCCTGCTGGCCGTCGGCTCGCCGCGCCAGGAAATGCTGGCGCAGCGCCTGGCCCAGCGCGGCCGCGCGCGCGGGCTGGCGCTGTGCGTCGGCGCCTCGATCGATTTTCTCACCGGCCGCGAGCGGCGGGCGCCGGCCTGGATGCGCCGGCTCTGCCTGGAGTGGCTGTTCCGCCTGCTGCAGAGCCCGACGCGGCTGGCGCAGCGCTACCTGGTGCGCTGCCCGCGCGTGTTCACCCTGCTGCGCCGTCACGAGATCGCGCTGCGCCTCCCCGCCCTGCCTCCGGCCCGGCGCGAGACCATCACGGCCAAGGCTGCCTGACTGCGCCGCGGGGACAAGCCCGCGGCGGCTCAGCCCCCCGGTCAGCCGCCCCAGTTCGGGCTGAGGCGGCCGTCGCGGTCGAAGCTGTACTGCCCGTCGAGCCAGCCCTTGCCGAACAGGATCAGCGCCTGGTCGTAATAGTTGGTGGCCGTGCCCAGCCGCGCCAGCAGTTGCGCGCGCTCCACCTTGCCGCGCTGCTGCTCGAGCCCGGCCTGGTCGCCGATGGCGCTGAGGTAGGGCAGCAGGGCGCCGGAAAAGCCGATCGGCGACCACCCCGGGGACGGGCCCTGCGCCCGCCCGCTGACCGAATCCACCTTTTCCGGCGGCGCTCCGCGCTGCCGCGTCAGCTCGGCGAAATGCGACAGGGGCTTGAGCAGCGGCGCGCTCTCGGCGCCCGACATTCCCGCCCACAGGTAGACGCGGATCGCGTCGTAGCTGCCGACGCCGCCGGTCTGCACGTCGGTCTGCGCCTCGCCGCGCCCGTCGACCACGTACAGGTCGGGCGCGACGCCGGCGGCCAGCGGCCGGCTCAGCAGCTGCTTGACCATGCCGTCCCAGATGTTCCGCCAGGGGCCGTCCGGATCGACCGTGGCGAAATAGCGGAACATGAAGCCGGGCACATAGCTGGGATCGACGCGGTAGCGTCCGCCGTCCAGGGCGAAACCCTCGGGCCCGGGCAGCAGCAAGGGGCCGGCGGCGCTGTCGACCACCTCGTGCTGGCGCACCTGGCGCAGCAGCGCGCGGCCGCGCTCGGCGTAGGCGGGCACCTGCCACAGGCGCCCGGCTTCGAGCAGGGTGTAGGCCAGCCACAGGTCGCCGTCGGAAGCGGCGTTGTCGTCTTTCACGCCCCAGGAACCGTCGTCACGCTTGCCCCACAGCCAGGCCGGCAGGCGTTCGCCGAGGCGCCCGCCGGCGAGGTTGTCCGAGGTCCAGGCCAGGATGCTGTCGAAGCGCTGGCGCTGGTTGGCCACCAGGGCGAAGAACAGGCCGTAGGATTGCCCTTCGGAGGTGCTCTTCTGGTCGAACGTCAGGTCGACGACGCGACCGTCCTGCTGCACGAAGCGGCCGGCGAAGTAGTCCCAGTCCTTCCAGCCGGTGCCGGCGGAGGCGGCGCCGGCGCCCAGCGCCAGGCCGGCGGCAAGCAACCACGACCATGCGCGCTTCATCGCTTCAATACGCGCCGCGGCCGCTCAGCACCACGCCGACGGTGCGCAGCAGGATCGACAGGTCGAGCGCCAGGCTGAAGCGGCGCACGTACTCGCAGTCCAGTTCGATGCGGCGGCCGAAATCGCCGTCGCCGCGGGCGGTGACCTGCCACAGGCCGGTGATGCCGGGACGCATCGAGGCGTAGCAGGCCGCCTGCGCGCCGTACCAGGCCAGCTGCTCGGGCAGCACCGGACGCGGCCCGATCAGGCTCATGTCGCCGCGCAGCACGTTCCACAGCTGCGGCAGCTCGTCGAGGCTGGTGCGGCGCAACAGCTCTCCGGCGCGGGTGATGCGCGGGTCGCAGCGCAGCTTCTGCGAGCGCGACCATTCCTCGCGCAGCGCCTCGGAACGCTGCATCAGATCCTGCAGCACCTGCTCGGCGTGCGGCACCATGGTGCGGAACTTGTAGCAGGGGAAGGCCTTGCCGTCGCGGCCGATGCGCGGCTGCACGAACAGCACCGGTCCGCCGCCGCGCAGCAGCACCAGCGCGATCAGCAGGAACAACGGCGCCAGCAGCAGCAGCAGCGCTGCGCTCAGCAGCACGTCCAGCGTGCGCTTGAGCAACAGGGCCGAGGCGAGCGCCGCGGCGCGCCGGCGGTCGCCGGCCGCGGCGAGTGGCGCCGCCTCGGGCAGCGGTACATCGACCACGATGCCGCTGGCGGCCAGGTGCAGAGCCGTAGTGCGGTCCGAGTAATCGTCCATGCCTGTGTTCTTCCCTGAACACCGCGGGTGGTGGGAGTGCGGCGATCCTCGCCGCGGTTCGAGCAACTGGCGGAATCATCCGCGCCGCGCGCCGCGAGTTCTGTCCGAGAGCGCACGCAGGGCACGGCGTGAAGCGTCGCCGCCTCACGACAGGTTTCTGTACGGCAGCGGGCGTCGGCGCCGGCGCGCCGGGCCTAGACTGGGCAAAACGTCCAACAGGGGCGCGCAGATGGAAATGCTCGGCATGGATGCACCCGTCGTCGACACCGGCATCGAGGGCGAAGCCGCCCCGCCGCCGGACGACACGCTGTCGCGCTGGCTGCCGCAGGATCATGCCGGGGTCTTTCCCGGCAGCTTCGAACGGCGCAGCTTCCGCTTCGGCCACGCGCTGTCCGCGCACCCGCTGTTCCAGCTGCCGCGACTGCTGGCGCTGGCGCAGCGCCGCCCCGACAATCTCGACTACGCCTATTGGTCGAACGGCGGCGTCGCGCCGCAGGACCGCTGGGAGAAAGGCATGGGCGCCGCCCCCTCCCTGGCGCAGACCATCGCCGGCATCGCCGGCAACGACTCGCTGGTAATGCTGCGCCACCTCGAGGACGATCCCGTCTACGGCCCGCTGATCGGCGCCTTGTTCGCGCAGTTCGTCGAACTGTGCGGGCCGCGCCTGCGCGGCGACGTGGTGCTCGGCCGCGCCACCGTGATCATCGCCTCGCCGCGGCGCATCACGCCGTACCACATCGACTCCGACAGCAACTTCCTGCTGCAGCTGGCCGGGCACAAGCGGCTCAGCGTGCTCGACCGCGCCGCGCATGCCATCTCCGACGAGGAGCTGGAGCAGTTCTTCAGCGGCGATTTCAACGGCGCCCGCTACGCCGAGCAACGCCGGGCCCAGGCTGCGCACTACGACATCGGCCCGGGCGCGGGCGTGCACATCCCCTGGACCGCGCCGCACTGGGCGCTCAACGGCGACGACGTCTCCATCGCCCTGAGCCTGGCGTACGACCTGCGCTCGGGCTATCGCCGGGCCAAGCTGCACCAGTTCAACCGGCGCCTGCGCAGCTGGGGGCTGCGCCCGTCTTCGCCGGGCAGCTCGCGCCTCGGCGACTGGGCCAAGCTGGCCGCCAAGAACAGCTGGAACGGGATGCGCTGGCTCGCCGGAAAGCGTCCCGACCCCACCACCGAATGGGGCTGGCGTCTGCGCTGAGCGCGGGGCGGTTCAGCCGGCGGCCAGGCTGACGGCGGTGACGATCAGGCCTTCGTGAAAGCGGAACCGGCCGAACCATGGCGGCGCATGCTGCTGCTGCAGCCGCGACAGCCCGAGCGGGCGCACGGCGAAGCCGCCGCTGCCCAGCTCCCAGCCGGTGAAGTCCACCGTCATGTCGGCGAACTCCAGCAGCTGCCGCGTCACCGCGTACTGGCACTTGTAGAAGGCTTCCTTGGCGCTGAAGATCAGGCTGGCCACGCGGCGGCGGTCGGCTTCGGGCAGGCGCTGCAGCCATGCCACCTCCGGCGGCGCGCAGATGCGCTGCCAGACTTCGGCGCTCATCCCCGCGACCTGCTCCACATCCAGGCCGATGCCCTTGTAGCGGCTGCTCTCGCCGATCGCGCTGGCGCAGTAGCCATGGGTGTGCGCGATGCTGCCGCAGAGGCTGCGCGGCCACAGCGGGCTGCGGTCCTCGCCCACCTTCAGCGGAAAATCGGCGCAGCCGAACTGCTCCAGGCCGGCGCGCGCGCAAAGGCGGCCGGCGGCGAACTCGCCGGCGCGCTTGAGCGAGGCGCGGCCGACGAAGGGCTTTTCCTCCGGGTGCAGGGCGGCGGGGTCGCCCGGCCCGAGCAGCTCGTGGCAGGCGATATCGGGCGGGAACAGCTCGCGCAGCAGCGGTGACGGCCGCACCCGCCCGAGGCGGGCGACCAGGCGCAGCGGCGCCGTCTCCTCGCGAAATCCGGACTGCTGGGTCATGGCACGGCCATCCTGTCCTCCCGGAACCGCCGCCATGCGGCGTCCCCCATGCGCTCCCGAGCGTAGCAGGAGTCAGCGCGTGCCGGCGTCGAGCATGGTGGCGATGCACTGCGCCATGCGCCCGACGCCGGGGTCGCGGAACATGCTGAAATGATCACCGTCCACTTCCACCACGTCAACCCCGTAGCGGGCAAAGGCGCCCCAGCCCATGCGCCAGTCCAGCCCGCCGCCGCTGGGCTCGGCGGCGCTGCGGAACAGCACCAGCGGTCCGGAATAAAGCCGCGGCTCGTAGCGCTCGGCCGCGGCCTGCAGGTAGTGCAGCAGCCATTGATCGTAGCGCTCGTCGCCGACGGCGCCCGGCACGGCCGCGGCCTCCTCCGTCGGGGCCGGCAGGCGGCCGAGGCGGCGCAGCAGCTTCTGCACCACCACGCGGCGGCCGAGGAAGCCGCGCAGGCCGCTGCCGCCGCGCCGGGCGCGCTCCCAGTCCTGCAGGATCAGCTTGAGCCGCTGCGCATAACGCGCCACCGCCCGCCGCAGCGGCGGCATGCGCTCGAAATAGCGCGGCACGTGGGTGTCGATCATGAACAGGTGGCTGACCCGCTGGCCCGACGCGATCAGCTGCTGGGCGATCTCGAAGGCCAGCGTGCCGGCCACGCACCAGCCGAGCAGCGCGTACGGGCCTTCCGGCTGCACCCGGCGGATCAGCTGGACATAGCCTTCGGCGATCTCGGCCAGCGACTGCGGCAGCTCCTGGTTGGGCAGCGCCGGGTCGAACAGCTGCAGCGAGGTGAACGGCCGGTCCGAGCCCAGCTTCTTGGCCAGCAGGCCGTAGATGCCGGTGTTGTTGATGGCGATCAGCGGCGGCCGCGTGCCGTTGGGCTGCAGCTTGATTACCTGGCGGAAGTCGTACTGCCTGGCACCGTCCTGCTCGAGCAGCCGCGCCAGGCCGCGCACGCTGGCGTCGTGGAACAGCCCGGACAGGCTGATGCGCTGGCCGAAGCGGCGCTCGATGCGCACCAGCATGTGCGCGGCGAGCAGCGAATGCCCGCCCAGCTCGAAGAAGTTGGCGTCGGGCTCCGTCACCGGCAGGCCCAGCACTTCCTGCCAGATCGCCGCGATGGCCTGCTCCGCTTCGCTCAACGCGGCGGGCGCGCGCGGCGCGGCCGGCGCGGCGGACGGCGGCGGCAGGGCGCGGCGGTCGACCTTGCCGTTGGGCATGCGCGGCAGCGCCGGCAGCAGCACGAAGGCGGAAGGACACATGTAGCGCGGCAGGAAGCGGCCGAGCGCGGCGCGCAGGTGCTCGAGCAAGGCGCCCTCCGCGGGCGTGCCGGCGCGCGGCACCACGTAGGCGACGATGGCCTCGTTGCCGGCGGCGTCCCGGCCGAGCACCGTCAGCGCCTCCTGCACTTCCGGTTGCGCCAGCAGCACCGACTCGATCTCGCCCAGCTCGATGCGGAAGCCGCGCAGCTTGATCTGGCCGTCGGCGCGGCCGAGATATTCAAGCTGGCCGCCGGGGCGGGCCCGCACCATGTCGCCGGTGCGGTACAGGCGCGCGCCCGGCCGGCCGCCGATGTGGTCGGGGACGAAGCGCTGCGCGGTCAGCTCCGGCAGGCCCAGGTAACCGAGACCGACGCCGTCGCCGCCGATGTACAACTCGCCCGGGGCGCCCGGCAGCACCGGCTCGCCGTGCTCGTCGAGGATGTGGAACTGCGTGTTGGCGATGGGCGGACCGAGCGGCACCGGCCCGCTGCCGCTCTCGACCTTGAGCGCCGAGGACAGCACGGTGGTTTCGGTCGGGCCATAGAGATTCCACAGCTCGCCGCCGGCGCGCAGCAGGCTCTCGGCCAGCTGCCGCTGCATCGCCTCGCCGCCGCACAGCATCTTCAGCCCGGGCTTGCCCTGCCAGCCGGCGAGCAGCAGCAACTGCCAGGTCACCGGCGTGGCGAACATGACATTGATGTCGTGGCGCCGCATCAGCTCGGCCAGCGCCTCGGCATTGGCCGCCTCCTCCTCGCGCGCCAGCACCAGCCGCGCGCCGACCGAAAGCGGCAGCAGCAACTCCAGGGTGGCGATGTCGAAAGCCACCGTGCTCAGGGCCAGGAAGCGGTCGCCGGCGGCCAGGCCGGGGACGCGGCGGCAGAACCACAGCAGGTTGAGCAGGCTGCCGTGGGCGATGCGCACACCCTTGGGCTTGCCGGTGGAACCGGAGGTGTAGATGACGTAGGCGGCGTCGCCCGGCGCGGGCCCCTCCGGCGGCGGCGCATCGTCCGCCTCGTCGTCGCGGTCGAGCAGCAGCAGCGGCGCGCGCAGCGACCCGGGCGGCATGGACCGGGTGGTGCCGAGCACGGCGCCGAGGCCGGCGTTGTCGACGACATAGCCGACCCGCTCCGGCGGATGGCTGGGATCGATCGGCACGTAGGCCGCGCCCGCCTTGAGCACGCCGAGCAGGCCGGCCACCAGCTCGACGCCGCGCGGCAGGTACAGGCCGACCAGGCAGCCGCGGCCGACGCCGCGGGCGCGCAGGCGCCGCGCCACCCGGTCGGACCTGGCGTCGAGCTCGGCGTAGCTGAGCTGGGTGTCGCCGACCACCAGGGCCGCGGCCTGCGGCTGCTCCCGCGCCCGCTCGCGGAACAGGTCGACCACGGTGAGCTGGCGCGGATAGTCCGCCGCCGTGTCGTTCCAGCCCGACAGCAGGGCCGCGCGCTGCCGCGCGTCCAGCACCGGCAGCCGTGACAGGCGGCAGCTCGGGTCGGCGACCGCGCCGCGCAGCAGCACCTCGTAGGCGTGCAGCAGGCCGTCCACGGTCTGCTCCTCGTAGAGGTCGGCGTCGTACTCGCAGCACAGCTGCCAGCCGCCGTCGAGCTGGAGCATGGCGAAGCTCAGGTCGTAGATCGGCCCGGACGACAGCGGCGGCAGGTCGACCAGCCTGAAACGCCCGTGCCGGGCGTCGCGCACGTGCGGCCGGTGCAGCACGAAATTGACCGAGAACAGCGGCGGCCGGCTCAGGTCGCGCTGCGGCCGCACGATGTCGACCACTTTCTCCAGCGGCAGGCGCTGGTTGTCGAAGGCGTCGGCGATGGTGGCGCCGACGCGCCGCAGCAGCTCGGTGAAGGACGGGTCGCCGGACAGGTCGTTGCGCAGTGCCAGGGTGTTGACGAACGGCCCCACCAGCGCCTCCAGCTCGACCGCGTCGCGTCCGGGCACCTGGGTGCCGATGCAGATATCGGTCTCGCCGGTATAGCGGTGCAGCAGGGTCAGCAGCACCGCGCTCGCCGCCATGAACAGGGTGCATCCCTCGGCGCGCGCCAGCTCGCCCA
This sequence comes from Nevskia sp., assembly GCA_035651715.1. GTDB lineage: Bacteria > Pseudomonadota > Gammaproteobacteria > Nevskiales > Nevskiaceae > Nevskia. The sequence continues at coordinate 14,321 of DASRFD010000040.1, forward strand.
GCTTGACGCCGAGGGCTGCGTCGAGCCGCAGCGAGGCGATGCGGCCATTGGATTTCTTCACCGGCGGACGCAGCCGGTCCGTCGGCAGCTCGAAATGATGCAGCCCCTGCAGGGCGCGCTGCCAGAAGCGCTCCTCCGCCGCCAGATCGGCGGTGTCCGCGGCCTCGGCCTCGCAATGCGCGCAGAAGCCCAGCGGCAGTTCCGGCAACGCCGGCGGCCGCCCGGCCTGGAGGGCGGCGCAGATCACGCCGAGCTCGCGCGCCAGGATGCCCAGCGACCAGCCGTCCATGACGATGTGATGGGCGGTCACCAGCAGGATCGAGCGGCTCTCGCCCAGGCGCAGCCGCGTGGCGCGGATGAACGGCGGCGCCGCCAGCAGGTCGAACGAGGCCCGCGCCTCCAGCTCGGCGATGCGGCGGCCCTCCGCCTCGGCCTCGGCCGGCGGCAGCCCCGACAGGTCGATCTCGGGAATGCGGAAGCTCACCTGCGGCCGGATCGACTGCAACAGCTCGCCGCCGGCTTCGACGAAGGACGCCCGCAGCACCTCGTGCCGCATCAGCAGCAGGCGGAAGGCCTGCTCCAGGTGGGCGGTGGCCACCTCGCCTTCCAGGCCCCAGCGCACCGCCACGTGCAGCGAGGGGCTGCCGGGATAGAGCTGGTTGAGCAGCCAGAAGCGCTTCTGGCCGGCGCAGCAGGGCCGCGGCTGACCGCTTGTGGGCCGCGCCGCGGCGCGGGGTTCGTCGCCGCTGCGGGCGGCTGGTGCGATGGTCGCGTTCATCCTCGAAAATAGTGCTGAAGTGGTGAGGCGCCGTCGGCGATGCAACCGCCGCGACCTGGCAGTGACCTGGGGCAAAGTACGCAGCGCTGGAGGCGCCGTCTGTCGTAGACCGTACATAGGGGTACGACCCGGGGCGGGACCTGGAGAATGTACGTGAACGGACAGACCCCCCTTGCCCCGCTTTCCTAGAGTCGCTGCAGCCCGGAGCGGGCGGCCGTGCAGCATCGCGGCGCCGGCCCGGCTGTAACGCAGCATGCGGTCTTGCATGCGGTCAGGGAAGACGAGTGCAGCCATGGACCAGATCAGGCTTTGCAGGCGGCGCGGCGCGGCGTGGTGCCGCCTTGCCGGCGCACTGTGCGCGGCGCTGCTCGGCGTCGGCACGGCGCTGGCGCAGGACGATTCGGTGGCCTCCATCAATTCGAGCTCCGGCATGCGCCTCGAGCCGAGCCTGAGCATGGACGAGGCGCTGCCGCCGCCGCAGGTGGCGGACGCGCCGGCGTCGCCGCCCGCCACGCCTTCGGATGCGGCCGACCCGGTGATCAAGCTGGGCCCGGGCGACGCGGTGGCGGTGCAGGTATACGGCCGCCCCGAGATGAGCACCACCACCTACGTCGCCGACAACGGCAGCATCAGCGTGCCGCTGGCCGGCGCCGTGCAGGTGGGCGGCCTGTCGCCGGCCGAGGCCGGCGAAGCCGTGGCCAAGGCGCTGCGCGACGGCCAATACCTGCTGCGGCCCCAGGTCACGGTGACGCTGTCGCAGTTCCGCAGCCAGCAGATCTCGGTGCTGGGCGAGGTCAAGACCCCCGGCCGCTATCCGCTGGAGTCGCGCACCAGCGTCATCGATCTGCTGGCCCAGGCCGGCGGCGAGACCGAGAACGGCGCCGACGTCATCTACGTGCTGCGGCCGCACCCCGGCGGCGGCACCGACCGCTTCCCCATCGACCTGAAGAGCCTGCGCCAGGGCCCGCTGCCGACCATGGCGCTGAAAGGCGGCGACTCGGTATACGTGCCGCGCGCCGACCGCTTCTACATCTACGGCGAGGTCCAGGCCCCCAACGCCTACCGCCTCGAGCCCGGCATGACCGTGATCCAGGCGCTGTCGCGCAGCGGTGGCGTCACCGCGCGCGGCAGCGAGCACCGCATCGTCATCACCCGCCAGACGCCGGACGGCGGCCACGTGGCCTTCGACGCCAAGCCGTTCGACCAGGTGCAGGCCGATGATGTCATCCGCGTCAAGGAGCGCATTTTCTGATGCAGCGCACGGACCTTATCGCTTACCACATGGGCGGCCAGCAGCCGCTCGCCGCCGTGCCCGAAGCGCTGGCGCCCCCCGGCCTCAGCCTGGTGCAGCTGCTGCATATCCTGCGCGCCCACTGGCGCCGCGCCCTGCTCGCCTCGCTGGCGGTGTTCCTGCTCGGCGCGCTGGTGGTGATGCTGCTGCCCAGGACCTACACCGCCACCGCCACGCTGATGATCAACTACCAGGTCAACGATCCGCTCGGCGGCAAGGACTTCCCGGAAGGCCTGCTAGCCAGCTACGTCTCCACCCAGGCGGAGCTGCTGCGCGGGCCGCAGGTGCTGATCCCGGTGATCGACCAGCTGCATCTGGAGAACAACCGCCACTACAGCTCCGGCTACCACGGCAGCCCGGAAGGGCTGCACGAATGGATCGAGCAGAAGCTGGCGCAGAAGCTGGTGGTGACGCAGGGCCAGACCGGCAGCCAGCTGATCTACGTCAGCTTTTCCGCCAGCGACGCCGCCGAGGCGGCGCGCATCGCCAACGCCGTGGTCGACACCTACATGGAGCAGGCCGGCGAGCGCGCCAGCGGCCCGGCCAGCGAGCACGCGCGGCGCTACTCGGCGCAGCTGGAGGAGCTCAAGGCCAAGGTCAACAAGGCGCAGGACGAGGTCACCGCCTTCCGCCAGAAGAACAACATGATCGACATCGGCAAGCCGGACGACGAGATCGCCCTGCTCGCCTCGATGGAGGCCAAGCTGGCCGACGCCCAGGCCGCGCGCCATGCCGCCGAGGCGCGCCTGGCCGGCAACGCCGCGGTCAGCGCCGGCGTGCTCGGCTCGACCATGGTGCAGACCCTCAAGACCCAGCTGGCGGTGCAGGAAGCGCACATGGCCGAGCTGCGCGCCACGCTCGGCCCGCGTCATCCCGACGTGCTGCAGCTGCAATCGCAGATCGACGCCACCCGCGCCTCGCTCGGCAGCGAGCTGCATTCCTGGTCGGACGGCGAAGTGTCCGATCTGAAGGTGGCGCAGGAGCTGGAGCAGAAGCTGTCCGCCGCCGTCGACCAGCAGCGCGCCAAGGTGCTGCGCATGAAGCGCTTCCAGGACGAGGCCGCCAACCTGCAGCTCGAGCTGGAGTCGGCCGAGGCGGTGTACAAGCGCGCGCTGGAAGGTTACGACCAGGTCCTGGCCGCTTCCAGCGGCCGCTACACCAATACCACCGTGATCGACCGTGCCCGCACGCCGGTGAAGCCGACCACGCCGAAAGTGATGAAGAGCCTCGCCGCCTGCGCGGTGCTGGGGCTGCTGCTCGGCTTCGGCGGCGCGCTGCTGTACGAGCTGGTGTATCGGCGGGTGCGCTGCCGCGACGACATTGAACGCAGCTACGGCGTGCCGGTGCTCGCCGAAATCATGCCTTTGCCATCCATCGGGAGCGCCACATGAACGGAATCAGCGCGGAGCGCGCGCCACGCGTGGAAGCCGAGGAGATTCCGCACCGCTACACCAGCCTGCGTCCGGCCGGCACGCCGCACCTGGGACTGGCGGACAGCGCCACGCGCATGCTCAACGAGGAGCACTCCACGCCGCCGATGGCGATCCCCGGGCGTGGCGTGCGCCTGGCGCACGACCCTTACCATGTCCGCAGCGAGACGGTGCGCGCCCTGCGCACCGAGCTGCTGCTGCGCCATGACACGCCGGAACTGGCCAATGCGCTGGTACTGATCAGCCCGGGCTCGGCCGAAGGCCGCTCGCAGCTCGCCGCCGAGCTGGCGGTGTCCTTCGCCCAGCTCGGCCGCCGCACCCTCCTGGTGGATGCCGACCTGCGCCGCCCGCAGCAGCACCTGCTGTTCGGCCTGCCGCACACCGACGGGCTGATGCAGGCGCTGGCCCACGGCACCACGCCGCTGCTCAACCCGGTGAAGGGATTGAGCCGCATGTTCCTGCTCAGCGCCGGCGGCGTGCCGTCCAATCCGCTGGAGCTGCTGTCGGAAGGCCATTTCGCCGGCCTGGTCGAGCAGTGGCGCCGGGACTTCGAGTTCGTGGTGTTCGATACGCCGCCGCTGAGCCGCTGCGCCGACGGCCTGGCGGTGGCCACCGTGGTCGGCCGGGTGCTGGCGCTGGGCCGGGCCGATCACACCGCCAACCGCCAGATGCGCGACATGTTCCGCCGCCTGGCGACGACCCAGGCGCAGATTCTGGGCGCGGTGCTCAACCGGTTCTGAGGGACTTTACGCCGCCTGGGCGGCGCCTGTGCGCTTGAGGAGCGGCGACGATGGGTTTCGGGGCAGGCGGCATGGAAAGCGATGCGTTCATGCGGGCGGCGCAGGCCGGCGCCGCCGCGCCGCGGCGCCTGCGCTGGATCCGCGACGACCGCCATGCGGTGCTGCTGGGGCTGATGGTCTGGGCCCTGGTGGTGCTGATGATCGTGCCCGACGACTTCGACTACAGCGCGCTCAGCAATCCCAACGCGCCCGCCGCCGGCGGCCTGGTCAGCCGGCTGACCTGGCTGCTGCTGCTGGTCGGCGGCCTCGCCGTCATCGCCCGGCGGCGCGAGCTGGCCGGACAGCTATGGCGGCACCTCAATCCCTGGCTGGCGCTGTTCGCCCTGCTCGCCGCGGCGAGCGTGGCCTGGTCGATCGAACCGGATTACACCGTGCGCCGCATGGTGCGCGTGCTGACCTTCATCGTCGACGGTTGCGCGCTGGCCTTGATGGCCTGGCATCCGCGGCGCCTGCAGCAGGTACTGCGGCCGATCGTCACGCTGATGCTGGCGGGCTCGCTGCTGTTCGGGCTGCTGCAGCCGCAGCTGGCGATCCACCAGGAGACCTCGCCGGAACTGCTCGGCGCCTGGCGCGGGCTGGCCAATCACAAGAACAGCTTCGGCGCGCTGGCCTGCCTGGGCATGATCCTGTGGTTCCACGCCGGACTGGCCGGGGAAACCAAGCGCTGGCGGGCGATGGCCGGGCTGACGCTGGCGGCGGCCTGCCTGGTGCTGTCGCGCAGCTCCACCTCGCTGGTGGCGGCGGCGTTTTCGCTCGTGTTGCTCGGACTGGTGCAGCGCCCCACGCCCTGGCTGCGCCGCCACATCCCGCTGGCGGTGACGCTGTTCGGCGCCGGCCTGACCGCCTACGCCCTGATCGTGCTGCGCGTGCTGCCCGGCATCAGCCTGCTGTTCGGACCGGTGTCGGCGCTGACCGGCAAGGACATGAGCATGACCGGGCGGGCCGACATCTGGCAGCTGATCAGCGAACACATCGCGCAGCGCCCGCTGCTCGGCAGCGGCTACGGCGCCTACTGGACCGGCCTCCATCCGGGCACCGACTCCTATGCCTTCGTCCAGAACCTGGGTTTCTACCCGGGCTCCTCGCACAACGGCTATCTCGAGGTGTTCAACGACCTCGGCCTGGCCGGCGGCATCTGCCTGGCCGGCTTCATCGTGGTGTGCCTGCGCCAGAGCCTGCGGCTGCTGCGCAGCGACGCGGACCAGGCTGCGCTGTTCCTCGCCCTGTTCCTGCAGGAGCTGGTGGTCAACCTGTCGGAGTCGCACTGGTTCAGCGTGCTCAGCGTCAACTTCGCGGTGATCACCCTGGCCACCGCGGCGCTGGCGCGCAGCCTGCTGGAGCAGCGCCTGCGCCTGTGCTTCGGCGAGCCTGACCTCGGGGCGCCGCCGCTGAAGGTGGCCCCGCTGCCGGCCCTCGACGGAGAATCCCATGCCCAGGCCTGAGCCCGCCGCCGCGCCGCCGGGCGGCGCCATCCCCTCGCTCGACGGCATCCGCGCCGTGGCGGTGGGGCTGGTGTTTTTCGCCCACGCGGGACTGGGCAACCTCGTGCCGGGCGGGCTCGGCGTGACCGTGTTCTTCGTGCTCAGCGGCTTCCTCATCACCACCCTGCTGCGCCAGGAGTTCGACCGCTGCGGCGGCATCTCCCTGCGCAACTTCTACCTGCGCCGCTGCCTGCGCCTGATGCCGCCGCTGCTGGTGGTGACCGCGCTGGCCGGCCTGCTGGCCGGCGCCGGCCTGGTCGCCGGCCGCTTCAGCGTGCAGGGCCTGCTGTCGATGCTGTTCTACTTCGGCAACTACCACGTCATTTTCCACGACTTCCAGGGCCTGCCGGCCGGTGCCGGCGTGGTCTGGTCGCTGGCGGTGGAGGAGCACTTCTACCTGCTGTATCCGCCGCTGGCCCTGTGGCTGCTGCGCCGTGGCCAGCCGCGCCTGTCGGGGCTGGTGCTCGGCGCGGCCTGCGCGCTGGTGCTGGCGCGGCGCGCCTGGCTGGCGACCCACGGCGGCAGCGAGGACTACATCGGCATGGCCACCGACACGCGGATCGATGCGATCCTGGTCGGCTGCCTGCTGGGCCTGCTGCAGAACCCATGGCTGGACCGCGGCCCGGCGCTGTCGGGCCGCGGTGAAAGCCTGCTGCCGGCGCTGTGCGGCGGCCTGCTGCTGGCGAGCCTGCTGTGCCGCGACGAACACTTCCGCCTCACCGCCCGCTACACCGTGCAGAGCCTGGCCATCGCCCCGCTGATCTGGCTCGCGGTGCGGCGCAGCGCCGGCCGCGGCTGGCGCTGGCTCAATGCGCCGGCGGCGGTGTACCTGGGCCAGGTGTCGTACGCCGTCTACCTTTCGCATCATCTGCTGCTGGAACTGGTGCGCGGCCTGTATCCCCGGCTGGGTTCCGCCACGACCCTGCTGCTCGCCGCGGCGCTGACCCTGTTGTTCGCCGAGGCGCTGCGGCGCTGGGTCGAGCGGCCGCTGCTGCGCCTGCGCAAGAACCTGCGCCGCACTCCCGCCGCCGAGGCCGCCACGCCCGGCCTGACCTCGCCCGCATGAACCTGGCCGAAGCCACCGTCTGCGAAGCCGCTCCCGCGGCCGGCGGCGCGCGGCGGCAGACGCGGCTGAGCGTGTGCATCGCCACCTACCGCCGCACGCCGCGGCTCGCCGCCCTGCTCGACGACCTGGCGCAGCAGGAGTTGCCGGCCGACGAAGTGATCGTGGTCGACAACGATCCGCTGGGCAGCGCCGGCGCCGTGGTCGGCGCCGCCTGCCGCGCCGCGCCGCCGCACCGCCTGGTCTATGCGGTGCAGCCGCACAAGAACATCGCCATCACCCGCAACCGCACGGTGGAGCTGGCCGGCGGCCGCTGGCTGGCCTTCGTCGACGACGACGAGCGGGCGCCGCCGGACTGGCTGCGCCGCCTGGTCGAGGCGGCCGAGCGCAGCGGCGCCGACGGCGTGCTCGGGCCGGTGCTGCCCGAGGTGCCGCCCGGCGCCCCGGCATGGATCCGCCGCGGCCGCTTCTACGACTGGCCGCGCCAGCCCAGCGGCACGCTGGTGCCGCGCAATCGCCTGCGCTTCGGCAATGTGCTGTTGCGGCGCGAGCTGCTCGGCGCCGCCCCGTTCGACCCGGCCTACGGCCTCACCGGCGGCGAGGACGGCGACCTGCTGGCACGCCTGGCCGCGGCCGGCGCGAGCATCGTGTGGTGCGACGAAGCCGCCGTGCGCGAGCCGATCGAGGAATCGCGGCTGTCGCTGCGCTGGCTGCTGCGGCGCGCGCTGCGCGGCGGCCAGGATTTTGCGCGCCACAGCCTCAACGGGCGCTACGGCCGGGCCAACCTGCTGCGGCGCCTGCGCCTGGTGCTGCGCGCCTCCGCGCAGCTCCTCGCCGCGGCGCTGCTGGCGCTGCTCAGCCTGCCGCTCGGCCGCCATCACGCCGCCCACTGGCTGACCCGGGCCAGCGCCAACTTCGGCAAGCTGTCGGTGCTGTGGGGCTGGCACTACCGTGAATACGCCTGACATGGCCCTGCTCCAGCCGGTGTTCGCCCTCGCCCTGCTCCCCCTGGCCGCCGGCTGCGCCTACCTGCTGCTGCTGACCCTGTGCTCGGCGCGGTCGGCGCCGCCGCCGCCCGCCCGCGGGCAGCTCAAGTTCGACATCCTGGTGCCGGCGCACAACGAGGCGGCGACCATCGCGCGCACCATCGCCAGCCTGCGCCGGCTGCGCTGGCCGGCGCAGCGGTTCCGCATCCTGGTGGTCTGCGACAACTGCAGCGACGACACCGCGCCACGTGCGCGCGCCGCCGGCGCGGTGGCGCTGGAACGCCGCGACGACAGCCGCCGCGGCAAGGGCCACGCGCTGCGCCACGGCTTCGACGCCAGCCTGCGCGAGGGCTGGGCCGACGCCGTGCTGGTGGTCGACGCCGATTCCGAGGTGACGCCGAATCTGCTCGAAGCCTGCGCCGCGCGCATCGAACGGGGCGCGCGCGCGGTGCAGGCACACTACGCCGTGCTCAACCCGCAGGCCTCGCCGCGCACGCGGCTGATGGCCCTGGCCTTTGCCTGCATCCACCCGCTGCGCTCGCGCGCGCGGCAGCGCCTGGGGCTGTCCTGCGGCATTCGCGGCAATGGCTGGTGCGTGCACCGGCTCGTGCTGCGGGACGTGCCCTACGCGGCCTATACCCTGGCGGAGGACGTGGAGTACGGCGTCGCCCTGGGCCTGGCCGGCGTGCGCGTGGAATATGCCGACGAGGCGCAGGTGCTGGGCGAGATGGTTTCGACCGAGGCGGCGGCGCGCAGCCAGCGGCTGCGCTGGGAAGGCGGCCGCGGCCTGCTGCTGCGCCGCCAGCTGCCGCCGCTGCTGCGCCGCGCCTGGCGCAGCGCGCTGTGCCTGGACCTCGCCGCAGACCTGCTGCTGCCGCCGCTGTCCTGGCTGGTGCTGGGCGCCGCGTCGGCGCTGCCACCCGCCGCGCTGGCCGCGCTGCTCGACCGCGCCCTCGCGCCCTGGCTGTGGCTGGACCTGGCCTGCCTCGGCGCGCTGGTCCTGTACGTGGCGCGCGGCTGGAGCATCAGCGGCCTCGGCGCGACCGTGCTGCCCGACCTGCTGCGGGTGCCGGGCTTCGTCGCCTGGAAGCTGCGCCTGATGCTGGCGCACTCCCGCCCCGCGGTGTGGGTGCGCACCACCCGGGAGCCGTCATGAGCCAGGAGGGTCGCGGTCCGCTGTTGCGCCTGCTCGGCAGCTCCGTCGCCAGCCAGGCGCTGCTCTCCGCGGCCAGCCTCGCGGTCGGCCTGCTGCTGATCCGGCGCACCAGCGGCGAACAGTACGGGACCTATATCCTGGTCGCCAATGCCTTCCTGCTGCTCACCTCGCTGCAGAACGCGTTTTTCGGTCCGACCCTGATCCTGCGCATGACGCCGCTCGACAACGCCCGGCGCGGCGCCCTGGTCGCGGGCGTGCACCGCGAGCAGCGCCAGGTGCTGCGCTGGGTGTTCGGCCCGGTGGCGGTGGCGGTCGCCCTGCTCGGCCTGGCCGGAGCGTTGCGCGGCACCACCTCGCTGCTGCTGCTCGCGGCCGCGCTGGCGGCGCCGGCCGCGCTGACGCGCGAGTTCTTCCGCTCCGCCAGCCTGGCGCAACAGCGCGCCCAGGACGTGGTGCGCTGCGACCTGCTCTATGCGCTGCTGCTGGTCGCCGGCGCGGCGTTCTCCACCCTGTCGCCGCTGCCGGCGGCCACTGCGGTGGCCACGCTGGCCGGTTCCGCCCTGTGCGCCGCGGTCGCGCTGCACCGCCACCTGCGCCGCAGCCTGCCGCTGGACGCCACGCCGGTCCAGGGCATGCTGCGCCGCATCGCCGGCCTCGGCGCATGGTCCACCGCCGGCGCCGCGGTCCACTGGACCTTCAGCCAGGGCTACAGCTATCTCGTCGCCGCCACGCTCGACGTCGGCGCGGTGGCCGCGATCGCCGCGACGCGCCTGCTGCTGATGCCGGTGAACCTGCTGTCCACCGGCGTCGGCTCGATGATGCTGCCGCTCACCGCCGGCTGGCTGCAGCAGCAGGCACCGCGACGCGTGGCCTGGCGCCTGCTGCCGGTCATCCTGGGCGTGGCGGCGATGGCGCTGCTGTACCTGGGCGCGATGTGGCTGCTGCGCGACTGGATCTTCGCCCACGTGCTGAAGAAGGAGTTCGCCCAGCGCGACCAGCTGCTGCTGCTGTGGTCGGCGGTGTCGCTGCTGATGGTGGTGCGCGACCAGAGCGTGCACCTGCTGGTGTCGAGCGGCCGGCTGCGCCAGCTCACCCTGATCACCCTGGCCAGCGCCCTGCTGTCGCTGGGCGTGAGCTACTGGGCCATGCACCGCTACGGCGTGGCCGGCGCGCTGTTCGGCGTGCTCTGCGGCGAGGCGGCCAACGTCGCCGGCATCTTCGCCGCGACCGCGCTGAGCGTGCTGCGCCGCCCGCCCGCGGCGGCGCCGCTTCAGCCGGCGCCGCAGACCGCGTCCTGAGCCCCGAACCAGTCGAGGGGATGGTCCGGCTCCGCCGCAGCGCTGCCGGCGCCGCGCGGCGGCACCGGGGCCGGCGGCTCACCTCCCGCGGAACCTTCCTCGTCCGCATTCAGCGCCGCGGCGACGCGCGCGATGGTGCGCAGCTGCATCAGCTGCCGCGCGCTGAGGCGGATGTCGTGGCGGCGCGCCCGCGCGCTGATCTGGAACAGCTGGATCGAATCGGCGCCCAGCTCGAACAGGTCGCTGTGCACGCTGACCCGGTCCAGCTTCAGCACCTCGGCCCAGATGGCCGCGAGGGCGGTCTCGAGCGGACTGCGCGGCGCGACATAGTCGTCCTGCGCCGACGCCGGCTGCAGCGGCGGCAGCGCCTTGCGGTCGATCTTGCCGTTGGGCGTCAGCGGCAGCTCGTCCAGGCGCACCCAGGCGTTGGGCACCAGATAGTCGGGTAGCTGCGCCGCCAGCAGCCCGCGCAGCGCCTCCGGTGCGCAGTCCTGGTCCGGCGCGCCGACGTAGTAGGCGGCCAGACGCTGCACCCCGGCCGGATCGGCGCGGCACTCCACCGCCACGGCGCTGACTACGCCGCTGGCGAGCAGGACCGACTCGATCTCGTCGGGCTCGATGCGGAAGCCGCGCAGCTTGATCTGCCGGTCGATGCGGCCCAGCAGCTGCACCGTGCCGTCGTCGAGCCGCTGCGCCAGGTCGCCGCTGCGATACATGCGCCCGCCGGTGAAGGGATCGGGCAGGAAGGACGCGGCGCTGCGCTCCGGATCGCCGAGATAGCCGCGCGCCACGCCGTCGCCGCCGATGTAGAGCTCGCCGGGCACGCCGGTCGGCAGCGGCTGCCGGTGGCGGTCGAGGATGTAGAACGCGGTGTTGTCGATGGGCATGCGTCCGACCGTGATCGGCGCGTCGGCGGCGACGCGGGCGCAGGACGACCACACCGTGGTCTCGGTCGGGCCGTACATGTTCCACAGCTCGCCGCCGTCGGCGAGCAGGCGCCGCGCCAGCTCGCGCGGCAGCGCCTCGCCGCCGCACAGCATGCGGCGCAGGCTGGCGCCGCTGAAACCGGCCTCCAGCAGCAGCTTCCAGGTCGACGGCGTCGCCTGCAGCACGGTGGCGCGGCTGGACTCGAGCCGCCGCTTCAGCGCCTCGCCGTTGGCCGCCTCGCGCCGCCCGGCGATGACCACGCGCGCACCGACCAGCAGCGGCAGGAACAGCTCCAGCGCGGCGATATCGAAGGAAATGGTGGTGGTGGCGAGCAGCACGTCGTCGGCCGCCAGGCCGGGTTCGCGCGCCATCGACAGCAGCAGGTTGACGATGGCGCGGTGGCTGATCTCCACGCCCTTGGGCGCGCCGGTCGAGCCGGAGGTGAAGATGACGTAGGCCAGGTCCTCGACGTCGCAGGGCACCCCCGGCGGCCGCGCCGCGGCCGCGGCAATGGCCTGCCGCTCGGCGACCAGGTCGATCCGCAGCAGCGCCGGCGGCAGCGCCTGGAGCTGCGGCCCGTCGGTGATCAGCGCCGCAGGCGCGGCGCGGTCCAGCACCTGGCGCAGGCGCGCCGGGGGATGAGAGGGATCCAGCGGCACGTAGGCGCAGCCGGCCTTGAGGCAGGCCAGCGGCGCCACCAGCAGATCCAGCGAGCGGCGCAGCAGGACGCCGACCAGCCCGCCCGGCCGCAGGCCGCGCGCGATCAGATGCTGTGCCAGGCGGTTGGCGCGCCGCTCCAGTTCGCCATAGCTGATGCGCGCCGCGCCGTACTGGGCCGCGATCGCGCCCGGATGGCGCGCCGCCTGAGCCTGCACCAGCTGGTGCAGGCACTGGCGCGGACGGGCGGCGGCCGTCGCGTTGAGGCCGAACAGCAGCCGGGCCCGCTCCATTTGCGGCAGCAGCGGCGCCTGCACCAGGCGCTGCTGCGGGTCGGCGACGAAACTGCGCAGCAGGACCTGGTAGCAGTCCAGCCAGCGCTCGATGGTGGCCGCCTGGTACAGGTCGAGGCTGTAGCTGCAGTCCAGCAGCAGGCCGTCGCCGTCGTCGAGCACCAGCAGCTCCAGATCGAAGCCGCTGCGGCTCTTGGCGCCGCGCTCGATGCGCACCGCTACCGTCTCCGACGATTGCCGCGGCAGGCGCTCGAAGCGGAACAGCGCCTGCGCCAGCAGCGAGCGGCCGCCGTCGCGCTGTCCCGGCAGCTGGCGCGTCAGCGCCCCCAGGGTGCAACGCCGGTGTTGCCGCGCCTCGTCGAGGCTGCGCTCCACCGCCTGGAGATGCGCGGCGATGGAGGTGGTCCCGTCCCAGCTGGCGCGCAGCGGCAACAGGTTCAGGCATTGCCCGACGAGGGCCGCGTCCTGCCCGGCGGCGCGGCCGTCGATCGGCACCCCCACCACCACGTCGTCGCCGGCGCCGAGGCGGCCGATCAGCGCCTGCCAGGCCGCCAGCATCACCCCCGGCAGGCCGTCCTCGCGGCCGCCGCCGAGCTGCTGCAAGGCTGCGCGCAAATCCTGCGGCAGCTGCTGCCGCAGCGTGGCGCAGTGGAAGCTGCGCACCGCCGGCCGCGCCTGGTCGACCGGCATTTCGTTGAAGGCGGGGGGCGGCGTCAGCCGCTCGGTCCAGTAGGCTTCCGCCTCCACCGTCGCCGCGGCCGCGACGTACATCTGGCGGCGGGCATATGCGGCAAAGGACGGCGCCTCGGGCAGCCGCGCCGGGCGCGAGCCGACGATCGCCGCGTACAGCTCGGGCAGCTCCGTGACCAGGATGCGCAGCGAATCCCCGTCGCAGACCATGCGATGCACGCCCAGCAGCAGCGCGCGGCGGCCCTGCGGCAGGCTCAGCAGGCGGCCGCGGATCAGCGGGCCGTTGACCAGGTCGAACGGGGTACGGGCCTCGAGCGCCAGCGCCACTTCGGCGCTTTCGGCCTCGGCCGTGCCCAGCTCGAAGCTCCACGGCAGGGCGATGCGCATGGCGTCGCCGCTGGCGCTGAAGCAGGCACGCAGGGCGTCGTGCCGCGCCAGCAGCTGGCTCAGCGCCAGCTGCAGCGCCGCCGCATCCACGGCGGCGTCGAGATCCAGCAGCACGCAGTCGTTGAAAGCGCAGCTGGCGTCGTCGCCGAGCTGCGCCGCCAGCCAGATCTCGGCCTGGCTTTCGGTCAGGGGCGCGGCAGCGGGCGGCGCGGCTGCGGCCAGCGGCGTGCCGTCCGGGGTCTTGTGCACCTGCATCGGCGCCAGCATGTCGCCGCCGGCCAGCACCCGGCGCAAACTCGGCAGGCGCTCCAGGCACAGGTCGCTGGCATGCGCCGCCAGGCGCTGCGGCAGCCACAGCGTGGTGACGCCGTGGCGGCACACCGCGGCACTGATCTGGTCCAGTCCCGGCTCCTGCGCGCCCATCAGGGCCACGCAGCCGCCGTTGAGCAGCGCGCCCCAGATCTCGAAGCAGGACACGTCCGCCGACAGCTCGGCCAGCTGCAGGATGACCTCATCCTGGCCCAGTTCCACGTAGTCGCGGTCGAGGGCGAAATACAACAGTGCCTCGTGGCTCAGCGAAACCGAAATGGGCAGGCCCGCCGCGCCCGGCACGTAGTGGATGCAGGCCAGGTCCCCGGTCCGGACCGCGACCGGGTCGACGCGGAAGCTGTCGGCGCCGTCGTCCGCCGCGCACTGGTCCAGCGGCAGCGCCGTACCGTCCCAGAACTGGGTTGCGGCATGGCATAGCGACTCCTCGACCAGCATCGCCGCCAGGCCCGCATCCTGGTAGATCCGGCGCTGCACCGTCGGCGCGCTGAAGCAATCGAACGGCACGTAGCAGGCGCCACAGCGCAGAATGCCCAGCAGCGCCGCGATCGCCTGCGCCGACGGCCGGCTGAAGATGCCGACACGGTCGCCGCGGCGCACGCCGCAGGCCTGCAGCCGCACCGCGATGCGGTCGGCCACCGTGGCAAGCTCCGCGCCGGTCAGCCGGCAGTCATCGCCGGCAATGGCGACGCGTTGCGGCATTTCGGCCACTACGCGCTGGAACACGCTGTGGATCGAAGCCCCCGGAACCGATATTTTCGCGGGGACTTCCAACGCCATGCCTGGCCGCCGTTCCGGCAGTACCACGCCGGATTCCTGGCCTAGAAACTCCATGCTGCGTGCCATCCTGGTCTCCATGACCGCGTTCGGTAGGCGGTGTGCAGCGCACACAGGCGCTGCGGGGCCGCGGGCGCTTCCCGGACGCCGCAGCGCGCACCGGCCATCTTTGGCTGGCGCAAGGGGCCCGTCTGCCCGTCACCGTACAAGGAGCGGGCTCAAGTTCCGCCGGCCCCTGCCGCTAACGGGACGGGTCCGTCCATAGGCAGGCAGGCGATGATCATTGACGACGATACGGTCGATCTTGCCGTGCTCGGGGTCTTTTTCGAGCGGCGGACGCCGCCGGGCGGCCGCCTGGCCTGGTCCAGCCTGCTGACGGAGTGGCGCAAAGCGGCGCTGCGCGCCAGCGACCTGGATGATGGCGTGGGGCGGCTGGTGGCGCGGGGCGCGCTGCGCTGGGAAAGCGAAGGCGGCGAGCGCTTTCTGGAATTGACCCTGCAGGGCTATCGCTGCGGCCGCCGGCCCGGAATCTGGGAGCGCCCGCTGCGGCAGCTATGGCGGAGCCTGACCGCGTACCGGCCCCGCGGCCGCCGCTCCCGCCGCGGGGATCTGGCGCCCTCCCGCTGGCGGCGGATCGACGATTAGACAGCCGCCGCGCTTCCGCGCCACCCGCCCGTTCGGAACCCACCGTATATCGGCCCGCCGCCCATGAATCAGGTGACAGCCGCCACCCATCCGTTAGGGGGTCCTATCCCTGCATCGATGAGTCAGAATGGCATCAAAGCCCTGGGCCTATGGAGCGATGGGCCAGGTTCGAGCCTCCACCCTCCCTGATCGTGTCAGGACCGAGAGGTTGTTCATATGTCGTCCCATCACCCGGACGTCGCAGTCGAGGGCCCCAACCCTCCCGAAGACCGGGTGCGGGCCATGCTCGACGCCGTCCCCACCGCCCTGATCATGGTGGACCGGCGCGGCCGCATCGTGCTGGTCAACACCCAGACCGAGCGCCTGTTCGGCTATCCACGGCAGGAACTGGTCGGCCAGCCGATCGAACTGCTGGTGCCGCAACGCCTGCGCGGCGGCCATAGCCGCCTGCGCGATTCCTTCACCGATGCGCCCAGCGCCCGCGCCATGGGCGCCGGCCGCGACCTCTACGCGCAGCGGCGCGACGGCACCGAATTTCCGGTGGAGATCGGCCTCAATCCGCTCGACACCGAAGCCGGTCCGGTGGTGCTGGCGGCGGTGGTCGACCTGACCGAGCGCAAGCGCTCGGCCGAACGCTTCAGGCTGCTGGTCGAGGCGGCGCCGAACGCGATGATCATGGCCAGCCGCGACGGGCGCATCAGCCTGGTCAACGCCCAGACGGAAAAGCTGTTCGGCTACAGCCGCGACGAGCTGGTCGGCCAGCCGATCGAGATGCTGGTGCCGCAACGCTCGCGCGCCCAGCATCCGTCCCTGCGCGACAGCTACTACCAGGAGCCGCAGACCCGCTCCATGGGCGTGGGCCGCGATCTCTACGGCCTGACCAAGAACGGGCGCGAAGTGCCGATCGAAATCGGCCTCAACCCGATCGACACCCCGGAAGGCCTGTTCGTGCTGGCCTCCATCATCGACATCACCGAGCGCAAGCGCGCCGACGACTCCTTGCGCCAGAGCGAGGACCGCTTCCGCCAGCTGGTATCCGGGGTCCGGGACTACGCCATCCTGATGCTCGACGCGGAAGGCCTGGTGGCGACCTGGAACGACGGCGCGGCGCGGCTCAAGGGCTACACCGAAGCGGAGATCCTCGGCCGCAGCTTCGCCTGCTTCTATCCGGCCGAGGACGTCGCCGCCGGCAAGCCCGCGGTCGAGCTGCGCGAGGCCGCCGAGAACGGCCGCTTCGAGGACGAGGGCTGGCGCCTGCGCAAGGACGGCAGCCGCTTCTGGGCCAACGTCATCCTGACGCCCATGCGGGACCCGCAGGGCAAGCTGGTGGGCTTCTCCAAGGTCACCCGCGACATGACCGAGCGGCGCCGCTCCGAGGAGCGCTTCCGGCTGGTGGTGGAGGCCGCGCCCAATGCCATGATCATGGTCAATCCGGAGGGCAGCATCACCCTGGTCAACGCCCAGACCGAGCGCCTGTTCGGCTACGCCCGCGCCGAGCTGATCGGCCGGCGGGTCGAGATGCTGGTGCCGCAGCGCATCCGCGAGCGCCACCCCGGACTGCGCGACAGCTACTTCGCCGCGCCGCAGACGCGCACGATGGGGGTGGGCCGCGATCTTTACGGCCTGACCAAGGGCGGACGCGAGGTGCCGATCGAGATCGGCCTCAACCCGATCGAATCGCCCGAAGGCATCTTCGTGCTCGCCTCGATCATCGACATCACCGAGCGCAAGCGGCAGGAAAGCCGCTTCCGCGCGGTGTTCGACAGCGCGCCCACGGCGATGGTGATGATCGACGAACGCGGCAGCATCGTCCTGGCCAACGCCCCCGCCGAATCCCTGTTCGGCTATCAGCGCGGCGAGCTGGCCGGCCAGCTGGTCGACCGGCTGGTGCCGGCGCGGCACAGCGGCGGCCATGCCGCCCTGCGCCAGGGGTACTTCTCGGGGCCGCGGCCGCGCATGATGGGTGCCGGCCGCGACCTCAACGCGGCGCGCAAGGACGGCACCGAGTTCCCGGTGGAGATCGGGCTCAACCCGGTCGAATACGAGGAAGGACGTTTCGTCATCGCCGCCATCGCCGACATCAGCGAGCGCAAGCGCTCGGAGCGGCGCCTGCACGAGCTCAACGAGTCGCTGGAACGGCAGATCGCCGAGACCACCGCCACCCTGCGGCGCCTGCAGGAGACGCAGGACCAGCTGGTGCAGGCCGAAAAGCAGGCCTCGCTCGGCCGCCTGGTCGCCGGACTGGCGCACGAGATCAATACCCCGATCGGCATCGGCGTCACCACCGCCTCGCATTTCCAGGAATCGGCGCAGGGCCTGGCCCGTTCCCTCGCCGCCGGCACCATGACGCGCTCCGAGTTGGGCCGCTTCACCGCCGACTGCGAGTCCGCCTCCAAGATCCTGCTCAACAACCTGACCCGGGCCGCCAACCTGGTGCAGAGCTTCAAGCGCGTTGCCGCCGACCAGACCAGCGACGAACGCCGCACCATCGCCCTGCGCTCCTACCTCGAAGATGTGCTGCTGTCGCTGCACCCGCAGCTGCGCAAGACCTCGCACAAGGTGGAGCTGGACTGCGACCGGCAGCTGCAATTGGACACCATCCCCGGCGCCCTGTCGCAGGTCCTGACCAACCTGGTAGTCAACAGCCTGGTGCACGCCTTCGACGAAGGCCAGAAAGGCCTGATCCGGATTTCCGCCGAGGCCAACCCGGGCGGCGTGCTGATCCGCTACAGCGACAACGGCAAGGGCATTCCGCCCGAACACCTGACCCACATCTTCGAGCCGTTCTTCACCAC
>DASRFD010000041.1:0-26109 GCA_035651715.1 Nevskia sp.
CATCCCGTGCGGCGACGCTGGCCGGGCTACCCACCTGGGGATCGCCCGATCAGCCCTGGGGGACGCGGAGACCGGTGACGGCGGCGGACCGCGCCGCCATCGCTGCTTATCGCTCGGGCAAGACGGCGCCGGTCCTCTGGACTGGCTTGACCCGCCCGGCGGAGCTCCAGGCGGACTGGAGCCTCGGACGCGATGACAATCCGACGCTGAAGTCCTGCCGCCGGCCAGACAGCGTCGAGGCCTCGTCCGCGGGCCTGAAACTGAAGACGCTCCTCGCCGACGATTGCCGTACGGCCCGGTGGTCCACCGGACACATCGCGAGCAAGGTCAAATACGGCTACGGCTTCTATGAAGCCCGGATCAGGATCGCGGACATCAAAGGCGTCGACAACGCCTTCTGGCTGACCACGGACGACAATTTCGAGATCGACGTCACCGAGACCTACTATCCGAGCTATATGCACCTCGGCCTCCAGTACTGGCCCTACAACGGTAGCGAAAAACACGCCGGCATGGGGTGGGGGCTCAACTTCATCGACAATCTATCCTCGGGTTTCCACGACGTCGGCCTGCTGTGGACGTCGACCGGCCTGGTCTACGAGGTCGACGGAGAACCGGTCGCCGCCGTCACGACGCACGGCCGGGTCATAGGCCCGGCCGTTATCCGATTGTCGACGGCGCTGGCCGACTGGGCGGGCGGCAAGGTTCCCGACCATCCCGAAGGCCACGGCATGACCGTGCAGTCGCTGAGGGTTTTCGCGCCGTGACCGGATTGGTCGGCGAAGGGAGGCGCTCGTGCACAAGCTGCTGATTCCGCTGCTAGCGTGGGGCCTGGCCGCTGCCGGGCTGCCGCCGGCCGCCGCCCAGATGGCGCCGCCGACCTGGGGCAATCCGGACCAGCCATGGGGCACGCGCCGGCCGGTGACCGCCGACGACCAGACTCTGATCGCCAGTTACCGCTCCGCGGGCCGGACGCCGGCGTTGCAGACGGACTTTACCGACCCCGCCGAGTTGCAGACGCTGTGGTCAGTGCAGTCGGACGACCGCTCGGACCTGGACGCCTGCCGCCAGCCGCAGAGCGTCGTGGCCACGCCGACCGGCCTGCAGTTGCGGACACGGGCGGCCGTCGGCAAGTGCCACGCCAGATGGTCGACAGGCTTCCTCATCAGCAAGTCCACCTGGTCGTACGGCTTCTTCGAGGCCCGCGTCCAGGCGGCCGACGTGAGCGGCCTCAACAACGCCTTCTGGCTGGTGAGCCCGGGCAAGTTCGAGATCGATGTCGCCGAGGTCCATTATCCGGACGATCTGCACATGACCTTGCATAGGTGGGCCTCCAGCACGGGCACCGCAGTCGGCTTCGACAGCCGCTTCAAGAGCGACTTCTCAAAGGGCCTGCACGATTTCGGCGTGCTGTGGACGCCGACCGACATCATCTGGGAGGTCGACGGCCGGGCGATCGCCGCGGTCGCCACGCACGGGGCGATCAGCCAGCCCGTGGACATCCGCTTCTCGACCGCGCTCGCGCCGTTCGCTGGCGAAGTCCCCGCCAACCCGGCCGGCCACCACATGGCCGTCAGCGCGCTGCGGGTCGTTCCGCTTGGAGGACGTTGATGGCGAACCCGGATGATCTCGTCTTTGCCCCGCCGCGCCGCCGGTTCCTGCGCGACAGTCTCCAGCTCTATCTGCTGCGCCGTGTGGGTGGACGGCAAGGTATGGAAAACGAAAGCCGGTCTCGGGGTGCCCGCGCTCTTCCACGGCGCGGAGACCACGCGCTCGATCGTTTGCAGAGCCAATGAACTGAAGGGCTGAACGCCTCGACGGCGGTGGGGAATCCTCATGCGGAAATACGGAGCTTCATCGATCGCCCGTGCCTTGCTCGGCGTCCTCGCGGCGGCGATCACCGTCGCGAACGCCGCCGCCGACAATGCGGCCTCGGGGCCGCAGAGCGGATCGGAAAATCCGGCCCTTCTTCGCGGCGTCGATTTCGTCCATCCGCTCCAATTCAGCACGGCGGAACAGGACGTCTACACAAGATCGGCAAGCGGGAAGCCCGCGCCGGCCTGGCGCAAGCAGCCGAAGGGCGGGTAGCCAATAGCGCTGATATGTCCCCGTTATCGCGGGTCGTGCGGTGCATGTTTGCGTGTCTGCTTTGACGGTTGCGCGCCGTGTCGGCTTCGCGTCCAAGCTGATGTGCAGGGTCATAAACCGGCGACGAAGCAACCCCTGCCGCCTCGGCTTAACCACAAATTGAAGTGAATTCTCTTCGCGCGGCACGCCCGCGGGCGCCACCGGTGTCCGGCCAGCGGATTGGGTGCCACGCGCGCGTCATCGCTACCTCCATCACGCTCGTCCTGTCCGAGAGGACGGATCCCATTTCGACCATCCGGACAGCCAACAAATAGCCCAAACGATCAATGGTGTTTCCGCGCTCGGCCCGCGACCATAGTCCTCATTTGCTGGAGCAGGCATGGATACGGGACTGAAGAACAAGCTGGCCCTCGTAACCGGCAGCACCGCCGGGATCGGATATGCCATAGCCGAGGCGCTCTCGGCTGAAGGCGCGCGCGTGATTGTGAACGGCCGGACCCAGGCGGCGGTTGATAGCGCCGTCAATTCGATTGCCGCAACCACCGGAAACGCGCCGCTGGGCTTTGCCGGAGATTTGACCCGGGCCGCTGAAGCCGAGCGGCTCGCGAAATTGCATCCGGGAGTGGGGGTGCTGGTCAACAACCTTGGAATCTTCGAGCCTAAGCCGTTCGAGGAGATTCCAGACGCGGATTGGCAACGTTTCTTCGACGCCAATGTGCTGAGTGGTGTCAGGCTGGCCCGGCTGTATCTACCGGCAATGCGACGCGCTAACTGGGGACGCATGATTTTCATTTCCAGTGAGAGTGCGATCCAGATACCTACCGAAATGATCCACTACGGTGTGACGAAGACCGCGATCCTGGCCGTGTCGCGCGGACTGGCTGAAGCTGTTGCGGGGACCGGAATTACAGTCAATTCTGTGTTGCCCGGCCCGACGAAGTCGCGAGGGGTGGATGACTTCGTCGATACCCTGGCGAAATCCGAGGGAAAGACCTTCGAGCAGTTTGAGCGGGAATTTTTCGAAAAGGTCCGCCCTACGTCCCTGCTCAAGCGGTTCGCAACGCCAGAGGAGGTTGCATCGATGGTGCTCTATGCAGCCAGCGCACAAGCTTCAGCCACCACCGGCGCAGCTCTGCGGGTCGACGGCGGCGTGATCAAGAGCGCTTTCTAGCAGAGCATGGCCGGGCTCCCTTGCCCGGCTGCGATGCGGCATGGTCATGCAGCGTCCGTGCGGAGGACGCTGCATGACCATCGATCACGCCTTGATGAAGGCCAGCAGATCGGCGTTGAGCTGATCCTGATGGGTGGTGGCGAGGCCGTGCGGCGCGCCCTTGTAGACCTTGAGTGTGGCGTGCTTGACGATCTTCACCGACAGTTCGCCGGAGTTGGCGAACGGCACGATCTGATCGTCGTCGCCGTGCACCACCAGGGTCGGCACTTCGATCTTCTTCAGGTCCGGGGTGTAGTCCACTTCCGAGAACTGCTTGATGCAGTCGTACTGGCCCTTGATGCCGCCCAGCATGCCCTGCAGCCAGAACGACTGGCGCACCGCCTCGGACACGTTCGCCCCGGCGCGGTTGTAGCCGTAGAACGGCAGGGTCAGGTCCAGGTAGAACTGGCTGCGGTTGTCGGCCACGCCCTTGCGGATGCCGTCGAACACCTGCAGCGGCACGCCGCCGGGATTGGCGTCGGTCTTGAGCATGAGCGGCGGCACCGCGCCCACCAGCACCGCCTTGGCCACCCGCTGGTTGCCGTGGCGGCCGATGTAGTGCGCCACCTCGCCGCCGCCGGTAGAGTGGCCCACCAGCACCGCGTTCTTCAGGTCGAGCTGGTTGATCAGTGCGGCCAGGTCGTCGGCATAGGTATCCATGTCGTTGCCGTGGAACGTCTGGTCGGAGCGGCCGTGGCTGCGGCGGTCGTGGGCGATGACGCGATAGCCGTGCTGGGCCAGGAACAGCATCTGGCCGTCCCAGGCGTCGCTGCTCAGCGGCCAGCCGTGGGAGAAGACCACCGGCTGTCCCGCGCCCCAGTCCTTGTAGAAGATCCGGGTGCCGTCCTTGGTGGTGATGGTGCTCATGCGATGCTCTCCTCGGGTTGGCGGTGGGCAGAGGGCCTGCTCACCAGGTGAAAGTGACCCAGCTGCCGAAATAGTCGACGTCGTGGCCGCCGGCGGCGTGCACGGCGTCGCTGGCGAACAGGTGCACGTAGGACGCCGTCCAGGCGATGTGGCGGCAGGCTTTCCATTCCACCGCGGTTTCCGCGGTGTTGCCGATATAGCGCGAGTCGCGGGCCGCACCGGACGCCGGCCGCAGCTCGATGTTGCCGGGCGGCGCGTAGACGCCATCCTTGACGCTATAGCGCCACAGCAGGTCCGTTGCCAGGGTCGCGGTGACCGGCTTCACCGGCACGAACTGCAGCGAGGGATGCAGGTCGGCGATGTTGGTCGGGCGGATGATGCTGACGTCGTTGAAGTAGCCGGACTTGAAATACAGTGGATTGAACGAGCCGAACTGGCCGTTGGGGCGGCCCGAATCGCCGCTGGCGATGTCGGCCTTGAAGCCGATGCGCGGCTGCCATGGCGTGCTCTTGAAGCTGTAACCGGTGTCGGTGGCCAGGGTCCAGGCCAGGATCTCGCGGCTGGCGAACTTGCCGAACTGCACCACCGGTTCCCAGTCGTAGTCCCAGCCGCCGGCCTTGCCGAACGAGCGCGTGCCGATGGTGTGGCGCAGTTCCGTGCCGGTGCCGGCGGCGTAGCGCGCATTGGCGTAGCGCGCCCCCAGGTAGTACAGGTCCAGGTTGGCCGGCAGGCGCCAGCCCAGCGGCGTGGTGCTGTACACCCCCCAGAAGGCCTGGCCCCCGTTCTCGGTATCCAGGCGGTATTTCTGTTCCAGTCCGGGGTGCACCGCAAAGGCGTAGACGCGTGAACTGCCCATGCCGCCGATCAGCTGGACGCCGTCGAACTTGAACGGGATGTTCGGCGCGGCACGGGTGGCGACCAGGCGGCCGGAGCCGTAGGTCATCTCGAAGCGGCCGAAGCGGGTGGTCAGCCGCGGGCCCTCGACGGTCGGATGGCCCAAAATGTAGTCGACGAAGCCTTGTTGCAGGTCGAGCGGGTTCTGGTTCACCGGCGGCGCGGTCTCCTGCTGGCCGAACTGCAGGCCGGAGATGCCCTGGGCAAAAAGGCGCAGGCGCTGGCTGACGTGCAGGTCGGCGGCGAGCGTGATCCGCTGCAGCAGATAGGACGCGTTGTGCTCCGGCGCCACGCCGAAGCCGGCGTTGTGCAGGTTCTCGTAGCGCTCGCGCAACTCGCCGCCCAGGCTCAGATAGCTTTGCGGGTCGGTGGAACCCAGCGGGATGTATTTGACCGGATCGAAAAAATCCCTGCGATTTTTCGGATCGGCCAGGTAGTCGTAGCGCTCGTTGTAGCGCAGCAGGGTGTAGGGCGGCGGATTCGGGTCCGGCGCCGCCTCCGATACGTACTCCGACAGGATCGATTCCGACGGATCGACTTTCGGAATCGTCAGGTCGGCCGGCGCCGCGGCCGCCCCAAAGGCGGGCAGCAGCAGTCCGGCGCAGATGCCAGCCAGTCGCTTCATTCGGATCAGCGCGCCTTCACATCGTGGATTTCGGCGATATAGCCGCCCGGGAACTGCACGATGGCGGTGTCGCGGTCGCCGGCGTCGTACGGCGCAGACAGCACCTTGGCGCCATTGGCCTTGGCCTTGTCCAGGGTTTCGCCCAGGTTCTTCACCTCGTAGCCGGTCATCTCCCAGCCGAACGGGTAGGGCAGGTGGCCGTCGGTGACCAGCACCTGCATCTTGCCGAACACCGACTCCAGCCGGATGCGGCGGTAGCTCTCGCCGGGCCGGCCGATCTCGCCGGCGCTGGCCTTCCGGTCGTCCGCTACCACCTTGCCGTGCGAGAACTTGAGGAAGCTGCGGATGAAGGCGTCGGCGCGGTCGGCCGAGACGTAGATGCGGTTGTCCGGCACGGTGTCGAGCTTGCCGTAGGACGGCGCGGTGAAGTGCCAATACAACTGCATCTTGACGCCGCCCGGCCATTGCACCACCGCGTCGTAGCCGATCGGGTCCTTGAACTTGTCGACGATCACTTCGGCGCCGGCGGCGCGGGCCGCCTTCAGCGCCTGGTCGATGTCGCTGACCAGGTAGCCGTTGCGCTCGAAGCCGAACGGATACGGCACCGGCGTCTGGAAGGCGAAGGTGGACAGCGTGCCGGCCGGCGTCCACACGTACTGCGCCTGGGTGCTGCTGTCCACCGGCATGATGTTGGCGGTGATGCGCGGCGAGGGCTTGCCGCCGAAGGTGGCGGTGAAGCTGTTGACGAAAGCGTCGTAGTGATCGGCGCTGTCGAGGTAGACGTGGGTGGTGTCGTATTGCGGGCCGACGCCGACACTCGCCGGCCTGGCCGCGTCCTTCGCCAGCGCCGGCATCGCCAGCCACAGCAGCGAACTGGCCAGCAGCAGGCGGAAGGGGTGCGCATAAACGGTCATGACAATGCTCCTTGGTTTTATCGGGGGGCGGCGCGCAGCGGGGCCCCGGCGTCGGCGCGCGTGGAGGTCAACTCCAGCAGCGCCACCAGCACGAAGCCGCCGACCAGGCCGAAGTGCTCGAGAAAGGAATTGAGGTCGGCGAAGCGTTCCATGCCGGTTTCGCGCCAGAACGGATGGCCAACGAAGGTCGCCAGCAGGGTAAAGCCGGCCAGTGCCAACGCACCCAGCGCCGCCGGCCAGCCGCGCAGGAACAGCATCATTGCCGAGCTGCCGAGCTGTACCGCGATGGTGGCGGCGGCGAACAGGGCCGGCGGGTTCATGCCGAAATGGGCTTGCTCCGCCACCGCGCCCGAAAAATCGAACAGCTTGCTGATGCCGCTGTAGACGAAGGCCAGGCACAGGCCGGCCCGCGCCAGCCACTGTGCGCCTTGAACCAGTGCAGGGCTCATGGGCGGACTCCGGCGCTCTGCGGCCGGGGGCGGCACAGCAGCAGCACCGCGACCAGCGCCGCCATCGGCACCAGCAGCACCACAAAGCCCAGGCGCGCATACAGCAGCGCACCGGCAATCGCGCCTGCGGCGAAGGCCAGCACCGGCGGCACGAACTTGTGCAGGCGCTTGCGCGCAGCGATGCTGTCGGGGCCGCTGCGCTTGGCGAGGAGGGCGGCGGCGTCGATGGCGAACTGGGTGACGCCGCCGGTCATCACCGTGGTCGGCGGCAGCTCGCCCATCAGCAGCCGCGAGGCCGCGTTCTGCACGCTCATGGCGCAGACGCCGAGCATGCCGGCGAGAATCGCCAGCGGCGCGTCGGCGTCGGTGACCGGCGCGGCGGCGCTGCCCACTGCGGCGAAGCCGGCCAGGAACAGCAGTTGTGCGGCCAGCGCGCCGGGCAGCGCCGGCTTGCCGGCGCTGCTGCGGCGCTGCGCATAGAGCGTGGTCAGCCCCACCACCAGCACGAACACCGGCAGCGCCGACAGCTTGGCGACGAGGCCATGGCTGCTGTGGATCAGCGAGGCGCCGATCAGCACCAGGTTGCCGGTGACGTGGGCGGTGAACAGGCCGAACAGCGCGACGAAGCCGACCGTGTCGACATAGCCGGCGACAAAGCTCAGCAGCACCGCCACGGTGCCGGGGCGGCTGCCGGTTTCGGGCGAAGGCGCGGCCATCAGAACGCCCAGCACGAGCAGCCCAGCGCGCCCCAGAAGCCGCCGCGGTCGGCGTCGGCCACAGGCGCTTCGCGCGACCAGGCGTGCGCGTGACCGTGCACGCCGCAGGCGCTGGCGCAGCCACACGTGGCCGGGGCCGCCGCCTTGTGCTGTGCCGCGTCCTTCCAGTAGCGGCTGCCGAAGTTGGCCGGCGACCAGTCGGGCAGGGGCGCCGGGACCGGCGGGTCGAGCTCGCGATAGTCGCCGTCGCCGTACACCACTCTGCCGCCGACCACCGTCAGCAGCGATACGATCTGGCGGATCTGCGCTTCGGGTACCGTGAAATAATCATCCGACAGCAGCACGAAATCGGCGAGCTGGCCGGCGCTGATCTGCCCTTTTAGTCCTTCCTCGTTGGAAAACCAGGTGTTGGCCTGGGTGTAGAGACGCAGCGCGGTTTCGCGGTCGACGCAATGGCGGCCGGGATACAGCGCCATCCCGCCCAGGGTCTTGCCGGTGGACAGCCAGTACAGCGCGTTCCAGGGATCGTAGCTGGCGACGCGTGTCGCATCGGTGCCGGCACCGACCTTCACGCCCAACTCCAGCATGCGCTTGAACGGCGGCGTGCGCTCGGCGGCCCTGGCGCCATAGCGCTCGACGAAGTACTCGCCCTGGTAGGCCATGCGGTGCTGCACCGCCACGCCGCCGCCGAGCCGGGCGATGCGCTCCAGGTTGCGGTCGCTCACCGTCTCGGCGTGGTCGAAGAACCAGTGGATGCCCTGCAGCGGGATCTCGCGGTTCACTTTCTCGTACACGTCCAGGGCGCGGCCGATGGTCTCGTCGTAGGTGGCATGCAGCCGCCACGGCCAGCGCCTGGCGGCGAGCACCCGCACCACCCCCTCCAGCTCGCTCTCCATCTGCGGCGGCATGTCCGGCCGCGGCTGACGGAAGTCCTCGAAGTCGGCGGCAGAGAACACCAGCATCTCGCCGGCGCCGTTGAGGCGGTAGAAGTCGTCGCCCTGGTGATATTGGTTCTGCGAGGTCCAGCGGGTGAAGTCGGCCAGCTCCTCCTTGGGTTTCTGGGTGAACAGGTTGTAGGCGATGCGCAGCGTCAGCTGGTCGGCCGCGCGCAGGTCCTCGATGACTTTGTAGTCGTCGGGATAGTTCTGGAAGCCGCCGCCGGCGTCGATCACGCTGGTCACCCCCAGCCGGTTCAGCTCGCGCATGAACTGGCGGGTGGAGTTGAGCTGGTATTCGTACGGCAGCCTCGGCCCCTTGGCCAGGGTGGCGTAGAGGATGCCGGCATTTGGCCTGGCCAGCAGCAGGCCGCTGGGCTCGCCGTTCGCCTCCCTGACGATCTCGCCGCCCGACGGATCGGGCGTATCGCGGGTGTAGCCCACGGCGCGCAGTGCGGCCGCGTTGAGCAGGGCGCGGTCGTACAGGTGCAGGATGAACACTGGCGTATCCGGCGCCACCGCATTGAGCTCGTCCAGCGTTGGCAGGCGTTTCTCAGCGAACTGCAGCTCGGTGAAGCCGCCAACCACGCGCACCCACTGCGGCGCCGGGGTGCGCGCCACCTGTTCCCTAAGCATGCGCATGGCGTCGGCCAGCGAGGGCACGCCGTCCCAGCGCAGCTCGAGGTTGTAGTTGAGACCGCCGCGGATCACGTGCAGATGGGAGTCAATCAGGCCGGGAATCAGGCGCCGCCCCTTCGCGTCGATGGTGCGGGTGCCTGGGCCGGCGAAGCGCATCACCTGGTCATCGTCCCCCACCGCGAGCAGCACCCCGTCGGCCGCCGCCAGCGCGGTGGCCTGCGGTTGCTTTGCATCGAATGTGGCGATGCGCGCGTTGCGCACGATCAACTCGGCCGGCGCGCTCACGGCGTGGCTCCCGGTTTGGCCGCGGCGTCGGCGCATTCCGGCTGGGTCGTCGGCAGCTGGCCCAGCACGTGCGGACCGCATTGCGAGCTGACCCAGGCCGCGGTGACGGGTTCGGGCCCGAGCAGCCGCTTGGCCACCGGCAGCACCTGCTCGCCGAGCAGGATGCCGAACAGGCCGACCAGGGCGATCACCGGCGGCGCCGGGGAGCGCACGTTGACCAGGCTGTAGATGATGCCGACCAGAACGCCGGCGCCCAGGGACAGGAGATAAGGTTTCATGATCGCATTCCGTGCTTGCAGCGGCCCGGGCGGGCCCCTTGTCCAGTATGGTCCGGCTATGCGCCGGACTGGGGGACGACGTAGTCCGGCAGGCGCGTGGCCGGCGCCTTGTGCACCATAGTGTAGGCATACTCGACGCCGATGCCGTAGGCCCCGCAATGCGTCTTGACGATGTCCATGACGGCATCGTAGGTGTCGCGCTGCGCCCAGTCGCGCTGCCATTCGAGCAAGGTGGAAAGAGCGGTCACCGGCTTCGCTCCGGCCTGGTAGACGCGCTTCATTGCGTTGTCATGGGACAGCAGGCTGACGTCGCCGCAGCAGTCCTCGACGACGTAAACCTCGTACCCATCGTGAATCGCCTGGATCGTCGGCAGGGCCACGCAAGTTTCGGTCCACAGGCCACTCAGCACGATTTTGCGCCGCCCGGTTTTTTCAATCGCGGCGACGAAGTTTTTGTCATCCCAGGAATTCATCGACGAGCGCTCGACCGGCGTCACGCCGGGCAGGGCGGCCAGCAGTTGCGGCCAGGTGTTGCCGCTGAAGGCGGCGCTCTCGACGGTGGAAAGCACCACCGGCACGCCGAACACCTGGGCTGACTTGGCCAGCAGCACGTTGTTGTTGATGATCGTCTGGCGGTCATGGCTGCTCACGCCGAACAGCATCTGCGGCTGCAAGTCGATGAACGCGACGACGCAGTTGTCCGGGGTCAGCAGACCTTTTTCACTGCGCTTGGCGAGGGGGTGCTTCTGAGGCATGACATTCTCCTTCGGTGATGCGGGGTGTCGGGTCGTTTACCACGGCGTCTGCCGTCGACAGCGTGCCTAATCCTGGCGCCGCGGCGACGGTGGGCGCTTGCACGAATGAATCCCGGTTTGACGATTCGTGCGGTCTTTTGGGGGCTTGCAGCCATCGGTACCCCCTGGCCTCGGCGTTGCTCGCGCCGGCCGGCAGGCCGAAATGGTGCGCGTAAGTGCGCGGCGCCATGCCGATTTCGCGGCGGAACAGCCGGGTGAAGTGACTGTGGTGCGCGAACCCCAGTTGCGCCGAGAGTTCCGCGATGCTCACCTCTCGCTCGACCAGCAGAAACTTGGCGCGCTCGATGCGCAGCCGGCGCAGGTAGGCCATTACGCTCTGACCGGTCGTGATGCGGAACGCGCGGGCGAAATGCGAGCGGCTCAGGTGCGCCGCCGCGGCCACGTCCGCCAGCAGCACGCGCTCGCCGAGATTGGCTTCCATGTAGGCGCGTGCCCGCAGGAAGGCCCGCCGGCTCAAGCCGCGTCCTCCGCTGCTGTCTTCGCCTTCGCGCACGAGTCGTCGCCTTTCCGTGGTTCCGTGGAGGTGGGACCGGCCTCAGGCGTCCCGGCCTGGAAGATCGAACACCAGGACCTCGGCGACACGGCCCTTGGCAATCTTCAACCCGGTCTCGTTGAACAGCTTCAGAGCGTCGCCGGAGCTGAGCGGGATTCCATTGACTTCCACCGCGCCCCTGGCGACGTGCACGTAGACACGCCGGCTGGAGTCCACGCTCAGGGCGGCCTGTTCCTCGCCATCGAACAGGCCGGCATAGACACGTGCGTCCTGGCGGATACGCACTGAGCCTTCGGTGCCGTCCGCGGAGGCGATCAGCCGCAGACGCCCCCGCTTCTCCGCCTGCTCGAAATGCTTCTCCTCGTAGCTCGGCGCGATTCCCAGCCTGTCGGGCTGTATCCAGATCTGCAGGAAGTGCACCGGCTGGACCTGCGAGGGATTGAACTCGCTGTGCCGAATGCCGCTGCCCGCGCTCATCCGCTGCACGTCGCCAGGACGGATCACCGAGCCGTTGCCCATGGAATCCTTGTGCGCCAGCTCTCCGGCCAGCACATAGCTGATGATCTCCATGTCGCGGTGACCATGGGTGCCGAAGCCCATTCCTGGTTCTACCCGATCCTCGTTGATGACCCGCAGCGGCCCAAACTCCACATGCTGCGGATCGAAGTACTCGGCAAAGGAAAAACTGTGGAAGGACCGGAGCCAGCCGTGGTCGGCGTGGCCGCGATCCGCACTGCGTCTGATTTCGTTCATGGGCAACCTCCTGGGTTGCCAGCACATTAGACTCGAAATATCGAATTAAAAAGCGCATTATTTGAGAGAAACTAATCTACTTTTTAAATGGATTCACCCATGCGACTTCCCCGAACCTCGCTCGAAAACTGGGCGGTGCTCGCCGCCGTCGTGGACCAAGGCAGCTTTGCCCAGGCCGCCACCGCCCTGCACAAGAGCCAGTCCGCCGTCAGCTATGCCATCGCCCGGCTGCACGAAGCGCTCGACCTGCCCCTGCTCGAGATCGAAGGGCGCAAGGCCGTGCTTACGGCGCATGGCGAAACGCTGCTGAAGCGGGCGCGTCCGCTGCTTGGCGACCTGGAAACCCTCGAAGCCCTGGCGGCGAAGCTCAAGCAAGGCTGGGAGGCCGAACTGCGGCTGGTGGTGGATGTCGCGTTCCCGCGCTCGTTGCTGCTCAACATCGTGTCGGAGTTGCAGGTGCTGTGTCCGAGCACGCAAATGCAGCTGTCCGACGCGGTCCTTTCCGGCGCGGAGGAAGCAATCGAGGACTTCAGTGCGGATATCGTGGTGGCGACACGAGTGCCGCCCGGCGCGATGGGCGAGTTCCTGCTCAACATCAACTTTGTCGGCGTCGCCAGTCCCGCCCATCCGTTGCTGCGCCTGGAGCGTACGCTCGGTGTCGAGGACCTGGTGCGCCACGTGCAGGTGGTGGTGCGAGACTCCGGCACAAGGCGCCCGCGCAGCGAGGGCTGGCTTGGCGCCGAGCGGCGCTGCACGGTGAGCAGCATGGAGGCTTCGCTTGCCACGGTACGGGCCGGCCTGGGTTTCGCCTGGCTGCCCGAGCATATCGTCGCGGACTGCCTGCGCAACGGCGAGCTGATGGCGCTGCCGATGGCCGCTGGGGGGTGCCGTCAGGTGCCGCTGCACGCCGTGCTGGTGCGGCCGGAACTTGCCGGCCCCGCCGCGCGTACCGCGCTGGAGAGTTTTCAGCGGCATCTGCCGTCCAGATAGGGTATCGCTGGATGGCGGCGGCGCGGGATCTAGCGCTTCCCGGCCGGATCGTCGGCCGGGTTTTCATAGACCGTGCTGGTCGGGCCGTAACCGGTGACCAGCACCGTCACGGCTTCGTCCGCGGTCATGGCGAAATGCGGCGCGTCTGCCGGCTCGGTGTAGACCGAGCCCGGCGGTAATACGCGCAACTTCGCCGCGTCGAAGTCGCGCCCGTAGCCGAAATGCCATGTGCCGCTGAGTACCGTCCCGACACGGTCGCCGTCATGATGATGGGCAGCGATGCTGGCATGGGGGGCCACCTCGAGGAGCTGGCTGTACGGCCCTGGCTTGGATGGGTCGCCGAGGATGGTGACCACCCGGACTTTGGAGTTACCCGAGCCGCCGGCTCCGCCGGTGGGCGCGATGGCAGACAGCTCTTGTAGGGTTTTGGCGTATTGCGGTAATTGCGGTACGGCCGCCGGCTGCGCCGCCGCTGCGGCGGCGACCAACGCCGGCAGCAGCACGGTCAGTGTCTTGCGCAGTCGTTTCATGGTGTCCCCTTGGGCGCACCGCTGCCCAGAAAATCGCATACCAGCTTCACCGTGGCGGCCGGGTTTTCGTCCATGATCCAGTGCCCGGAGCCCGGCACAACGCCGCCCTGCACGTTGGAAAACCCGGCCTGTGCCACCGTCGCCATCATGGTGCCGAAGGATTTCTCGCCGCCGAGCGCCAGCACCGGCTCGGCCAGCTTGCCGTTGGCGAGGAAGGCACGATTGTCGGCCGCATCCTGGTCGAAGGCGGCGAACTGGGCGAATCCCGCGTGCATCGCGCCAGGTAATGCGTAGAGCCTGGCGTAGTGCACCCGCGTTGCCTCCGGCACGCTGGTGGGAGAGGCCGCGAAGTCGTTCCAGAAGCGATCCAGGTAGATGCGCTCACGGCCTTTGACCAGGCGCTCCATGTCGGGGCCGCCGAAGTGGAAGTGCCATAGCATGGGGCTCTTGAGAATTTCATCCCAGGGGCCGACGCCTGGAATCGGCGCGTCGATGAGCACTACCCGCTCAACGCGGTCGGGATAGCGGGCGGCCACTGCGAAGGCGACCATGTTGCCGATGTCGTGGGCGACTACATCGGCGCGCGCGATGCCGAGGGCGTCGAGTACGCCGGCCACGTCGCCAGCCTGCGTCTTCTTGTCGTAGCCGCCGGCCGGTTTGGAAGAGAACCCGAGGCCGCGCAGGTCCGGTACCACGACGGTGTGGTTGCGCGCCAACTCTACGGCCAGCGGCACCCACATGTCGCCCGTGTCGCCAAAGCCATGCAGCAATACCACGGCGGGTCCCTGTCCGCCCGAGCGCACGTAGATATTGGCGCCCTCGACCGCAATCTGCCGCGTCTTGAACACCGGTGGGTATTTGAAGCTCTGGCCGAGTGCCGGCAGGGCGATCAAGGCCAGCAGACAGGCAAGCCACTTCCTCATCGCACGCGGTCCCCTTCGAGTACCTACCAACTATCGTCGGTGATGACGATTTGAAAGACCATTGACCGTACGAGGCATTTGCGCCTCGGCGCGATGGGGGAGTCCTGGCTCCTCCTTTCGGACAGGACCGGTCGCGGCGGTGCGGTTGGAGGCGCCGGCACCATCCGGCGCGGAGGCGCTACAACTGGACCAGTCCGCGTCTGGCCGCCACGGCGATTGCCTCGGCGCGGTTTAGTACTTCGAGCTTGACGAACAGACTGCGCAGATGGGATTTCACCGTGGTCTCGCTGACGAAGAGCTTTTCGGCGATCTCGCGGTTGGCTTTGCCCTGCGCCAGAAGCCGCAGCACCTCCTGTTCTCGTGCGGTCAGCGGCGCGCTGCTGACGCCGGTCGCTAGCTTGGCCACCAGCGCGGGCGGGATCACTGTCTCGCCGGCGTGCACGCGGCGGATACAGTCGAGCATTTCTTCGCGCGGGGCATCCTTCAGCAGGTAGCCTTTCGCGCCTGCGCCGATGGCGCGGGAAATGTCATTGTCCGTGTCGAAGGTCGTGAGGACCACAAGGCGAGCCGCTGGCTCATGGCGACGGATCGCCGATAGCGCGAGGATGCCGTCCATTCCGGGCATGCGCAGGTCAAGCAGGGTGACATCGGGCCGGTGGTGTCGCCAGAGGTCAACGGCTGCATTGCCGGTTGCGGCCTCGGCGACCATGACCATGTCGGCCTGACGCCCGATGATGGCGGAAAGGCCTTCGCGGACCGTGACATGGTCGTCCGCGATCAACACCCGGATCGGGTTCGTGGTAATCCCCTTTTTGCCTGGCCTGCGTGGGCCGCTCACGGCAACGGTACTGCAATTGCAATGCGGGTGCCATCGCCGGGCCTGCTGGTTATGGTGAGTGCGCCGCCCATGTTCGATGCCCGCTCCTGCATTCCGCGCAGGCCGAAGCCATCCCTCCGCGCTGCGGGGTCGAAACCAATGCCGTCATCGCCCAGCTCCAGTCGCACCGAGTCGCAGGCGAACGCCAGCAAGACCTGGAAACGATTCGCCCGGGCGTGACGCAGCACATTGGTCAGGACCTCCTGGCCGATGCGCAGCAGATCGCTTTCCCAGTCGGAAGGCAGCACGAACGGCGTGCCCTCGATGGCGAATGTCAACTCCAGACCGGTGCCGGCGACCATCCGCTCGAGCATGGCTGGCAGCGCGTTGCACAGCGTGCCGGTCTCCAGCGCGGTCGGACGCAGTGCGCCGACCGAGCGGCGCGCTTCCTTCAGGCTGTCGCGTGCGAGGTCGATGGCGCGGCGGATGTGCTGGTCGGCCTCGTCGCCGAGCTCGCGCAGCTTCGCGTCCTCCGCCGCCTCCAGCTGCACGATGACGCCGGTGAAACCCTGCGCCAGCGTGTCGTGGATGTCCCGCGCAATGCGATTGCGCTCGGCCAGTACGGCGGACTCGCGGCTCTCCTGCGACAGGCGGGTGAGCTGGATCGCCAGCATCAGCTGGCTGGCGAACGCCACGGCCAACTCGACTTCCTCGGAAGAGAAGGAGCGGCGTGTCGTGAAGCGAAGAGCGACGGCCCCTTCGAGATGGCCCATCACTGCCATGGGAGCGAACAACACCGTAACAATGCCCATAGGTACGAGGCGGTCCCGCAGCGGAAACGACGGCACGTCGCGGATGTCCTCGATGACGCTTGCAGTGCCGTTCCGGAATACCTCCGGCCATGGCCACGCGTTTTCCATCGGCAATCGCGGATCGAGACCGGCGAATCGGGGATCGTCGCGGTGGACGACGTGCCCATCTTCGAACGCGAACTGCAGGGCAACCGTATCGGTGCCGGAGTCGCGCGCCCATACGCTGCCACTGTGGGCACCGAACTGCCGGATAATCGAGCCGAGAATATGGCCTGCAAGGCGCGTTGGGTCGGCCTCCCTGGAAAGGGCATCCAGTGAGCTCTTCAGAATCTCTACCTGCCTGCGCGCCACATGGGCTGAAGCACGCAGCATCTGTTCAGTGCGCTGCCGCTCCTCGATATCCGTGTTGCTGCCAAACCAGGCGACCACGCTGCCGGAGGCATCAAGTAGCGGCACCCAAACCAGCAGGAACCAGCGATATTCCCCGTCGAAGCGACGGACGCGCGCCTCGTGCTCGCCGGGCTCGCCGGTGCGCAAGGTGGCGGTCCAGCGCGCGTCCAGATCGGCTAGGTCATCGGGGTGGATAATGCGCGCCCAGCCCCGGCCCAGTCCGTCCTCGGTGGCCAACCCAGTGTAGCGGCGCCACTGCTCGTTCAGGAATACCACAGCGCCGTCGGCACGGCCGAACCAAGTCAAGCTCGGCATCGTGTCGATCGCCAGGCGAAGTCGTCTCTCGGATTCGAGCAGCGCCGCGTGGTGCCGCGCACTTTCAAGCTCACCCTGCTTGCGTGGCGTGATGTCCGCTACGACGCCTAGCATGCGCCGGGCGCTCCCAGCCTCCACGGAGTAGGGGGTGCCGCTGGCTTCAAGCCAGTGCTGCGAGCCGTCCGGCCATAGGACACGGAACTCCGCACGCCAGTCGTCGAGACGATTGATAGCATCGCGCAGGCCCGACTCCACCGCCGCGCGGTCGTCAGGGTGCACATGCCGCAGGAATGTATCAAGGCCCCATTCCGTTTCGGGCACCGGTGAGGCGTAGCCAAAGCACTGATCGTGGCGCGGCGAACGTCGAGAGCTGCCACGAACCAGATCAATATCCCAGTGGCCCATATCGCCAGCGCGCAGCGCAAGCTCCAACACTGCCTCGGCAGTGCCAGGCTGTGGCGCTGTGGCGCTTAGTTCCATTGGCAATGTCATGGAGGGCATGGGACGGTGCTCGATTTGCAGCAGGGAGTGTGAAACAGGAGGCCGTTACAATCAATCCAGGGTCCTGTCGCTCCCCTAACGTTTTATGCCTTGCCCACAGGTCCGGTTGATGGCGCCCTTTACCGCAGGTCCGAACGTGGACACGCCCCCTAAAACAAATCGGAGTTGCGAGTGACAGGGTAGGGCGTGACCGTCGATTCGTCGCCGTTATCGCGGGTAGTGCGGGGCGCTTCTTGGCATGTCTGCTTAGAGGGTTGCGCACCATGTCAGCTTTGCCGACCCAAAGCGGTCATGGCCGATCAACACCAGGGCCACACGTCGAACCAGCGGGTGAGCGCAGCGACGACTACCAGCGCGACGATCAGGGTGATGGGCCAGGCGCGGAGGGGCTCCGTGCTTGGCAGGCCGCCGCAGGTTCCTTTATCTTTCCCGCAGCGCAGCCGCACCCAGATTAGGGACGCCGTGGCGAGCGGAGCGCCGCACCCGCGAACGACGAGACCGCGGCCGCTTCCAGCGATGAGGAAACGCCGGTCGCCGCAAGGCCGGCGAAGGCGGGGACTGCCGAGTGGCGGTGGGCCCTTGGTGCGCCGCGGCGGGGGACACCCCCCTCGATATGCCATTCCACGAGGGTCCCCTGGGAGACGCCGGCGAGTGCGCAGGCGGCGCTGGTCGTGACCCAGGCGCTTTCGGGGCGGCCTCTCCGGGCTTTGTGTTGCCGGCGGCGAGCAACCTGCCTGAAGCGCGCCATCATGGGCGGGGAAAGCCGCAGGGCGCGGCGGTCGAGCGGGTCCCGATGTGGGCGCACCAAGCCGGATCGGACCTGTTCGGTGAGCGCCGTAAAGCGCGGCTTGATAGTGCAGGCAAGTGTAGTAGTGATTCTTTCCCCGTTATCATGGATGAGAGAGAAGCTCTCTGACGTCTCCTGTCTCCTCCTTCCAGGGGCGGCCTCGATGCCGGCAAGGATACAAAGAACTGCCATCCAGGGCCTTGAGACTTGATTGGCCGTTATCAGCATATTTTCCTGTTTTAACGGAATATATCCTCAACCAGGAATTTCCGGATCATCCTGTGGACGGGCCAACTCCAGAACAGTGGCAACAAGTAAAGGACTTGTTCGAGCGCATCGTGTCCGAGAGCGAATCTGCGCGTGCGCGCCTAATCGGCCAAGCCGGCTTGTCGGCGGAGTTGCGCGAAATGCTGACGGGCATGCTCGCGGCGGCCGAGGCCACTGGCGGATTCCTTGAGCGTCCTGCCGCGGTGCTGCTGGAGCAGACAATGCCGCCGGTTTCCGAGCAGCTACTGCCTGGCCGACGAATTGGCGACTACCAGGTGATCTCGCTGATCGGCAGCGGCGGCGCCGGGGAAGTCTACCTCGCTGAGCGCGCCGACGGCTTGTACCAACAGCAGGTGGCGATCAAGCGCCTGCGCGCCGAGGCGTCGCAGGAATGGGAGCGCTTCCGCGCCGAGCAGCAGATCTTGGCTCGGCTTGATCATCCTTCCATTGCGCGCTTGCTCGATGCCGGCATCGACGTCGATGGCCGCCCTTATACCGTAGTGGAATACGTGCAGGGCGGAGGCTATCTCGAGCACTGCGCCGGGCTGCCGCTGGAGCGCCAGCTGGAATTGTTCCTCCAGATATGCGATGCGGTGGCCTACGCGCACACCCAGCTGGTGATCCATCGCGATATCAAGCCCGGTAACCTCATGGTGACGTCCGACGGGCGCGTCAAGCTGCTCGATTTCGGCGTGGCCAAGCTGCTTGACCCGAGCAGCTTCCGCACCGGTGGCCAGACTGTCCT
Organism: Nevskia sp.; assembly: GCA_035651715.1. GTDB lineage: Bacteria > Pseudomonadota > Gammaproteobacteria > Nevskiales > Nevskiaceae > Nevskia. The sequence continues at coordinate 19,039 of DASRFD010000041.1, forward strand.
GGCTCCGTTCACGCCGGACTATGCGGCGCCCGAACAGCTCGAGGGCAAGGCGATCAGCACTGCCACGGACGTATATTCGCTGGGCGTGGTGCTGTTCGAGCAGCTCACTGGAAGCCGCCCGTGGTCGGTTCGTGAAGTTCCAATGGCGCTCGCTTTGGAGCTCCTGCTACACCAGACCGCACCAGCCGCAAGTACCGTGGCCAAGGACCACGCAGTTATTGTGCCGCACCACTTGTCCGGAGATCTCGACGCCATCATCGCCCGCGCTTTGCGCAAGGAGCCGCAAAATCGCTACCAGACAGTTGAAGCGCTGGCCGAGGACCTGCGCCGACACCTACGCGGCGAACCGGTGGCGGCGCGAGCCGGAGCGCGGCTGTATGTTACGGGTCGGTTCCTCAGGCGGCACCGCCTGGCCCTGGGTGCCGCGATGCTGATTGTCCTGGCCCTGTTCGGAGCTATCACCGCATACGCCGTCTACCGGCAGCGCCAGGCGGAGCTGCGGCAGGAACTGGCTCAACGCGAGCTGCGCCGTAGCAATTCGCTTGCCGATTTCATGACGCTGCTGCTGCGTCCGGCCGCTGGGGGAGCCGGCGCGGACGGCCGCCGGCAATATGTTCAAGCGGCGGTGGACCAGGCATTTGAGGTTTATCGGGATCAGCCGGGGCAGCTTGCCGCAATCCTGTTGCAGGTAGCCAATGCGCTGGTGGCTGCGGACGATACGGAAGCCGTGACGGCGATGCTGCAACGCTACCTTGAGCGCTACCGGGCTGTAAGCGCTCCAGAAGACATCGCCGACATCGACGACCATCTGGCGACGGCCGCGGTCCGCCGCGGTGACTTCACCGCCGCAGCGCATCTCGAGGAGGAGGCACAGGCGTTCTGGAACCGGGATCCTGAACGCTATCATGAGGCTCTGCTTAGCAGCCGCGTGAACCAGGCGGCCATCGAGCGCAACCGGGGTCGTATGGATGACGCCATACGGACCCTGCGCACCGCATTGGCCGAGCGCCTGCGGGAACCGCAGGGAGGTCAGACCAGCCTGGTCTTGTACCAAAACCTTGCCGGGCAACTGACGACCGGTAATCGCCCTCAAGAAGCAGCGGCTGTTTTAAAGGAGGGCTGGGCGCATTTCCAAGCATTGGGGCAGACTCGCACTCCAACTGCGTTGAGCTTCCTGGGTACCTGGGCCATCTTTGCCGCCAATCGCGGCGAGTTGGACGAAGCGGTACAACGCTACCGGGACTGTGTGGATTTGCGGCGTTCGTTATACGGCGATTCCACCACTCTGGCCGCCGCCTTGTCCGGCCTCGGGCGCTCCCTGTCTTTGCAGGGGCATACGGCAGAGGCGCTGCCGCTATTAGCGGAGGCGCGTACCATGGGTATCCACTTCAGCGGCCCGGCGAGTATCGCGGTCATCGCTTCATGGTTGTTCGAGGCCGATGCGCGATTGCTCGATGGAGATCCCACCGCAGCCGAAGCAGCGCTGGCTCAAGCGCGCGTATTGGCTGCTGGTCAATATGGTCCGGAACAGCCGGTGAGCGCACGGCTGGAAGAGGCGGAGGGACGCGTGCTTTTGGCGCAGGGGCGTTATGACGAGGCCCGGCAGGCATTGGAGCATGCCGAAGCGGTGTTCCGGCATGCCGGCAATTCGGCCGGCGCTTTTCTGGCGCAGACCCTGGTTTCCCGAGGGCTGTTGTTGCTGCAGCAAGGGCGAGGAGCGCAGGCGGTGGCGCCACTGCGGGAAGCGGTCCAGTTACGTACCGTTGCTGCGGCGCCCGGGACCTGGCTGCAAGGAGAGGCGGGCGCGGCGCTCGGCCAAGCTCTTATTGCGGCGGGTCAGGCGGCGGAAGGTTTGCCAATGCTGCAAGCCGGCGCGGCTGAACTGGAACACACGCTTGGCGCGGCCCATCCTGTGACAAAGCGCGCTCAAGCGTGGCTGGCGATGGCGTCCTGAGACATAGTTGCTGCGGACGCTCACTCCGCTGGCGGCGTCGGATGTAATTGCCAGTATAGCCAAGCCTTCGCCTGGATCCAGTCGCGTCGCACGGTGCGCTCTGAGATCCCGAGGGCTTCGGCCGTCTCGGCCTCGTCATAGCCGGCAAAAAAACGGCACATCACCAGCTGCGCCATGCGCGGGTCGAATTGCTCCAGCCGCAGCAAAGCTTCGTGCACTTCCAGCAGGTTTTCGTCGCTCGGCGCGGCCGCGTCCAGCGCTTTCTCGAGGGGCAAATGGGGCGCACCGGCCCCGCGCTTGTCAGCGCGGCGAGCCTCGGCGTGGTTGACCAGCACCTGGCGCATGGCAATGGCAGCGCAGCACAGAAAGTGGCGCCGGTCCTGGAAAATCTCGCTGCGGCGCAGCTTGAGATAGGCCTCGTTGATCAAAGCAGTGGTGCGCAGAGTCTCCTGCGCGCCAACCCGGTTGCGCTCGCGCCGCGCCATGCTTTGCAGATCGGCATAAAACATCGGCAGCAACAGTTCGACCGTCTGCCGCTGCCTCACCTCATCCCCTGCGTCCATCCCTGAGCGCCCTCCCACTGTCCTGAATAGTTTCGCAGAAAAAACAGCTGCTTGTGGGTTCTGCTGTGTTTTGAGTGGCCGGTACTGCCGCGATTCTCTGTTTTCGAGAAGAGGGACCCCGGCGGTGTGGAGGGGAGGCAAGACATCATGTTTCAACGTTTGGAAGTCGGGATGATACAAGCCCGCGTTAACGTGACTGCGGTCGAAAAAAGGTTTCTCCAGTACGGAAAGGGAGGTTCGAATGCATGACATAGGCACACTGGCGGCTCCGGCAACCGATGCCATGCCGCGGCAAGCGCAGGCGGGATCCCGCAGCGGTGTGGCGACGCAAGCCTGGGTACTGCATGACCTCAGCCGCGGCAACCGTCCGCGCGACCTTCGGCTCGAATCGCTCCACCTTGCAGCACTGGAAGGCCACGAGTTGCTGGTCGAGCCGCTCTACGGGTGCTGGGAGGGTAACATGAGCCACGCCGTCTCGCGGCAGCCGATCGACATCGCCCGGCAACGGGGCGAAGACCGGGTAGTCATCGGCAATGCCGGCGTGGTCCGGGTCCTGCGTCCCGGCGCTGACGTTACTGGGTTCAAAGAAGGTGACGTGTGCCTCTGGACGGCGGTGGTCTGGGACAAGCATGGCTTCACCCACAGGGTCGCCGGGTATGACGCTCCAGGGACCGTCGGCTTGCTCGCGCGACGCACCAAGGTCCGTCAAGATCAGTTGATCAGGGTGCCGGTGCAGAGTCGCTTCGGCTTGGCGCAGTGGGCGGCGTTCGCCGTGCGGCACATCACCGCCTGGGGCAACTGGCGAGTCGCCATGCAGTGCTATAGCGCCATGCGGCCTTCCACGCCGGGATTCGAACCCTGGGTATGGGGTTGGGGGGGTGGCACCGCCTTCGCCGAACTCACCCTGGCGGCGCGCCAGGGCTTCCGTACGGCGCTGATCGCCTCGGAGCCGTCACGGCTGGAACGGATCCGGAAAGCCGGCATCGTGCCGGTGGACCGTCGCCGCTTTGCCGGCCTTGACCACCGCCGGAGCACCGATCCGTCCAGTGCCGGAGATTACCGTCAAGCGGAGCATGACTTCCTCACCGCGGTGGATGAAGTCACCGATGGGCAAAGAGTTTCGATTTTCGTCGATCATCTCGGCGCCGCGGTGACCCCTGCCACGCTCAAAGCGTTGGCCCGGCCGGGGGTGATCACCACCTCGGGCTGGAAGACCGGGATGGACATGAAGACCAACCGTGCCGTCGCCTCGATGAACTGGCACGTCCATGTGCACAGCCACTATGCGCGCCGGGACGACTGCGCCGCGGCGGTGGCTTATGCCGAAGAGAGCGGCTGGATACCGGAACTCGATAGCCGCATCTATGACTGGGATGAGATCCCCCAACTGGCCCGGGACTATGCCGAGGGGGGGCTCGGTACCTATTTCCCGATCTACCGGGTCAACCCCGAGTGAGCACCAACACCTTGGCGCGGGTCGCCGGGGCGGAAGTGCCGTTGCCGGGCCGGGCGGCACATGACGCCGTCACTACGATCACGCTTTCGGACCGTTCAAGCCTTTCGATCCACGATGTGTGCCGCACCGGCCACGGCCTGGGACATGTCTCCCTGTCGCGCGACGCCGAATTCCGTGCCCGGCTGGAGCGTTCCGCCGCGGTGGTGCGCGGTGCCCTGCGCCAGGGCGAGACGGTCTATGGCGTGAACACCAATTTTGGCGGTCTTGCCGACTCGATGGTACAGAAGGACCATGCGAGCTTGTTGCAGGAAAACCTGATATGGGGCCTTAAGTGCGGCATCGGCCGTGAGCTGCCGCGGCATTACATACGCTCGGCGATGTTGATCCGCGCCGGAACGCTGGCCAAATGTGCCTCCGGCGTACGCGCGGAACTGATTGAGCGGCTCATCGCCTGCCTCAATGCGGACATCTGCCCGGTGGTGCGCGACCTGGGTTCGCTCGGTGCCAGCGGCGACCTGGTGCCGTTGGCGCACATCGCCGGAGCGGTGCTTGGCCTTTCGCCTTCGTACCGCGTCAATTTCCGTGGTGAGAACGTGGACGCGCACACGGCGCTGCGCGCGGCGGGCCTGGCGCCGTTGAAGCTCGAGCCGAAGGAGGGGTTGGCGCTGGTCAACGGCACGTCGATGCTGAGCGGCATCGCCGCCAACGTGTTACACGAAACGCAGGGCCTGATGCGGCTGGCGCTGTGGGTCAACGCCTTTCTGTGTCAATCCATGCTGGCCATGCTCGATCCGTTCGACCCCTTCGTCCATTGCATGAAGCCCCACCCGGGGCAGGTCAAGGCGGCGGCCTTAATGCGTAGCCTTCTGCAACCAAGTCCGAGTGTGTCCTCCGCCGGCGCTACCCTCGCGCAGGACCGCTATTCCATCCGCTGCATCCCGCAGCATTACGGTCCACTTCTTGACGGACTCGATAGCCTGGAGCGGCAGATTGCAACGGAGATCAACTCGGCAGACGACAATCCGCTGGTCGACCTCGAACAGGAGCGACTGGTCCACGGCGGAAACTTCCACGGACAGTACGTCGGCATAGGTATGGACCAGCTGCGCCAGTACCTGTGCCTGGCCGCCAAGCAAATCGACGCACAGATCAGCCTGCTGGTCACACCTGAGTTCAACCACTGCCTGCCGGCCTCGCTGGCGTTCGAGGAGCACGGCGTGAGATTCGGTCTGAAAGGACTGCAGATTTGCGCCAACTCCATTGTGCCCAGGCTGCTGCACCTGGGTAATCCGGTCGTGTGCTTCTTTCCCACCCACGCCGAGCAGTTCAATCAGAACATCAATAGCCAGGGCTTTAACGCTGCCGTTCTTGCAGCTGAATCGCTATCCCTGTTCCGGCACTACCTAGCCGTATCGCTGCTGTTCGGGGTGCAGGGTGTGGAGCTGCGCGCACAGCAAGTAGGCCGCCGTTGCGATGGACGCGTCATCCTGTCGCCGGTCCTGGCTAAGCTGTACCAGGCCGTCTATGAACTTCTCGGTGTCCAGCCCTCCGGCAGTGAGCCGCTGGTGCGCTCGAACCGCGGCATATCCCTGGACGAAATGTCACGACGCCTGTACGACGATCTCGAGCGGCCCGGCGGTCGTATCCTGACTTTGCTTCGCCGACACGAAGCCGCGGACGAGGATCAGTAGTGCTCGGGACAAGCATGTTCGGCGTTCCCCGGATTCTGTCGTCCGCGACGCCCGACGGCGGTCTTTTGATTCGTTCGGCCGTACCGCTGCGGCCCCATGCCCGTGCCATTGGCGAGTATCTCGAACATTGGGCTCGACTGACGCCGCGGCAGGATTTCCTCGCCGAGCGGGATGCGGGCACCGGCTGGCGACGCATCGGCTACGCCGAGGCCCGGGAGTGCGCCCTCAGCCTCGGCCAGGCTCTGCTCGAGCTAGGTCTGAATGCGGAGCGCCCGTTGGCCATACTTTCTGGCAACTCGGTCGACCATGCGTTGCTGGCCCTGGGCGCGATGCAGGCTGGCATCCCGGTGGCGCCGCTGTCGGAGGCCTACTCACTGCTGTCTCAGGATCACACCCGGCTCAAGACTCTTATCGCCAAGCTCGAGCCCGGAGCGATGTACGTTTCGGACGAAACCGCATTCGCCGGCGCATTGAGAGCCCTGGATGCGAAGGTGCCGCTGATCGTCAGCCGTGCCGTCTCCCGTTCCGCGGCGACCCCATTGACACGTTTGCTGCGGACTCCGCACGGCCCAGCCATCGCCAAGGCATACCGCGAGATTGGTGCCGATACCGTCGCAAAAATCCTGTTTACGTCGGGGTCCACGGGCGAGCCGCGGGGCGTGATCAACACGCACCGGATGCTCTGTTCCAATGTTGCCGCGATCGCCCAGGCGTGGCCGTTGCTGCAGCGGCGGACGCCACGGGTGGTCGACTGGCTGCCCTGGAATCACACGTTTGGCGGCAACTTTGTATTCAACAATGTGCTCGCTCATGGCGGCACGCTGTATATCGATCGCGGGAAGCCCCAAGGTCTGGCCTTCCAGGCGACGCTGGAAAACCTGGCGGAAGTCGCGCCGACCCTGTACTTCAACGTTCCAGCCGGCTATGAGTCCCTGGTGCCGCATTTGCGCGACGACGCGGCGCTGCGACGTACCTTCTTCAGCGATCTCGAACTGCTGTTTTCCGCCGGCGCAGCGCTTCCGCCGCACCTGTACAACGCGCTGGGCCAGCTTGCGCGCAGCGCCGGGTCCACCGCTCCCATCGTTAGCGGATGGGGCTCCACCGAGACTGCGCCCGCCGTGACTCTCGTCCACGATGTTGCGCAAGGCTCAGCCGCGGTTGGGGTGCCGCTGCCGGGTTGCGAACTGAAGCTGCTGCCGTCCGCTGGCAAACTAGAGGCACGAATCAAGGGGCCCAATGTCACGCCCGGATACTGGCGCGACCCATCAGCGTCCGCGCGCATTGTCGACGAGCACGGCTACTATCAGATCGGCGATGCACTGCGGCAGGACGATCCCAAGCGGCCCGAGCTGGGACTGCTGTTCGATGGCCGAATCGCGGAGAACTTCAAGCTGCGCAGCGGCACCT
>DASRFD010000042.1:0-8053 GCA_035651715.1 Nevskia sp.
ACTTGGGGCTGGTGATCACGATCGACGACTTCGGCACCGGCTACTCGTCCCTGGCTTACCTGCAGCGCCTGCCGGTGCAGAGGCTCAAGATCGATCGCTCGTTCACCGAGGAGCTCGGCGTGAGCGCCGGCGCCAACGAACTGGTGCGGCAGATCATCGATCTGGGTCACGCCTTGCATCTGGCGGTGGTGGCGGAGGGCATCGAGGTCGCCGAACAGTTCGAACTGCTGCGCGGCTGGGGGTGCGACGAGGGCCAGGGGCATTTCTTTGCCCGGGCGATGACGGCGGCGGCGTTCACGGATCTGGTCGCCGGCGACGCCGTGCCCTTGCCGGAAGTGATCGGGCCGGCTTCGTCCGGGCTGCGATGAGAGGCCGAGCAATCAGCGCATGACCATGCTGTTCCGCGGCCGGGCCGCCTGTTTGCGGCCCAGGCGCAAGGGAGGTGGGCGATGGCGTTTGGCCGAGGGCCTCGGGTGATTCTGGCGGACTGCCATGCCATGGTCGCCGAAGGCGTGCGCTTGCTGCTGCAGCCGTATTGCGAGGTGCTTGCCGTGGTGACGGACGGCCAGGCCCTGATCGACCAGGCCCGCGAACTTCGCCCGGATGTGGTCATCGCCGAAATCTCGATGCCGGTCTGCAGCGGCATCGACGCCATCCGGGCCATTCGCAAGGGCTTGCCGGAGATCAGGGCGGTCTGCCTGACCGCGCAGGCCGACCGCAGGCATTTGACGGAGGCGATCGAGGCCGGCGCCCTGGGTTACGTCCTCAAGCATGCGCCGGTCGAGGACCTGCGCCTGGCGATCGTCATGGCGATGCAGGGCGAGTCCTTCATATCGCCGTTGCCCGGCGACGCCCGCCTACCGCGCATCGGGCGACCGCGCCTGCACCCGGTCAAGCAGCTCGCCTCGTGGTGACGCTCTCCCGGCAGCGGCGCAGGCGATCCGGGCCATTACACCGCGGGCCCGTAAGGGCCGCCTTCGCAGCCGAGGATGGGGCGAGCCTTCCGCACCGGCAGACGGTCGATCCAGCCCCGGTTGCAAACGTGTCACGCCGATCACGTTAAACTTGTCCCCAAGCGGGCCGTCCCCATCTCCATTGGCCCGAGCGCAAAGCACCTCCGGTGCGGCGCAATCCATTTGATTGAAGGATTATTTTGCTGAATACAACAAGGATTCAAGGAGCCGGCGCGCCGGTCGCACAGACGCAGGGCGGCTTGCCCGGAGCCCCCCGTGAGGGGGCGGCGAACGCCGCCAAGGGTTCGCGGGGGCTGCGGAGCGCACCCGTTCCAAAGAGTGAATCGGCCTTTCCCGGCGGCACTTCGCGGCGGTTTTCCGTCCCCAGCCTGGCCTGCCTTGGCCGGGCGGCCGGGATTGCGGGCGCCGGCTTCGAGTCATCGCCGGAACGCAGTCTCCAAGCCCAGGCGCCAGACGCGAAAAAGCCCGGCAGGGCCGGGCTTTTTCGCTTGCGTCTGGTGCCGAGAAGAGGACTCGAACCTCCACGGTTTTACCCGCTAGTACCTGAAACTAGTGCGTCTACCAATTCCGCCATCTCGGCATGGGGTGCGCAGACTAAAGGCGCAGCGAAGGTTTGTCAATGAAAAGAAATAAAAAAAACCGCCGTCAAGAACATCTGGATAAGGCCGAATCCCCCGCGATGCCGCACAAGGCCGGCTACAAGCCCTGGGCCGATTCCGGCAAGGCCCGGCCGGGCGGGGAGGGCGACTGGCGCGCCACCGATCCGGACCACGCGGCGGAGTCGGCGCGCTATGCCAACCCCCTGCCGAGCCGCAACCTGGTGCTGAGCACCCTGGAGCAGCATTCCGAGCCCCTGACCCTCGACGAGTTGATCGCCCACTTCGGCCTGAAGAAGCTGAACGAGCAGGAGGCCTTCGCCAAGCGCCTGGTGGCGATGGTGCGCGAGGGCCAGCTGGTCGCGGCCGACCGGCGCGGCGGCTTCAAGGCCACCGGGGAGGCGCCGCAGAAGAAGCCGCCGGCCGATACGGTGGAGGGCCGCGTCACCGTGCACAAGGACGGCTATGGCTTCCTCGCCGTCGAAGGCGGCGGCGCCGACGTGTTCCTGCCGCCGCGGCAGGTGCGCGGCCTGATGCACGGCGACCGCGCCCGCGTGCGCGTCACCGAGACCGATGCCAAGGGCCGCCGCGAGGGCGCCCTGATGGAGGTGATCGAGCGCGGCACCACCTCGGTGGTGGGCCGGCTGCACGCCAACCAGGGCGTGTTCACCGTCATTCCCAGCAACCCGCGCCAGCCGGAGATCGTCATCCCGGCCGCCGAGCGCGGCAACGCCCGTCACGGCCAGATGGTGGTGGCCGAGCTGACCCAGCCGCCGGGCGAGCGCAGCCTGCCGGTGGGCCGGGTGGTCGAGGTGCTGGGCGAGCACATGGCGCCCGGCATGGAGATCCAGGCGGCGATCCGCGCCCACAAGCTGCCGTTCGAGTGGCCGGAAGGCGTCGAAGCCGAGGCCGAGGCCTACGGCCCGGTGGTGACGGCGGAGCAGGCGGCCGGACGCGTCGACCTGCGCGAGCTGGGCCTGATGACCATCGACGGCGCCGACGCGCGCGACTTCGACGACGCGGTCTATGCCGAGACGGTGCACGGCATCCGCGGCGGCGGCTGGAAGCTGTGGGTGGCGATCGCCGACGTCTCCGCCTATGTCCGCCCCGGCACCGCCCTGGACGCCGAGGCGCAGAACCGCGGCACCTCGGTGTACTTCCCCGAGAACGTCATCCCGATGCTGCCCGAGGCCCTGTCCAACGGCCTGTGCTCGCTCAACCCCCAGGTCGACCGCCTGTGCATGGTCTGCGAGATGCGGGTGGAAAAGAGCGGCGAGATCGCCAAGTCCAAGTTCTACCCGGCGGTGATGCGCTCGCAGGCGCGCCTGATCTACGACGACGTCGCCGAGATCCTCGAAAACCCGATGGGGCCGGAGGCGCAGCGCCGCCCCGGCCTGCTCAAGCCGCTGCAGACGCTGAAGGGCGTGTTCGACGCGCTGTTCGCCGCGCGCGAGAAGCGCGGCGCCATCGACTTCGAGGGCACCGAGACCAAGATCGTGTTCGGCGCCGAGCGCAAGATCGAGAAGATCGTGCCGGTGAAGCGCAACATCGCCCACCGCCTGATCGAGGAGTGCATGATCGCGGCCAACGTCGAGTCGGCCAAGCTGGTGGAGAAGCACTCGATGCCGGCGCTGTATCGCGTGCACGCCGAGCCGGACGGCGACAAGGTGGCGTTGCTGCGCGAGTTCCTCGCCGGGCGCGGCCTGAGCCTGGGCGGCGGCTCCTCGCCCAAGGCCGGCGACTATGCCCGCACCCTGGCCCAGCTCAAGGGCCGCGAGGACGCCGGCCTGGTGCAGAGCGTGATGCTGCGCTCGCTGATGCAGGCGCGCTACAGCCCGCAGAACACCGGCCACTTCGGCCTGGCCCTGACCCATTACGCCCACTTCACCTCGCCGATCCGCCGCTATCCGGACCTGCTGCTGCACCGGGCGATCAAGCACGTGCTGGCCAAGGCCAAGCCCAAGACCTTCGACTACACCGAGGCGCAGATGGAGGCGCTGGGCGCGCACTGCTCGATGGCCGAGCGCCGCGCCGACGACGCCACCCGCGACGTCGCCACCTGGCTCAAGTGCGAGTTCATGCGCCACCACGTCGGCGAGGAATTCACCGGCGTCATCACCAGCGTGGCCTCCTTCGGCCTGTTCATCGAGCTGGAGGGCCTGTACATCGAGGGCATGGTCCACGTCTCCAACCTCGGCGACGACTATTACGAGTTCGACGCCCGCCATCAGCGCCTGGTCGGCAGCCGCAGCAAGAAGGTCTATGCCCTGGGCGAGCGCCTGCAGGTGCGCGTCACCCGGGTCAGCCTGGACGAGCGCAAGATCGACCTGGAAGTGGCGGGCGGACGCAGGGCCGGCGGCGGCGCACCGGCCCAGCCGTCGAAGGGCGAGGGCGGCCGTGGCGAGCCGGGGCGCGGGCGCGGCAACGCGGGCAAGCGCAACCAGCAGCATCAGCCCGCCGGCAGGGAGCAGGATCCCAAGAAGCCGGGCGGCGGCAGCAAGCGCAAGCGGCGCTAAGGCGGGTCCCGCGGCGCAGCGATTCTTTGTCCGGCCCTCCCCGGGGGCCGGAGCCTGGGCTTCGCCGCGCCCGCCCGAATAGGTTCCCGGCGATTCTTAATCCGCTGTTCCGGCGCAAGCCGGACAGCGGTGATCGGGCCTTCCTTGACGTTTTTTAGTACTGCCCGGGCTCGGGCTTCTGTACCATTGCGCCATGGCAGAGACCTACATCGGCGGTTTCCACGCGGTGATCGCCGCTCTCGAGGACGGCGAGCGCAAGCCGCGCGAGATCCTGCTGGCGGATACCCGCCACGACGCGCGCGCCCGGCGCATGCTGGAGATCGCGGCCAAGGCCAAGGTCACGGTGCGCAACGTCGGCCGCGACACGCTCGATCTCTACGCGCCCGGACTGCGCCACCAGGGCGTGCTGGCGGCGATCGAGGCGGCCGATGTCATGGGCGAGGACGTGCTGGACGTGCCGGCCACCGCCGAGCGCATGATCCTGGCGCTGGACGGCGTGCAGGACCCGCACAACCTCGGGGCCTGCCTGCGTACCGCGGAGGCGGTGGGCGTGTCGGCCATCGTCATCCCCAAGGACCGCGCCGTGGGCCTGACCCCCGCGGTGCGCAAGGCCGCCGCCGGCTCGGCCGAGCGCGTGCCGGTGGTGGCGGTGACCAATCTCACCCGCACCCTGGAGAAGCTCAAGACCCTCGGCTACTGGATCACCGGCCTGGCCGGTGAAGCCGAGGAATCGCTGTTCGACATCGACCTGACCGGCCCGCTGGTGCTGGTGATGGGCGGCGAGGCGGAAGGACTGCGCCGGCTCACCGCCGATACCTGCGACCGGCTGGCGCGCATTCCCATGGTAGGACGCATCGAGAGCCTCAACGTCTCGGTGGCGGCGGCCGTATGCCTGTACGAAGCGTTTCGTCAGCGAAGCTGAGCCCGCTGCGGCGGCTGGCGGTCCTGGTCGGGCTGCTCGCTGCGCTGCTGGCGGGCTGGTACTGGTTCGGCCGCCGGCCGGCGCCGCCGGTGGCCCTGGCCGGCAGCGGCGCGGCGAACGGCGCCCAGCCTCTTGCCCCCGCCGCCAGCGCCCCGGCCCAGCCGGCGCCGCCGGCGGAGAAGCAGGTGCTGTCCGCTTCCGGCGTGCCCATCCGCCTGCTGCGGCGCCCGCCCCTCAACGTGCCGGCGCCGCCCTACGGCCCGGCCTATGCGCGGCTGGAGCCGATGGCGCGCAGCGGCGACAAGGCGGCGCAATACCAGCTCGGCCTGCTGCTCTACGAATGCCGCGACGTGCCGACCGACACCGCGACCCTGGAAAAGACCATCGAGCGGACCTATGAAACGCGCAGCCGCGGCGGTTGGGACGTCGACGACCCGGCTGGCGAGGACCATACCCTGCGGCGCCGCTACGAGGAATGCGCCGGGGTGCCGGCGGAGCAGCGCGGGCGCTATCGCGACTGGATGCGCCAGGCCGCCGACGCCGGCCTGATCGAGGCCCAGCTCGACCTGCCGCGGCATCTGCCGCCGGGCGACTACTGCCAGTATCTGTCGGAGTGCAGCCCGGAAATGCGGGCCAAGCAGGAGGCCCTGGACAAGGAGGCGGTGGACTACATCGGCCGCGCCCGCGCCGCCGGCAGCGCCGCCGCGCTGTGGAATTTCGGCTCCTGGTACAGCGAGGGCGACGTGCTGCCGCAGAACAACATCGAGGCCTACGCCAGCTTCAACGCGCTCGACCAGATCTTCGTCGCCGACGGCCAGCCGCGCCGCTTCGACGCGCTGCTGTCGGACCTGCGCAGCCGCATGCGCCCGGCCGACATCGAACAGGCCGACGCCCGCACCCGCGAGCTGCTGTCCAACCCCAACTGCTGCGAGCTGACGCCGTAGGGCGGGCAGCGCCAGGCCTGGCGGGCCCCTGGCGTCCCTTGCGGCCGCCTGGGAAGCCCGCTGCCCTGCGACGCCGCGCGCCGGCATAAAAATCCAGCCAAAGCAGAGACTTGTGCATGCCGGCTGGTTCGCGTACAATCCGCGCCCTTTCCTGCCTGAAAACGGGCGGGGAGACTTGTCCCACCGCCGTTGCGCGCAACAAGGTCGCGGGGGACTGACCGGGATCGCCCTTTTGGGGAGATCCCATCATCCACAAGGAGACTGCAATGCGTCACTACGAGATTGTGGTCATGGTGCACCCGGACCAGAGCGAACAGGTCCCGGCCATGATCGAACGTTACAAGGCGATGGTCGAATCCGACGGCGGCAAGGTCCACCGCATGGAAGACTGGGGCCGCCGCCAGCTCGCCTATCCGGTTGCCAAGCTGCACAAGGCGCACTACGTGCTGATGAACGTCGAGTGCTCCGATGCGGTGCTGAAGGAACTGGAAAGCGCCTTCCGCTTCAACGACGCCGTGATCCGCAAGCTGGTGATCCGCAAGGACGCCGCGGAGACCGAGCAGTCGCCGCTGTTCAAGGTGCCGGAAGAGGACAAGAAGCCGGAGTACAAGTCCCGCTCGTCCGAGTCCGCCGAAGCCGGCGAGACCGTCGCCGCCACCGAGGAGGCCTGATCCATGGCCCGTTTTTTCCGCAAGAAGAAGTCCTGCAAGTTCACCGCTGAGGGCGTGGTCGAGATCGACTACAAGGACCTCGCCACCCTCAAGCAGTACATCGCCGAGAACGGCAAGATCGTCCCCAGCCGCATCACCGGCACGCGCACCCGCTACCAGCGCCAGCTGGCCGTGGCGATCAAGCGCGCGCGCTACCTGTCGCTGCTGCCCTACACCGACCGCCACGAGTAAATCAGGAGAAAGACGATGGAACTGATTCTGCTCGAGAAGGTGAAGAACCTCGGTGACCTGGGCGACGTGGTCAAGGTCAAGTCCGGTTACGGCCGCAACTACCTGCTGCCGCAGGGCAAGGCCCTGACCGCCACCGAAGCCAACCGCAAGGTGTTCGACGAGCGCAAGGCCGAGCTGGTGAAGAAGGCCGCCGACTCGCTCAACGCCGCCAAGATGCGCGCCGAGAAGCTGGCCGGCACCGTGGTTAAGGTCAAGGCCCTGGCCGCCGAGGAAGGCAAGCTGTACGGCTCGGTCGGCCCGAACGACATCGCCCGCGCCGCCGAGGCGCAGGGCCTCGACATCGAGAAGCGCGAGATCGACATGCCGGACGGCGTCATCCGCCTGATCGGCACCTACAGCGTGATCGCCCGCCTCCACACCGAAGTGGAAGTGGCGATCACCGTGGTGGTCGAGGAAGAGAAGGCCTGAGCGGTTCCGCGGCCTGCGCAAAAAGCCCGCCGCCGGCGGGCTTTTTGTTGCCTGGCCGCAGCGGAAAGACGCCAGGGCAGGCGCCGGCGCGGCACCGGGGCCATTTCCGCCCCTGCGGACAAGCCTTTGATTTGCCTGATGCGCCTGCCGTCCTGCGCGCGCCGTCGCCGCAGCGGGCTTGCCCTGCGGCGCCAATTTATCGACAGTGTGTCCCCATGCTTATCCACCGCCGCTGCACAGGCTTATCCGGGCATCAATTCCACTGCCTGTTCCGTAGCGGACGCAAGCAGGGCAGGGTTTAATCGCGCGTCATGGTCACTCCCCTGCAAACCGCGGCCGGCGGCGGCAAGCTCGCCCCCAGCCCCAAGCACCCGCCGCACTCGATCGAAGCCGAGCAGTCGGTGCTGGGCGGCCTGCTGCTCAACAACCGCGCCTGGTACGACCTCGCCGACCAGGTGTCGGAAGAGGACTTCTACACCCAGGACCACCGCGTCATCTTCCGCGCCATCGGCGAGCTGATGGCGCGCAACCAGCCGTGCGACTTCGTCACCCTGTCCGAACATCTGCGGCTGCAGAACAAGCTGGAGGAAGCCGGCGGCGTGGCCTACCTGGGCACCCTGGCGGCCGACACGCCCAGCGCCGCCAATGTCCGCGCCTACGCCGAGATCGTGCGCGAGCGCTCGGTGCTGCGCAGCCTGATCGCCGCCGGCCAGGACATCGCCGAGCTGGGC
>DASRFD010000043.1:0-4926 GCA_035651715.1 Nevskia sp.
TGCACTTCGGCAACTGGGACTGGGGCTGGGCGGTGCGCACCGAGGCCGCGGTGGTCGGCCAGCTCGACAACGGCAAGTCGGTGGATGGCCACACCACGCTGTGGGACTGGCACTTCACCGTCGGCCTGCAGATCCCGCTGACGCCGTTGTTCAAGCCGCACCACGCCGCCGCCCCGAGCGAGCCGGACTGCGCGGTCAAGGTGGTCAACCCGGTCACCGGCCGCCAGGACTGCGTGGCCGACTCCGACGGCGACGGCGTGCCCGACAACCTCGACCAGTGCCCCGGCACCCCGGCCGGCACCAAGGTCGACGAGAAGGGCTGCCCGATCGAGACCGGCAAGGATGCCGACGGCGACGGCGTGCCGGACGACCAGGATCAGTGCCCGAACACCCCGCCGGGTGTGAAGGTCGACGCCAAGGGTTGCGCCATCGAGCAGACGGTCGTGCTGCAGAACGTCAACTTCGAGACCAACTCGGCGGTGCTGACCGGCCAGGCCACCCGCGTGCTCGACGGCATCGCCGAGGCGCTCAAGGGCCAGACGAACATCCGCGTCGAGATCGGCGGCCACACCGACTCCACCGGCACGCCGACCTACAACCTGGTCCTGTCGCAGCAGCGCGCCGAGTCGGTACGCCAGTACCTGATCGGCAAGGGCATCGACGCCGGCCGCATGACCACCCAGGGCTATGGCGAGACCAAGCCGGTTGCGTCCAACAAGACCGAGGCCGGCAAGGCGCAGAACCGCCGCGTCGAGTTCAAGATCATCCTGAACTCCTGAGCAGCGGGCAGTAAAGCAAAGGCCGCGTGGAAACACGCGGCCTTTTTTGTTTTGTCATCCTGAGCGAAGCGAAGGATCCGGTTCCATGCCTCCGCTCAGTGACGGCACGAGGTCCTTCGCTCCGACCGTGGGAAATCCCTTCAGGGACGCTCAGGACGACCACATCACTCGAACAGGATCACCTGCCGCACTGCCTCGCCCGAGGCCAGCCGGTCGAAGGCCTCGTTGATCTCCTCCAGCTTGAGCCGGTGGGTCAGCAGCCGGTCCACCGGCAGGCGCCCGGCCTGGTACAGGGCGATGTAGCGCGGCAGGTCGCGCGAGGGCACGGCCGAGCCCATGTAGGAGCCTTTCACCGTGCGCTCCTCCGCCACCAGGCTCACCGCCGGCACCGAAAACATCTTCTGCGGGTGCGGCAGCCCGGCCGTCGTGGTGGTGCCGCCGCGGCGCGTGGCGGCATAAGCCTGGCCGAGCACCAGCTCGCTGCCGACCGTCTCGATCGCATGGTGGACGCCGCCGCCGCTGATCGCGCGCACCGCGGCCACCGGGTCCTGCTCGCGCGCGTTGACCAGGTGGGTGGCGCCGAGCTCGCGCGCCAGCTCCAGCTTGGGTTCCAGCACATCCACCGCCACCAGCGGGTGCGCGCCGGCGGCCCGCGCGCCGAGCAGGGCGGCGAGGCCGACGCCGCCCAGGCCGAACACCGCCGCGCTCTCGCCGGCGGCGACGCGGGCGGTGTTCACCACCGCGCCCATGCCGGTCATCACCGCGCAGCCGAACAGCGCGGCGATCTCCGGCGGCAGGGCCGGATCGATCTTCACCGCCGAGCGCGCCGACACCACCGTCTTCTCGGTAAAGCCGGACACGCCCAGGTGATGGTGCAGCAGCGGCTCGTCCCGGGAATGCCAGCGCCGGCCGCCGGCGAGGAGGGTGCCGGCCGTGTTGGCGGCGGCGCCGGGCTCGCACAGGGCCGGGCGGCCGCTGGCGCAGGGGTTGCAATGGCCGCAGGACGGCACGAAGGAGAACACCACGCGGTCGCCCGGGGCGAAGTCCGCGACGCCGGGGCCGCATTCCAGCACCAGGCCGCTGGCCTCGTGGCCCAGCACCATCGGCATCACGCGGGGGCGTGAGCCGTCGATCACCGACAGGTCGGAATGGCACAGGCCGGCGGCCTGCACCCGCACCAGCAACTCGCCGGCGCCGGGCGGGTCCAGCTCCAGCTCCTCGATGCGCAGCGGCCGCGACTGCGCATATGGCGCCGGCAGGCCCATTTCGCGCAGGACCGCGCCCCGCACCTTCATGCCGCGCCTCCCGCGACGACCAGGCGCTCCAATGCCGCACGCAGGGTTCCGGCGATGGGTTGGGGGCGCCGCTGCGCCCGGTCGACGAAGACGTGCACGAACCAGCCCTCCGCCGCCGGCTGCGCGCTGCCGGCGCGGAACAGGCCGATCTCGTAGCGCACGCTGGAGTTGCCCAGCTTCGCCACCCGCAGGCCGGCCTCCACCGCGTCGGGAAAGGCCAGGGAGTCGAGGAACCGGCAGTGCGACTCGGCGCAGACGCCGATCGAGCCGCCGGCGTGGATATCCAGGCCGCCTTCGCGGATCAGGTAGCTGTTGATGACGGTGTCGAAATAGCTGTAGTACTCGACGTTGTTGACGTGGCCGTAGATGTCGTTGTCCTTCCAGCGCGTGGTGATGGTCTGGAAATGCGGGTAGGCCTGGCGAGCGTCGTTCATGGCATCCGTTGCAGGGTGCGCCACCGGGCCGGCGGAGCTGGCATCCGGGTCACTTTGCGGCAGCGCACAAATTGGCTTTATGATGGACCCTTCAACCTACCGGGCCAACCGGCTGCCGGCATTGACCGGAGGCGGATTGCCGGCTGGCGAATCGGCAAACTATAGTGGCTAAGACTGATTGGCCGAAGCGCCACACCTGATTTCTGACGAGAGGAGAGAGGATGCGGGATTCTGGAGTCCTCCTGCAAATCGTCCATGCCGGCATGGTCAATGCAGGCCTGGACGTCAACGCGATCTACACCCGGCTGGGTTATCACGCCGACAAGCTGACGCAAAAGGACTTGCGTACCCCGCATCGCCTCCAGGCTTTCTTCTGGGAGATCGTCGAGGCCGTCACCGGCGACCCGGATGTCGGCCTGCACCTGTGCCCGCACCTGCCGGTGTACCGGGGCGAGGTGATCGAGTACCTGTTCTTCAGCAGCCCCACCTTCCGCGACGGCTGCAACCGCGCCCTGAAGTACCTGCGCCTGGTCAGCGACGCCCTCAATGTGCGCCTGGTCGAGGACGACAAGGGCTCGCGCTTCATCGTCGTCGGCGCCGCGCTGCAGGCGCCGCAGCTGCGCCACACCGACATCTGCGTGGTCTACGAGGCAATCCAGTTCGCCCGCTCGGTCACCGAAAGCAGCTATGCGCCGCTGCGCGTGCGCCTGCGCTGCACCCAGCGCGCCGAGCTGGCCGACTACGAGAAGGTGTTCGGCTGCCCGGTGGAATTCGAGGCCGAGCAGAACGAGATCTGGTTCAACCCCGGCCTGCTCGACTACCGCTCGCCGCGCTGGGACCCGGACCTGCTGCGCCTGCACGAGGAACTGGCCGAGAAGCGCCTGTCCAGCATCGAGCGCCAGGATTTGATCGAGCGCATCCGCACCGTGTTCTCGCAGAAGCTGGAGCTGGAGCAGTGCGACCTGGAGGACGTGGCGCGCGAGCTGGACGTGCCGGCCCGCCGGCTGCGCTTCGAGCTGGCCCGTGCCGGGACCAGCTTCAGCCAGCTGCTGTCCGACTTCCGCTATGCCCTGGCGCGCAAGCTGCTGCGCAGCACCGAGGAGCCGATCGAGCACATCGTCTACCTCACCGGCTTCTCCGAGCCCAGCACCTTCTACCGCGCCTTCAAGCGCTGGTCCGGCATGACGCCGGTGCAGTACCGCGAACAGAAGAAGGCGGCTTCGGCGGCGGAGAAGGGCAAGGCGGCGGCGGAAACGCTTAACGCGATTGTCGGGGTGTCGCGCAAGTGATGCCGAGGGGTGGCGGATGCTCCGCCACTCTCCGCGTCATTCCCGGGTTTCACGGAAATGACGCGCCGCTGGCCGCTGACCGCCCGGGAAGGCGTGCAGCGCCATCCGGGCACCTCGCTTACGGGCTGCCGCCGTCCGGCTTGACGTAATGTTCCGGAATCCGCGCCGAGGGCTCGGCGCCCCTGTTGTCCGAGCGTTCCGGGTGCAGGAACGCGGCGATCGCCGGCAGCACCAGGATCGCGCCGAGCATATTGGCGGTGAACATGAACAGCAGCAGCAGGCCCATGTCGATCTGGAACTGGAGCTGCGACATCAGCCAGGTCAGCACCGAGGCGGCGAGGGTGATGCCGGTGAAGATCACCGCCTTGCCAGTGCCGCGCAGGGTTTCGAAGTAGGCCTGGCGCAGGCTCTTGCCCTCGGCCAGGCCGCCGGCCATCACGCCGTAGACGTAGATGCCGTAGTCCACGCCGATGCCCACCGCCAGCGCCAGCACCGGCAGGGTCGCCACCTTCATGCCGATGTCCAGCGCCGCCATCACGGCGTAGCCCATCACCGACACCAGGCCCAGCGGCAGGATGATGCAGAGGATGCCGCGCCAGCTGCGGAAGCACAGCCACAGCAGGATCAGGATCACCACGTAGACCCACAGCACCACGCGGCCTTCCTGGGCTTCCACCACCTCGTTGGTAGCGGCCATCACGCCGACGTTGCCGGTGGCCAGGGCGAAATTGACGGGGCAGTCCTTGGCCATGCCCTCATACTTGCCCTGCAGGTCCTTCTGCCGCGCCTGGGCGTCGGCCAGCCTGGCCGGGTCGGGCGCATCGCCGGCCTCGCCGTACCTGATGATGTCGTTCTCGGCCGTCTTCAGCGCCTGGAAGGTGCCGTACTTGGCATCGCAATAGGCGGCGTCGACGTCCTTGGTGCGGTCGAAGAAGTCCTTGCGGTTGTCGGCGTTGAACTGCTTCACCTCGGACACGATGTGCGAGACGGTTTCCGCCTTGTGGTCCTTGGTGAAGAGGTAGACGGCGATGGCGTCGCAGTCGTCGTTGAGCATGCCCGAGGTGGTCGGCACCAGGGCCGTGGACTGCGCCAGGGCGAAGTGGTTGCGCGGCAGCACCAGGGCATTGAG
>DASRFD010000044.1:0-59860 GCA_035651715.1 Nevskia sp.
CCACGTTCAGGCGCAGATCGAAATCGCCGATCTTGTAGCCGGTGAAGGCGGACACCTGGGTCAGCCCCGGAACATGGACGCCGTAGTGCCAGTCGCTGCCCAGCGTGCCGCGGGTTTCGGTCTGGTTGTGGATCCAGGTGCCCAGGTACCAGCCCGACAGCATGCCGGAGTCGAAGCTGTATTTCGCCGTGAAATTGGCCTGCCGCTTCGGCGTCGAGGGGAAGCGCAGGCCCTGCTGCTGCGGCACGCCGGGATACTGGGTGAATTCGGCCACCGGCAGGTTGGTGAAATTCGCCGACAGCTGCAGGGCCTTGGTCGGCAGCCAGGTCACCTCCGCCTCCATGCCCTGCGAACGGCCGGAGCCGCCGAGGTTGTAGTGGACCAGTTCGCCGCCCTGGCCCTGCTGCGAGTAGTCGGGGGTGGCGATGTTGTCGAGGTCGTCGCGGAAGAAGGAGATGGTGCTGCTGACCGCGCCGTTGAGCCAGGCCGTCTTCAGGCCGAATTCGGTGCCGGTGCCCTTGGCCGGCGGCACCACCTGCGTCGTGCCCGGCTGGACGATGCCCGAAGGCGTGAACGACTTCGAGTAGTTGGCGAAAAGCGCGGTCTGCGCGAAGAACGAATCGCGCGGGAACGGCTTCACCACCACGCCGAACTGCGGCGTGGTGTCGCTCGACTCGAGGCCGTCGTTGGCCGTCGTGGTGTGGCGGACGCCGAGCAGCGCGTGCACGCGGTCGTCGAACACCGACATCTGCTCGGCCAGATAGTAGGCGTGGGTGAGGACCTGCGAGACGTGCGTCTCGTCCAGGTAGTTCGGCTTGGGCGAGGCGGCGACCAGGGCGTTGAACTCGTTCTGCAGCAGGATCGGTCCGTCGGTGAAGAAGTTCCACGGCCGGCCGCCGGGCCCCATCTGCGCCGGGCCGACCCAGGCCTGGAACACGTCGATGCCGGAGGCCGAGGCCTGCTGCCCGATCAGCAGCGAGTGGCTGACCGGGCCGGTGTCGAAGTAGAACACCGCTTCGACCTTGTTTTCCCAGCCGCTGCCCGACTGGTTGCCGCCGAGCAGCCCGGAGGAGCCGAAGAAGGTGCTGACGTTGCCGTCCGGGCCGAGCACCTTCGCGCCGCTCTGCAGCAGCGCCAGCAGGGCCCACTTGTAATCGGCGTGCGCGTAGGCGTCGCGGATCTCGAACCAGTCGTTGCGGTAGGCGATTTCGCCGGTCCACATGTTGAGCTGCTCGGTGTTGTAGTTCTGCGGCCCGAGCACGTTGTAGCGCGCGCCGCCCGGCAGGTACTGCTCGACGGTGACGGTCTGCGGCGGTTCGTTGGTGCCGTAGTTCTGCGCCACCCAGGCGTCGAGATAGGTGCTCTGCGCGGCGCCCGAGCCGATGAATCCGGGGTGGCTCACCGGCAAGGTCGACAGCACGGCGTTGACGTCGAGGTGGCGGTAGTTGCCGTTGATGCTCAGGCCCTCGACCGGCCTGGCGGTGAAGCCGAGCAGCACGTCGGTTTCCTTGTGCTTGGTGAAGTCCACCCAGCCGTCGGAATTCTCCCGGTACAGATCGACCAGGTAGGCGAACTTCTTGTTGACCGGGCCCGAGGAGAACAGCTCGGCGTCGCGGCGCGCCCAGCTGCCGTACTCGGCCTGGACATAGGTCTGGTTGGAGCGGAACTGCGGCTTCTTGTAGATGATGTTGATCGAACCGCCCGGCGGCACGTTGCCGTTGAACACGGCGGACGGCCCCTTGAGCACCTCGATGCGGTCGACGCCGACCGTCGAGCCGAGGCCCGAGACGATCGACAGGCTGTCGAAGCCGTCGACCTGCGGCGTGATCTTGTAGCCGCGGACGGCGAAGTTGGTCTGCGTCTCGCCGCTGTTCGACTGGCCGGTGACGCCGGTGAGCGAGCCGATCGCCTCCATCGACTGGGTGGCGCCGACGTCGCTGACGAACTGGCTGTTGATCGCCGAGATGGACAGCGGCGTATCGATGATCTCGGTGACGATGCCGGTGGCGCTGGTGGCCGCGCGCGTGCGGTAGCCGACCACCGTCACCTGGTTAAGGGTTTCGCCGGACGAGGCCTTGGCCTTGGCCGCGGCCTTGCCGGTCGAGGGCGTCGCAGCGCCCGCCGCGGCTTCGGGCTGCGGCGTGGCCGCCGCATCGGGCCTGGGCGGTTCCGGATCGGCCTGCTCGGCCCAGGCCGGGAACGACAGCAGCAGCGCAGCGGAAAAGCTGCGGCGCGCTGCGGCGCGCAAGATCGACATCGCGGTTGGACGTGTGGTCCACATCATCTTCTCTCCCCAGTTCACTAATAGTTGCCCGTCTCGTGATCGTGGCCGTTGCATCTGCCGTGCGGGCGCAGCTCGACGGCATGAACGATTAGCGCACGCGCGGGCCGCGAGCGGCTACGCATCACTTTGCTGGATTCGGATACGGACTTAATCGAAAAAAGCGGCGGCCCGCGGCCGGACCGGGCCGCACTGCGCCGCGCCTACGACAGGCCGAGCACCCTGCGGTTGAGGGCCTCGTCGGCTCCCTGCCCGGCGAAGTCGTCGAAGGCGCGCTCGGTGACGCGGATGATGTGGTCGCGCACGAACGGCGCGCCCTCGCGCGCGCCGTCCTCCGGGTGCTTGATCGCGCACTCCCACTCGACCACCGCCCAGCCCGGGTAGCCGTACTGCGCCAGCTTCGAGAACACCGCCTTGAAGTCGACCTGGCCGTCGCCGAGCGAGCGGAAGCGGCCGGGGCGGTCGATCCAGTCCTGGTAGCCGCCGTAGACGCCGGACTTGCCGTTGGGGCGGAACTCCGCGTCCTTGACGTGGAAGATGCGGATGAACTCGTGGTAATGGTCGATGTACTGCAGGTAGTCGAGCTGCTGCAGTACGAAGTGGCTGGGGTCGTACAGCAGCCTGCAGCGCCCGTGCCGCCCGGTGGCCTGGAGGAAGCGCTCGAAGCTGACGCCGTCGTGCAGGTCCTCGCCCGGGTGGACCTCGTAGCAGACGTCGACGCCGGCCTCGTCGAAAGCGTCGAGGATCGGCTTCCAGCGCCGCGCCAGCTCGCGGAAGCCCTCTTCCACCAGGCCGGCCGGCCGCGGCGGCCAGGGATAGGCCATGTGCCACTGCAGGGCGCCGGAAAAAGTGGCGTGCGCGCTCAGGCCCAGGTTGCGACTGGCGCGCGCCGCCAGGTGCAGTTGCTCCACCGCCCACTCGGTGCGCGCGGCGGGATTGCCGCGCACCGCTTCCGGGGCGAAGCCGTCGAACAGCGCGTCGTAGGCCGGATGCACCGCGACCAGCTGGCCCTGCAGGTGGGTGGACAGCTCGGTGATCTGCAGGCCGCAGGATTCGACCAGTCCCTTGATCTCGTCGCAGTACGTGCGGCTCTCCGCGGCGCGCCGCAGGTCGATGCAGCGCGCGTCCCAGCTCGGGATCTGCACGCCGGCGTAGCCGGCCGCGGCCATCCAGCGGCAGATATTCTGCAGCGAGTCGAACGGCGGCTTGTCGCCCATGAACTGGGCGAGAAAGATGGCGGGGCCCTTGATCGTCTTCATGGGAAAGCGGTCCACTTCTGGTCGGAGTTGGCGGAGCGCAGCACGGTATCGATGAAGGCCATGCCGCGCAGGCCCTCGTCGACGTCGGGCACGTCGTAGCGGCGCAGGCTCAGGCCCGGATCGTGCTCGTGCTCGCGCAGCGCCTTGAAGAAGCCGGCGTAGAGGTTGGCGAAGGCCTCAATGTAGCCCTCGGGATGGCCCGGCGGCGTGCGAGTGTTGGCCACCGCGGTGGAGCCGAGATAGCCGCAGCCTGCGCGCCACACCTGCAGCGGCGCGTCGAGCGGGCGCAGGATCAGCGAATTGGCGTCGGCCTGCTGCCACTCGATGCCGCCCTTGCTGCCGTAGACGCGGATGCGGATGTTGTTCTCCTCGCCGGCCGCGACCTGGGTGGCGAACAGCAGGCCGCTGGCGCCCTGGTCGAAGCGCAGCTGCATCTGGCTGTCGTCGTCGAGGCGGCGGCCGGGCACGAAGCTGTGCAGGCTGGCGCTGACCGCGATGATGCGCTGGCCGCTGACGTACTCGGCCAGCTGCGCCGCATGGGTGCCGATGTCGCCGATGGCCCCGCCCGCGCCCGAGCGCGCCGGGTCGGTGCGCCAGCTCGCCTGCTTCTGGCCGCTGCGCTCGACGGCGTTGGCCAGCCAGCCCTGCGGGTACTCGACGTACACCTTGCGCACCGCGCCGACGTGGCCGGCGGCGACCAGGGCGCGCGCCTGCTTGACCAGCGGGTAGCCGCTGTAGGTGTAGGTCACCGCCAGCAGCCGGCGGGTGCGGGCGACGGTTTCCTTCAGCGTCTGCGCCTCGGCCGTGGAGAAGCACATCGGCTTGTCCACCACCGCGTGGAAGCCGTTTTCCAGGCACAGCCGCGCCGGCTCGAAGTGCAGGTGGTTGGGCGTGACGATCACGCCGAAGTCCATGCGCTCGCCGGGCGGCAGCGACTTCTCGGCCTCGATCATCTCGCGGTAGCCGGCGTAGACGCGCGACGCCGGCAGGCGATACGCCTCGCCAGCCTCGCGCGAGCGCTCCGGCACGCTGCTGAAGGCGCCGCAGACCAGCTGCGCCTCGCCGTCCAGCTCGGCGGCGATGCGGTGGATGCGGCCGATGAAGGAACCGGGCCCGCCGCCGATCATGCCCATCCGCAGTTTGCGCGTCATCGTGCCAGTGTTCGCCTCAGGTGTTGCCGCGGGTGAAGATGGCGCCGCCAGGCGCGCCCGCGGCGGGCCAGGCCAACACTAGGGACAGCCGCGCGGCCGGCACTACAACGCAGTTGACGGGAGAGCGGTATCGTTTTGACGCCGGGCGCGGCACCCCTAGCCCTCCATCTCTTCCAGCTCGCGGCCGCGCGTCTCGCGGACGCAGCGCAGCACGAAGAACAGCGACACCGCGGCGGCGCAGGTGTAGAGGCCGTAGGTGCCGGCCAGCCCGATGCCGGCGAGCAGGCTGGGGAAGCTGACGGTGATGAGGAAGTTCGACAGCCACTGCGCCGCGCCGGCGACGGCCAGGCCGGAGCCGCGGATCGCGTTGGGGAACATCTCGCCGAGCATTACCCACATCACCGGCCCCCAAGACAGGTTGAAAAACACCACGTAGACGTTGGCCGCGACCAGGGCGAGCGCGCCCAGCGCCGGGGACAGCGCCAGCTGCCCGCCGGGACCCAGGGTGGCGCTGCCGAAGCTGAGCGTGAGCAGCGCCAGCGACAGCGCCATGCCGAGCGAGCCGAGCCACAGCAGCGGCTTGCGTCCGACGCGGTCGATGAGGACGGCGGTGACCAGGCAGGCGCCCAGGCTGATGGCGCCGGACAGCAGGTTGATCAGCAGCGCGTCGCTTTCCGAGAAGCCCACCGCCTGCCACAGCACCGCGCCGTAGTAGAACACGATGTTGATGCCGACCAGCTGCTGGAATGTGGCCAGGCCGATGCCGACCCACACGATCGGCCGCACCCGCCCGGCGCTGACCAGGTCGGACAGCCGCGGCCGCTGGCCTCCCTGCCGCGGCAGGGAGGCCTCGATCTCGGCGAGCTTCGTGCGCGCCCGTTCGCCGCCGTAGAGCCGCGCCAGCACCGCCAGCGCCGCCTCCCGGCGGCCGCGGGCGACGAGATAGCGGGGGCTTTCCGGGATCGGCAGCAGCAGCAGCAGGAACAGGACCGAGGGAATGGCCTGCATCCAGAACATCCAGCGCCAGGCCGGGTGGCCCAGCCACAGCGGCGCGGTCGAGGCGCCGGCGGCCTGCGCCAGGAGGTAGTTGCTGAGAAAGGCCGCGAACAGGCCGCAGATGATGGCGAGCTGCTGCGCCGTCGCCAGCCGGCCGCGGTAGCGCGCCGAGGCCACTTCGGCGATGTAGGCCGGCGAGATCACGCTGGCGGCGCCCACCGCCATGCCGCCGAGCAGGCGCGCCGCCACGAACAGCGCCGACGTCGTCGCCGCGCCCGCGCCCAGCGCCGACAGCAGGAACAGCACCGCGGAGGCGATCAGCACCGAGCGCCGCCCCCGGCGGTCGGCCAGGCGGCCGGCGAGAAACGCGCCGAGGGCGCAGCCCAGCAGCATCGAGGCGACTTCGAAGCCGACGCCGGCCGAACTGGAATGGAAGGCCCGGCGCAGGCCGTCGACGGTGCCGTTGATGACACCGCTGTCGAAGCCGAAGAGAAAGCCGCCGATCGCCGCCACGCCGCTGATCAGGACGATGAAGCGCGTGTTCTCCGCCTGCCCGCTCCCGGCACGTTCCAGGACGGCGCTGTTCATCGGCTGCTCCCGCGAATTCGCCCGATCATCGCAACAGGTACTGGTTCAGCAGGTTTTCGTAGCGCTCCTGCTTGCCGCTCAGGATCGCAGGCTCTCCGTCCCGCGCCGCCAGCGCGCGCAGGTCGGCCAGACCCAGCTTGCCTTGTTCGAAGTCGCCGCCGGCGCCGCGGTCGAAACTAGCATAGCGTTCCCGGCGCCAGGTTTCCAACGGCGAGCGGGTGAGCAGCGCATGCGCGACCTCCAGCCCGCGGGCGAAGGCGTCCATGCCGCCGATGTGGCCGAGGAACAGGTCCTCGGCGTCGGTGGACTCGCGCCGCACCTTGGCGTCGAAGTTGAGCCCGCCCGGCGCCAGCCCGCCCTGGCGCAGCACCACCAGCATGGCGCCGACCGTGTCGTACAGGTCCAGCGGAAACTGGTCGGTATCCCAGCCGTTCTGCGCATCGCCGCGATTGGCGTCGATGCTGCCGAGCAGGCCCAGGTCGGAGGCGCACTGCAGGTCGTGGGCGAAGCTGTGGCCGGACAGTGTCGCGTGGTTGGCCTCGATGTTGAGCTTGAAGTCGCGCTCCAGCCCGTGGCGCCGCAGGAAGCCGGCGACGGTGGAGGCGTCGAAGTCGTACTGGTGCTTCATCGGCTCCATCGGCTTGGGCTCGATCAGGAAATTGCCGGCGAAGCCGATGCTGCGGCCGTAGTCGCGGGCCATCGCCAGGAAGCGCGCCAGGTGGTCGAGCTCCCGCTTCATGTCGGTGTTGAGCAGCGAGGCGTAGCCCTCGCGGCCGCCCCAGAAGACGTAGTTCTCGCCGCCCAGCTCGACCGTCGCCTCCAGCGCGGCCTTGACCTGGACCGCGGCGCGCGCGACGACGGCGAAGTCGGGATTGGTCGCCGCGCCGTTCATGTAGCGCGGATGGCTGAACAGGTTGGCGGTGCCCCATAGCAGCTTCACGCCGCTGGCCTGCTGCCGCTCCCGGGCGCGGGCCGTCATGTGGCGCAGGTTGCGCTCGTAGGTCGCCACGTCCGCCGCGTCCGGCGCCAGGTCGATGTCGTGGAAGCAGTAATACGGCACGCCGAGCTTGCCGAAGAATTCGAAGGCCGCGTCGAGCCTGGCCTCCGCCCGCGCCAGCGGCGTGGCGGCCTCGTCCCAGGGGTAGGCGCGGGTGCCGGGGCCGAACGGGTCATGGCCGGCGTTGCCGAAGCTGTGCCAGTAGCACACGGCGAAGCGCAGGTGCTCGGCCATGGTCTTGTCGCCGATCCGGCGTTGCGCGTCGTAGTGCTTGAACGCCAGCGGGTTGTCCGAGGCCGGCCCCTCGTAGGGGATGCGGCCGATGCCGGGGAAGAACTCGCGTGCGGCGGTGAACGGGGGGCTCATGGGATGGACTGCGCTCAGGTGATCGACAGGGGGGAGCTCGAGCCGGCGCGGGCGTGCCACTGCTTCGCCGCATCGAGGTGACGCAGGAACTCGCGGTACGGCGCCTGGTAGGCCGCGGCCGCCGCCGGCCGCGCCGCCAGCGCCGGATCGCAGCGCACGTGGGCCCCGACCAGCGCCGCGATATCGCCGCGTTCGCCGGCGGCGCGGCCATGGGCCCACAGGGCCTGCAGCGCGGCGCCGAAGGCCGCGCTTTCCGCATGCTCGGGCACCGTCACCGGCAGCGCGAACACGTCGGCGACGATCTGGCGCCATGCCGCGCTGGCGGCGCCGCCGCCGGTGAGGCGGATCGCGTTGAAGCGCAGCCCGGCGCGCGCCAGCGCCTCGTAGCCGTGGCGCAGGGTGAAACTGACGCCTTCCATCGCGGCGCGGTAGACGTTGCCGCGCGTGAGGTTGGCGGGGCCGATGCCGTGCAGGGCGCCGCGCGCGTGCGGCAGCTCGGGCGTGCGCTCGCCGTTGAAGAACGGCAGCAGCACCAGGCCGCCGGCGCCCGGCGCGGTGCCGGCCAGCACCGCCTCGCCCTCGGCCACGCCGAAGCCGAAGGCCTGGGCGATGCCGGCGGCGACCAGCGTGCAGTTCAAGGTGCAGACCAGCGGCAGCCAGCCGCCGGTGGAGGAGCAGAACGCGGCCCAGCCGCCGTCTTCGTCCACCACCGGGCGGTCCGCGTGCGCGAACAGTGTGCCCGAGGTGCCCAGGCTCACGCTGAGCAGGCCCGGCTCGATGCCGCCGGTGCCGATCGCCGCCATCATGTTGTCGCCGCCGCCGGCGCTGACGCGCACGCTGCGCGGCAGGCCCAGTTCGTCGGCCACGGCGGGGGCGATGGCGAAGCTGGCGTCCGGCTCGACCAGCGGCGGCAGCAGCCGCGACAGGTCGCGCCCGGGATCGGTGGCGCGCAGCATCGCCGGCGACCAGCGGCGGCGGCGCACGTCGAACCAGCCGGTGCCGGAGGCGTCGCCGCACTCCATCCAGCGCTCGCAGGTCAGGTAGAAGTTGACGTAGTCGTGCGGCAGCAGGATCGTCGCCGCCCGCGCATAGGCGTCCGGCCGGTGCCGGCGGGTCCAGCGCAGCTTGGAGGCGGTGTACCCGGCCAGCACCGGATTGCCGGCGGCGCCGACGCAGGCCCGGGCGCCGCCGGCGGCGGCGCTGATCTCGTCGCACTCGGCCTGGGTGCTGGTGTCGCACCACAGCTTCACCGGCGCCAGCACCGTGCCCTTGGCGTCGATCAGCACCAGGCCGTGCTGCTGCCCGGAGACGCCGATGGCGGCGATGCGCGCGCGCAGCCCGGCGTCGAGCCGGGCGAAGCAGCGGCGCAGCGCGTCCAGCCACCACGACGCCTGCTGCTCGCGGGTGCCGTCGGCCTCGGCCACCAGGCCGAGCGGCTCGGCCAGGGCGGCGGCGATGGCGCGCGACTGCGCCTCGTAGGCCAGCAGCTTGACGCTCTGCGTGCCGACGTCGATGCCGACGAACAGCGGGGGTGCTGCGCTGCGCTGGAAAACCATGGTGGCGCCGGCTCGGTCCTTGCCCTGGGCACGTCGTGGAAGCTTGCGGCCGATTAGCGCACGCGCGGCCGGGGCGGACCACGCTTCAGTTGGCCCGCTCCGGATACCCACTTAATCGGCGGCGGCGGCGCGGCGCAGGCCGCGTTTTGTATTGCCGCGCGGACAATTGAGGCGTAGTGCCGCCGCCGCGCGCCGGGCCAGGATGGCCGGCGAGGTGGACGACGGGATGAGCGACGAGAAGAGGAAACTGCGCAGCGCCGACTGGTTCAACGACCTGACGCAGCCGGTGGACACGGCGCTGTACATCGAGCGCTACCTGAACTTCGGGCTCACGCGCGAGGAGCTGCAGTCGGGGCGGCCGGTCATCGGCATCGCCCAGTCCGGCAGCGACCTGTCGCCCTGCAACCGCCACCACCTGCAGCTGGCCGCGCGGGTGCGCGACGGCATCCGCGACGCCGGCGGCATCGCGCTGGAATTCCCGGTGCACCCGATCCAGGAGACCGGGCGGCGGCCGACCGCGGCGCTCGACCGCAACCTGTGCACGCTGGCCCTGACCGAGATCCTGCACGGCTATCCGCTCGACGGCGTGGTGCTCACCACCGGCTGCGACAAGACCACGCCGGCGCAGCTGATGGCGGCGGCGATGGTCGACCTGCCCGCCATCGTGCTGAGCGGCGGGCCGATGCTCAACGGCTGGCAGGGCGAGCGGCGGATGGGCTCCGGCACCATCGTCTGGGAGGCGCGCGACCGCCTCAACACCGGCCAGATCGGCGTGGAGCGGTTCATGCAGGAGGTCACCGCCTCGGCGCCCAGCGCCGGCCACTGCAACACCATGGGCACGGCCCTGACCATGAACTGCCTGGCGGAGGCGCTGGGCATGTCGCTGCCGGGCTGCGCGGCGATCCCCGCGGCCTACCGCGAGCGCGCGCAGATGGCCTATCGCACCGGCGTGCGCATCGTCGAGATGGTGCGCGAGGGGCTGCGCCCGTCGGCGATCCTGACGCGCGCGGCCTTCCTCAACGCCATCCGCGTCTGCTCGGCCATCGGCGGCTCGACCAACGCGCCGATCCACCTGCAGGCGATCGCCCAATGCGCCGAGGCCGAGCTGAGCCTCGACGACTGGCAGCGCCACGGCTACGAGGTGCCGCTGCTGGTCAACTGCCAGCCGGCCGGCGAGTACCTGGGCGAGGACTTCCACCGCGCCGGCGGCCTGCCGGCGGTGATCGGCGAGCTGCTGCGCGGCGGCATCGCCGACGGCGCGGCGCGCTCGGTCAGCGGCCGCAGCTTCGGCGAGGAGTACCAGGCCTGCACCGCCTCGGACCCGCGCGTGATCCGGCCGCTGCAGCAGCCGCTGCGACCGCAGGCGGGCTTCCGCATCCTCAGCGGCAACCTGTTCCGCTCGGCGCTGATCAAGACCTCGGTGATCGGCGCGGCGTTCCGCGCGCGCTACCTCAGCGATCCGGCGCGGCCGGAGGCGTTCCGCGCCCGCGCCATCGTGTTCGAGGGGCCGGAGGACTATCACGCGCGCATCGACGACCCGGCGCTGCAGGTCGACGAGGCCTGCATCCTGGTGATGCGCAACTGCGGCCCGGTGGGCTATCCCGGCTCGGCCGAGGTCATCAACATGGCGCCGCCGCGCGAGCTGATCCGCCGCGGCACGACCGTGCTGCCCTGCATGGGCGACGGCCGCCAGAGCGGCACCTCGGCCAGCCCCTCGATCCTGCACGCCAGCCCCGAGTCGGTCTGCGGCGGCGGCCTGGCGCTGCTGCGCGACGGCGACGTGGTGGAGGTGGACCTGCGCCTGGGCACCGTCAACGTGCTGCTCGACGAGGCCGAACTGGAGCGGCGGCGCGCGGCGGCTGCGGCGGCGGCGCCGGCCGCGCCGCCGAGCCAGACGCCCTGGCAGGAGCTGCACCGCGCCCACGTCACCGCCCTCGACGAGGGCGCGACGCTGCGCACCCAGGGCCGCTACGCCCGCATCGTCGAGCGGTTCGGCACGCCGCGTAATTCGCACTGATGCGGACGGCCGGCCGCACCTCGCGCGAGGCGCGCTGCGTCTGGGCCGCCGACGCCGTGCTCGGCGAGGCGCCGCTGTGGCTGGCGGCGGAACAGGCCCTGTACTGGGTGGACATCGGCGGCGGCCGGCTGCTGCGCTACCGCGCCGCCGCGGGGCGCGGCGAAGCCTGCGCCATGCCCGAGGCGGTGAGCGCGCTGGCGCCGATGGCCGACGGCCGCCTGCTCTGCGCCGCGCAACGCGCGCTCCACGCGCTCGATCCGCGCTCCGGCCGGCTCGCGCCGCTGGCCCGGCCGGAGCTGCCGCCGCGCGGGATCCGCATCAACGACGGCTGCGCGCACCCGGACGGCGCCTTCTGGTTCGGCACCATGGACCTGGACGAGCGCGCCGCCATCGGCGACTACTACCGCCTGTCGCCGGACGGCGCCTGCGAGCGCATCCCGGCCGGCTTCGCCGTCACCAACGGCCCGGCGTTCTCGCCGGAGGGCGACTTCGGCTATTTCGTCGACTCGCTGACCCGCCGCATCCTGCGCGCGCCGATGGACCACGGGCGGCTGACGGCGCCGCCCCGGCTGTTCGCCGCGCTGACCGCGGAGGAAGGCTATCCCGACGGGCTGGCGGTGGACGCCGCGGGCGGCGTCTGGTGCGCGCACTGGGGCGGCGGCCGCCTCAGCCGCTTCGACGGCGGCGGCCGCATCAGCGACACCGTGCGCCTGCCGGTGTCCAACGTCACCAAGTGCGCCTTCGGCGGCGCGCGACTGGACCGCCTGTTCGTCACCACCGCCCGCAAGGGCCTGGACGGCGCCGCCCTGGCGGCGCAGCCGCTGGCCGGCGGGCTGTTCGAAGTGGAGGTGGAGCACCGCGGCCTGCCGCCGCCGGCCTATCGCGGTACGGCACGGGACGCCGCCGACCGCATTTGCGTTTTCGAAGCCACGTAGCCCATATTAATCGCGATGCGCGGCCGACCTCTGGCGAGCCGCCCACGCCGGGAGGAGAGATGGAACCCAAATTCGAGATGGTCCATGTGGACGCCGCCAGTTCGTTCCACAGCACCTGGTTCAGCTGTCCGAGCTTCGCCGAGGACCATACCTGGCATTACCACCCGGAATTCGAGCTGACCTGGGTGGTGCGCAGCCAGGGCACGCGCTTCGTCGGCGACAGCATCGAGCCGTACCGCGCCGGCGACCTGGTGCTGATCGGCCCCAACCTGCCGCACTGCTGGCACGACGAGCGCAGCGCCGACGGCGGCAGCTCGGAGGCGGCGGTGGTCCAGTTCCGCCCGGAGATCTTCGGCCACGACCTGCTCGACCTGCCGGAGTTCGAGGCGATCAAGCGCCTGTTCCGCGCCTCCAAGTGCGGCCTGCACATCGAGGGCGAGGCCGCCCAGCACGTGCAGAGCCGGATGCGCGCCCTGTTCGACAAGTCCGGCATCGCGCGGCTGATCTGCCTGCTGGAGATCCTGACCCTGCTGGCGGACGCCGGCAACCGCACCCGCCACCTGGCCAGCGTGGACTACCACATCACCAACGACATCACCGAGGTCAACCGCAAGCGCATCGAGATGGTCCACCGCTACGTGCGGCAGAACCTGGCCGGCGAGATCAACCAGGCCGAGGCCGCCAAGCTGGTCGGGCTGACGCCGCCCGCCTTCAGCCGCTTCTTCCGGCGCGCCACCGGCCAGACCTTCGTCGGCTTCGTCAACATCCTGCGCATCAACGAGGTCTGCCGCACCATCGCCGAGAGCAACGAGTGCATCACCAACATCGCGATGAACTGCGGCTACAACAACATCGCCAACTTCAACCGCCAGTTCCTGGCCCTGAAGGGCATGAACCCGAGCCAGTACCGCGAGCGCCGCCTGCGCCTCAAGCTCAACGCGGTGCAGTTCGCCACCGGCGGCAGCCGCGAGGTGCGGCACTGACGGCGGCGGCTCCGCTCAGCGGCGCGGAGCGGGCGGATAGGGCCAGTTCGGCCGGGTGAACAGGCCGCCGTCCACGCCCAGGGTCTGGCCGCTGATGAACGAGGCCTGCCCGCTGCACAGGAACAGCACGGCGTTGGCCACGTCGGCCGGCTGGCCGATGCGGCCCAGCGGCGTGATGCCGGCCCAGGTGGCGGCGTAGTCCGGCACCTCGCGGCGGGTGCGCTCGACCTCGATGGCGCCCGGCGCCACGCAGTTCACGGTGATGCCGTACGGCCCCAGGTCCATCGCCGCGCTGCGCGTCAGCTGGTCGATGCCGGCCTTGGAGGCCGAGTAGTCGACCAGGTTGGGAAAGGGAATCCGGTTGCAGCCCGAGCCGATGTTGACCACCGCGCCGCCCTGCCCGGCCGCGATCATCAGCCGCGCCGCCTTGCGGGTGTTGAGGAAGCAGCCCTTCAGGTTGGTACGGATGACGCGGTCCCAGTCGGCCTCCGCCAGCTCGAGGAAGGGGCTCCAGGTCTGCATCGCGGCGTTGTTGACCAGCGCCCGCGGCGCGGCGCCGAAGCGCTGCTGCGCCGCGTCGAAGAACGCCTCCACCTGCGCGGCGACGCCGGCGTCGCAGGCCGCCGCGTGGGCCCGGCGGCCCAGCGCCGCGATCTCCTCCACCAGCCGCCGCGGCGCGCCGTCGTCGTCGAGATAGCTGATCGCCACGTCCCAGCCGCCGCGGGCGAAGGCCAGGGCGATCTCGCGGCCGATGCCCGACGCGCCGCCGGTCACCGCCGCCCAGGGCGCCGCGGCGCTCACCTGGGGGCCGCCGTGGCGCGGCCGACGCGCTGGCGCTGCGCGCCCAGGCCGTCGATGTCCAGCTCGACCACGTCGCCCTCGCGCAGCCACTGCGGCGGATTCATGCCCAGGCCGACGCCGTGCGGCGTGCCGGTGCAGATCAGGTCGCCGCTCTGCAGGCTCATGAACTGACTGATGTAGTGCACCAGGAACGGCACGTCGAAGATCATGTCGCGGGTGTTGCCGGCCTGCATCACCTTGCCGTTGACCCTGCAGCGCAGGCCCAGGCTGCGGAAGTCGCCCACCGCGTCGGCGGTGACCAGATAGGGGCCGAGCGGACAGAAGGTGTCGCAGCCCTTGCCCTTGTCCCATTGCCCGCCGCGCTCCAGCTGGTAGGCGCGCTCCGACACGTCGTTGACCACGCAGAAGCCGGCGACGTGCTCCATGGCGCGGCCGGGCGTGACGTAGCGCGCCTCGCGGCCGATGACCACGCCCAGCTCGACCTCCCAGTCGCCCTTCTCCGCGCCGGGCGGCAGCAGGATGTCGTCATCGGGCCCGACGATGGACGAGGGCGCCTTGAGGAACAGGATCGGCTCGCGCGGCGCCGCCTGCCCGGTCTCGCGGGCGTGGTCGGCGTAGTTGAGCCCGACGCAGATGATCTTGCCGACGCCGCGCAGCGGCGGCCCGATGCGCGGCGCGCCCTCCACCGGCGGCAGCGCCGCCGCGTCGAGGCCGCGCAGGCCGGCGATGGCCTCGACCAGCCCGGCGGCGGTGAAGTCGGCGAAGTCCGCCGGCAGCCGGCGGATGCGGCCGGCGGCGTCCACCAGGCCCGGACGCTCCTGCCCGGGAGCACCATATCGAATCAGTTTCATGGAATGTCGTTTCGGGATCAGAGGGCGCAGCCGCCGTCGACGAGCACGTCGGCGCCGGTCATGAAGGCGCTTTCGTCGGAGGCCAGCAGCACGGCGACGGCGGCGATCTCCTCGGGCCGGCCGATGCGGCCCATCGGCTGGCGCGACACCAGCTCGTCGCGCGCCTGCCGCGGGTCGGCCGCCGCCGCGATGCGGCCGGCCAGGGACGGCGTATCGACCACGCCGGGGCTGATCGAATTGCAGCGGATGCCCTCGCCGACGAAGTCGAGCGCGATCGAGCGGGTCATCGCCAGCACGGCGCCCTTGGTGGCGCTGTAGGCGAAGCGGCGCGGGGCGGCCATGGTGGTGGACACCACCGAGGCGATGTTGATGATGGCCCCGCCGCGCCGCCGGCGCATGCCGGGCAGCACCGCACGGCACATGATGTAGATGGAATCGACGTTGACGCGCAGGCTGCGCGCGAAGTCCTCGCCGTCGCACTCGGCGATGCTGCCGACGGCGACGTAGCCGGCGCAATTGACCAGCACGTCGAGCCGCGGATGGCGGGCCACCACGCCGGCCACCGCCGCCGCGTCGGTCACGTCGAAGCGCTCGGCGGCCACCGCCGGCGGCAGGCTGCGCAGCCCGGCGTCGCTGATGTCGCCGGCGACCACCGCCGCGCCCTCGGCGGCGAAGCGCTCGACGATGGCCCGGCCGATTCCCTGGCCGGCCCCCGTGACAAGACAGGTTTTCCCCTTGAGTCGTTCGCCCATGCGCGGTCTCCGTTGACGGCGATGCTAGGCCGGCCGCTCGCGCTCCCGACAGTTGTGTTTTGACGTGCTTGCGGTACCCGTTTGATTTGCCGGCGCCGGCGCTGCGGGCGGTGCAAATCACAATCGGCGGCCGGGCAAAAAAGGTGTGGTGCCGGCAGGCCTGCGCTCCTATGGTCACGGCTGGCGTCGGCGGGCAGACCCGCCGGTACCGTTCGCGCAACAGGTTCTCGTTTCCGGGGAGTGGTGGATGCCGGTTCTGCGGCAAGCATTCGGGCGGCTGAAGGACGGCCGCGGCGTCGACCGCCTGGTCCTGCGCGATCCGCGCAGCGATTTCTCGGTGGAGCTGATCGAGTACGGCGCCACGATCCGCGCCATCCACGTGCCGATGGGGCCGCGGCGGGCGATCAACGCGGTGCTGTCCTACCCGGCGCTGTCCGACTACGAGAGCGGCAACGTCTACCTCGGCGCCACCATCGGCCGTTGCGCCGGGCGCACCGCCGCCGACGGCCGCGGCAGCCTGCGCCTGAGCCGCAACGAGGCCGCCAACCACCTGCACGGCGGCAGCACCGGCTTCAGCCATTCGCTGTGGCGGACGGTGACGGTGGACGACGGCGACGCGCCGCGGGTGCGCCTGCGCCACCACTCGCCCGCCGGCGAGGACGGCTACCCGGGCGAGCTGATCGTCGACGCCGAGTTCAGGCTCGCCGACAGCCTCACCCTGAGCGTGGTGCTGGAGGCACGCAGCACCTGCGACACGCCGCTGAACATGACCCTGCACCCGTACTTCAACCTCAGCGGCGACGCCTCGCGCAGCGTCGACGAGCACCGCCTGCGCATCGACGCCGGCGCGGTGCTGCCGCTCGACGCCCGCCGGCTGCCCACCGGCGACACCATGGCGGTGGACGGCACGCCGTTCGACTTCCGCCAGCCGCGGGCCATCGGCGCCTACCGCTACGACGGCCACGAGCAGCTGCGCATCTCCGGCGGCTACGACCATTACTTCGTGCTGCCCGGCCACGGCGCCGCCGCCGCGGCCGACCTCTACAGCCCCGAGTCCTCGCTCGGCCTGCGCCTGAGCACCAACCAGCGCGGCCTCCAGTTCTACTCCGGCAACCAGCTCGACCTGGCGCGGCCGGTGCCGTTCGCGCCGCGCAGCGCGCTGTGCCTGGAGCCGCACGGCTTTCCCAACGCGATCAACGAGCCGCGCTTCCCGGCGATCACGCTGCGCGCCGGCGAGACCTATCGCCATGAAACCCACTATGCGTTCTACCGGCGCTGAAGCCATGCACCCGCCTCCCCCCGAGCAGCAGCAGAGCCGCGGCGACACCGTCCTGCCCGGCGGCGTCTCCAGCGACATCCGCATCGTCCACGCCGCCGACGGCAGCTACGTGGTCAAGCAGGCGCTGGAGAAGCTCAAGGTCAAGGCCGACTGGCGCGCCGACCCGGCGCGCTCCTCGGTGGAGGTGCGCGCCCTGCGCATCCTGGCCCACCTGCTCGGCCCGGCCCATGCGCCGCGCGTGCTGTGGGTGGACGCCGCCAACCACCGCTTCGCCATGGAGCTGATCGCGCCGCGCTTCAGGAACTGGAAGCAGCAGCTGCTGCGCGGCGAGGTGGACCTGGCGACGGCCCGCTCGGCCGGCCAGCTGCTCGGCAAGCTGCACAGCCGCTCGTCGCAGTCGGCGGCGCTGGCCAGCACCTTCGCCGGCATCGAGTCCTTCACCGAGCTGCGCATCCGCCCGTTCTTCGAGCGCGTCGCCGAAAGGAACCCGGCGCTGTCCGCCGCCATCGCCGACACCGTGGCCCGGATGCTGCGCAGCCGCGACGCCCTGGTCCACGGCGACTACAGCCCGAAGAACCTGCTGGTCGACGGCGCCGACGTGGTGATCCTCGACTGCGAGGTGGCGCACTGGGGCGATCCGCGCTTCGACATCGCCTTCTGCCTCGCCCACCTGCTGCTCAAGTCGTTCCGGCGCGGCGCGCCGCAGCGGGCGCTGCGCGAGGCCGCCGCGGCGTTCCTGCAGGCCTACCGCAAGGCCGGGCTGGCGGTGCTGGACCCGCACCTGGCGCGCCAGACCGCCTGCCTGCTGCTGGCCCGGCTGGAAGGCGACTCGCCGGTGGACTACCTGGACGACCTGGACCCGCACGAGGTCAAGCGCTTCGCCGTCGAGCTGCTGCTGCAGCCGCCCTCCGACCTCGAGCTTCGCCTCGGCGAGCAAGGCCGGCCCGCATGAGCCGCCCCACCGCCATCGCCTCGATCCACGCCCGCCAGGTGTTCGACTCGCGCGGCCGCCCCACGGTGGAGGCGGACGTGGTGCTGCGCGGCGGCGCCGCGGGCCGCGCCTCGGCGCCCTCCGGCGCCTCCACCGGGCGCCACGAGGCGCACGAGCTGCGCGACGGCGACCCGCAGGTCCACGCCGGCCGCGGCGTGCTCAAGGCCGTGGCGCACGTCAACGGCGAGATCGCGCAGGCCCTGGCCGGCTGCGACGCCACCGACCAGGCCGCGGTGGACGCGCGGCTGCGCGCGCTCGACGGCACGCCCGACCTCGGCCGGCTCGGCGCCAACGCCGTCCTGGCTGCCTCGCTGGCGGTGTGCCGCGCCGCCGCCGCGGCGCAGGCGCTGCCGCTGCACCGCCACATCGCCGCGCTGGCCGGCAACCGCCAGCCGGCCCTGCCGATGCCGATGGTCAACATCCTCAGCGGCGGCGCCCACGCCAGCCGCGGCATGGACCTGCAGGACTTCCTGGTGGTGCCGGTGGGCGCCGCCAGCCTCGACCAGGCCCTGCGCATGGCGCTGGACGTGCGGCTCGCCGCGCAGCGCCTGCTGGCCGAGCGCGGCCACAGCACCCTGCTGGCGGACGAGGGCGGCCTGAGCCCGCAGTGCAAGCTGGCCGGCGAGGCGCTGCAGCTGATGGTGGACGCCATCCGGGCCGCCGGGCTCACGCCGGGACGCGACGCCGCCGTCGCCATCGACGTCGCCGCCAGCGAGCTGTTCGCCGCCGGCGCCTACGAGCTGCGCAACGCCCGCCTGCGCCTGTCGGCGAACCAGATGATCGCCGCCGTCGCGCGCTGGCACCGCGACTACCCGGTGGTGTCGGTGGAGGACGCCCTGCACCAGGACGACTGGGACCACTGGACCCGGCTCGGCGCCAGCGTCGCCGGCCTGCAGCTGGTCGGCGACGACCTCTTCGCCACCAACGCCGGGCGCCTGCGCGAGGGCGTGCGCCGGGGCGCGGCCAACGCCGTGCTGATCAAACTCAACCAGAACGGCACCCTCTCCGGCACCCTGGAGGTGATGGCGCTGGCGCGGCAGGCCGGCTACGCCACCGTGGTCTCGGCGCGCTCCGGCGAGACCGAGGACGCCTTCATCGCCGACCTCGCCGTCGGCACCGGCGCCGGCCAGATCAAGATCGGCTCGGTGCGCAACTCCGAGCGCATGGCCAAGTACAACCAGCTGCTGCGCATCGCCGAGGACCCGGCGCTGCCGTTCGCCGCCGGCCTGCTGGCGGACAAGGTGCGGTGCCGCGACTGAGCGGCGATTGAGCGGCGGCTGAGCCGCAGCCAGGCCGCGACCACGCCGCCATTTGAGGCGCGGGCCGTTGCGGCCGGGCCGCGCGGCGTCCGCAGAATCCCTTGCGGGAGCTGGTGATCCCGCCAATGGGCGGCTGCGCCCGCGCGCGCACCAGTACCGTGCGTAACGGCAAAATCGCCATCTGCGCCGCGTCAACAGCCGCGTGGCCGGCGGCCGCCGCAAGTGGCGCAATCCTCAGCCTGCCAACCGGCAGCTTCGAGGAGTTCGTCATGTTCCGACCGTTTGCTTTCAGCAGCCGCAGGCTCGCTGCGCTCGCGGCACCCGTCGTCATGGCCCTGTCGCTCGGCCTGAGCGCCCCCGCTCATGCCACGCTCGACCAATCGCAGGTCTTCCCCAGCTGGACGCCGTTCGTCGCCGGCTCCAACGTCACCATCACCGGCGACACCACCGCCAAGCACAGCGGCAACGTCTCGCTGAAGTTCAACATCGCCGCCACCTCGCCCAACAACGGCGGCTTCTCGCAGATCGTCACCGTGCTGCCGTCCACCAAGTACCACTTCTCGGCCTGGGCCAAGGGCTCCAGCAGCAGCGGCGCCAACCACTTCGTGGTGGTGGATTCGGCCGGCACCATCCACCAGGTGGGCTTCGCCGTCGGCACCTCGTTCTGGGCGCAGAAGAACTGGGACTACACCACCTCCGCCACCGACTCGCAGATCCTGGTGGGCTTCATCGCCGAGGGCAGCGGCACCTTCTGGTTCGACGACGCCTCCTTCGCCATCTACGGCACCACCAACAACATGCTGGCCAACCCGGGCTTCGAGAACTGGGGCGACATCACCGTGCCCTATGCCGCCGACGGCAACTCGGTGCTCAACGCCTTCGCCAGCGGCGGCCAGGCCGAGCAGCTCACCACCGCCTCCAAGTCCACCGTGACCTGGACCGCCACCGACATCAACGGCGTCTCGGTCGGCACCGGCTCGGTCAACACCGCCAGCGGGCCGGCCTCGTTCTACCTGCCCAGCGTCGGCGCCGGCTGGTACTCGCTGCACCTGACCACGCCGGTGAGCTCCGCCGACATCCCGTTCACGGTGACGGACACCTCCAAGCCGACCCAGCCCAACGCCTTCGGCACCAACATGCACGTGCTGTCCTCGATCACCTCCAACTACTCGCTGGCCGAGCCCAAGGCGGTGGCCGCCGCGGGCCTGGGCGGCGACGTGCGCCTGGACCTGCAATGGTCCACCATCGAGCTCAGCGCCGGCGTCTACACCTGGGACCCGAACGTGGACGCGGCGGTGGCCGCCATCGAGGCCAGCGGCGCGCGGCCGCTGATGCTGCTGGGCTACAAGAACAAGCTCTACGACAACAACCACGTGCCGAGCAGCAGCGCGGGCATCGCCGCCTACGCCGCCTTCGCCGCGGCTGCCGCGCAGCACTACGGCAGCGGCGCGGACTACGTGGTGTTCAACGAGTTCAACGGCGCCGGCGGCAACGACAGCGCCTGCGGCAACAGCGCGGACTGCTACTACGCCCTGCTGGTGCCCACCTCCAACGCGATCCACACCGCGGCGCCGGGCGCGCGCGTGCTCGGCCCCACCGAGGGCGGCCTCACCTCGCAGTGGATCGGCACCAGCCCCACCTCCTACACCTGGCTGCAGCGCTTCCTCGACCTGGGCGGGCTGGCCTACGTGGACGTGTTCGACTTCCACAACTACACCGTGCCGCCGCCGCTGAACCCCAACGGCACCTACCCGCCGGCGGACCCGCCCGAGGGCAACAACGACGCCGTGATCGCCGCGGTGAAGAGCCTGGTGACCAGCTACGCCGGCGGAGCGAGCAAGCCGCTGTGGCTGAGCGAAACCGGCTGGCCGACCTACCTGGGCCTGGTCAGCGAGCCGATGCAGGCGCAGTACCTGGTGCGCGACGCCGCCTCCAGCCTGCGCGCCGGCGTCTCGGCCTACATGTACTACAACCTGATGGACGACGAGCCGCTGGCCCCGGACGAGACCGTGATCGGCGACGGCAACTACAAGTTCGGCCTGATGCGCAACCCCGGCACCACCGGCAACGCGCTGGCGCCCAAGCCGGGCTACACCGCCTACTCCGTGCTGGTGCACAAGCTGGCCGGCTACACCTACGCCAGCAGCGACAGCTGGGGCAGCGGCGTAAACTCGCTGGTGTTCACCAGCGGCAGCGCCAGCCGCCGCGTCGCCTGGGCGCCCGCCGGCAACACCACGCTGGC
This sequence comes from Nevskia sp., assembly GCA_035651715.1. Taxonomy (GTDB): domain Bacteria; phylum Pseudomonadota; class Gammaproteobacteria; order Nevskiales; family Nevskiaceae; genus Nevskia. The sequence continues at coordinate 21,305 of DASRFD010000044.1, forward strand.
GGTGACCAGCAGCGGCAACGTCACCGTCACCAACTGGGACGGCAGCAGCAGCACGCTCAGCCCGGTGGGCGGCATCGTCACCTTCAGCGTGGGGCCGGACCCGGTCTACGTGGACGGCAGTGGCATCACCGGCGGCAGCATCGCCGGCACCGCGCCGCTCACCGCCACCCCGCCCGGCACCGTCACCCGCAACCAGCCGGTGGCCGTGGCCGTGGCCGTGAACGGCAGCGCCCCCGGCGCCCCGGTGGGCGCGGTGACCTTCAGCTCGCCCTATGGCAGCACCAGCCTCACCGCCGTGGCCGGCACCACCGTGGGCGGCACGCTGACCCTGGGCGGCTTCCCCAACACCGGCACCGTGACCGTGCCGATCCAGATGCAGCAGGGCAGCACCACGGTCGGCCGCCTGGTGCTGACCATGAACGTGACGCCCTGAAGCTTCACCGCAGCCTGTTGTGAGGAAACGCCGCCCCCCCCCGGGGCGGCGTTTTCTTTTCCGCTGCCGCGGACTCCGGCCCCCTCGCCGCCGCCCCGCTCCCGTTGCGGGAAGCGCCCGGGGCGAAAGCGGTAAAACCTTCGCGCATCCGCGCCAGTCCAAGCCGGGTGTACTCCCACCGGTACTCCGGAGAACTGCCATGCTCCTAGGCGGATGCTGCTGCGGCGCCATACGCTACGCCGTTGAAGGCCCGACGCGCGACGAAACCAACTGCCACTGCACCACCTGCCGCCGCACCAGCGGCGCGCCCTACCTGGCCTGGTTCACCGTGGCGCTGCGCGACTTCCACTGGCTGCGCGGCGTGCCGCGCTATTACGACTCCAGCGCCCAAGGCCGCCGCGGCTTCTGCGCCGAGTGCGGCACGCAGCTCACCTTTGCCGACGCCACCACGCCGGACTGGCTGGACGTGACCACCTGCAGCCTGGACCACCCGGAAGGCGTGCCGCCGCGCGACCACGTCTGGACCCGCAGCCGCCTGCCCTGGCTCTACCTGCACGACCTGCCCGAATACCCGCGGCGCCGCCGCGACGGCTTCGCCCCCGCGTCCTCCGAGCCGTAAGTCAGCGCCCCGCCGGGGGCCGATTACCCCCCGGAAAAACCCATTGCCCCGCCGCGCCTCAACCCGCAAAATCCCCCGGCCGGACCCCGCCTTCCCCGCCCCCGGCGCCCCACCCCGGAAAGAACTTGAACCAAATCAATGGCCAAGCCCTGGCCAGCGCAACCTATTGTGTTTTCTACATTAATAAACCACTAGATATTGGGGTGCCGGTCTTGACATCAAATCGCCTCAAAGGCAATCTGACCCCCCAAGGCAACAGACTGATCCGGTCGCCCTTTCCAAAGCCTTTTTCCCCTGCGGAAGCGGGCTGAAAAAGGGGCAAAACCCCAGTCATTCGAGCCAGGGATTTTCATCCCCGCGGCCACTGCCGGCGGGGGAAAGTTTCGAGCCGCACCCGGTCTAAACTCTTTCACCCTCTTCCCCAGAAGAAGAGGCCGGATCACAAAAAGCCCTTCCCCCGCGGAAGGCGCACGGGGCCAGGGACACCACCCGCCCCGCACGCAGCACAGGAGAAGCAAGATGCTGGAATGGGATGAAGCACCCGCCAAGCCGGCCCAGCAGCCGGCCCCGCCGCCCCGCGCCGCCGCCGTGAGCAACGGCGCGCGCGCCCTTTACACCGTGCCCACCAGCCCGGAAGCCACCCCGCGCGTGCCCGAGGCCAGCGAATTCACCCTGACCCATCCGCAGGCGCGGGTGGAGTCCGGCGCCACCGGCCTGGAAGACCTGCAGATGGGCGCCCGCCGCATCCAGGTGGACGACAAGAAGATCATCAACTGCCGCGCCGACCTCAACCAGCTGGTGCCCTTCAAGTACGAGTGGGCCTGGAAGAAATACCTGGACGCCTGCAACAACCACTGGATGCCGCAGGAAATCAACATGTCCGCGGACATCGCCCTGTGGCAGGACCCGAACGGCCTGACCGAGGACGAGCGCACCATCATCAAGCGCAGCCTGGGCTTCTTCTCCACCGCCGACAGCCTGGTGGCCAACAACCTGGTGCTGGCCGTGTACCGCCACCTCACCAACCCCGAGTGCCGCCAGTACCTGCTGCGCCAGGCCTTCGAGGAGGCGATCCACACCCACGCCTACCAGTACTGCATCGAGAGCCTGGGCCTGGACGAAGCGGAAGTGTTCAACATGTACCGCGAAGTGCCCAGCATCCACGACAAGGCCGCGTGGAGCCTGCCCTTCACCCAGAGCCTGGCCGACCCCGACTTCCACACCGGCACCCCGGAAGCCGACCAGCGCCTGCTGCGCGACCTGATCGCGTTCTACGTGGTGTTCGAAGGCATCTTCTTCTACGTCGGCTTCGTGCAGCTGCTCAGCTTCGGCCGCCGCAACAAGATGGTGGGCGTCTCCGAGCAGATCCAGTACATCATGCGCGACGAGTCGATGCACATGAACTTCGGCATCGACGTGATCAACCAGATCAAGATCGAGAACCCGCACCTGTGGACGCCGGCGTTCCAGCAGGAGATCTCCAACATGATCGCCGAGGCCACCGAGCTGGAAATCCGCTACGCCCACGACACCATGCCCCGCGGCGTGCTGGGCCTGAACGCCAGCCAGTTCAACGAATACCTCAAGTTCGTCGCCAACCGACGCTGCGCCCAGATCGGCCTGAAGCAGCTCTACCCCGGCATGGAGAACCCGTTCCCGTGGATGAGCGAGGTGATGGACCTGAAGAAGGAGAAGAACTTCTTTGAGACGAGGGTCACGGAGTATCAGACGGGTGGGGCGTTAAGCTGGGATTGAAGGACAAATCAGTCAGAGCAGCATGAAAAAAGAAGGGGCACCCAAGGTGCCCCTTCTTCTTTGGGGCTAACCACAGACATACCTATATGGCAGCCGACGGCACATACTTAGTAAATACCCCAGCGAAGCGCAAAGGGGGGCGGAAGCATAAAGTTAGTAGAGCTCACACCTTCTTGCGAAGAAGGTGCTCTACGACAAAATCCTGGCTGACGTTCCTAGTTTTATAAGTTTCGCAAGAGATAAATATCCTGGGTTCTCGAAAGAGCTTAATAATGTCTATCCAGGCTCCGCGTTTAAAATTGCTGTTATCTACATATCTAAGTATGACGTTGACCAAGAAGCAATCGACAATTGCCCGGACTTTCAATTCCTATTTGGATCAACGGCTAGATACTTCGAGGCACTTACCAAGACCATAGGCAAATCCGCCCGTTTCGAGTTCTTTAAATTCCTGCGAATCTCCTATGAACAATATGCAGAGGCTTCTCTTCACGCATCGAAGTCTGCGATTAAATACGATGGTTTTCTCCTGCCAGAAAGCAACAGCGACTATCCAAGCGGATTTAAGGTCGTATCTTTCTATGCAGATCCAGAAACATTAATTAAATGCTGCTATGTGTTAAGAAGGGATGGCTGGCGTGATGGCGCGCATTTATACCAACGCGTCATAATTCCTAAAAAAATTCGCAGCATGCGCCGATACCTTACCGAGCAGGGGCGCGTCTACTTAAACAACATCATAGTAACCCTGCCGAACGGCACGAATCTAAACGACATCAGTAAGGGAAAGAATCTGTTATCTACCGATCTAGATAGGGCCAAACCAATTTCGGTAGAAATACCTGGCGGTTTCGAACGCATCGGAATCGTGGACGGGCAGCATAGAGTTTTTTGTTATCACGAAGGCGCTGACGCAGCCGAACCAAAGATAGCCCCCCTTCGTAAACGGCAGCATTTGCTCGTCACGGGGTTGGTTTACCCAGAAACCTGGACAGAACAATCCAGACACTCCTTTGAAGCAAAGCTGTTCCTCGAAATTAATGACAATCAAACACGAGCTCGATCCGCGCTTAAACAAGACATCGAAGTAATCATTAATCCGTATTCTGCAACCGCGATTGCCAAAAGAATCGCACATGAACTAAACGTTAGCGGCCCCTATAAGGGAATGCTCCAAGCAGGATTTTTTGATTCGCCGAGCAAGATCAAAACAACTTCCATCGTCAGCTACGGGCTTCGGCCACTGGTCAAGGTAGTAGGTTCGGGTCGCGGTGCGAACGACGTTGTCGGATACCGCGGGCGGTGCGGACCGAGGGACAGCGGGCGTGACCGGCGGCGGCATGGGGCGAACGGCCTGCTGCGGCGCGTAAGCGGCCTGCTCCGGCGCAGCCGGGGCGGCGCTGTCGGCGTATCGGGCCAGCCCATAAAGGGAGGCGCAGACCAGCGCGGTGGCAACCGTCCCATAGGCAAGCATTTCGAACTGACGACTCATAACCTCCCCCGAGGCTATGCAACATTCCGCTGTGGCGCAGTCCCTTGCCGAGTATCGAATCGCCATGCGCGGCGACGCCCCAGTGTACTCCCTGCGCGGCCGCGATTCGCCTTCGAACTGATACGTACCCCGCAGTCCTCTGCCACAGAAAAAGCCATTCGCGTTACTTGCAATCGGCAACCCGCCAATGCGCGGGCACCGGCTTATCTTGCCGGTGCCGCTCGCTTGCAACACGGACGGTATAACCCTTACCCCAGGCCCATTCTCCGCTGCAAGGCGCGTTGATTCTCGATGGTCTGTTATGCGGTCGTCGATGAGCCTGTGGCGATGTCGGGCAGCCCCTGGTGGGTGCGCATATGTAGCATCAATAAGCAGGGTAATGGAAAGCAAGAACTAACCAATCTTTAACTCCTGAAATAACAAGCCATATCAGTGGGATGTGCGGCCTGCGGAGTCGGCCGGCCATGAGGCGGCACACCTTTTTAGGGGCCATCGCGTTGACGCTATCCAAGGCTCCGTATATCAGGGCGCACCGCTTCCCAGAAAAGGGCTGCCGCAAGCCAATGCCTTATGAGGGGTCATAAACCTTGGAGGAGTTCCACCCGCGACGCCTGCCAGTGGCGGGCGCGGGCGGCTAATGGCGCCCAGCATGCCAGAGGCTGGCGAGTGGCCCGGCAGACCACCAGGGGGCTGCGCCAGAAGAGTCAGGCGTGGCTCGGACTCTCCTCTGCGGCCTTGCTTGCTCTGCCGTGGTGTGGGGCGTGCACAACAATTTATCTAAACGACGGATCAGGGGTAACCAAAGTGGAGCGGCGATTCGGGTTCTCTACGATCAGCGTTGACCCTTCAAAAGGGCCGTTGTACGCCCGCGTCGAGAGTGTTGGCTTTAATCGCAGCCCTACCGGGTATTCCATCGGCTATGACAAGGAAGCCCTGGTCGTCGGAGATCCGGGCTGCGGCGTCTTCTTTTGGATATCGGATGGTCGTCAATTGCAATACATACATGAGCAATTTGGAACGTTGGCTGCAGTCTGCGCAAGCGCTCTTTCCTTGGGGGAATCCAAATGAAGCAAATCGGTCTATATGTGGTCCTGGGCAGCTTATTGACGTGCAGTTGTGTCTCCGACGAGCCAATGCCGTTAGTGTTCGGTCAAAGTCATATTCTCGGCATTTCTGTTCAAACGGGGGCGTCGGGGCAGGCTCCGGATTTTACGCTTGGATACAAGAGCTTCGATCTGGCGATCGTACCCGTCGCAGTTAAGAGCCCGCCTGGTGACGGTTCGGCAAAGAATACTCAAATAAAAGCATCAATGAACCATAGCGGTACCGACTCGCTGTCGGTCCTCGGGCAATTTCAAGCAAACACGAGTTCCAGCGGTGGCAACGTTGCACTGGGCGAGTTCTTTGCAACCGGCGTGGCGGCGCAGGCCCTCGCGGTCGGATTCGGCACGCAACTCTGCAACTCAAGTTCTCCCGGCAACTCGTCAGGAGGCGGAGGTTCCTCTGGCTCGGGAGGATCAAGCTCCGGAGCTAGCCACGCTGCAAGCGCACAGGACTGCGGCACAGTTTTCTCCAACCTAACCGCGGCCATCGGTGGCGCGAGTTCTAGTAGCTCCAGTGGATCGGGGAGCTCTAGCGGTTCGTCGGGCTCTCAATAGGCCCACGAAGGTATTCTGACCACGCGAACTGAAAGGGCCACTCCATGGTTAGAGCGAGAGTAGCCAAGGTTAAAATCGGATCGAAGTTGAAGCCGATTTGGCACCCCACGGAAGGCCACGTTGGGTGGATTCGCAAGAATGCCATTTTTGACCTTAAGCTAAAACCACGCGCTTTCGTGCGCAGGCAAGTGGTATTCGACTATTCAGGAAAACACCTCGGTTGGTTTAAAGACGGGGTCTTCTGGAATAAGAAAAACCGCCAGCTTGGCCCGGTGGCATTTGTTGGCGGCCTTGAGCGTCCTCTAAATCTAAGTCCTCCTTCTGCTGTTGATCCTCCCGAGCCCCCAGAACCGCCTGACCCACCCGATCCACCCGATCCGCCCGATCCGCCCGATCCGCCCGATCCCCCTGATCCGCCTGATGCATGGGCCGGTAGATCGTGGATGAAATTTTTGGGGCGTAAGACTGCAACGTAGGAGCACGCATTGCTTCCCCTTTAGCGGAGGACGGGCAGAACGCGAATCGCCCACAGAATCGCAGCTATATCGGTGCGTGAGCCAAGACCGGAGAGAGTTTCGCCGGTACAGGCTGGGCGTGTGGTCGTCGTGGAAGCAGCACAGCGCCTTGCGCCGGGGACCGCTGCCTTTCAGGTCCGGCAGCTCGCGGGCGTAGTAGCCCGCGGGCTCCGGCAGGCGGCTGCGGTCCAGGCCGCGGCGGGGCGCGGTCATGGCGCCCTCCGCGGCAGGCCGGCGAGCCAGGCCAGGACTTCATCCTCGTACCAGCCGGCGATGCGCCGGCTGAGCTGGACGCGCCGGGGAAAGTCGCCCTGGGCCTCCAGGCTTTCGACGGCGTTGCGGCTGAGGCTGGTCATCTCGCGCACGGTGCGCAGGCGGATGATGCGGCGGTGGGGTGAGGCGGGGGTTGGTTGCGGCATGGTGAGCTCCTTGCCCTGGCGGGCAACAAAAAAAGCCCGCGCAGGGCGGGCTCGGGTTGGGTCAGGCGTTTCAAGGGCAAGCACGAAGCGAAGAGGCTGCGGCGGGGCCGCGCAGTGATGCGCTGCGCCCTTGCGCAGGCAACACACGCGCAGCCGCGCCGCGCCGCTGGGTACCGGGATGGGTGAAGCGGAAGAGGGAGGCGAGAAACGAAAAAGCCTGCGCGGGGCGGGCTGCTTTTTACGGGCTAAAGGCGCTGAAGGGCGCTAAGGGCTCCATCCCCACCCAGCACGTATTCTGGAGTTTTTAATGGCTGAGTTACCGGAATGCAAGCGCGCGCCGGCTGCCTCCGCGCGCGGGGCCGGAGCGGCCCGCGCATCGCATACACTGGCGGCCATCCAGCCGCATCATTTCGCCAGCAAGGAGCAGCGCAAGCATGGGTTTCCGTTTCCGCCAGAAGATCCGCCTGGCTCCCGGAGTGGAGCTGAACCTGGGCAAGTCCGGCCCCAGCGTCAGCGTGGGGGAGCGCGGCGCGCACGTCACGGTGGGCGAGCGCGGCGTGACCGAGTCCGCCGGCCTGCCGGGTACCGGCCTGTCTTATGTGCATCACAACCGCCTGCCCGGTGCGCTGGGGCGCATGGCCGGGGCCGGCGGCAGGCTCCGCCAAATTGTGTGGATCGCCATCGTGGTGGCGCTGGTGGCGTACAAGCTGTGGAGCCGGTACGGCCTGCCGCTGAGCCCGCACTAGCGGCGCGCGGGCGCTGCGCCGCCTCGCCCCGCCCCTCCTCTTACCAGCCGCCGGCCTGGATCATCGCCGCCACCTGCTGCGCCACGATGGCGTAGCCGGCTTCGTTGGGGTGCTCGACGTCGTTGCGCAGGGAGGTGGGGATCACGTCGTTGTTGTAGTCCTGCACGTCCTGCGGGCTGTTGGGGTCGTAGTGGCTGATGAGGATGGTGCGGATGTCGATGAAGTGGCCGGGGAAGGCCTGCGCCAGCTGGCCGTTGAGCGCCACCTTGGCGTCGTGCGCCCAGGTGCCGCGCGGTTCGTCGGCGGCGTTGATCATGCCCAGCACCACGTAGTGGCGGGTGGTGAGAAAGGCCACGCAGTGCTGCAGGTCGGAGAGCACCTGGTCCGGCTGGTAGAAGTTGTTGTTGCCGATCCACAGCACGTTGATCAACGCCTCGCGGCCGAAGGTGTCGGGGTGGAAGGGGCTCTGCGGCGGCACGCTCACGGCGCTGCCGCTGCTGTCGCGGGTGAAGCTGAGGGTCCAGTTGTTGCTGCTGTCCACGTTCAGGGTGAGCGTGCCGTGCACGCCGCCCAGGGTGCCGGTGATGGGGCCGGGGCCGTCGGGCGTGATGAGGAAGGTGGAGGTGTCCGTCGCCGTCACCGTCCCGGAGGGCGGGATCCGGTTGCCCGGCAGGGTGAGCAGCGCCGGCGCCCCGCCCTGGCGCGCGGCGATCTGGTCGCTGGTCTGCCCGGACACGCCGCCGTTGAACACCGGCCGGCCGATCAGCGCTTGCAGCTGGTCCGGGTAGCTGTGGCCGTCCGGCGCGCCGATGCCGGAGGTGGCGCTGTCGCCCCAGGCCGCCGCCGCGGAGTTCGCCGGGCCTGATCCGGAACCGCTGGAGCTGGAGCTGGAGCTGGCGGAGCCGGAGCTGCTGGAAGAGGAGCCGCCGGAGCTGGAGCTGCCGGAGCTGCTGGAAGTGGAACCACCGGAGCCGGAACTGGAGCTGCTGGAACCGGAGCTGCTGGAACCGGAACTGCTGGAGCTGGAACTGCCGCCCGCGCCACCGCTGCTGGAGGTGGAGCCGCCCCCCGGCCCGGTGCCGGCCCCGGAGCTGCTGCTGCCGCCGGACCCTGCCCCGCTGCTGCTGCTCCCGCCGCTGCTGCCACCCCGGTTGCCACCGCTGCTGCTGCTACTGCTGCCGCCGTGCGCCGCGGAAGCGGAGACGGACGCCGCCGTCCCCCCGCCCGAGCAGGCCTGCAGCAGCGCCCCCAGCACCAGGCCCAGCGCCAGCAAAGCGGCCCGCGTCCCGCGCCGGGTGTCGCAGCAGCCCTGTTTCGAAGTCTGGTTCACGGGCCCTCTCCGCCGGCTGCCCACCGGCAATCTGGCCCCACCCGCCCGCCGCATCCGTCCGCTGGCGGACGCAGTGCAAGGGGGGCGGCCTCGCGGCCGTCCACAGTGCGAGTGCGCGCACCTGGCGGGAGTCATGACCCAGACCATGCCTGGATTGCGCGTTGTACGGACCCGCGGGCGCCCCCAGCAAATCGTCGGGCGCGCAGCCCCACCCCGCAAAATCTACCTACCTACTAGGGTGGGGGAGCGCATCGCCGCCTTTGCTACGGTGCAGCGCAGCGGCAACAAAAAGTGTTGCGACGGACCACCGGGTCGCAGTCCGCAATCGATAGCGCCGCGCTGAGGAGATTGGCCATGGCTGAGGTGCAGGCTGCCGCGAGGCAGGTGGATGCCGTTGTCGTCGGCGCCGGGTTCTCCGGCTTGTATGGGGTTTACCGCCTGCGCCAGCAGGGCCTGGAGGTGCAGGGCTTCGAGCAGGGCTCCAGCGTGGGCGGCACCTGGTACTGGAACCGCTACCCGGGCGCGCGCGTGGATTCGCAGTGCTACGTGTACCAATACTGGTTCTCGGACGAGCTGCTCGACGAGTGGGACTGGAGCGAGCGCTTCCCGGCGCAGGCGGAGACCGAGCGCTATCTGAACCACGTGGCCGACCGCTTCGGCCTGCGCAGCGCGTTCCGCTTCAACACCCGCGTGACGGCCGCGCACTGGGACGCGGCGCAACAGCGGTGGCAGGTCGGCACCGACCAGGGCGAGACGGTCAGCGCGCGCTTCCTGCTGATGTGCGCCGGCGGCCTGTCGGCGCCGCTGCAGCCGCCGTTCGCCGGCTACGAGCGCTTCAAGGGGCGGGTGCTGCACACCTCGCGCTGGCCGAAGGAGGGCGTGCCCCTGGCCGGCAAGCGCGTCGGCGTGGTCGGCACCGGCGCCACCGGCATCCAGGTGATCCAGACCATCGCCGCGGAAGTGGCGCAGCTCACCGTGTTCCAGCGCACGCCGAACTACGCCATCCCGATGCGCAACCCGCGCTTCGACGACGCCACGCGCGCCGCCTGGCGCGAGCGCTATCCCATGCTCAAGCAGCGGGTGAACCAGACGTTCGCCGGCTTCGACTACGATTTCGACACGCGCGAATACTTCGACCTGGACCCCGGCGAGCGCCGCGAGGTGCTGGAGCGCCTGTGGCAGGACGGCTCGCTCAACCTGTGGATCGGCGGCTTTTTCGGCGTGTTCATGGACGAGAAGGTCAACGCCGACGTGTCCGCCTTCGTCCGCGAAAAGATCCGCGCGCGGATCAAGGACCCGCGCGTCGCCGACAAGCTGGTGCCGAGCGACCACGGCTTCGGCACGCGCCGGGTGCCGCTGGAGACCGGCTACTTCGAGGCCTACAACCGCGACAACGTGCGCCTGGTGGACCTGCGGGAAACGCCGATCGAGAGCCTCACCGAGCAGGGGGTGCGCACCTCGGCGGGCGAGATTCCGCTGGACGTGCTGATCCTGGCGACCGGCTTCGACGCCGGCACCGGCGCCCTCACCGCGGTGGACATCCGCGGCCGCGGCAACCTGTCGCTGAAGGAGGACTGGGCGCGCCACGGCATCCATACCACCATGGGCCTGCAGGTGCACGGCTACCCCAACCTGTTCATCACCATGGGGCCGTTCTCCCCCGCCGCGGCGTTCTGCAACGTGCCCACCTGCGTGCAGCAGCAGGTCGAGTGGATCGCCGACTGCATCGGCTCCCTGCGCCAGCGCGGCCAGACCATGATCGAGCCTTCCGCCGAGACCGAGGCGAAGTGGATCGCGCAGCACGACGAGCTGGCCAAGGCCACCCTGGTCTACAAGAACAACTCCTGGTACATGGGCAGCAACGTCGCCGGCAAGGAGCGGCGCATGCTGCCCTTCGTCGGCGGCGTGCCGCTCTACCGGGCGGCCTGCGACGAGGTGAAGGCGAGCGGCTACGCCGGGTTTGTCACCGCCTGAGCGGCGCGGCGCCGGGCCCTAGACGACCGCCAGGATCTTCGCCGCCAGGGTGATGGCCTTGGCGGCGAGCTTGATGGCCTCCGCCACCCTGGCCAGGTCGTTGATGGCGGCCAGGCTGCGGTCGGCGGCGTCGGACATGGCCTGCGCCGCGGCGTTGTATTGCGCGGTGGCGTCGTTGATCTGTGTCGCGGCGTATTTCACGGCCAGGTCGTAGAGCTGGTCGATCTGGTGCACCAGCGCCTGCGGCGGAGGGTAGCGGGCGTCGCGGATGTGCTCGAGGTTGCGGATGAGGTTGGCGATGCTTTGTCCGAGCGTGGGCATGGCGTGCTCCCTTAGCGGTTGGCCAGCACCTTGAGCGAGGCGAGCAGCTGCTTCGCCGCCGCGGCGTAGGCCTTGATGTCCTCCACCCTGAGCTGGTCGTCGCCGACGGACTGGACCAGGCCGGCGTTGGCCTTGCGCAGGGCGCGCAGCGCCTTGCCGGCGCCCTCGCCCACCGCCTGCCCCTTGTCGAGGTTGCGCGTGGCGCGCAGCAGCGCGGCGGTGGCGCGCTGGCGCTTGTCGAACGGCGCGTTGCCGGAGAGGACGTTGGCGGCGGCGTTCTTCAGCCGGCCGGCGACGCTCTCGTAGCCATAGAGGACGCCGACCGCGCGGTCGCCGCGGGGGCTGTGGAACGGGCAGCCGGCCAGCACCGGGCTGGGCTGGTACGGCCGCAGCCGGGCGTCGTCGTCGGTGCCGAAATTGAGGAAGTCGCGCTCCAGCAGCTGGGCCAGCTGGTCGACCGGGCAGGCGTAGCTGCGGACGATCTTCGCCACCGCGCGCTTCTTCTGGTACTCGACGAAGAAGCCGCCCAGCGAGGCGACGAGGTCCGCGGCGGAAGCCTGCTGCGCCGAGGTGAGGTCCGCCGCGGCGGCGGCGTTGAAGCTGCTCACCAGGTCGGTGGCGGATTGGCGGATCCCGGCGGACTGGTCCGCGCCGGCCAGCTTGTCCAGGGCCTCGCCGTAAGCCTGCAGGGCGTTCACCGCCAGCACGCGCCGGGTGATCGGCTCCGCGCCCAGCGGCTCGTCGAAGCGGAAGGTGTAGGGGTTGAGCTGGCGCGGATCGCCCAGGGCCAGCTCGTCCGCGTTCATCTCCACCACGTCCTGGCGCAGCTGCGTGAACTGGGCGGCAGTGGCCGCCCCCACCTGGGCGGTGGCCGAGGCGAAGGCCGCCACCTGGTCCTTCTGCACCGGCGACAGCCCGCAGCCGCTGAGCAGCAGCGCGGCGCCGGCGGCGAGCCTGATTGCTGGATTCATCGGATTCCCCCTTGCCCGCCGAGCATACGGGATGGCTCCCGGGCTCATGGTGAACGCGGTCACGATTGCCGCCCGAGGCCCGGCGGCCCCAGCGGCAGGCCGCCCGGACCCGCCGTCACGGCAAAACAGTGAGCCACCCCGGTGATGGCCGGGGCGGCTCACAAAGGGCGAACTGACCGGGGGCGGACGCCGCGCCCGCCCCGCCCCTGCTGCCGCTTGCGCGTGGACCGGTAACTTTTATCTATGCAGCCGCCGGCCGGTCCGCCGATAGCCGTAGCAGGAACCCGTTGCCTGGAGGCAAGGCCCCTCATGCACATCTCTCCCCAGATCCTGCGGCTGGCGCTGCTGCGCCTGTTTGCCGACGCCTCCCTCAGCCCCGGCGACCGCATGGACTTCACCCGGCTGAGCGCCCTGTGGCCCCAGACCGGCCTGCGCACCTCGGACCTGCGCGACGCCGTGCGCGAGCTGCTCGACAGCGGCGAGCTGGTCGGCTCCGGCGAGGGCGAGACGCTGACCCTGTCGCTCAGCCCGGCCGGCCGGTGCGCCCTGAGCGAGCCGTACGGCGAAGTGCAGATGGCGAGCTTCGACGACGAGGCGACGCTGTTCATGGCGCAGCACCGGCACAAGGCGCCGCGCCCGCCGGAGGAGCGGCAGCGCGCGGCGGACCGGGCGGCGCGCGCTCCGGCTTAAACAGCACCCCGACCATGCGGTGACGAGCTAGTCAGGATTGGAGGGGTCGGGTGCCGGAAAATCCGGCTTGTTGTCGTCGGGAGTTTTGGCATCCGGTAAGGCAGCAGGCGGCTGGGCAGGAGGAGCTGGTTGAGCAGGGGGTTGATTGCCGGCTCCGCTATTAATCGAAGGAATTGCCGGCGTGATCGGAGCAGTGGAGGCCGGGAGCGGTGGCGTCCCGCCTCCAACCGAAGATACAGAGGGCGCAGCACCAGCTTGCCCGTGTTGACCCTGCTGCTGGGCCGGGCTCTGCGTCTGCTGCACTTGTCCGGGCTGATTCAGGTAGGAAGCCAGCAGGGATGTTTGCAACGTGCCGGCCTTGTATAGGTCATCAACATCCAGCAGCGCCTCCCCCATGGTGTAGTCGGCCTGGGTCAGGCGGCTACGAATATGCAAAAGCACCGCTGAACGACGTACTTCCATAATCGACGTCAATGCAAAAACGGCCTTGTCGTCGAAGATGTTTTTATCGATGGATTGCTTTTGCCCCTGAAAGAATGTCGAGAGTCCCGAAAGCGCCGTCTTGGTGACCAATGGAGTAAATACGGCCGCGGCACCGGTCAAACCGAGATTTAGGGTGTCGTAGTAGACGTTAACGACAGCACGCCCTTCGGTGAGAGCGTCGATGTACTTTTGGTAATTTCTGTTTACGGCCCCCAGACACCCATAGAACTGGCTTAATTCGTCATGATGCTGAACGTCCAGCAATCTGTCTGTTTGAGTCAGATGCGGCAGATTCGAACAAGTCTCTTCGTTAAGGTAATAGGGAGGTGAATAAATGGAGCCACCGGCCTTCCTCAGAATGTCTGATGCTTGATCAAATTTCGATTGATTGCTGGCACACCCGGCAGTGGCAATCGTCGCGATGGCGATCATGCCTCTTATGGCAGTTTGCATCTCCGTGGCCCCAAGTTTGTTGTTGAATGGAAACGGTTAAGCAGCCCTGTTACGACGAGAGCCTCCCCGGGATTTTCGCCCTACGCCGCATCCAGCTTCGCCCACGTCCGCGGCCCGACGATTCCATCCGGTACCAGGCCTTGGTTGCGCTGAAAGGCGCGTACCGCCGCCTCCGTGACACCGTCGAATCTCCCATCGACGGTCGAGCCCACTTTCTTTTGCACCGTTTTCACCAGATCCCCGATCGACCCGCGGCGCAGGGTGGGTCTGGCGACCGCGCCCGGTAGCGGCGGCGGCTCAACCGCCGGAATCAGCTTGGGCGCGGGAGCGGATCCGTCCATGACGGCCACAACCCGCTGACGGAAAGCCGCCATGTCGAAATCAGGGTCGGTTTTGCGGCCAGGAGGGAGCGCGTACTCCTTGTGCCCGGCGCAGAAGTCGACGCTGCGACCGATGTGCTTGAGGATGGCCGCAACGCCGCGCGCATAGGCATCTATTTGCACTTCCGGCCAGGGCGAGTCGTCCGCGCCGCCGGTATTCTCGGCCTCTACGCCGATGAAGTTGGTGTTGCCAGCAGTGAGTCCTTTCCAGCTGCCGGCACCGGCATGGTTGCACTTGCCGGCGGCGACCACGTAGTACGTTCCATCCCGGCCGAGCCCAAGTTGGGCCAGCGGCCCGGGCAGGTCGCTGCGCCCATTGATCAGGGTCTGCAGGCTGGGCATGTTGCCGGCCTTGGGGCCCGCCGTGTGATGGCAGATCACGCCGAGAACTTCACCCATTTCGGCGCGGCCGCGGCTTTCCCAGCCATCGACCTGGGCTACCTTGAGCCCGGCGCTTTCCAGGACAGCAGGCAGCCACGTCAGCAAGTAGGCCATGTCAGACCACCCCGCCCTTTGCCGGAGGCAGGTCCTTGTCAGCCGTCGCCTGCTCGACCGGAACCCCGCAGCCGTCGACGTGGTCGTCGGCCGGTTGGTCGGCGGCAGGCGATTTCTGCTTCCCTGCCTGATTCGAGGGAAGATATTTCTGTATGAACCCTTCGATGAAGTCGGTGCCGGCGTAGCCGATCGCCAGCAGCTTCATGACGGTCTCGCGGGCCGCGCCGGAATCAAAGGCGTTAGTGGTTCCGAAGAACGAGAAGCTTGTCACGCCGAGGCCGCCGGCAAGTGCGCCGATGAACAGGCTAATGCCGAGCTTCTGGCCGTCAAATACGTCGTCCTTGAACGACTGGTTCCGGGCTTGCGCGTCGTCGTACGCCTTTTTCAAGCCCACCACGACGCGCGCACCTTGCCCCATCGTGCCGACCAGCGCGCCCAAGGCAATCTGCGCGAGGATTTCCGAAGTCTGCATTGACGTTCCCCCCGAAGTAGAGATGACTCAGCCGGGCGGCTGCGCCTCGTGGCTGGCCGGCGGTGCCGCCCCGGCATGCCCCGCGGCCGGCAGGTAGCGGCCGAGCAGGTACAGGGCCGTGACCAGCTGCATCGCCGCGACCACGCCGTACACCAGCACTTTCAGCGCATGATTCATCCGTGCAACCCCAAGACCGCCCCCGCTCACCGGCCGCTCCGCGCGGTTCTGCCGCACGCTGCCGCGCGGTGTCGCCACGACAATACGACGCGCCCGCGCCGGGGCGGCAACGGGATTTGCGCAGCGGCAGCCCGATTTGCCCCGCAAAAGCGCTCCCGCGGAGTGCTGGGATGTCTTCATGTGATTGATTTTTTGTGATATTTCTGAAGTTAAGGATTGCTTAGCCGCGCCCCCTGCGACGCGGGCCGCTGATGCGCGCAAAGCGCCCGGATTTGGGAATTTCGTACTGAGCGCCGTCCCGCCCGGCATCGCCGCTTTACAATCGTTTAACAGAGCTCGCGCCCCCCGGCGCGGGCCGTGGTTCAGCCAGGGAATGGCATCGCACTCGGCTTTGGGAGCTTGGGATGTTGGCGGTCGACAGCGAGAACGGCGCGCTCTTCAGGTATCGCTTCGGCGAGACGGAGTTCGACGAGGCCCGGTTCGAGCTGAAGGTGGCCGGGGAGACCGTCGAGGTCCAGCCCAAGCCGCTGGAGCTGCTGGCGCTGCTGCTGCGCACGCCCGGCGAGGTGGTCACCTCCGAGGAAATCCTGCAGACCGTCTGGAAGTACCAGAATCCCGGCGCGCTCGAAACCAATGTCATCGGCACGGCGCTGACCAAGCTGCGCGCGGCGCTGGGCAAGGACGCGTGGCGCATCGTCAACCAGCCGCGCGTGGGCTACCGCTTCGAAGGGCGGGTGGAGCGGATGGTGGTGGGGCGCGCCCTCAGCAGCGGCCTGGCGCTGGAAGCGGGGATGGCGGCGCCGCTGCGCGGCAACTTCGTCCTGCGCGAGCTGCTCGGCCGCTCGCGCTACAGCGAAGTCTGGCGCGCCCGCCATGCCAAGACCGGCGAACCGCGCATCTACAAGTTCAGCCCGGCCGGCGAACGCCTGCCGGCGCTCAAGCGCGAAGCCACGCTGTTCCGGGTGCTGCGCCAGGCGCTGGGCGAGCGCGCCGATTTCGTGCGCATCATCGACTGGAATTTCGCCGAGCCGCCGTTCTTCCTGGAGTGCGAGGACGGCGGGCAGAACCTGCGCCAGTGGGCGGAGCAGGAAGACCAGCTGCGTGCGCTGCAGATGCCGCAGCGCCTGGCGCTGTTCCTGCAGATCGCCGACGCGGTGGCGGCGGCGCACAGCGTCGGCGTGCTGCACAAGGACCTCAAGCCGGACAACGTGCTGATCGCGCCGCACGGCGACGGCTGGCAGGTGCGGCTGACCGATTTCGGCAGCGGCCAGCTGCTGGAGCCGGCGCGACTGATGGACCTGGGCATCACCATGCTCGGCTTGACCACGCAGGGCGTGGCCGGCGACGCCACCACCGGCACCCTGCTGTACATGGCGCCGGAGCTGACCCGCGGCGAGCCGCCGACCACGCAGAGCGACGTCTACGCGCTGGGCCTGCTGCTGTACCAGCTGGCGATCGGCGACATGCGCCGTCCGCTGGTGCCGGGCTGGCAGCGCGAGGTGGCGGACGAGCTGCTGCAGCAGGACATCGCCGCCGCCACCGACGGCAACCCGGCACACCGCCTGGCCAGCGTGGCGGAACTGGCCGGCCGCCTGCGCCGGCTGCCGCAGCGCCGCGCCGAGCTGGCGGTGCGGCGCGAACTGGAGGAGTCGGCGCGGCAGGCGCAGGAAGACCTCAAGCGCGCCCGGGCGCGGCGGCCCTGGCTGGTCGCCTCGCTCGCCAGCCTGGCGCTGGGCCTGGTGGCGAGCAGCTGGCTCTACTGGCAGAGCCGGCGGGCCTACCTCGCGGCGGAGGAGCAGCGCACGCGGGCCGAGGCGATCAACAAGTTCCTCAACGAAGACCTGCTCGGCGCCGCCGACCCCGGCGGCCCGGGCGCGCAGCGCGATCCCACGGTGAAGCAGCTGCTGTCGCGCGCGGCCGGCCGGCTCGACGGGCGCTTCCGCGACGACCCGCTGACCAGGGCCTCGCTCGACCTCACCATCGGCCAGTCCTACTTCGGCCTGAGCGATTACGCCGCGGCGGAGGCGTTCCAGCGGCGCGGCATCGCCCAGCTCACCGCCAGCAAGGGCGCCGCCGACGCCGACACGATCGAGGCGCAGTACCTGCTGGCGCGCACGCTCGGGCTGCAAAGCCGCTACGACGAAACCCTGGCCCTGCTCGACCAGGCCGACGGCGCCGCCGGCCCGCGCCTGGCGCAGCCGACCCGGCTGGCGATGCTGTCGGCCTGGGCGCGCGGCAGCTATTACATCATGCGCATGCAGCCCGAGCTCGCGCTGCCGCGCTTCGAGCAGGCCGAGCGCGTGCGCCTCAGGCTGCTGCCGGACGACACCGCCTGGCTGCTGCACATCCACGGCGCCCTGGCCTGGTGCTACGTGCGCACCAACCGCAACCAGGACGCCCTCGCCACGCTGACGCCGCTGCTGCAGCCGGCCTACTCGGTGGACCGCATCGGCCTGACCGAATGGCAGAAGCTGCGGATGCACTATACGCAGGCGCTGGACAATCTCGGACGCTACGGCGAAGCCGAAACCACCATGCAGGAGACCCTGCGCGAAGCTCAGCGGGTGCTGGGCGAAGACCATTTCATGACCGGAATGGTCTGGGACTACCTCGGCGGGATCTACCTGTATACCGGCCGCTGGCGGGAAGCCATCGCCGCGCATGAGCGCGCTTTGGCCATCATGCGGCTCACCGCCGGCCCGCAGGCCCGCAACGTCGCCATCCTGGAGTCGGAACTCGCGGCATCGCACTACCAGCTCGAAGGCGCGGCGCAGGCCCTGCCCCAGCTCCGAGTCTCACACGCCGCACTGGCGCAGAAGCTCGGCCAGGATTCGGCGATCACCCAGGCCGCGGCGTTCTATCTGGCCAGCGCGCTCGCCGACCTGGACCGGCTGGCGGAGGCGCAGGCGATGCTGGACCAGGTGCGTGCCGACGCGCTGGTCACGATGGAGCCGCAGCAGAACTGGGGCGAGCGCGTCGCCGGCCTCAGGGGCGTGCTGCTGATGCGGCAAGGTCAAACAGCGCGGGGACGGCCCATGGTGGAAGAGGCACTTGCGAGGCTCGCCAAGGCCAAGGCGCCGGACTGGATGATGCAACCCCTGCAGGCGGCGCTGAACAAGGCCGGGGGCGCCAATCTGGCCCGGGAATAAAGCCCGCGGCGGCGAGCCGAAGCCCGCCGCCGCGGCTCCTTCAACGTGCGGTGCCGGGCGCGATAGCGATGCAGCCGCCGTACTCCACGCGGTTGGCCGGCGCCGCCTCCGTGCGCGACGTCCGCCGCTCACGCGCCTTGAGCAACTCCAGCATGTCGGCGCGGCTGGGGTACTTCAGGGATTGCTGTTTCATCGTCTGGTCCCTCCTCACTGTGGTGGGTGCGCGGCACCCGGCTCATCAACGCGGCCAGCAGGCGCCGGTGCCGGCGGAAGCGCGCGCGCTGGCGCGCGGCGTCGGCCGGGCCCAGGCGGCCCGAAAAGGGGTAGTGCAGCAGCGGCGCGCCGAACAGCCTGCGGCAGTCCTCCAGGTACAGCTCCAGGTTGAGGATGTGGGCGTGCCAGTAGAGGTCGCAGTCGCGGCTGGGGGCGAGCCCCTCGCCCGGGTGGTCGCGCGCCAGCTGCAGGAAGCAGCGATACTCGAACTCGACCGCGTCGATCTTCTGCAGGCTCCAGGGCTGCTCGCAGGCGATGAGGAAGCTCACCGGCTCCAGGTTCAGCGCGAGGATGTCAGGGTCGAGGGCGCGGCGCGGCGCGCGGCCGCGGGATGCCGGCGGCAGGGCCGACAGCTGCGCCGCCGCCCTCCTCGCCTCGCCCATGACCGGTCTCCGTGACGCGGCGCTGCCGCCGCGGCCTCCATCACAGTACGGGCGCCGCCTCGCCGCAATTATTGTCGGCTAATCATTTGCTAACCGGATTTTTCCCGCGGCTTTTCATATTGCTGCGGCTGCCCCGCATCTGCGGGCTTTGCCTGGGCGCCGCCCGGGCGTAGGTTTTTGCGTCCCCATGGACAGGGAGCGGAACATGAAACGGGCCCGGGTGGCGCGGCTGCGCGCGCTGGCGTTGTGGTGCTTCTGCTTGTTTGCCCCGGCCGCGCCGGTCCAGGCGCAGGCCGGCGGCGCGCCGGTGCCGGTGGTGTTCGACACCGACATGGATTTCGACGACTCGGCCGCCCTCGCCTACCTGGCGGCGGCGCACAAGCGCGGCCTGATCGAGCTCAAGGCGGTGACCGTCACCAGCGCCGGCAATGGCTATTCCGGCAGCGCCATCCGCCATGCGCGCTGCATCCTGCACCGCGTCGGCCTGCCCGACATCCCGGTGGCCGACAGCACCGCCCGGGGCGCCCACGCCTTTCCGCCGGAGGCGCGGCTGGCGGTGGACCTGGTGCTGGAGGACGTGCTGCTCGGCTGCCTGCAGCCGGCGACGCATTCCCTCGAGCCGGCGCCGGCGCTGCTGGCGCGCATGGCCAACGCGGCGGACGGGCGCCTGGTGGTGGTGGCCACCGGTCCGCTGACCGACCTGGCGGCGGCGCTGCCGCTGCTGCGGCCGGTGGCGGGGCAGGCGCTGCCGCTGAGCCAGGTCTACATCATGGGCGGCGCCATCCGCGTCGCCGGCAACCTGTGCTGCACCACCACCCTGCCCTACGACAACACCCAGGAGCTGAACCTGTGGGCCGATCCGGCGGCGGCCCAGGCGGTGTTCGCCGCGCTGGGCCCGGCGCTATCGCTGGTGCCGCTGGACGCCACCGCCTACGTGCCGATCACCGAGAGCTACGTCGGCGAAATCAACCTGGCGCAGAACCAGACCACCGCCGAGGCCCGGCTGGTGGCGGCGATCGTCGACAACCCCATCGTCCAGGCGGGCATCCTCGACGGCATGGCCTTCTGGTGGGATCCGCTGGCCGTCGTGGCGGCGACGCGGCCGGGCGTGGTGAGCTACCAGTCCGCCACGGTGTCGGTGGTGCAGGGCGGCGCCGCCAGCGGAAGGGTGCAGCTCACCCCGGGCGGCGCGCCGCTGCGCTATGCCACGGCGGCGAACCCGGCGCTGTTCCAGCAGGATTTCATCGAGGTATTGAACGAGCGCTGAGCAAGCCCGCGAGGCGCGGCCGGCGCCTCAGAGCTGGTGCCGGTAGACGATG
Source organism: Nevskia sp. (assembly GCA_035651715.1). Classification (GTDB taxonomy): domain Bacteria; phylum Pseudomonadota; class Gammaproteobacteria; order Nevskiales; family Nevskiaceae; genus Nevskia. The sequence continues at coordinate 41,812 of DASRFD010000044.1, forward strand.
AAGCCGGAGCGTTCCGCCAGCCGGTCGTAGAGCCGGCGCGCGGTGGCGTTGGTCTCGTGGGTCTGCCAGTAGACCCGCGCCGAGCCGGCGCCGCGCGCCCGCTGGTACACCGCCTCGATCAGCGCGCGGGCCACGCCCTGGCCGCGCGCGGACTCGTCGGTGTAGAGGTCCTGCAGGTAGCAGATCGGATCGAGCAGCGTGGTGCTGCGGTGGAACAGGTAGTGCGCCAGGCCGAGCAGGCCGCCGCCGCGCTCGGCCACCAGGGCGTGCACCGGCTCGGCGGGGTCGAAGAAGCGCGCCCAGGTGGTGCGGGTGACCGGGTCCGGCAGGGCGGTGGCGCCGTGACGGCCGTAGAAGCGGTTGTAGCCCTGCCACAGCGGCAGCCAGCGCTCGAAGTCGCTGCGCGCGGCGTCGCGGATCTGGAACGGTTCGGCCATGCCCGGACTGTGCCGGGCAGGGCCGCCGCTTTCAAGCCGGGTGGGACGAAACGTGGCGCCGCCGCCGCAGCGCCGCGGCGCCGAGCAGCAGCAGGGTGAGCGGCGCCACCGCGCCGCCGGAACCGCCGCTGCCGCCGCCGCTGCCGCCGGCGCCGCCCGCGGCCGGACCGCCGCTCACGCTGCAGCCGGCGCGGATGTCCTCGCAGTGCTGGATGCTGCCGTCGCGGGCGGGATAGTCGCGGGCGGAGCGGGTGTAGAAGCTCATCTTGGCCGCGCCCTGCGCGCCGGCGTCGTCGAGCAGGCGGGCGTCGGCATCGGCGTAGCCCGGCTCGCCCGGCTGTTTCAGCCAGCGGTCGAACCAGGCCAGGGTGTAGTGCTGGGCCATGGCGTTGCCGTAGCCGCCCTCGCAGGCGCCGCTGGCGGGATCGGGGCACCAGGAGGTGGCCGGCAGCGGCTGCGCCAGCGAGAAGTCGTAGTGGGTGCTGCCCTGGATGGTGATCTGGAACACCGGCACGCCGGCCTTGACCCAGGCGTCGTACGCAGCGGCTTTCTTCAGCTCGGGGTCGGGCGGGCTGGTGAAGGGCACCGGCGTGAGGCCGTATTCGGAGGACATGCCCAGCGCCGGCACGCGCGGCACCTCCTGCGGGCTGCCCATGCTGCTGCCGGCGCCGAGCGCGTCCCAGGCTACCGCGGCCTTCACCGGGTTGCTGGCGTCGAGCTTGCCGGGCCAGGGGTCGGCGCCGGCGGCGCCATAGCCCTGCACCACCGATACGCCGGTGGCGCCGAGCGAGTGGCCGGCGATGCCCAGGCGCGCGGGATCGACCATGGCCCAGGCCGGGTTGTACGGCGCGACCGCGGTGGGATAGGTGCCGGCGCAGGCCAGGTTGTGCGGATACGGATGCGCCGGGCTGGAGCGGAAGAAGTCGATGGCGTCGACCAGGCCGTCCCAGAACACGGCAGGGTTGAGGTTGGTGCCCTGGCCGCCGCCCGGGCTCTGCTGGTCGGAGCGGCCCTGGCCGCGCGGGTCGAAGGTCAGCACCACGTAGCCGTTGCGCGCCAGCAGCTGCGCCGCCCACCAGTACAGCGGCTGCGGCGCCTCGATCGAGCCGTTGAGGATCACCGCGCCGGGCAGGGTCTTGCCGGCGGGCACGCCCAGCGGCTGCCATACGCGCGCGGTGAGGCGGGCGCAGTCGGAGTCGTAGAACACCAGGTCGGTGGCGGTGGCGACCTTGCCGTAGAAGCCGTCGCCGTCCGGGCCGTTGGCCTCGGCCCAGCGGAAGGGATCGCCGGCGCAGATCAGGCTGTAGGTCTCGCACGGCGGCGTGAACGGCGAGTCGAGCGAGATCGAGGCGATCGACGCGGGGTTCTGCTGCACCTGCTGCGTCACCTGCATCAGGGTGGCGCTGAGCGCGGCGGGGTTCTGGATCGCGGCGAGGATCTGGTCCAGCGGCGTCGACGAGGCCAGCAGCCAGCTCGGGTCGAGCGTGTCGCGCTGCACCAGGGCCAGGGTGTTGGTCAGGCCCTGGGTCAGTGTGCGCTGCAGGAAGGCCGGGTTGAGCTGCTCGGCCGGCGCCTCGGCCACCTTGGCATAGTTCTGCGCCTCGCGCTGCAGCCATTCCGCCGACGGGTAGGCCGGCCCCTCCGGTATCGCCGGCGTGGCGCAGGGCCACAACGCGCCGGCGCACAGCGCCGCCGCCAGCAGGGTCTTCACCGCCTGGTTCCCGAGCATGCCTCTCCTCCGTGTGCCGGCCGTCGTTCGCGGCGGGCTTGTCGCGGACAATAGTAGTGCCTGGCGCGGCCGGCCAGGGGGCCGGCACGCCGGCGGGGCGGTCAGGCCCTGTTGACCCCATGCCGACCGCTGCGATCGAAACAGTAGTGCATTTTTTCCACCGGGACGGCGCGGCCGCCGCCGCATAATGCGCGGAGAGCGAGGCCTGCACCCGGCCCCGGAACGGGGAAACCGTTGCATATTTCATCGCACATCCTGAGGCTGGCGCTGTTGCGGCTCTACGCCGAGGCCGGCGTGCGCGCCGGCGACTGGCTCAGCTTCGTCGAACTGGGGGAGCGCTGGACCGAAACCGGCCTGCGCGCCACCGACCTGCGCAGCGCCGTGGACCACATGGTGGAAGGCGGCGACCTGGTCGCCTCGGAGCGCGAGGACCAGCTCGGCTTCGCCCTCAGCGCCGGCGGTTACCGCGCCATGATGGAGCCCGGCGGCCCGCTGCAGAACACCTCGCTGGCCGACGACACCACCCTGCTCAACGCCCGCTTCCGTCCGCACCGGGGCCTGGACACCGGGCTGCGGCGGCGGCAGGACGACAAGAGCCAGGGGTGATTTCTCAAGACATCGTTCACCCTGCTTGACGCTGGAAGGCTGATCGGTATTGACCGACCAGCCGCCAGCTGAGGATGGGGATGCAGGTCCACAAGAATGCCCCGAACGACACCCCAGGGCCCGGCGCTGGCCGCGCGCCGCGGCGCGCACTAAAATCCCGCCGTGCCCGGCCGCTTGCCGGCGCGCCATCCCCTGCCACCACGCGCCCACCGCACCCAGGCCATGTCCGCCGTCCGCACGCGCCGCATCGGCCTGTCTGCCGCGATCGTCCTGGGCCTCCTCGCCGGCACGGCGCGGGGCGAGGACGCGGCGGCGCCGGAGCGCTGGAGCCTGCACGGGCAGTTCACCAGCGTCACCCAGTACCACCCGGACTTCCATTCGCCTTACGCCGGCCCCAACAGCCTGGCCGGCGAAAGCCACGACGACCAGACCAATGACCTGACCCTGTACGCCGGCCTGGGGCTGTGGCCCGGCGGCGCCTTCTATCTCAATCCCGAGGTGGACCAGGGCTACGGCCTGAGCGACACCCTCGGCCTGGCCGGCTTCTCCAGCGGCGAGGCCTACAAGGTCGGCTCGTCCTCGCCTTATGCGCGCCTGCACCGCGCCTTCTTCCGCCAGGTGTTCGACCTCGGCGGCGAGCGCCAGGTGCTGGCGCCCGACGCCAACCAGCTCGGCGGCGCGCGCACCGCCGACAACCTGACGCTGAGCCTGGGCAAGTTGTCGGTGGTGGACATCTTCGATACCAACCAGTATGCGCACGACCCGCGCGGCGACTTCCTCAACTGGGCGGTGATCGACGCCGGCGCCTTCGACTACGCCGCCGACTCCTGGGGCTACTCCTATGGCGCGGCGGCGGAATGGAGCCGGGCCTGGTGGACCCTGCGCGCCGGCGGCTTCGCCCTGTCGCGCCAGCCGAACGAGCGCGAGCTGCAGCGCGACTTCGCGCAGTTCGAGCTGGTGGCGGAGCTGGAGGAGCGGCACACGCTGTACGGCCGCGACGGCAAGCTCAAGCTGCTCGGCTTCCTCAACCGCGGCCGCATGGCGGACTACGCCGAGGCGCTCGCCGCCGCCGCCGGCGCGGCGCCGGACGTGAGCCAGGTGCGCCGCTACCGCTCCCGCCCCGGGCTGGCGCTGAACCTGGAGCAGGCGCTGGCGCCGGACCTCGGCGCCTTCCTGCGTGCCAGCCTCAACGACGGCGGCAAGGAAGCCTACGAATTCACCGAGATCAACCGCTCGGTCTCGGCCGGGCTGTCGCTGAACGGCGGACGCTGGAGCCGCCCCGGCGACACCGTCGGCCTGGCGGTGGTGGCGAACGGCCTGTCCGCCCCGGCGCGCGCCTACCTCGACGCCGGCGGCCTCGGCATCCTGATCGGCGACGGCCGCCTGCCGGACTACGGCCTGGAAAAGGTCGCCGAGACCTACTACTCGCTGCAGCTGCTGAAGCCGCTGGCGCTGAGCGTGGACTACCAGTACATCGACCACCCCGCCTACAACCGCGACCGCGGGCCGGTGTCGGTATTCGGCCTGCGGCTGCACCTGGCGCTGTAGGCGCCTTGGGAACCTAGCTGGACGACAGCACGAAGGTGTTGCCGTCGGGATCGCGGAACTTGGCGAAGGTGCCCCAGGGCTGCCGGGTCGGCGGCTGCACGAACTCCACGCCGCGCTGGCTCAGCTGGCGCCAGGTGGCCTCGACGTTGTCGCAGGCCATCGAGCCGTTGAAGAACGTGCCGATGCGGTCCTCGTGGCCCTCCGGCGTGAACAGCACCACGCGCGTCTGCGAGTGGGCGATGCGCATCTCGATCCAGCGCTGCGCGCCCATCGGCTGATCGGTCGCCACCTCGAAACCGAGCTTCTCCGTGTAGAACCGCAGCGCTCGCTCCTGGTCGCGGACCGGGATGCCGACGAATTTCATGTGCGTGATCATGGACTCTCCTCGGGCGGGCTCGCCCGGCGCCGCCATGGTACAAAGCCCGGGCGCTCCGGGGTACCGATCATTGCTATAGTGTTTATCGCTATGGCCAGGATCGAGCTGGAGCCTTACGTGCTGGACGTGTTGATGCCCGATCTGGTCGGGCACGACAAGCGCCCGGCCGCTTTCGTCGTCTACCTGTACCTGCTCGGCGCCGCCGCGCGCCTGCGCCGCGACCGCGTCGGCGCCAGCCTGCAGACCATCGCCAGCCGCACCGGCCTGTCCAAGTCCACGGTGCAGGTGGCGTTGCGCCACCTCGCCCGGCGCGGCCTGGTCGACAGCAGCGTGCGCGCCACCACGGGCGAGCCGGTGCGCCGCGTGCTGCGGCCCTGGGTGCGCTGAGCGGTCACCGCCCTGCTCCCGCCGCGCGGGAAGGGTGCGGCTGCGCTGCCTGATTCCCGGCGCCGGCCGAAAGCCGGCCGGCACGAGGACCGCACGCCGATCCTCAGATGACGTGGAACAGGTAGAGCAGGATGATGACGGGCAACGGGATGCCAAGTACCCACAGCAGTACGCCGCGCATGGCTCTCCTCCATCGGCCTTGGCGGCCGTTTTGCGGCGCGCCTTCCTGGCGCGCCTGAAGGTTGGACCGCGCGGCAGTACGGCAAAGTTCCGGCCGGGCCCGGGGCCCCTGCCCCGCGCGGAGCAGGGGCGCCCGGCTTACCAGGCGGTCGGCTTGGGATTGCGCGCGTCGAAGTCCATCTGGTGCCAGTACGGATACACCGGCGTCTGGCGGCTGGCCTCGTCGAGCAGCGCGATGTCCTCGGCGGAGAGCTTCCAGCCGACCGCGCCGAGGTTCTGCTTGAGCTGCGCCTCGTCGCGCGCGCCGATGACGATGTTGCACACCGTGGGCCGCTGCAGCAGCCAGTTCAGGGCGACCTGGGCCACGGTCTTGCCCAGGCGCTTGGCCACCTCGTCGAGCGCGTCCACCACCGTGTAGAGGTATTCGTCGTCGACGACGGGGCCGCCGGCCGCGCCGCCGGAGGCGATGCGGCCGCTCTTGATCTCCTGGCCGCGGCGGATCTTGCCGGTGAGGCGGCCCCAGCCGAGCGGGCTCCACACCATCAGCCCCACGCCCTGGTCCAGGCCCAGCGGCATCAGCTCCCACTCGTAGTGGCGGCCGATCAGCGAGTAGTAGCCCTGGTAGACGACGTAGCGGGCCAGGCCGTGCTTCTCCGACGCGGCCAGCGCCTTCATCAGGTGCCAGCCGGAGAAGTTGGAGGCGCCGATGTAGCCGATCTTGCCGGCGGTGATGAGGTCGTCGAGCGCGCGCAGCGTCTCCTCCACCGGCGTCAGCGCGTCGAAGCCGTGCATGAAGTAGAGGTCGATGTGGTCGGTGCCCAGGCGCCTGAGGCTGGCCTCGCAGGCGCGCACCAGGTGGTGGCGCGAAGAGCCCAGGTCGTTGGGTCCGCGGCCGGTGGCGAAGGTGGCCTTGCTGGCGATCAGCACCTTGTCGCGGCGGCCCTTGAGCGCCTTGCCGAGGATTTCCTCGGAGGCGCCCTCGGAATAGATGTCGGCGGTGTCGAAGAAGTTCAGGCCGTGGTCGAGGCACACGTCGACCATGCGCGTGGCCTCGTCGGCCTGGGTCTGGCCCCAGCGCTGGAAGAATTCGTTGCTGCCGCCGAAGGTGCCGGTGCCAAGGCTCAGTACGGGGACCATGAGGCCGGAGCGGCCGAGCTGACGGTGTTCCATGAGTAGCTCCTGCGTGGGGGGATATGCCGCATTATTCCGATTCCCATCGGTTGCGTCATGCAGGAAGTCGCGCCGGCCGCGGGGCGCGCTATGGCGTCGGCGAAATCACCGGGTCCGGCGGCGCGCCCTGGCAGGCGCCGAGGCCGAGCGTGGCCATCGCCGGCGCGGCCAGCGCCGGCGGCGTCAGGAAGGCCGGCGGCGCGGCAAGGTCGAGGAAGTCGAGCAGGGTGTTGGCCTGGGCGTCGCGGTAGGTCAGCGCCGGCAGGTTCCACTTCGCCGCGATGGTGGCGATGATCGAGGTGTGGTCGTGCATCACGTCGGTCACGGCGTTGGGCTTGCTGTAAGGCGAGACCACCACGGTCGGCACGCGCAAGCCGGTGATGTCGTAGCCGCCGGGGATATCGGACGGGCCCAGGTCCGGCGGGATGTCGTCGGGCCTGGCCACCCGTGCCGGCGGCACATGGTCGTAGTAGCCGCCGTGCTCGTCGTAGGTCCACACCAGCAGGGTGCGCGACCAGTTGGGCGAGGCCATCACCGCCTGCACCACGCCGGCGACGAAGGCTTCGCCCAGCGCGACGTCGTCCGGGTTCTCCTCCGAGCCGCCCTGGGCATTGACCTTGGTGTTGAGGCTGTTGATCAGATCGACCACCTCGGCCGGCAGGCCGGGAATCTTGCCGGCCACGCCGTTGAGCGCGTCGAACAGCGGCGAGCCGACGGTGCTGACGATGTTGAATTCCGGATCGACGAAGGACACCGCCGGCAGGGTGCCGGCGGCGCAGTCGGCGAAGAACTGGGCGATGGTGGCGAAATTCTGCGGATGGTTCTCCAGCGTCTGCGGCACGATCGCCAGCGCCGGCAGGTCGGTGAAGTAGCTGCGCCAGCTCACGCCGTACCTGCTCATCATGTCCATCAGGGTGCCGTTGGCCGGCGGCGGCATCGAGAAGGTCGAGGAGTCGGTGGAGATCATGCCCTGCGCCGTGCCGGCGTAGAGGAAGCGGCGGTTGGGATAGGTCTGGCACGGCGCCGAGGCGAAGCAGCGGTTGCCGAGGCAGAAGGTCCTGGCCAGCGAGTAGTAGAACGGCAGGTCGCCCTCGTCCCAGTAGCCCATGGCGCTGGTCGAGGTGGCGGCGAAGCCGTCCATGCGGTTGCCGTCGATCTGCTTGTGGGTGCTGTTCCAATTCTGCGTCACGCTGCCCGGCTGGCAGGTGCCCTGCAGGTGGAACGCGTGCTGGTAGCCGCCCTGCAGCGGGTTGGAATTGGCCGGCACGCCCTTGCCGTCGAAGCGGAAGCCCTCGGCCCGCGGCTGGCCGCGCAGCGGCAGCATGCCGAAGTAGTTGTCGAAGGAGTGGTTCTCCATCATCACTACCACGACGTGGTCGAACGGCAGCGCGGTGTCGGCGGTGCCGGCGGCCTTGCCCGGGTCGGGCAGCGAGTTGGGGCCGCGCGAGGACGGCGGCGGCCCGGCGCTGAAGCCGGCGTCCACCGGCTCGCTGCCGGTGCAGGCGGTGAGGCCGCGGGTGGCGGCGAGCACGGCGGCGGCGGCCGAACCCTGCAGCAGGGTGCGGCGCTTGATGCTGTCGATCATCGTGGAGTCCCTGAAGGTGTTGTGCTGCGGCCGACTATAGCCATAGTCGATCACGATCCGGTGACGAACGACAGGGCTTGAATTGCCTAACCGGCACGGGCGGAAACGCGGACCGGCCCGCCCCCCGCGAGCCCGCAGCGGAACTCAGGCGGCCAGCGCCGCCTCGATCTTCGCCGGCGTCGGCGAGCCTTCGGCGCGCAGCTCCTGCGCGAACTGGGCGATGCGCCATTCCTCGATGATCCAGCGCGCCGGGTGGAATGGCCCGGGCAGGCGTGCGGTGAGCGCCGCGATCGGCCGGGTCGCGTCGATGTCGCGCTGCGGCTTGTGCGGCAGGCGGTCGAGGCGGATCGCGGCGGCCTTGAGGTACAGGGCGATGCGGCGCCACTGCGGCTCGGGGATCGCGGCGATGAAGCCGGGGGCGAACAGGCCTTGCAGCTGCGCGCGCAGGTCGGCGCCGGCATGCGGCCAGCTCTTCTCGATGGGGCCGAGGCGCTGGCGCAGCGCCATTGCCGCGTTGAGCCAGTTGCAGACGTCGTCGAGCCGCGCCGCCGCCTCGCGGCCGAACTCGCCGCGCCGCTCCAGCGCGGCGTCGAAGGCGGCGCAGTCGCGGATCGCCGCCGGGGTCCAGCAGGCCTGGGCGGCGCGCGCCGCGACCTGCTGCGCCAGGGCCTCGGCGCCGAGCCCGGTCTGCGCCAGGCCGATGCCGAGGCGGGACCGGGCGGTCCTGGCGAGGTCGCGCATGCGGTCGGCGACGCGCGACAGCAGCAGCGCCTGCGCGCCCACGGCGTGCGCCTGCCGCGCCGCCGGCGCCGACTCGAACAGGCGCAGCGCTACCTTGCCGTCCTCCGCGCTCAGCGCGGGATAGGCGCGCGCGCCGGCGACTTCGACCGCGTCCGGCAGCGCGCCGAAGTCCCAGTCCGCCACCTGCTCGCGGGTCCAGCGCCCGGCCTCCTCGCTGGCCGCGGCGCGGCGCAGCAGTTCGCCGCGCACCGCGCCGCCGTGGCGGCGCTGCAGCTCGGGCAGGCTGCCGGCCTGGTCGACGGCCTTGCCCTGCGCATCCTCCAGCACCAGGCGCGGCAGCAGGTGCGCCTCCAGCCGCTCGGGGCTGAAATCGGCGGGGCTCAGCTTCACCCCGTTCATCTCGGCGAAGCGCGCGCAGACCGCCTCCAGCAGCCCGCCCCGCTGCGGGTCGGTGCTGGCGGCGATGGCGCGGGCATACTCGGCCGCCGGCGTACACAGGCGCCGCAATGCCATCGGCAGGGTGCGGATCAGGGCCTCGATCTTGGCCGGCAGCAGGCCCGGCACCAGCCAGTCGAAGCGCTCGGCCGGCAGCGCGAACAGCTGCGCCATCGGGATGTGGAAGCTGACGCCGTCCTGCTCCTCGCCCGGCGCGTGCGAATAGCTCAGGCGGATGCGCTGGCCGGCGAGCCGCAGGTGGTCCGGGAACAGCGCGGCGACGTCGGTGTTGGCGCCGGCCTTGACCACGTCGGCCTCGCGCATGCGCAGCTCCGCCGCGGCCGGCGCGCCCGGCCGCTGCTGCGCGCGCAGCCAGCGGTTGAGGCCGGCGCTGGTGCACACGTCCGCCGGGATGCGCGCGTCGTAGAAGGCGTACAGCTGGGCCTCGTCGCCGAGCAGGTCGGGCCGGCGCAGCCGCGCCTCCTTCTCCTTCACGTTCTCGATCAGGGCCAGGTTCTTTTCCAGGAACGGCGGCGGCTGCGGCATGTCGCCGCGCACCAGCCCTTCCGTGATGAAGATGCGGCGCGCCGCTTCCGGCTCGTCGGAGCCGTAGTGCCGGGCGCGGCGCAGCAGCTGCATGCCGAACAGGCTCAGGGTCTCCATCGCCGTGACCTCGCCGCGCTGCGGGTTCCACGCCGGGTCCTGCAGCACGCTTTTCACCAGGTGCGGCGCCACCTCGGCCAGCCAGGCCGGCTCGATCGCGGCGTTGACGCGGGCGAACAGCTGGCTGGTCTGCGCCAGCTGCGCGCTCATCAGCCAGGGCGGCGCCTTCTTCGCCAGCACCGAGCCCGGGAAGATGCGGAAGCGGCGGCCGCGCGGACCGTTGTACTCCTGCCGGCCCTCGCCCGCTTGCGGCGCCTTCTGGCCGATGTGGTCGACCAGGCCGGCCAGCAGCGCCTTGTGGATCGGCGCGTAGAGCCGGTCCAGCTCCTCCGGCGTGGCCGGCTGCTCCGCCTTCGGCTCGCCGCGCTCGCGCGGCGCCAGCAGGTCGGCGATCTGCCGGTACACCGACTCCCATTCCTCCATGCGCAGGTAGGAGACGTAGTTCTCCTGGCAGCGGCGCCGCAGCTGGCGGTTGGACAGCTCCCCGCTCCACTGCTGCCAGTGCCGCCACAGCTGCAGCAGCGACAGGAAGTCCGACCTGGGATGCTGCCACTGGGCGTGCTTCGCCCGCGCCTGCGCCTGCGCGTCCGGCGGCACCTCGTGCGGATCCTGCACCGACAGCGCCGCGGCCAGCACCCAGACCTGCTCGGCGCAGACCGTGGCCTCGCGCCCGGCCAGGGCGATGCGGGCGATGCGCGGGTCCAGCGGCAGGCGCCCCAGCTCGCGGCCCAGCGGCGTCAGGCGGCGCTCCTCGTCCAGCGCGCCGAGGGTCTGCAGCAGGCGGTAGCCCTCGGCGACGTGGCGGCCTTCCGGCGGGTCGAGCCAGGGGAACTCGTCGACGTCGCCCAGGCCCAGCGCCGCCATCTGCAGGATCACGCCGGCCAGGTTGGCGCGCAGGATCTCCGGGTCGCTGAAGGCGGGGCGCTGCGCGAAATCGTCCTCGGCATAGAGCCGCAGCGCCACGCCGGGGCCGACGCGGCCGCAGCGGCCGGAGCGCTGGTTGGCCGCCGCCTGCGCGATCGGTTCGATGTGCAGCTGCTGCACGCCCAGGCGCGGCGAGTAGCGGTTGATGCGCGCGGTGCCGGTATCGACGACGTAGCGGATGCCGGGCACCGTCACCGAGGTCTCGGCGACGTTGGTCGACAGCACGATGCGCGGCGCGCCGCGGGAGGAGAAGACCCGGTCCTGCTTCTCCGCCGGCAGGCGCGAGTACAGCGGCAGCACCTCGGCGCGCGGGAAGCGGCCGGGCAGCGAGCGCGCCAGCTCGTTGATCTCGCGCTCGCCGGGCAGGAACACCAGCGTGTCCCCCACCCGCCCGCCGCGCCACAGCTCCTCGATGCCGTCGCCGACCTGCTGCTCCAGGTCGTAGTCCTCGTCCGGCGCGCGGTAGCGCAGCTCCACCGGGTAGGTGCGCCCCTCCACCGCCAGGACCGGCGCCGGCGTGCCGTCGGCGCCGGCGAAGTGGCGCGCCAGCTTGTCCGGGTCGAGCGTGGCCGAGGTGATGATCAGCTTCAGCTCCGGCCGGCGCGGCAGCAGGCGCTTGAGCCAGCCGAGCAGGAAGTCGATGTTGAGGCTGCGCTCGTGGGCCTCGTCGATGATCAGGGTGTCGTAGGCGCGCAGTTCGCGGTCGCGCTGCAGCTCGGCCAGCAGGATGCCGTCGGTCATCAGCTTGACCAGGGAGCGCTCCGACACGCGCCGGTCGAAGCGCGTCTCGAAGCCGACCAGCTCGCCCAGCGGGCTGTCCAGCTCCTGGGCGATGCGCCGCGCCACGCTGCGCGCCGCCAGGCGCCGCGGCTGGGTGTGGCCGATCAGGCCGCGCAGCCCGCGCCCCAGCTCGAGGCACAGCTTGGGCAGCTGGGTGGTCTTGCCCGAGCCGGTCTCGCCGCAGATCACCACCACCTGGTGCGCGCGGATCGCCGCCAGCAGCTGGTCCCTGGCCTGGACCACCGGCAGGTTTTCCGGCCAGGCGATCGCGGCCGGCCGCAGGCGGGCGCGGTTCTCCGCCGCCAGCGCGGCCTTTTCCAGGTCGCGGGCGTAGCGGGCGAAGTCGAAGCGGGGGTTGCGGCGCGCGCCGTCGAGCTGGCGGCGCAGGCGCTCGGCGTCGGCCAGCAGCAGGCTGCCGCTGAGCTGGTCGAACCGCGCCTGGACTTCGGGGAGGGAGCTCACTGCGGTCAGCCGTAAAAATGGCCGCTATGATACCGGCTGCGACAGGGAGCCACGAAAAAACCATGACCGAGCGCAAGCCGTTTGCGATGATCCGCGAGTTCCACCTGGCGGACTGGTTCACCCTGGGCAACGCCGCCAGCGGCGTGGGCGCGCTGTTCTCGATCATGTCCTACCTGCAGACCCAGGAGCGGCTGCACATCTACCTGGCCTGCGGCATGGTGGTGATGGCGCTGGTGTTCGACGTGCTCGACGGCCGCATCGCGCGCTGGCGCCAGAAGTCCTCCGCCATGGGCCGCGAGCTGGACTCCCTCGCCGACGTCATCTCCTTCGGCGTGGCCCCGGCGGTGATGGGCTACGCCTGCGGCATGCAGGGCCTGATCGACCGCCTGGTGCTCGGCTTCTTCGTCGCCTGCGGCGTGTCGCGCCTGGCGCGCTACAACATCACCGCCGAGGCCCTGTCCGGCGGCGGCGACAAGGTGAAGTACTTCGAGGGCACGCCCATCCCCACCTCGCTGGTGCTGGTGATCGTGCTGGGGATCGCCGCCTCGAACGAGGCGCTCGGCGACCAGCTCTGGTTCGGCGTGATCCGCTTCGGCCAGTACCGCCTGCACCTGCTGGCGCTGATGTTCGCGGTGTCCGGGGCGCTGATGATCAGCCGCATCCGCATTCCCAAGCTCTGACGCCGCCGCCGGGCCTGGCCCGAGCCGCGCCGGACGGAACCGCCCGGCTCAGCGCAGCGCCTCCTCCAGCTCCGCCCGCCGCGCCGCCACCAGCTGCGCCGCCTGCTCCACGATCGTCTCCTGCGACCCGCGCGACAGCTCCCAGCCCAGCGGCGGCATCACCACCGGCCGGGTCGGGCTGGACTCGGGCAGCTGCAGGGCCAGGTCGAAGACCCGGCCGCCTTCGACGCGCTCCACCTGGACCGCGGCGGCGACCGCCGCCAGGCGCCCGTGGCCGGCGCTGGCGTCGTACAGGCCGAGCACCGGCGCGGTGAGCTCCGGGGCGAAGCGGCCGGGATGGCCGCCGCCGCCCTGGAAGCCCGGCTGCGGCTGCGCGGGATCGCGGCAGATGCGGCCGCCCGCCGGCGCATTGCAGATCGGCCGGGCGAAGAAGTCGTTGCGCAGCAGCAGCAGCACCGGGTGCAGCTCGCGGTGCCGGCTCTGCACCGCCTGGATCAGCTCGGCGGCGGTGATGGCGCCGGAATTGTCGAAGTAGCCGCCGTCGACGACGCGGTAGCGCGCGCAGCCGCGGTCCTGGTCGGCGCAGTTCTGCGCGTCCATCACCGTGCCGGCCGGACTCACCGCGGGGAAGCGCGCGCTGTCGTGGGCCAGGCCCGCCAGCGGCTGGGCGCTGCTGGAATAGCTCGGGCGCATCAGGTCGACCACGTCGTTGAACTCGCCGGCCTGCACGTCGGCCAGCACCGCGCGCCGCCCGGTCTCCACCACCGTGGTGTTGAGCAGCACCAGCGGCAGCTGCGGGTGCCCGGCGTAAAGTTGCGCCAGGGTCTGCCGCATCGGCGCGCCGGCGCAGTCGGCGAAGGCCTGCTGCCAGGACAGCTCCAGGTTGCGGGCGCGGTCGAACAGCGGCACGGCGAACGGCAGGAAGCGCTGCATCAGGTCGGCGTAGAGCATGCCGGCCAGCGGCGGCGACAGGAAATCGCGCTTGAGGTCGGCGACGGCGGAGCAGGCCGGACCGCCGGCCAGTTCGGCGTAGCGCTGGCTCAGGTACGCCGCCGCGCCGAGGCTGCCGCCGGAGACGCCACTGACGGCGAACAGGTGCTCGCGGAAGCCGGGCACCTGCTCCAGCTCGCGCAGCAGCGCCGCGGTCCACAGCGCGGCACGGATGCCGCCGCCCTCGGTGGCGACCACCACGTAGTGGTCGCCGGCGGACGGGCCGCGCCAGGCGTCGAAGCGCGTGTTGACATCGCTGCGCCGGTCCGGCTGCAGCTGGCGCGGCGTCCAGCCGCCCTCGCGGACATGGTGGTTGTCGTTCCAGGCGCCGAACAGCGCGGCGACCAGCAGCGCTACCGGCGCCAGCCCCGGCAGGCCGTTGCGCAGCGGCCACCAGGTCAGCACGAAGCTGCCGAAGATGTTGATGCTGGCCAGCGCCAGCGGCACCAGCACCAGCGCGCCGACCTGGCGCGGCGCGCTCACCGGCCACAGCAGCAGGGCGGCGGCCAGCAGGAAGGAGAAGGCCAGCGAGGCCAGCACCACGCGGCGCGTCACCGGCGGCAGGGGAATGTCGCGGCCGAGCACGGCGGGCGCGGCCAGGCGGTCCGGCGCGCGCGTCTGGGCCAGGTTGAGGCGCCGCAGCAGCCGGCCGCGCGCCACGGTGAAGCCGAGGAAGGCCAGGGCGGCGGCGGCGAATTCCCAGCCCACCCCGGGCAGGTCGCCGAGGTTGCGCACCGCCCAGCTCACCGCCAGGAACACCGCCGCGCCGGCCAGGCGCGGCAGCCAGGTGCGGACGGCGGCGGTGCGCTCCATGTCCAGCGGCAGCGCCGCCATCTGCGTCACCAGCAGCCAGCGCATGCAGTACCAGACCGAGGCCGCCAGGACGGTGGTGGCGAGCAGCAGCAGCGCCATGCCGCGCAGGCCGAGCACGCGGTCGGTGGCCACCGCCTCGATGCGCAGCACGTCGCCGCCCTGGTCGGACATCAGCAGCAGGGCGAACACCAGCAGGGCGGCGAGCGGAAACAGGCAGCGCACCAGCATGCGCACCAGGTCCGCCAGCCCTTGCAGCAGCATGCCGATGACGTTCATCTTGCTCCCCTTCCCCGTAAGCCCGGTACCGCTGCGGACGTTTTATGCCGCGCCGCCGCCGATTGCTGTGCGCCAGTTCTCAGCGGCCGCGCCGCCTCAGCTCACCACCCGGTAGCACGGCTGGTAGTCCTTGCCCGCCAGCTTCATGCGGTGCTGGGCGACGAAAGACTTGAGCAGGGCGTCCATCGGCTGCATCACCGCGGCGTCGCCGTGGATCTCGAACAGGCCGTGCTCCCGCACGGCGCGGATGCCGGCCTCCTTGACGTTGCCGGCGACGATGGCGGAGAAGGCGCGGCGCATCGCCGCCGCCAGCAGGTGCGGCGGCTGGTCGCGGTGCAGCGCCAGGCCGCGCACGTTGTCGTGGGTCGGCGCGAACGGCCGCTGGAAGTCCGGCGCGATGCGCAGCAGCCAGTTGAAGTAGTAGGCGTCGTCACGCGACTTGCGGAACTCGCGCACCCGCTGGATGCCCTCGACCGCCAGCTGCGCCACCCGCGCCGGCTGGTCGACGACGACGCGGTACAGCCCCTGCGCCGTCGGCCCCAGGGTCAGGCCGATGAAGGCGTGGATCTGCTCGAAGTAGGCAGCGGAGCCGGCCGGGCCGGTGAAGATCAGCGGGAACGGCAGGCCGGCGTTGTCCGGGTGCAGCAGGATGCCGAGCAGGTAGAGGATCTCCTCGGCGGTGCCGGCGCCGCCGGGGAAGACGACGATGGCGTGGCCGGTGCGGACGAAGGCCTCCAGGCGCTTCTCGATGTCCGGCATGATCACCAGGTCGTTGACGATCGGATTGGGCGACTCGGCGGCGATGATGCCGGGCTCGGTGATGCCGAGGTAGCGGCCGCCGCCGATGCGCTGCTTGGCGTGGCCGATGGCGGCGCCCTTCATCGGCCCCTTCATCGCGCCCGGGCCGCAGCCGGTGCAGATGTCCAGGCCGCGCAGACCCATCTCGTAGCCGACCACCTTGGTGTAGTCGTACTCCTCGCGCGAGATCGAGTGGCCGCCCCAGCACACCACCAGGTTGGGGTTGGGCAGCGGCCGCAGGATGTTGGCGTTGCGCAGGATGTGGAACACCGCGTCGGTGACGCCCTCCGGCGTATGCAGGTCGAAGCGCGGGTTGTTGCTGATCTCGTTGCTGACGTAGACGATGTCGCGCAGCACCGCGAACAGGTGCTCGCTGATGCCGCGGATGATGCGGCCGTCGACGAAGGCCACCGCCGGCGCGCCCTTCAGCTCGAGGCGGATGCCGCGCTCGTTCTGCGAGACGCGGATGGCGAAGTCCGGGTAGCGGTTCAGCAGCTCCTGGCTGTCGTCGAGGAAGCCGCCGCTGTTGAGCACCGCCAGCGAGCAGCGCCGCAGCACCTGGTACAGGCCGCCCTGGCTGGTGTCGAGCAACTTGGCCACTTCCGACTTGGACAGCACGTCCAGCCGCCCGGTGGGGGAGATGCTGGCGTCGACGACCTCGTAGCTCATCGCGGAACGGATTCCCGGCGGTTGTTGTCCCGCCACTATATCGCGGCGGCGCGCGCGTATCATGATGGGCTGAAAACGGAGCCAGCGGATGCTGATCAACTGCGTCGCCTACCAGAAGGGCCACAAGCTCGCCGAAATCGAGGTGAGCGAGATCCACGACTACCTGCACAGTCCCAACTGCTTCGTCTGGGTGGCGATGAAGGACCCGCAGCCGGAGGAGCTGAAGGCGATGCAGGAGGAGTTCGGCCTGCACGACCTGGCGGTGGAGGACGCGCAGCGCGGCCACCAGCGGCCGAAGCTGGAGGAGTACGGCGACTCGCTGTTCATGGTGCTGCAGCTGCTGGACATGCAGGACGGCGAGCTGCAGCAGGGCGAGCTGGCGATCTTCGTCGGCCAGAACTACGTGCTGTCGGTGCGGCGCAGCTCGGAGCGCCGCCTGACCGACGTGCGCGCCCGCGCCGAGCGCGAGCCGGAGCTGCTGCGCAACGGCTCCGGCTACGTGCTGTACGCGCTGATGGACGCGGTGGTGGACCGCTATTTCCCGGTGCTGGACGAGCTGGAATCCGAGCTGGAGTGCATCGAGGAGCGGATCTTCTCCGGCCAGGCCGCCGGCCGGGCCAACATCGAAGCGCTGTACAAGCTCAAGCAGAAGCTGGTGGTGATCAAGCACGCCATCGGCCCGACCCTGGAGGCGAGCAGCAAGCTGTTCGGCGGCCGCGTGCCGCACCTGTGCGTCAACCTGCAGGACTACTTCCGCGACATCTTCGACCACCTGCAGCGCCTCAACCAGACGGTGGACAGCCTGCGCGACACCGTCGCCACCGCGCTCAACGTCAACCTGTCGCTGATCAACCTGCAGGAAAACGAGGTGGTCAAGCGGCTCGCCGCCTACGCCGCCCTGGTGGCGGTGCCGACCCTCATCGCCGGCATCTACGGCATGAACTTCCACAACATGCCGGAGCTGGAATGGAGGTACGGCTACCCGGCCGCGCTGGCGCTGATGGCCGGCATCGACGGCTACCTGTTCCGGCTGTTCCGCAAGTCGCAGTGGCTGTAGGCCGCCCGGCGGCCGCGCCGGCGGTACCGCCGGGAACCGCGCCGCCGGCGCGGTCGGCTCAGTGCCCGCCGGCCGGCGCCGGCGTCTCGAAGCGCGGCTGCCCCGGGGTGACGGTGCCGCGGCGGGTGCCGTTGACCGAGTTGTCGACGATGCCGCCGAAGGCTTTCTGCACCGTGTCGTAGTGCTTCATGCCCGCCAGGGGGCCGGGCTCGTTGCCGAACACGGTGGAGCCGGTGAAGAAGTACAGGTCCTGGTGGCTGCGGTAGACGCGCTCCATGCCCTGCTCGTCGCGGTAGGCGATGGTGACGTCGTAGCGGTCGGTGGGCTTGTTGATGCTGTAGGCGCCGAAGGTCATGCCGGACAGGAAATAGCTGCGGCGGGTGCCGGAGGACAGGTCCGGCGCGTTCTCCACCAGCATCAGCAGGCGCGGCTTGCCCGGCTGGCTCGGCAGCGAGCCGGCAGGGGCGGTGACGATGGCCTGGATCGCCGCGCCGAAGTCGTCGGCCGGTCCGCCGAGGCGGTGCACGTCCCAGCGTCCCTTGGCGGTGAGGCCGTCGCGGACGGTCTGGTACAGGCTGTCGCTGCCGGCGGCGGAGATGCGGCCTTCGGACTTGAAGGTCACGCCCACGTCGAGGCGCGCCGGCGGGTTGCGCGGCGGCACCATGTGGGCGACGCCGGTGAGCATGTCCGGCGAATTGTCGGGCTTGACGTAGTAAGACTGTTCCATGCACGCCGTCAGCAGG
>DASRFD010000045.1:0-108595 GCA_035651715.1 Nevskia sp.
TCTGGCTGTACTTCCACGTGCCGCTGACCTTCGCCCTGCTGGCGGCGCTGCTGGCGCACATCCTGTCCGTGTTCATCTACTGGTGAGTCCTGTGAACCCGCTTCGTCATCGGGCTGCCCCTCACCCCGCCACCCGCCAGGCGGGTGGTCTCCTGCCCTCCCGCAAGGGTGCGGGAACGCCAGCCCGCGGCTCCGCCGCCGGCGCACGGAGCCGCCCGTGCGCTTTTTGATACGGACCTGGACCCGCCAGAGCGGCGAAAACGTCTCCCGCGACCGCGAGGTGGAGGTCGACCGCCTGCGCATCGGCCGCGGCACCGACCAGGACGTGGAGCTGCCGGACCTACGCGTTGCCCTGTCCCACGCCGAGATCGTGCGCAGCGGCAAGAACGCCGTCATCGTCACCAAGCCCGGCGCGGCGATGCAGGTCAACGGCGCGCCGACCACCGAGCACAGGCTGCACGGCGGCGACCTGATCGTCATCGGCCGCTTCCAGCTGGTGGTGCTGCCCGGCACCGGCGGCAACGACCTGCAGATCGACGTCGAGGAAAAGGTCTCGGCCCGCGACGAGAAGGCGCAGCGGCAGACGCGCCTGAGCATGAGCCTGGGCGAGGTGCTGTGGACGCGGCGCCGGCTGTCGTGGCTGCTGTTCCTGCTGGTGCTGCTGCCGGGCCTGGCGGTGCCGGCGTGGCTGCGCTTCGGCCATCCCCCGGCGCCGGCCGCGGCGGAATACGTGCCGCCCCAGCCTGCCGCGGGCCTCGCCGCGCTGAAGCCGACCGACGCGGTCTGGGTGCCGGGCACCTCCAGCAGCGCCCACGCCTATTTCCAGAAGGACTGCGCCAAGTGCCATCAGAGCGCGTTCCTGCGCGTGCGCAACGAGGCCTGCCTGGATTGCCACAAGAACACCGCCGCCCATGTCGACGATCCGCACTGGCTCAAGCTCGACGACTTCGCCAAGGCGCGCTGCGAGGACTGCCATCACGAGCACAAGGGCGACATGGGCCTGGTGACCCGGCACGACGCCCAGTGCACCGACTGCCATGCCCGGCCGGAGCAGCGCTTCGCCGGCATCAAGCTGCAGCCGGCGGCGGATTTCTCCTCGCACCACCCGGTGTTCTCGCCGCGGGTGGCGCGCTACGACAGCGCCACCCGGCAGTTCCGCTGGATCCAGGCCAGCCAGGACCAGCCCGAGATGCTGCACTCGGATACCAACCTGAAATATCCGCACGACAAGCACCTCGATCCCAAGGGCATCAAGTCGCCGACCGGCAAGCGGGTGCTGGCCTGCGCCGACTGCCACCAGCCCGATGCCTCCGGCGTCTCGTTCAAGCCGATCGACATGCAGCAGCACTGCGCCGAATGCCATCGCCTGGACTTCGATCCGGACGACCCCGAACGCACCGTGCCGCATGCCCAGCCGGCCCAGGTGGTCGGCGTGATCCGCGACTACTACGCCCGCGCCGCGCTGGCCGGCGGCGTGCGCAAGCCCGGCGCGCCGCAAATCGTGCAGCTGCGGCGCCGCCCCGGCGAGCAGCTGACGCCGCCGCAAGCGCGCGCCGCGCTGGACTGGGCCGAACAGCAGTCGGCCGTGGTCATCGACGAGGTGTTCGACAAGCGGGTCTGCGGCTACTGCCACGCCGTCAGCCGCACCCATGACGCGGCACTGCCGTGGAGCGTGCCGCCGGTGGCGCTGGCGCAGCACCGTCTCGACCACGCCGAATTCAGCCACCAGGCGCACCGCAGCGAGAAGTGCGAAAGCTGCCACGCGGCGCCTAGCTCCAAGCTCAGCACCGACGTGCTGATGCCGGAGCTGAAGCGCTGCCGCGATTGCCACGGCGATCCGGGCAGCAGGGCGCAGATCCAGTCCAGCTGCATCAAGTGCCACGGCTACCACATCGCGCGGGAGCAGAAGATGGGCATGCCGCCGCGCCAAACCACGGCCGCGACGGCGGCGGCGACGCCCGCGGTGGAGCCGATGCGATGAAATTGCGGAGCTTCCTGCTGGCCCTGTCCTTGAGCCTCGGCGCCGCGTCCTGCGGCGGCGGCGGCCCCGGCGGCGGCTGCAGCGGCAACTGCCAGGACGCCAGCCCGCAAAGCCTGAGCAGCGACGACGTCAGGCAGGTCATCGCCCAGGCGGTGGCCGAGGCGCAGGCGCAGCACGCCAAGGCCACGGTGGCGGTGGTCGACCGCGTCGGCAACGTGCTGGCGGTGTTCCAGATGAGCGGCGCCGGCAACGCGGTGACGGTGGACTCCAGGCGCGACACGCTCAGCGGCCTGGACGGCCTGGCGGTGGTCCCGGCCACCATCGCCGCCATTTCCAAGGCCATTACCGGCGCCTACCTCAGCTCCGAGGGCAACGCCTTCTCCACCCGCACCGCCAGCCAGATCGTGCAGGAGCACTTCAATCCGGGCGAGCTGGGCCAGCCCGGCGGGCCGCTGTTCGGAGTGCAGTTCAGCTCCCTGCCGTGCTCGGACTTCAACACCCGCTTCAGCGGCGGCGGCGCCGACATCGGCCCCAAGCGCGCGCCGCTGGGACTATCGGCGGACAGCGGCGGCTTTCCCCTGTACAAGAACGGCACCGTGGTCGGCGGCGTCGGCGTCATCACCGACGGCCGCTACAGCCTGGACCTGGACATCGAGGACCGCGACCACGACATCGACGAGCTGGCCGCCCTCGCCGCCACCGCCGGCTTCGACGCGCCGGCCGACCGCCGCGCCGACGTCATCACCGTCGGCGGCAAGACCCTGCGCTACAGCGACGTGGCGCTGGGCGACACCGCCACCGGCGGCCACAACACCCTCGCCTACGATCCCGGCGCGCTGGCCCTGGGCAGCCTGGTGCCGGTGCGGGGCTACTACGCCGGCGCCGCGGTGCTGCCCGGCACGCAGTTCGGCACGCCTCTTTCCGGCTATGCCCAGGCTGTCGATCCGCGCTTCGCCGGCCTCGACGCCTTCGAGCTGGTCCGCGCCGACGGCAGCCGGCGCTATCCGCCGACCGCCGGCAGCGACGGCGGCCTCGGCGAAGCGGAGGTGGCCGAGCTGCTGAAGCAGGGCATCGGCGTGGCCAACCGCACCCGCGCCCAGATCCGCCGGCCGCTCGGCTCGCAGATGCGCGGCTCGGTGGTGGTGGTCGACACCAAGGGCGTGGTGCTGGGCGTGCTGCGCACCCGCGACGCGCCGGTGTTCGGCACCGACGTGGCGCTGCAGAAGGCGCGCACCGCGATGTTCTTCTCCAAGCCCGGCGCCGGCGACGAGCTGCGCGCCGCCGGCACCGTCACCTACATCGAGCCGGTGGGCAAGGAACAGCCGGCGGTGAAGTTCAGCGACTACGTCGACGGCCTCAACCAGCTGGCGGGCGCCAACGTCTTCGACGGCGGCTACGCCTACGGCGCGCGCTCGGTCGGCAATCTCGAGCGGCCGTTCTTCCCCGACGGCATCGATGCCAATTCCAGCGGCCCGCTGAGCAAGCCCTATCCGAAGTGGAGCCCGTTCTCGACCGGCGTGCAGCTGGACCTGGTCTACGAGCGCATCGCCCAGCACGTGCTGTTCACGCTCGGCACCGGCGGCGCCGACGATCCTCCCAGCTGCGCCGGGCCGCCCGGTCCGATCAGCGGCTTCAACACCACGGTGCCGGCCGAGCTGGGTGACGGCCTGCAGATCTTCGCCGGCGGCGTGCCGATCTATCGCGGCAATACCCTGGTCGGCGGCATCGGCGTGTCCGGCGACGGCATCGACCAGGACGACATGGTCGCCTTCCTCGGCCTGTACAACGCCGGCCAGGCGCTCGGCACCATCAGCAATGCGCCTCCGGCGACGCGCATCGACCAGCTCAACATCCAGGGCCAGAAGGTGCGCTACGTCGAGTGCCCGCAGGCTCCGTTCCTGGACAGCGACGAGCAGGATCCATGCGCCGGCAAGTGAAACGGCTGGCCCTGTGCAGCGCGCTCGGCACGCTGCTGGCAGTGTCGGCCCAGGCCGGCCCGCGCAGCTATGGGCCGGTCAAGGCCAGCGAGAGCCTGTCGCAGATCGCTTATGCGCTGCGTCCGGAGAAGACGCGGCTGTCGACCTACCAGACCATCACCGCGCTGTACCGTGCCAACCCTGACGCCTTCGCCGGCTCGCCCGAACACATCCGGCCCGGCAGCGTGCTGCGCGTGCCGGATGCGGGCGCGATCAACGCCATCCCGGCGGCGGAAGCCTATGCGGTCTACCGCTCCGCTGCGGCGGCCGCGCCCGCCGCTCCACCCGCCGCCCCGTCCGTGGAAGCTGTGGCGGAGCCCGCCCCCCGGGCGGTCGCTCCCCTCGCCTTGCCGATGGCGACGCACCTGGGCGAAGCGGCGGAAGCGCATCCCGATCCGTCCACCGCCCCGGACGACGCCTCGCCCGAGCTGCGCCGGCGCGCCGGTGAGCCGCGGGTGATCCCGTCCGACAGCGAGCCGCTGCCCGATCCCAACCGCGTCAGCCGGCTGGCACCGGTGGCGGCGCCGGAGGCCTGGCGCGAATGGGAGAAGGCGCCGATCCCGGACCGCTGGCGCCTGCTCAACAACCTCGGCCTGGTGCCGCAGCGCTGGTACGACCCCTACAACCAGAACACCTGGAAGGCCGACAAGCCGATCCGCCACGGCGACGAGTTCCTCAATCTCGCCGCGACCGCCGACACGGTCTACGAATACCGCCGCCTGCCGGTGCCGGTGGGGCCGCAGGGCAGCAACCACCCGGGCGAGAACGGCATCTTCGGCGGCGAGCGCCAGACGCTGTTCAACGCCAACCTGATCCTGTCGGCGGTGTACATCAAGGGCGACACCACCTTCAAGCCGCCCGAGTACGAGCTGCACCTGACGCCGGTGCTGAACTACAACTACACCGTGGCCGAGGAAGCGGGCGCGCTCAACATCGACCCGGGCAAGGGCCGCTACCGCTCGGACCAGTTCGTCGGCCTGCAGGAAGCATTCGTCGATTACCACCTGCGCAACGTGTCCGACCGCTACGACTTCGACAGCGTGCGCTTCGGCATCCAGCCCTTCTCGTCCGACTTCCGCGGCTTCCTGTTCCAGGACAACCAGCTGGCGCTGCGCCTGTTCGGGACGCGCGACAACAACCGCTGGCAGTACAACCTGGCGTGGATCCGCCGCCTGGAGAAGAACACCAACAGCGGCCTCAACGACGTGCGGACCAAGCCGCGCAACGACGACACCTACCTGGTCAACGTCTACCGCCAGGACTTCCCGGTGCTGGCCTTCACGTCGCAGCTGACCCTGGCGCACAACCGCAACCGCGAGAACGGCGAGCAGTTCTACGACGACAACGGCTTCCTGCAGCGGCCGGCCTCGATCGGCACCGAGTCGCCGCGCAAGTATCAGGTGACCTACCTCGGCTACAACGGCGACGGCCATTTCGGCCGGCTTAACCTGACGATGTCGACCTACCTGGCGGTCGGCAGGCAGGACCGCGGCGTGTTCGCCGACGACGTCAAGCGCATCCGCGGCCTGTTCGCAGCGGCGGAGGCCTCCTACGACATGGACTGGCTGCGCCTGCGGCTCAGCGGCGTCTATGCCAGCGGCGACCACAACCCCTACAACGGCACCGCCACCGGCTTCGACGCCATCTTCGAGAACCCGATCATCGCCGGCGCCGACACCAGCTTCTGGATCCGCCAGGCGATCCCGCTGATCGGCGGTGGCGGCGTGACGCTGTCGCAGCGCAACGGCGAGCTGGCCGACCTGCGCTCGAGCAAGGACTTCGGCCAGTCCACCTTCGAGAACCCCGGCATCATCATCATCGGTTTCGGCACCGACGCCGACCTGATGCCGCAGCTGCGCCAGTCGTTCAACTTCAACCACCTCTGGTTCGACAGCGCCCAGACCGTGGCGCTGGCGCGCAACCAGCTGGTGCACTCGAACAGCATCGGCTGGGACCTGTCGACCGCGCTGATCTACCGGCCCTTCTTCACCCAGAACATCATCTTCCGCCTGTCCGGCGCCATGCTCATTCCGGACGACGGATATCGCTCGCTGTTCCCCGACAAGTACCAGTATTCGGTGCTGGGCAACCTGCTGCTGACCTACTGACCATGCGCGCCCTCTCATTCCTGCTGTTCTGCGTCCTGGGCCTCGGCGGCAGCGTTCAGGCCTACGAGCACGACAAGGATCCGCCGCGCGAGATCCATTACGCCGAAACGCCGGCCGCGCCGCGCTACCAGGGCGCGCAGGAAGCGCGGGACAAGAGCGCCGGCTGCAACAGCTGCCACACCGCCACCGACCACGCCACCATGCACCTCAATCCGGGCGTGGTGCTGGGCTGCACCGACTGCCACGGCGGCAACGCGGCCGTCACCCTGGCGCAGGGCGTGGGCCGGGACGAGCCGGCCTACCGCAAGACGCTGGACCAGGCGCACGTGCAGCCGCGCTATCCCGACTCCTGGCATTACCCGTCGAGCGCCAACCCGCAGGCCAGCTACGCCCTGCTCAACCGCGAGTCGCCGGAATTCGTCCGCTTCATCAATCCCAGCGATTACCGCGTGGCGCGCGAAGCCTGCGGCGCCTGCCACCTGCCGATCATCGAGGCCGCCGAGCGCAGCCTGATGAGCAACGGCGCGATGTTCTTCGAGGGCGCCTCGTACAACAACGGCATCCTGCCGTTCAAGCGCTCGGTCATCGGCGAGACCTATACCCGCGACGGCCAGGCGGCGGTGATCTCCGATCCCTCCGCCACGCCGGATCCCAACGAGACCGCCAAGGGCGTGCTGGCCAAGCTGTTTCCGCTGCCGCCCTGGGAAGTGGTGCCACAGGCCGACGTGTTCCGCATCTTCGAGCGCGGCGGCCGCAACATCTCCAACCTGTTCCCCGAAACCGGCCTGCCCGATTCCACCGGCGAGATCCAGAAGCTGGAGGAGCCGGGCCGCCCCGACTTCCGCCAGTCCAACCGCGGCCCCGGCACCGGCAACCGCATCGCCGTGCCGGTCATCAACCTGACCAAGACCCGCCTCAACGACCCCTACATGTGGTTCCTCGGCACCAGCGAGCAGCCGGGCGACTACCGCTCCAGCGGCTGCGCCGGCTGCCACGTGGTCTACGCCAACGACCGCGACCCGCTGCATTCGGGGCCCTACGCGAAGTTCGGCAACGAGGGCATGACGCAGACCGTCGATCCGACCATCCCGAAGAACGAGCCGGGCCATCCGCTCAAGCACGTCTTCACCCGCTCCATCCCCACCGAGCAGTGCATGGTCTGCCACATGCACCAGCCGAACATCTTCCTCAACTCGATGCTCGGCTACACCATGTGGGACTACGAGTCCGACGCGCCGGCGATGTGGCCGGAGAAGCAGAAGTACCCGACCGACGCCGAGATCCGCGCCATCAACGAGCGCAACCCGGAGGAGGCGGCGATCCGCGGCAAGTGGAGCGACCCCGAGTTCCTCAAGAACGTGTCCGGCCTCAACCCGACGCTGAAGGACACGCAGTTCGCCGACTACCACGGCCACGGCTGGAACTTCCGCGCCATCTTCAAGCGCGACCGCAAGGGCGACCTGCTCGACAAGGACGGCAAGGTCGTCGCCGACGACGATCCGCACAAATTCGACCCGGCCAACCCGCACAAGGCGGTGCAGCTGATGTCGATCCACGTCGAGAAGGGCATGCAGTGCACCGACTGCCACTTCGCCCAGGACGCGCACGGCAACGGCCACATTTACGGCGAGGTGGCCCAGGCGATCGAGATCGACTGCCAGGACTGCCACGGCACGGTGGACCGCTACCCGACCCTGCGCACCTCCGGGCCGGCCGCGCCGGCGCCGAAGTGCCCGGCCGGTTCGAAGCTCCAGGCCGGCGCCGCGATCAAGGTGGCCAATGCGCCGCCGCCCGCGGTGCCGACCTACGTCTGCGCCTACGCCGACGGCACCCAGGCGCCGGCGCCGCCGGCCGGCACCGACCTGTCGCAGATGCGCACCCAGGACGGGCGCCTGCGCTTCGAATGGATCGACGGGCAGCTCTGGCAGCGCTCGGCCGTCGACCCGGCCAAGGAATGGCGGGTGCACCTGGTCAAGGACTCGGTCACGCCCGGCAACAGGGACTACAACGCCAAGGCGGCGCGCGCCAAGCTGATGAGCACCGACACCGCCGGCTTCGCCTGGGGCAGCGGCGTGGCGCCGGCCAGCCGCGCCCACCAGGACAGCAAGATGCTGTGCGTCACCTGCCACAGCTCCTGGACCACCTCCTGCTTCGGCTGCCACCTGCCGATCCAGGCCAACTGGAAGACCGACCGCCACAAGTTCGACGGCGAGCAGTCGCGCAACTACGCCACCTACAACCCGCAGGTGGCGCGCGACGACTTCTTCATGCTCGGCAAGCACGGCGAGGCCAAGGGCTACCGCATCGCGCCGGTGCGCAGCTCCTCGGCCCTGGTGCTGTCGTCGACCAACTCCAGCCGCGAGCACATCTACGTGCAGCAGCCGCCGGTGTCGGCCAGCGGCTTCTCCAGCCAGGCCTTCGCCCCGCATTACCCGCATACCGAGCGCACGGCGGAAACCAAGACCTGCTCGGACTGCCACCTGTCGCAGGCCAACGACAACAACGCCTGGATGGCCTCGCTGCTCGGCCTCGGTACCGGCTTCGTCAACTTCGTCGGCTACCACGCCTACACCGGCCTGGACGGCGCGCTGGCCGCGGTGCAGGTGACCGAATGGGACGAGCCGCAGGCGGTGATCGGCAGCTACCTGCACCGCTACGCCTACCCGGACTGGTACGCCGGGCACCAGAAGAACGGCCAGGAGCTGCAGCACGCCTACAGCCACGACACCGGCGACGCCGTCGGCTGTCTGCAGCTGCGCGGCGAATATCTCTATGTCGCGCAGGGCCGCAAGGGCATGCAGGCCTACGACGTCGCCGGCATCGGCAACAAGGGCATTTCCGAGAAGATCATCACAGCACCGTTCTCGCCGCTGGGCCACGATACGCACATCGCCAGCAAGGACGCCAGCTGCGTCGCGCTGCCCACCAACCAGCCGATCAACCTGCTGCGCAACACCGAGAAGATGCGTCAGGACAACCAGGAACAGGCCTTCCACGAGATCTACCACTACGCGCTCATCACCGACCGCGTCGAGGGCCTGATCCTGACCAACGTCGACACCCTGCAGGACGGCGAGCCGCGCGACAACTTCCTCAGCCGCGCCCTGACCTTCAATCCCGGCGGTCTGCTCAAGGGCGCGCGGCACCTGACCATCGCCGGCGACTGGGTTTACGTCGCCGCCGACGCCGGCCTGGTGGTGCTGAACCTGGCCGACCCGCTCAAGCCGCAGGTCGCCGCCACCCTGCCGATGGCGGACCTGCGCGCCACCACCGTGCAGCTGCGCTACCTGTTCGCCGTCACCGGCCAGGGCCTGCAGGTGGTGGACATCACGCACCCGCAGGCGCCGAAGCTGGTGGACGGCGCCGCGATCCCCTTGCAGGACGCGCACCGCGTCTACGTGTCCCGCACCTTCGCCTACGTCGCCGCCGGCCCCCAGGGCCTGGCGATCGTCGACGTCGAGAATCCGGAGAAGCCCAGGCTGTACCAGTTGTTCGACGCGGAAGGGAAGCTCAACGACGCGCGCGATGTGGTGGTCGGCTCCACCAACGCCTCGCTGTTCGCCTATGTCGCCGACGGCAGGAACGGCCTGCAGGTGCTGCAGCTCACCGCGCCCGACACCCAGCCCAAGTTCTACGGCTTCTCGCCCGACCCCAAGCCGGCGCTGATCGCGCACTACCGCACCGGCAGGCCGGCGCTGTCGCTGTCGCGCGGCCTGGAGCGCGACCGCGCGGTGGACGAAAGCGGCGGCCAGGTGGCGATCTTCGGCCGCATCGGCTCGCGGCCGTTCAACCTGGAAGAAATGCAGAAGCTGTATCTGCGGCCGGACGGCACGCCCTGGTTCGTCAGCGATGCGGCCGACGGGCGGCCGCGGCCGGCATCGAAAGGCGGCGCTGTCGCGGCAGCGCCGGGCGTGACGCATCCATGAGGCGGCAAGCGCCGTAGTACAAGCGGCAGGCGGAACAGGGAGAGAGTTCATGAACCTCGGCAACAGCTTCGCAGCGACCATCCTGGCCGGCTTGCTGATCGGCCCCGCCACGGCGCTGGCGGCGGATCACGCCGACGCGCCCGGCACCAAGGGCGCCCACGGCGATCACGCCGCCGACATCACCGACGTCTTCGTGTTCCGCCGCAACGGCAAGCTGGTCGGCGCCATCAACATCGCCGGCGCGCCGGCGCCGCAGACGCGCGTCGACGGCCCCACCGGCCGGTACGACCCGCAGGTGATCTTCACCTACCACATCGACACCAACTGCGACGCCAGGCCGGACATCGATGTCAACATCCGCTTCGGCCTCAACAGCGCCGGCCAGATCGGCGTGCAGCTGGAGAACCTGCCGGGTGCCGGCGCGACGCTGGTGTCCGGCCCGGTCGAGAAGGTCAATACTACGCCCAGCGGCCTGAAGTTCTACTCCGGCCTGCGCGACGATCCCTTCTTCTTCGACTTCGAGGGCTTCAGCGCGACCGAGGCCAGCTTCGATCCCACCAACAAGACCTCGACCGGCCAGCTCTTGTTCAACAACAAGCGCGACTCGTTCGGCGGCCGCAATATCACCGCCATCGTGTTCGAAATGGACCCGGCGGCGGCCACGCAGGGCTCGCATGAGATCTGCGTCTTCGCCACCTCCGGCCGGTTGATGCAGTGAACGGAGCAAGGCCATGAACCACTCGCGCCTCGGTATCGCCACCCTCCTCGGCCTCGCCGCCGCGCTGTCCGCCTGCGGCGGCGGCGGTGGCGGCGGCAGCAGCACCTCCAACCCGGAGGGTTTCGTCTTTTCCTCCCAGCCGGTTT
Source organism: Nevskia sp. (assembly GCA_035651715.1). Taxonomy (GTDB): domain Bacteria; phylum Pseudomonadota; class Gammaproteobacteria; order Nevskiales; family Nevskiaceae; genus Nevskia. The sequence continues at coordinate 10,855 of DASRFD010000045.1, forward strand.
CGGCCTATGCCCGGGTCGACCGCATGGGCGGGCCGGTCACCGCCACCGTGCTGATCACGCCCGGCCACAAGGACCAGTTCAATTCCACCGATCCGATCAACGACGGCGACTACGCTGCCGAGGAGATCGGCACGGTGAAGACGCTGCACTTCCAGCTTGACCCGCAGCTCAAGGCCGCGGGCCTCGCCTCCTGCGCCAAGACCTGCGACCAGAACGTCGACGCCTGCGACGTCAGCCGGTGCATCTCGCAGGCGGTGGGGCTGATCATCCCGGACATGCTGCACCTCAACCTGGACAAGCCCGACGGTTTCCCCAACGGCCGTAACTTTGCCGACTCGGTGGTCGACCGCGTCGTCGCACTGGCCCTGCTCGACGTCACCACGCCCGGCCAGTGCAACGGCGCACCCTGCACCGGCGACACCTTCGTCAACCTGCCGCTCGATCCGACCACCAACGACAAGCCGCTGCCGGCCGATTTCCCCTACCTCGCCGACCCGTTCCCGCCGCCCTGATGCGACGCACCGCGTTGTGGGCGCCGCTGCTGGCCGGCGCCCTGCTGCTCGGCGGCTGCGGCCCGGCCAAGCCGAGGACCGCCCCCCCGCTCGACTACGCCGGCCTGCTGCATCTCTATGACCAGGCCATCGACGCCTCGCGGCGCGAGCTGCAGCGTGCGCCGGACGACGTGGCATTGCGCGAGGGCGTGGCCCTGGCCCTGCTGCAAAAAGCCATGCTCAGCGGCCGCTTTACCGACTACGCCGCGGCCGACCGCGCGCTCGACCAGGCCTTCGCCATCAGCGACGAGCTGCACGCGCCGCTGCTGACACGCATGGCCATGGAGCTGTTGTTGCATCGCCTGCCGGAGGCCGAAGCCGACCGCGAGCGGCTGCAGCGCCGCTATCGCATCAAGGACACCGCCGGCTTCGCCAGTGAAAGCGCGGAGCTGGATTTCCAGCGCGGCCGCTATGCCGAGGCGCTGGCGGGCTTCCACCGTTCGCTGGCGATCGAGGAAGGGCCGCGCGCCCTGGCGCGCCTGGCGCTGCTGCAGGCCCGCACCGGCCAGTATTTCGAAGCCGCCGCCCTGATCGATCGCGCCGAAAAGCAGGACCACAGCGATACGCCCTACCTGCATGCCTGGCTGGAGCTGCAGCAGGGGCAGCTGCAGCTCGAGCGCGGCCGCTGGGAGCAGGCCGACGAATACTTCCGCCATGCGCAGATGCTGCTGCCGGGATGGTGGCTGCCACGCAGCCGCCGCGCCGAGCTGCTGGCCCTGCAAGGCCGGCGCGACGAAGCGCAGGCGCAGTACGAAGCGCTGGCCGGGGAGACCGGCGATCCCGAGTTCATGGACGCGGTGGCGCGCCTGCGGCGCGAAGGTCCAGACCCGGCCAGCGCCGCGCCATGGATCGCGCACGCCGCGGAGGCGCACCACCAGCGCCTGGAGCTGCTGCCCGAAGCGGCCTGCGCCCATGCCGCCGAGCACGAGCTATGGTTCGGCGCCCAGCCGCAGCAGGCGCTGGAACTGGCGCGGCGCAATGCCGAGCTGCGACCCAACGGCGAGTCGCGCATCCTCCTGGCGCAGGCCCTGTACAAGGCCGGCCAGGCGGCCGCGGCGCAGCGTGAAATCGAAGCCGTACTGGCCAGCGCCTGGAACACCGCCGAACTGCACGCCATCGCAGCGCAGATCGACGCCGCCCTTGGCCTGCGCGCGGAAGCCGACCGCGAGCATGCGCTGGCGCTGGAACTGAACCTGCGCGCTTTCCGCATGTACCACCTGCCGCAGCCGGCGCAACCCGAAGCCCTGCCGTGAGACGGCTCGCGGTCGGCGCCGCGCTGCTGCTGAGCGCCGCCGCGGCGGCGCAGGGACACGAGCCTTACGTGCCGGCCGACGACAGCGTGATCGTCGAGCATGTCGGCTTGCCGCGTGCGCCGGGCGCCGTGCAGTTGCGCGAGGCGCGGGCCCAGTCGGTGGCCGAACCGGGCAACTACGCCCTGGCCCTGGCCTATGCCCGGGTGGCGGTGGACATCGGCCGCCAGGAGGACGATCCGCGCTACTTCGGCTATGCCGAATCGGCCCTGCGCCCCTGGCTGGAGCGCGCCGAGCCGCCGCCCGAGGCGCGCCTGCTGCGCGCCAGCCTGCAGCAGGCGCGCAAGGATTTCGCCGGCGCGCGGCGCGACCTCGACGCGCTGGTCGCGGCGAACGGCCCCGAGTCGGCTCAGGCCCTGCTGGCCCGCGCCGGCCTGCACCTGCTGCAGGGCGAACCGGAGGCCGCGGCGCAGGACTGCGCGGCCCTCGGCGAGCGTGTCGACAGCCTGCTGCGCGGCATCTGTGCCGCCAACGCCCGCGCCCTGCGCGGCGAAGCCGTCGCCGGACTGGCCGAACTGGAGGCGCTGCGGCCGGCTTCGGCCAGCACGTCCCTGCCGGTGCGCGCCTGGCTGCTCGGCAGCGCCGCCGCCATCGCCGACCGGCTCGGCCGCTATCGGGCCGCGCGCGCCGACTACGAGGAAGCGCAGCGCCTGCTCGCCGCCGCCGCCACCCGCGACCCCGGCCTGCTCGCCGCCCACGCCGACTGCCTGCTCGAGCACGGCGACGATCGCGAAGTGGTGGCGCTGCTGGCCGGCGGCCGGCGCATCGACAGCCTGCTGCTGCGCCTGGCGATCGCCGAGCAGAGCCTGGGCGCCGCGGGTGACACGGCGCAGGCGCAGAATGCGGCCCGCGACGCCGCCATCCTCGACGAGCGCTTTCGCGAAGCGCGCCAGCGCGGCGACCGGCTGCACCTGCGCGAGGAAGCCCTGTACCAGCTGCGCCTGGCGCAAAACCCGGCGGCCGCGCTGCAACTGGCGCGGGAGAACTGGGCGATGCAGCGCGAGCCGGTCGATGCCCGCATCTTCCTGCGCGCGGCCCTCGCCGCCCGCGCAGCGGATGCGGCGCAGCCGGTGCTGGAGTGGATGCGGCGGACGCGGATCGAGGACGTCTATCTGGCGCAACCCGGCCCGGCAGCGGTGCCATGATGGGACGGCGCCATCGCACAGGCGGTCATCCTTCCGGCCCAGATCCGGAAGGATCCGGCCGCGCGCGCGCTGCCGGCGCGCGGAGCCGGATGCTTTGCTGCGCCCGGCGTGGCCAGGGATGCATCGGCGTGCTGTTGCTGCTTTTCGCCTGGGTCCTCATTCCTCCCGCCGCTCAGGCCCACAAGGCCAGCACCAGCTACCTGCGCCTGCAGGTCGACGGCGCCGCCCTCAACGGGCGCTGGGACATCGGCCTGCGCGACCTCGACTACGCCATCGGCCTCGATGCTTCCGGCGACGGCGAGCTGAGCTGGGGCGAGGTGCGGCAGGCACAGGCGCGCATCGGCGCCTACGCGCTGTCGCGCCTGCAGGTCGAAGCCGACGGCCGGCCCTGCGCGCTCCGGCTCGCCGGCCTGCGCATCGTCGAGCACGGCGACGGCAACTATGTCGCGCTGGATCTCCGGGGCGGCTGTCCGCACGCGCCGCTGAGCCTGGCATTGCGCTACGGCCTGCTGTTCGACATCGACGCCCTGCACCGCGGCCTGCTGGACCTGCGCTTCGCCGGCGCCGACGAAGGCCAGCGCAGCGGCGTGTTCAGCCCGCAGCAGCCGGAACTGCGCTTCGCCCGCGCCCACGGCGATCCGCTGATGGTCTTCACCCAGTATTTCCGTGCCGGCCTCTGGCACGTCTGGAGCGGCCTCGACCACATGCTGTTCCTGGCCGGGCTGTTCCTGCCGGCGGTGCTGCGGCGCCAGTCCGGCGTGTGGGTGCCGGCGCCGCGGCTGGGCATCGCGCTGCGCGATACGGCGCTGATGGCCACCGCCTTCACCGTCGCCCACGCCTGCACCCTCAGCCTCGCAGCCACCGGCGCCTTCACCCTGTCGTCGCGGCTGGTGGAATGCGGCGTGGCGGCGACGGTGCTGTTCGCCGGCCTCAACAACCTGGTGCCGATGGTCTACCGCGAGCTGTACTGGCTGGCCGGCGCCTTCGGCCTGATCCATGGCGCCGCCGTCGCCACCGCGCTGATCGAGCTGGGTCTGCCGCCCGGCAGCCGCGTGTGGGCCTTGCTCGCCTTCAACCTCGGCGTGGAAGCGGCGCAGCTGAGCGTGCTGCTGGCGGTGATCCCGCCCAGCTTCGCCTTCCGCCACTCGATCTGGTATCGGCGCCTGGTGCTGGTGCCCGGCTCGCTGCTGGTGACGCTGGCGGGGCTGTCCTGGCTGATCGAGCGCGGGTTGGGGATCGATCTCGGCGTGCCTTTGCCGTAAAGCAGCGGCGTCATTCGCCGTTCCGGGCCGGGCTGCGAAACGCCGCTTCGCGGATCGGGTCGGCGTCGGCGCTCGCCCTAACTTTCCGCAGGCGCCGGCTCCTCGCCTGCTCTCCACAATACTCCTACCCGCCCGGGTAGCAGGCTGCCTGCTTTTTGGGGCTAGAATCCAGGCCATAACAAGCAGCACAAACCGAGGAGAACCGCATGAACACCCCCCGCAGCAGGCGGCTGTGCCTGGCCGTGTGCGCCATCCTTTCCACCGCGGCCGCCGCCGCCGGCAACGGCGGCGTATCCGGAGTGGACAGCGCCCGCATCGCTTCTCCGGAACCCGGCAACTGGCTCACCACTGGCCACAGCTACAACGAGCAGCGCTACAGCCCGCTCGACAAGGTCAACGACGGCAACGTCGGCTCGCTCGGCCTGGCCTGGACCTACAAGCTCGACGTCGACCGCGCCACCGAGGCCACGCCCATCGTCGTCGACGGCGTGATGTATACCACCGGCGCCTTCAGCATCGTCTATGCCCTGGACGCGCGCAGCGGCAAGCTGCTGTGGAAGTACGATCCCAAGGTGCCGCGCGAGCGCGCCGGCACCGCCTGCTGCGATGTCGGCAACCGCGGCGTGGCGGTGCGCAAGGGCAAGGTCTACGTCGGCGCCTTCGACGGTCGCCTGATCGCACTGGACGCCAGGACCGGCAAGCGGGTCTGGGAAACCGACACGGTGCCCGAGCACAGCCGCAGTTACTCCATCACCGGCGCACCGCTGGCGATCAAGGACAAGATCATCATCGGCAACGGCGGCGCCGAGTTCGGCGTGCGCGGCTACGTCTCCGCCTACGACGCGGAGACCGGCAAGCTGGCGTGGCGCTTCTACACCGTGCCGGGGGATCCGAAGCAGCCGCCGGAAAACAAGGCGATGGAGATCGCGCTCAAGACCTGGAGCGGTGACAAGTACGCCGCTTACGGCGGCGGCGGCACGGTATGGAACGCCTTCGCCTACGACCCCGAGCTGAACCTGCTCTACTTCGGCACCGGCAACGGCGTGTCGTGGAACCGCGTCGCCCGCGGCGAAACCAAGCAGGACACCAATCTGTTCCTCGCCTCCATCGTCGCCATCAACGCCGACACCGGCGACTACGCCTGGCACTACCAGGAAGTGCCGGGCGACATGTGGGACTACGACGCCGACGAGAGCATCGTGCTGGCCGACCTCGACATCGGCGGCAAGCCGCGCAAGGTGCTGCTGCAGGCGCCGAAGAACGGCTTCTTCTACGTGCTGGACCGCGCCACCGGCGAGCTGCTGTCGGCGGACAAGTACGCGCCCGCCACCTGGGCCAGCCAGGTCGACCTGAAGACCGGCAAGCCGGTGGTGGACGAAGCCGCCGCGGACTGGACCACCGGGCCCAAGCTGATCGTGCCCGGCCCGCTCGGCGCCCACAACTGGCAGCCGATGTCGTTCAGCCCCAGGACCGGCCTGGTCTACATTCCGGCGCAGGAAGGCGCGGCCCTGCTGGCGCCGGACAACGAGGCCAGGTTCGACGAGCACCTCGGCACCTGGAACCTCGGCACCCAGCCGCTGGCTCTGCCGGAGGACCCCAAGCAATTGCAGCCGGTGATCGACTCCTACAAGGGCCGCCTGGTGGCCTGGGACCCGGTGGCGCAGAAGCAGGTCTGGTCGCAGGAATACCGCTCGCCGTGGAACGGCGGCACCCTCAGCACGGCCGGGAACCTGGTGTTCCAGGGCACCGCCGACGGCCGCTTCGTCGCCTACGCCGCCGACAGCGGCAAGAAGCTGTGGGAGTCGCCGGCCAACAGCGGCGTCATGGCCGGCCCGGTCAGCTACGAGGTGAACGGCGAACAGTACATCACGGTACTGGCCGGCTGGGGCGGCGCCTTTCCCCTGGCCTACGGCTCGATCTCGCTCAACGCCAAGGTCCGCCCCGAGGCGCGCGTGCTGACCTACAAGCTCGGCGGCAAGGCCGGGCTGCCGCCGCCGAAGAACGCGCCCGCCGCCCAACCCGAGCCGCCGGCGCTGACCGCGGACGACAAGCGTGTCGCCCAGGGCCGCGACCTGTTCAACGGCAACTGCGGCGTCTGCCACGGCCTCAGCGCCATCAGCGGCGGCGTGGTGCCCGACCTCCGTTATCTGACGCCGCAGAAGCACCAGGTCTTCCTCGGCATCGTCTACGGCGCCCGCGCCAGCCGCGGCATGCCGTCCTTCGCCGGCCGCCTCAAGCCGGAGGAAGTCGACGCCATCCATCAGTACCTGATCAAGCGCGCGCACGATCTGAAGGACGAGCTGAAGACGGCGCAGACGGCGACAAAGTAGACGGCGTCCGCTGCGCGCCGGACGCCACGCTGCATAGCGCGGCCGAAGCGAACGGACCGTGGCGAACCCCTGCTGACACGATGGTGTCAGCAGGCTGTCTCTAGCATGTCGGTCAAGGATGCGCCCGCATCCTGCCCCATCGAGGAGACGGATCATGCTGAAGGGAAGCTGCCACTGCGGCGCCACGCAATTCGAGCTGGACGCGGCGCCGGAGAGCCTCACCCGCTGCACCTGCACGCTGTGCGCCAAGCGCGGCGCGCTGTGGGCCTATTACAAGCCGACCCAGTTCCGCCTCGTCACGCCGCCGGAGCGGCGCGCCACCTATCAGTGGCGCAGCAAGACGGTGAAGCATCATTTCTGTCCCAGCTGCGGTTGCGGCACCTACAGCGAGTCGCCGGACTGGGTCGACGGCAAGCCCGACTTCAGCAATCCCAAGATCGGCATCAACGCCCGCCTGCTCGACGATTTCGATCTCGACGCCGTGCCGGTGACGGTGATCGACGGGCGCAACCTCTGGTAGCCCGGCAAGGCACGCGCTCTCCCGCAGGGCCTTGTCAAGGCCTCACGCCGCCTTCCCCGCGTACCAGTTGTTCATCGCCTGCTCGCGGTACTGCTCGCGCTTGCCTTCTCCCGGCAGCCAATGCCGGTGGCCGCTGGCGGCGCGGGTGAAGAAGTCCAGCAGCGCGATGTGGCGGCGCATCACCCGCTGCTGGCGATGCGCGATCAGCGGGTTGAAGATGCCGATGCGCGAGAAAATCTGCCGCGGGTTCTTCTTGATCCACAGCCAGGAGCCCATTTCCAGGGTCAGTGGCAGGAAGACCCGCGCCGGCTCGCCGAGCGCGCGCAGGTAGAGGTAGTCCCACAGGTCGCCGTGGGTGAGGTACTGGCGGCTCTGCGGCTCGAACACGTAGCGATGATGGGCGTGGCTGCGCTCGAAGATGGTGCGCAGCGCATGCATCTCCGGCAGGTGCAGGATCGGCCGCGTGGTATGGGCATAGGGGAACCAGATGCGGTCCTCGGTGCCGAAGCCGGAATGGCAGTCCACCGCCAGGCTGAAACTGCGGCTGAGCAGCTCGCGCTCCACCAGCTCGCACAGCGCCGCCGCCTCCGGCTCCATCGGCGCACCCTCGCGGCCGCGGTACCAGGGCAGGCCGGCGCTGATGCGCTGGCCGCCGAGCATGAACGGCACCGGCTCGCGCGCCTCCACCGGCGCATTGCGCATCAGGTCGACTCCGCGCGGATTGGCACGCGTGCCCATCCACAGGCCGCCCGGATTGACCAGCGGCATGAACACCAGGCGCACTCCCTCCAGCTGCTGCCGCAGCACCGTGTCCCACGGCAGGCGCGTCAGGATGCTGCGCATGTAGCCCATCACCACGTCCGCGCCGATCCGCTCCAGGCCGTGCACGCCGCCGAAGAAACCCACCGCGGGCACTTCCGGCGAAGGGTTGCCGAGGGTGAAGGCGTGAACCGGGAAGCAGCGGGCGCCGCTGCGCACCTCGCACAGCAGGCGCATCTCCATCGTGCCGGCGCAATCCTGCACGAGGCGCTGCAGTTCGATCAGTTCGGGGGGTTCCACAGGGATCACGCGCGCAGGCCAGAAGATTGATTCCCCGGCAATTTATCCGCGCAACATGTCACATTGTTGACGCACAACCGCAATATTGGCGCCTGTCATCCCGCTGCCACGAAGCCTTAACGCTACGCAACTACTCTGCAAGGATCAGAGCTTCGACGCAGCGCGCCATCCGGCGCGGTGAAGACACCAGGGAGAAGACCATGCGCGGATTCGTACGCAGCCTCAAGGCCCACCCGGTGCTCACCGTCGGCAGCATGATGCTGGGCATGCTGGAATTCGTCGCCCTGCAGCGCTCGCAGCTCGCCGGGCGCGTTCAGCAGGAGGCCTGAATCCCTAGCTGTCGCCGAGGAACACCACTTCCGGCGGCTCCTCCACCCCCGCCGCCGCCATGCGCTGCGCCAGCTCGTCCGAGCTGAAATAGGCCCTGGCCTTGTCGAGGTGGCTGGCGTGGAGCAGCAGCATGACGTCGAGCGGATCGTCGACATTGCGCCACAGGTTGAAGGCACGGATGCCCATGCTCTCGCGGACCGACTTGCCACGGTCGTAAGCCTGTTTCCAGGCGTCGAAATCCTTCACCTTGATGCGTGCCATGACATGAAACATGCGTCGGCCCTCCGGCAAACCCGCGATGGGCGAGCCTAGCGCATTTCCCCCACCGGGGTATCAGGCCGGGCCGGCCAGGAACTCCAGCGCCGCCCGCGCCACCGCCTCCGGCTTCTCCTCCTGCACCAGCAGCTTGGCGCCGGCCACCGCGACGAAGCGGCTGTGCGGGATCTGCGACGCCATCTCGCGGGCCAGGCCGACCGGAAAGGTCGGATCGTCCTCGCCCCACAGCAGCAGCACCGGCATGCGCAGCTCGGCATGGCGCCGGCGCAGCGCGTCGACGCTGTCCCAGTGGAAGCCGGCAAGGTAGCGCAGCATGCCGGTGGTGGCCGCCGCCGAATCCACGTAGCGCGCCACGAACTCGCGGCGGAAGCCGCCCTCGACCAGGCTCAGGTCGTGGAAGCAACCGCCGAAGCCCATCGGCGAGCGCAGGAACCAGGTCCAGCGCATCAGCAGCCGGAACCCCGCCGCGGCGCCCGGCAGGTGCCGCGCCATCCACTGGTACGGCCGGATCCACGGCGGCCGGTGTCCCGGGATCTCGGTATTGATCAGGATCAGCCGCCGCACCCGCGATCCGTCTTCCAGGGCCAGATAACGCGCGATGCTGGCGCCGGTGTCCTGCGCCATCACGTCGTACTGCGCCAGCCCCAGCTGGTCCGCCAGCAGCTTGAGGCGGCGCGCGTGCCCCTGCCAGGTCATGTCGCTGCCCGGGTTCCAGCCCGCGTCCCCCATCCCCGCCAGATCCACCACCAGGCAGGTGTGCCGGCGCGAAAGCTCCGGCACCAGCTTGCGCCAGGTGTAGCCGTGCAACGGAAAACCGTGCACCAGCAGCAGCGCCGGTCCGCTGCCGAAACGCCGCAGCGCCAGCACCGCGTCGCCGCAGTCGATACGCTCGACCGCCGCCGACGCATAGAGGCGGGAATCCTCGTCCATGGTCCTGGTCAGCATCGGGCGCCTCCGGTGGTCCTGGCCGACCATAGCGGCAGGCGTGGGGTGGGACAATGACCTGGGAGGTAATCGAGTCCTTCCCAGTATGCGGCAACTGCGTCACACTGGCGGCGCGTCCCGGATGCGCCACCGCCGGGAGCGGCTCCCGGGGAATGGAGCCACAACTGGGGAGAGCGGGGCCGGAGGCGTGGTCGCGCCGCTGCGCCGCGACACGGAATGCGATCAGGGGATATGGGCTACAGCATCGTCTTTACCGGCAAGATCCGCCCGGGTGCCACGCTGTCGGAGACGCGCGGGAACCTGGCCGGGATGTACAAGATCACCAACGAGGCCCTGCTCGACAAGGTCTTCTCCGGCAAGCCGGTGATCCTGAAAAAGGGGTTGAGCGAAGACGAGGCGCGCAGCCAGGAGATGATCCTGCTGATGGCCGGCGCCGTCTGCGAGCTGCGCAACGACGCGCCGCCGCCCGCGCCGCCCGCTCCAATGGAAGCTCCGCCCGCCGCAGCCCCCACGCCGATCGCGCCCGTTGCCGTCCCGCCGGCACTCGCCTCCACCACCGGCCTGGCCCTGATGCCGGAACCGCGCCGCCCGGAGCCGGAACCGCCGGTCCCTGCGGCGCTGCGCGGCATGCCCCGGGACGTCGAAGCGGAACAGCGGGCCGCCGCAGGGGCGCGCGGCGTGGTGGTCACCAACCACGGCCGCGACGGCGAGGCGCTGCTGGACCCGATGCAGGCGCCCTGGGACCCGGCCTTCATGCCCGATGGCGCCAGAGGCCTGTCCTGGGCCGGGTTCATGGCGCCGCTGCTGTGGGGATCGTTCAACGGCATGCGCCTGTCGTTCGTGCCGATCATCGGCATCCGCCTGTTGCGCCATGTGGTGCCGGCCTGGGGCTGGGGCGTGTTCCTGCTCGGCTTCGGCGGCTTCTACCTGATCCGCGGCCGCGAGCTGGCCTGGCGCAACAAGCAGTGGCGCAACGGCGAGCATTTCAACCGCGTGCAGCGCTACTGGAACTTCGGCGCCGCCGCCCTGTTCCTGCTCACCGCCTACGGCCTGGTCCACCTGACGCTGCTGGACCGCCGCGCCGAGCGGATGGCAAGCGCCGCCACCGCGGTCGCGCTCGCCGACGAGGCGGTGGCCCGCGCCGCCTCGCCGGAAGCGCGCAGCCAGGCCGTGACCGCCCGCAACCTGGCCCGCGAACAGCTGCTTGCCGCCATCGACGATCCGGCGACGCGCGAGCGCGAACAGCAGAACTTCGCCGCGCAGGACCGTGAAGAGACCGAGAGCCAGGCTGCCGCAGCCGCCGAGCCCGAAGCCGACTCGCCGCCATCGTCGGAATAGGACGCCGTCACGCCCATAAAAAAGGGCCGTGCCTCGCGGCCCGGCCCTTTCGCAGGCTTCGCTGCGCGATCAGAACAGCGCGGCGTCCAGCTCCATCAGCGGCGCCGCGCCGGCGCGGGCGGCGCGGAGGTGGAACTCGGTCTCCGGCAGCAGCTTGGCGTAGTAGAAGCGCGCGGTGGCGAGCTTGGCCTTGTAGAAGTCGCCCTCGCCCTGCTTGTCCAGGGCGATGCGGGCCATGCGCGCCCAGAAGTAGGCGAACACCAGATGGCCGACCACGCGCAGGTACGGGGTGGAGGCGGCGCCGACTTCCTCGGGATTCTTCATCGCCTTCTGGCCGATTTCCATGGTCAACTTGGTCACCTCGCTGCCGAGCGCGGCGAGCGGGCCGGTGAACTCGGCCATCTCCGGCTTGTCGGCCTGGGCCTTGACGAAGGCGGTGACCAGCTTGCCGAACTTCTGCAGCTTGGCGCCCATGTCGCTCAGCACCTTGCGGCCGATCAGGTCCAGCGCCTGCACGCCGTTGGTGCCCTCGTAGATCATGTTGATGCGGGCGTCGCGGACGTACTGCTCCATGCCCCATTCCTTGACGTAGCCGTGGCCGCCCAGCACCTGCAGGCCGAGATTGGTGCACTCGAAGCCGTTGTCGGTGAGGAAGGCCTTGATGATCGGGGTGAGCAGGGCCACCAGGTCGTCGGCGTCCTTGCGCACGGCTTCGTCCGGGTGCGAGTGCTGGCGGTCGATCTGCAGTCCGGTCCAGTAGGCGAAGGCGCGGCCACCCTCGACATAGGCCTTCTGCGTCAGCAGCAGGCGGCGCACGTCGGGATGGACGATGATCGGGTCGGCCGGCTTGTCCTTGGCCTTGGGGCCGGACAGGGAGCGCATCTGGATGCGGTCCTTGGCATAGGCCAGCGAGTTCTGGTACGCGATCTCGGTCAGGCCCAGGCCCTGCATGCCGACGCCCAGGCGCGCGCCGTTCATCATCACGAACATGGCCGGCAGGCCCTTGTTCGGCTCGCCCACCAGCCAGCCCTTGGCGTTGTCGAGGTTGATCACGCAGGTGGCGTTGCCGTGGATGCCCATCTTGTGCTCGATCGAACCGCACTTGACGGTGTTGCGCGCCCCCGGCTTGCCGGAAGCGTCGGGCAGGAATTTCGGCACGATGAACAGCGAGATGCCCTTGGTGCCGGCCGGCGCGTCCGGCAGGCGCGCCAGCACCAGGTGGACGATGTTGTCCGACAGGTCGTGCTCGCCCGCCGAGATGAAGATCTTGCTGCCGCTGATGGCATAGCTGCCGTCGCCGTTCGGTTCGGCCTTGGTGCGCAGCAGGCCCAGGTCGGTGCCGCAATGCGCCTCGGTCAGGCACATGGTGCCGGTCCACTCGCCCGTCACCAGTTTGGGCAGGTACAGGTCCTGCAGTTCCTTGGTGCCGTGGGCGTGCAGCGCGGCATAGGCGCCGTGCGACAGGCCGGGATACATGCCCCAGGCCTGGTTGGCGGAATTGATCATCTCCATGAAGACGTTGTTGACCAGTTCCGGCAGGCCCTGGCCGCCGTAGTTGGGGTCGGCGGAAAGCGCCGGCCAGCCGGCCTCGACGTACTGCTTGTAGGCTTCCTTGAAGCCCTTGGGCGCCGTCACCACGCCGTCGCCGGAGTAGGTGCAGCCTTCCTGGTCGCCGCTCTGGTTGAGCGGGAACAGCACGCCGGAGCAGAACTTGCCGGCTTCCTCGATCACCTGGTCCACGGTGGCGGCGTCGATCTCGGCATGGGCCGGCATGGCCTTGAATTCCTGCTCGACGTTCAGCAGCTCATGGAGGACGAACTGCATATCGCGCAGCGGCGGCGTGTACTGACCCATGTGACTCTCTCCGATCGGAAGGCGTTGAATGGAAGAAACCCGCCCGGCGCGTCGGCGCGGCCGGACGGGTATCGGAATTACCTGGGGACATACGCTAGCGTATGTTGCGGCGGATTGCTAGTGCTGCAGCGCCACATTTTTGTGGTTCCACCGTCGGAGCGATGCCTGCTCGGCGCCCTTCCGGGCGCCAAGAGTTCTGCCTAACCGATTCAATAAACAGAATTTTTCGGACGTGGCCGTGGCAGTCATCCGCGGAGTCCCGATTGCAACCCGGAAGTTCGCAGCTGCCCTCGCCCTCGAGGCAGAAGACGAAGTGCCGGGCTCAGGGCCGCCCGCGGGGACTTACTTCTTCCGCGCTGCTTCCTGCTCGGCCTTGGTCAAGGCCACGCGGTTGCGCAGGTACAGGGGCTGCAGCAGGCCGGCGGCGATGCCCTGACCCGCGGCGAAGGCCGGCTGCGCCAGCGGCAGCGCGTCCTGCGCCTGCGGCAAGGCCGTGTCCTCCACCGGCTCCAGCGCCGCGGCGGTGCGGGCGCGCAGCTCCGCGCCGTGGCTGTGCCAGCCGCTGCCGGCGGCGGCGTAGCGGCCATCGGCGGGCAGGTCGAGCAGGGACGGCGCGATCACCCGGGCCTCGCCCTGCCCGACAGCCAGGCCGTCGACGGCGCTGAACGCCTGGTAGTAGACCTCGCTCATGCGGGCATCGATGGCGGCGAGGACCTGCCTGGCGCCGTGCCGGCGGATGGAGCCCTGCGCCAGCATGGCCAGGGACGTAACGGCCAGTACCGGGCGGTCCAGGCCCAGGGCGAGGCCCTTGACGAAACCGACGCCGATGCGCACGCCGGCAAAACTGCCGGGCCCGACGCCGCAGGCGATGCCGTCGAGCTGGGCCAGAGTGATGCCGCAGTCGGCGGCGAGTGCCCGCAGCATCGGCAGCAGGCGCTGCGAGTGGGTGCGGCCGGCGTGCTCGAAGCGCTCGTGCACGGCACCGTCCAGCCACAGGGCCACCGAGCAGGCTTCGGTCGCGGTATCGATCGCCAGTATCTTCATGAGGCCACCTTGAGCGCGCGCAGCCATTCGCCGGCGGCGCCGGCGTCGGCCAGGACCGGCATCGGCGGCAGGCTGGCCAGCACCTTGCGGCCATAGGCCTTGCCGCGCAGGCGCGGGTCGCAGATCACCACCAGGCCGTGGTCGGCGTCGTCGCGGATCAGGCGGCCCACGCCCTGGCGCAGGGTGGTGATGGCACGCGGCAGCTGCACTTCGAAAAAAGGGCTGCCGCCGCGGGCTTTCACCGCCTCCAGCCGCGCCTCGAACACCGGGTCGTTCTGCTGGCCGAACGGCAGCTTGTCGATCGCCACCAGGCGCAGCGCCATGCCTTTCACGTCCACGCCCTCCCAGAAGCTGCTGGTGGCGACCAGCACGCCGTTGCCGGCGCGGCTGAAGCGCTCGACCAGCGCCGCCTTGCCGTCCTCGCCCTGCACGAACAGCGGGAACGCGGACTTGCGCAGCCGCTGCGCGATGCGCGCCAGCGCGCGGTGGCTGGTGCACAGCACGAAGGCGCCGCCGCCGCTGGCCTCGAGCAGCGGCAACAACGTATCGGCCACCGCGTCGGGATGCTCCGGCGCATTCGGGTCCGGCAGTTCGCGCGGCAGGTACAGCCGCGCCTGCCGCGCGTAGTCGAAGGGGCTGTCCAGGCGCAGGGTGCGGGCATCCTCCAGCCCGAGCGTGGTGGTGAAATGCGAAAAATCGTCGCCGGCGGCGAGCGTGGCGGAGGTGAAGATCCAGGCGCCGGGCCAGGCCGACATGAAGTTGCGGAAGCCCTCGGTCGGCTCGACCGGGGCGGTGTGCAGCGCCCCGCCCCGCCCCTGCGCCTCGACCCAGCGCACCGCCCTGGATTCCTCTTCAGGCACCTCGGCCGCGACGATCTGCTCCAGGCGCTTGCGCAGGGACTCGGCGCGCCCGGCGCAGCTTTCCAGGCCGGCGCTGCGCTCGCCGTAGCGCTTCAGCTCGCCGGCGCACTCTTCCAGCGCACTGCGCACGGCGCCGAGCGCCGAGGCCGCGCCGGGCAGCGTGCCGAACTGGCGCCAGGCCAGGCGCCCGCCCAGCTCCAGGAACGGCCGCTCCAGCTCGGCGGCGGCGATGGCCAGCGCGTCCACCGACTCGGCCAGGTCCGGCATGTCGCGGAACGCCTGCATTTCGGTGCCGCAGTCGCGCACCAGGTCGAGCAGCTGGCGGGTCGAGACACGTTCGCCGAAGAACTGCGCCGCCAGTTCCGGCAGCTGGTGCGCCTCGTCGACGATCACCGCGTCGGCGCCCGGCAGGACGCCGAAGCCTTCCTGCTTGAGGCGGAAATCGGAAAACAGCAGGTGATGGTTGACCACCACCAGGTCGGCACCCTGCGCCGCGCGCCGCGCCTTCACCACGTGGCATTCGGAAAAGTCCGGGCACTTGGCGCCGAGGCAGTTGTCGGCGGTGGAAGTGATCGCCGGCAGCAGCGGGTCGTCGCCGGCCACCGCGCCCAGCTCCGAGATTTCGCCGCTGACGGTGCGGTGCGCCCATTCGTCCACCGCCGCCAGGCGGTCGCGGCGCACGCGGCTGCGCGGGTCGAGCTGGGCGCGGCGCAGGCGGTACAGGCACAGGTAGTTGGCGCGGCCCTTGAGCAGGCTGATGCGCGCCGGCGCGGCCAGCGCGTCGCGCACCTTCGGCAGGTCGCGAAAGAACAGCTGGTCCTGCAGGTTCTTGGTGCCGGTGGAAACGACGACGCGGCCACCGCTGTTCAGCGCCGGGGTCAGGTAGGCATAGGTCTTGCCGGTGCCGGTGCCTGCCTCCACCACCAGGGCGGAACGCTCGGCCAGGGCCTGTTCCACCGCCTCGGCCATCTGCTGCTGCGGCGCCCGTGGCAGGAAGCCCGGCAGGCGCGCGGCGAAGGGTCCGTCGGCGCCGAGCAGCTCGGAGGCCGGGCTCACTATTCCGGCGACAGCAGCCGGGCGATGTCGTCGGCGCGGTTCTGCGCCTGCACCGCGCCGCCGGAATCGCCGCGCTGCTGGCGCGCGGTGGCGATCAGGCGCCAGTTGCCGTTCTCGATCCAGGGATTGCCGCGGGCCAGGTCGTTGGAGCGGTTGGCGAATTCCTCGGCCTGGTCGTACTGCTTCAGGTCCAGTTTGGTGCCGGCCAGGGCCTGCCAGATGAATGGATTGCGCGGCTCGATGCGGCGGGCGCGCTCGAGCTGCTCCTCGGCCTGGTCGGGATGGCCGGCGGCGCGGGCGTCCTGCGCCTTGCGGTACAACGACAGCACCGCCGGGCCGGCGCCGGAATCCTGGATGGTGTGGGGGTATTTCTGCGACAGCGGCGGCGTCACCACCGGCGGCGGGATCAGCGCGCCGGTGCCGGGGATCACGCCGCCGGTGCCGGGCTGCGGCGTGGCCGAAATGGCCGGGCCGGCCGGCGCCGACGTCTCGATCTGCCCCTGCTCCGTGGCGCAGCCGGCCAGCAGGCCGCCGAGCAGGAAGGCGGCCGGGATCAAACGCGGCAAGGTGAAACTCATTTGAAAATGCTCTTCAGCCAGTCCAGAGGCGTGGATTTTGACGCATTTGCACAGGGCGCGTACTGCTGCGGGGCCGCGCCGCGCAGGTACGGCACCTGGATCGCCTCCGGGCAGCCCGGGTCGGCGCGCAAGCCGCTGGCCGGGTCGATGGAAGCCTCCTCCACCGAGGGCGGCGGCAGCATATCGATGCCGCGCGCGTTGAGGTCGCGCATCAGCTTGCCCCAGACGCGCAGCGCGCCGGTGGCGCCCTCGAAGCCGGTGGGCTTGTTGTCGTCGCGGCCGACCCAGACCACGGCCACGCGATCGCTGCCGAAGCCGGCGAACCAGCTGTCGCGCAGGTCCTCGGTGGTGCCGGTCTTGCCGGCGTAGAACTCGCCGGGCGGCAGCACCGAGGTGGCCCAGTGCGCCGTGCCCAGCTCGATCACCTTGTGCATGGCCCAGGTGGTCAGATAGACCGGGCCTTCCGGCAAGGTGCGTTGCAGCTTGAACGGATAGCGGTTCAGCGGCTGGCCTTCCTTGGTCAGCACCGAGCGGATCGCCAGCAGCGGCGTGCGGTAGCCGGAGGCCGCCAGGGTCGAGTAGATCTGCGCCACGTCCAGCGGCGACATGTCGATGGCGCCGAGGAAGATCGAGGGCACCTGCGGCACGTCGTCGAAGCCGGCTTGGGCGAAGGTCTTGCGCACGTTCTCCAGGCCCACGTCCAGGCCCAGGTGCACGGTGGCCAGGTTGTAGCTCTTGGCCAGCGCCATGTAGAGCGGCACCTGCCCGTGCAGCTGGTGGTCGTAGTTCTTCGGCGACCACACCTGCCCGGTCGGCAGCTTCAGGTCCACCGGCGCATCGTCGAGCGGCGTCTGCAGGTTGTAGCGGCCGCCGTCCTCCAGCGCGGTGAGGTAGGTGAAGGGCTTGGACAGCGAGCCGATCGGCCGGCGCGTATCGATGGCGCGGTTGAAGCCGGCGTAGCGCGCGTCGCGCCCGCCGACGACCGCCAGCACCTCGCCGCCCTCCACGGAGGTGACGACGCCGGCGCCCTGCAGCGAGCCCTCCGCCATGCGCCGCGACTTCTCCAGCTCCGGCACGTCGGCCTGGATGCGGTTTTCCAGCACCTCCTGCACGTGCGGATCGAGCGTGGTGAAGATGCGCAGGCCCTCGCTGGTCAGGTCCTGCTCCTGGTACAGGCCGGCGAGCTGGCGCCGCACCAGGTCGACAAAGGCCGGGTAGCGCGCCGCGCCGCCGCCGCCGCCGGGAGTCACGCCGAGCGGGCGGTTGACCGACTCCTGGTATTCGTCCGGCGTGATGATGTGGGCGTCGGCCATCATCTTCAGCACCAGGTTGCGCCGCTCGATCACCCGCGCCGGGTTGCGGCGCGGGTTGTAGAAGCTGGGTCCCTTGACGATCGCCACCAGCATCGCGATTTCGTGCGGCTGCAGCTCGTTCAGCGGCTTGTTGAAGTAGTACTGGCTGGCCAGGCCGAAGCCGTGCACCGCGCGCGGGCCGTCCTGCCCCAGCGCCGCCTCGTTGAGGTAGGCCTCGAGGATTTCGTCCTTGCTGACGTGGCGCTCCAGCAGGATCGCCATCGAGGCCTCGGTGATCTTGCGCTTGGCGGTGCGCTCGTTGGTCAGGAACAGGTTCTTGATCAGCTGCTGCGTGAGGGTGCTGGCGCCCTGCACGGTGTGGCCGGCGCGCAGGTTGGCGAAGGTGGCGCGCAGGATGCCGCGCAGGGACACGCCGCCGTGCTCGTAGAAATTGTGGTCCTCCACCAGGATCAGCGTCTGCGGCAGCAGCGGCGGCACCTCGGCCAGCTTGACCAGCACCCGGTCCTCGCCGCCGTGCGAGGGATAGATGCTGCCGATCAGCATGGGGTCGAAGCGCAGCAGATCCAGCGACTGGTCACTGCCCATCACCCGCATCGCCACGACGCCCTTGTCGTCGCCGCGCACCTCGACCCGCTGTTCCGCCTGCGCGCCGTCCCAGAAGGCGAAGGCGCGCGTGTCGACGCGCAGGCTGTCCTTGGCCGCGATGTAGGTGCCCGGGCCGGTCAGCTCTTCGCCGGCGCGGTAGCCGAGGCGGTCCAGCTCGTGGCGCAGCCCGGGCAGGCCGAGCCGCGCGCCGGGATAGATCTCCAGCGGCGCGGCGTAGACCTGGGCCGGCAGCACCCAGCGCACGCCGGCGAACTTTTCGCGCACCACGCCGTCGAGCCGCACCAGGTAAAGGGTGAACAGGCCCAGCGCGACGCTGAAGGCGATGACCAGGCCGATCAGGGTCCAGCGCAGCAGCGGGGAGCGCAGGAAGGCGAAGCGGGATTTCCGGGATTTCTGGGAGGAGCGCGCCATCAGTGGCTTGTTGTACCGGTCGCCGCAGCGGCCGCCCGGCATTTCGGTTGGGGGAGCCCTAGTGTACTAAATGGAACATGAACGCCGGTTGTTCAGGAAGCGCAGGCGCCGCCCGGGCGCGGGCAGGCGGTGCCGCCGGGGACGCCGCCCGCCACGCCCAGCGCCTTCTGCACCGCCTGTACCAGCGCGCTGTCATGGCGCTCGCGGGCGGCGCGCAGGGCCGAATCGAATTCCTCGCGCGCCTCGGACTGCCGTCCCATGCCCTGCGCCAGGCGGCCGCGCTCGTAGTCGACGTGGGCGACCCAGTCGCCGCCGGGGGCAGCGGCGCTCAGCGCCGCCGGATTGATGTTGGTCAGATAAAGCTGTGACTGCTGCAACGCCCCCGCATCGATGCAGGCGGCGGCGAGCTGGTAGGCGATCTTCTGCGCCAGCAGGCCGCCGGCGCCCTGCCGCGACTGGGCCAGGTTGTAGGCCTCGAGGTATTTGTTCACCGCCGCGATGCTCTGGCCGGCGCCGTGCAGCATCGCCGCGGCGTCGGCCATGGCGACGATGCTGGCGTCGTTGTCGACGCCGTAGAGCCGGCCATAGCCGGTCTCGACCACCCCGCTGTAATGCACGGCGTCGGTCCAGCGCTGCTCCGCCGCGGCCAGGTGTGCCTGCACCCGCACGAACTCCAGCTCCAGCGCGCTTTCGCGGCCGCCGAGGGCTCGCACATCGGCTTCCAGCGCCGGCATGTAGCCGCTGGCTTCCGCCACGCGGTTGAGGCCGATCAGGCTGCTCAGCCACTTCTCGCGCGCCTGGATGGTGAGCGGATCGCCGGGGCCGCGCGTCGCCTTCAGCCCGGCCACCAGATCGCGTCCGATGGCCTCCGCCTGGCGGTCCAGGCCGGCCCGATGGTAGGCGGTCTCGACGTGCAGGCCGGCCAGGAACGCGTAGTCCTGATTGGCTTTGTAAACCAGCGGATGGTGCTCGCGCATGTCGTTCAGCGCGGCCAGGGTCTGGTCGGCGTCGGCGGCCGCGGCGAGCAGATTGGTGCGGTGCTCGTCGAGCAGCATGTGCACGTCCCACAGCCGCGCCCGGATCATCGGGTCGGCGTCGGGATGACCCCAAACCAGGGTATCGATGGGCGCCAGCAGCGCCTGGGACTCGTCGTACTTGTTCTCGTAGGCCAGGTCCTGCGCCAGCAGCAGGTCGCTGGTGCGCGACACTTCCGCCTGGGCGCCGTATGAGGAATAGGCCATCATCCGCGCGCTGCGGAACTCGCGCTCGGCGTCGGCGTACTGGCCGAGGGTGCGGTAGGCGCTGCCCACCGTCTGGTGCAGGGCGATGGCGGTCTCGGGCGAGGCGGCGAAGCGCGCGTCAATGCGGCGGCTGGCCTTGGCGATGGCGTCGCGTACCGAGATGTCCATCGAGCCTCCGACGTTGGGGTTGGCGGCCGCCAGCAGGTCGTTGTCGAGGAAGCCGTTGACTGCGCGCACCAGGGCCGCCTCGCTGCGCTCGCGGTTGCGCGATATCAGGGTCTGGCTGAAGAACCACAGGCTGGTCAGCAGCCCGAGCGAGAGCGCGGCGCCGGCAGCGATCAGCCAGGGGCGGCGGGCGCGGCTGCGCTCGAGCAGCTCGCGTGCGGCGGCGGCGGCGGCGCGCTGCTCCTGCTCGATGCGGTGCTGGCGGCGGCGGTCGCCGAGGCGGCGCAGCCGTTCGGCCAGGTCGCGGGCCGAGGTCAGGCGGTGCTCCGGCGCGCCGCTGGCGGCGTCGGCGATGTCCTGGCGTAGCAGCTCGTCGACGATCTCGCGCTCCCAGCCGGTGGCGAGCGGACGGCGCAGGTCGCCGACGGCCAGCTGGTACAGCATCACACCCAGCGCATAGAGGTCCGACTGCACCGTGGGCGAGTGGCCCAGCAGGAGCTCCGGCGCAAGGTATAGCGGCGTGCCGCTCACCGCCTGCCCCGGCGCCGCGGTGGCCAGCCGGGTGATGCCCCATTCGGCCAAGCGCACCGGGTCGGTCAGGGTGCCGCTGCCGAAATCGGTAAGGCGGATGCGCGGCTGGCCGTCGGCGCCCTCGTATATCAGTACATTGTCCGGCTTCAGGTCCTTGTGCAGCACGCCGACCGAGTGCGCCATCGACACGGCTTCGGCGACCTGGGCCAGCAGTTCCAGGCGCAAGGCCAGCGGCACCTCGGCAATGCCGCCGCAGGAGTCGAGCCAGGTCGGCAGGTTGAGGCCGCCGTACTCGCATTCGATGAAGAACGGCGGCTTGTCGAAGCCCCAGTCCAGCACCCGCACCAGGTCGTCGCGACCTTCCAGGGTCTGCTGCAGTACCCGCGACAGCGCCGCCTCGCGCTTGAGCGAGGACAGGCGCTGGCCGTCGGGGCTGAACTTGAAGACACGGCGTTCCTTGCCGCCGGCCACCGGCGCCGCCAGCCAGACCTCGCTGCCCGGGGTGACGCCCAGTTCCTTTTCCAGCACCCAGCCGGGACGGCCCGGCACCGGGTCGCCGGGCCTGACGCCGAGGCGCGCCGCCGGCCGGGGCGAAGGCTCGCGCCGGACCACCGGGACGGCAAGGCGGTAACCCACCTTGTAGCTGGTGACGATGATCGACTGGGACTCGTCGCGCAGCGCCTTGCGCAGCTTGCCGATGGCGTTGCTGAGCGCGTTCTCACTCAGGTAGGCATGGCCCCAGACCGACTGGAGCAATTCCTCCTTGGTCACCGTCTCCCCGGCGTGGCGCAGCAGGCACAGCAGGATCTCCAGCGGCCGCGGCTCCAGGTCCGCCACTTCGCCGCCCACGCGCAATTCCCATTTCAGTTCGTCGAACTCCGCGCCGGCAAATTTCCAGACCGCCGCCGCGGCTCCTTCAACCTTTGAATTTTCTTTTGTATTCATATGCTTATTTTGGACTTCACATCGTGGGAATTTCGTGTGGAGTTTGGCCTGCTCGGCGCCGGTCAGACCGCCCACACTCCCGCCCGCCGTTGCCGAGGCAGTGCCCCGCACCCGTCTGCATGGCTCCCCATGCGACCCGCCCGCCAGGCACCGCCCAGAGCCAATTCCGGAACTTCATGTCGCGATTTTCGCTGCGGTACCCGTTCTTCATCATCGTCGCCTGCCTGATCACCGCCGTCATGGGGGTGACCGGGCTGCTGAAGCTGCCCGTAGACCTTTTCCCCGAGGTAAAGATTCCGATCGTGGTCGTCGCCACCTTCTACAACGGCATGCCGCCGGAGGAGGTGGAAAACAAGATTACCGGACCGTTCGAGCGGTTTTTTACCCTCGGCAGCGGCATCGAGCATATCGAATCGCGCTCCCTGCCCGGCGTCAGCCTGATCAAGATCTTCTTTCAGCCAGGCACCGATCCCAGCGCCGCCCTGTCGTCGGTGTCGAACCTGGCGATGGCCGATCTGCGGCGCCTGCCGCCAGGGACCCTGCCCCCGGTCATCCTCAAGTTCGACGCCTCCAGCATGCCGGTGTGCCTGATCACGCTCAAGGGCGAGGGCCTGAGCGAGGCCAGGCTGCGCGACCTGGCGCAGTACGACGTGCGCAACCAGGTGGCCAGCGTGCCGGGGGCATCGGTGCCCCAGCCCTTCGGCGGGCGCTACCGCCAGATCATGGTCTACGTCGATCCGCTCAAGCTGCAGGCGCACCAGCTCAGCGTGATGGACGTGGTGCGCTCGGTCAACGACTCCAACCTGATCCTGCCGGCCGGCGATGTGGTGATCGGCCCCTACGACTACGCGCTGTACACCAACAGCCAGGTCGATTCGATGCAGGACCTGGACAACATCCCGCTCAAGACGGTCGAGAACGCACCGGTACTGATCGGCGACATCGGCCAGGCCAAGGACGCCAGCGCCATCCAGAACAGCCTGGTGCGCATTGACGGCCAGCGCTCGGTCTACCTGCCGGTGCTCAAGCAGGGAGGCGACGCGAACACCATCGCCGTGGTCGATGGCATCCGCGGCGCCGTGGCCAAGCTTGTCGACATTCCCCGCCAGCTCGTCACCAAGGTGGTGTTCGACCAGTCGGTGTTCGTCAAGACCGCGATCCGCAACCTGCTGCACGAGGCCGGCATCGGCATGCTGCTGACCGGTCTGATGATCCTGGTGTTCCTGGGCAACTTCAAGGCGACGCTGGCGGTGTTCCTGTCGATCCCGCTGTCGGCGCTGGCCACCTTCTTCGTGCTCTCGCTGGGCGACAGCACCGTCAACACCATGGTGCTGGGCGGCCTGGCCCTGGCCTTCTCGCGGCTGATCGACAACTCGGTGGTGGTGCTGGAAAACATTTTCCGCCATCTCGAACTCGGCGCTACTCCGCAACAGGCGGCGGAGGTCGGCGGCAAGGAAGTGGCGCTGCCGGTGCTGGCCTCCACGCTGACCACCGCCATCGTGTTCTTTCCGGTGACCCTGCTGGCCGGCGTCAGCAAGTTTCTGTTCTCGGCGATGGCGCTGTCGGTGGTGATCTCGCTGTTCGCCTCCTACATCGTCGCCATGACGGTGGTGCCGCTGTTCTGCGCGCGCCTGATCAAGTCCTCCGACGTCCTGGCCCACGACCTCTCGGGTCATCCGGCGGACGGGCACGAGCCGGCCGCGGCCGAATACGGCAGCGGCGGCGGCTGGGCCGGCCGCTTCAACCGCTGGTTCAACCATCGCTTCCAGCGGTTTCTCGGCCGCTATCGCCGCGCCCTGCTGCTGGCCCTGGCGCGGCCGGTGCGCAGCCTGCTGCTGATCCTGGGCCTGGGCACGCTGCTGCTCGGCGCGTTCCCGCTGCTGGGCTTCTCCTACTTTCCGCGCACCGACGCCGGCCAGTTCCTGATCAACGTCAAGGCGCCCACCGGCACCAGCATGGAAGGCAGCAACACGATCGTGTCGCAGATCGAGGACATCGTGCGCAAGGAGGTCAGGCCGCAGGATCTCGATCTGGTGCTGTCCAACATCGGCTCCACTCCGGGCTTCTCCTCGCTGTACACGCCCAACTCGGCCTCGCACACCGCCTTCGTCGAAGTCGGCCTGAAGCAGGGCCACGGAGTCTCCAGCTACGAATATATGGACCGGGTCCGCGCCGAGCTGCACCGGGAGCTGCCGCAGGTGAAGAGCTACTTCCAGTCCGGCGGCCTGGTCGACGCGGTGCTCAATCTCGGGCTGCCGACACCGATCGATGTGCAGGTCAGCGGCAAAGACCTGCTGGCGGTGCACAAGGTGGCGGAGGAGCTGGCGCGGCAGATCCACGCCCTGCCCGGCGTCAGCGACACTCTGGTGCCGCAGGACGTCGATGCGCCGGCGCTGTACGTCGATGTCGACCGGGTCAAGGCGGCGCAGCTGGGCTTGAGCGAGAAAGAAGTGGTGGCCAACATCATCACGGCGCTCAACTCCAACGCCATGATCGCGCCCGGTTACTGGATCGATCCGAAAAGCGGCAATGCCTACCTGCTGACGGTGCAGTACCCGGAAAACCGCATACACAACCAGATCGACCTGCGCCAGATCCCGCTGCGTTCCAAGGACGGCAAGCAGGACACCACGCTCGACGCGGTGGCGAGGCTGCGGCCGGTGCAGGCGCCGACCGAGATCGATCACTACCAGTTACGCAAGGTGGTCGACGTCTACATCGCGACCTCGCGCGAGGACCTGTCGCGGATCGAGGCGCAGGTGCGGCGGATCGTCGCCGCCACCGCCCTGCCGGAGGGCATCCGCGTGCAGCTGCATGGCTCGGTGAAGAGCATGGACAGCTCGTTCCGCAGCTTCGCCACCGGGCTGATGCTGTCGACCCTGCTGGTCTACCTGATCCTGGTCGCGCAGTTCGCCTCGTTCAAGGACCCGCTGCTGATCCTGCTGTCCATCCCCACCGGCCTCACCGGCGTGGTGCTGACCCTGTGGCTCACCGGCACCACTCTCAACGTCATGTCGCTGATGGGCGTGCTGATGATGGTCGGCATCGTCGTCTCCAACAGCATCCTGATCGTCGAGTTCACGCGCAGCCTGGTGCGCGAGGGCCGCCCACTGCGGGAGGCGCTGGTCGAAGCCTGTCAGGCGCGCATGCGGCCGATCCTCATGACCTCGCTCGCCACCATCATCGGCCTGGTCCCGATGGCGCTGAAGCTTGGCGAGGGCAGCGAGGCCTACGCGCCGCTGGCGCGCGCCATCATCGGCGGCCTGAGCCTGTCGGTCGCCACCACCGTGTTCGTGGTGCCGGCCGCCTACTATCTGGCCTACCGCAGGCAGGCCGCGCCGTGAGCCGCGCCGTGGCCGCCCTGCTGCTGCTGGCCCTGCTGCCGGCAGCGGCCCTGGCCGAAGATGCGGCAGCGCCGGCGCCGGAAACGGTGCTGACCCTGGATGACGCCCGCGAGCAGGCACTGGCGCACAACCCGGAGCTGCTGTCCGGTGCACTCGAGGTCGGCATCGCCCGCGAGAACCTCGACATCGCCAGATCGGCCTGGCTGCCGAGCCTCGACGCCAATATCACCGCCGCCGGCGCCAAGGGCTACGGCCGGCGCGACGGCGCGCCCTCGACCGGCCTCGACCCGCGCCTGGCCGCCGGCGCCATCAACGCGCCCAGCGTCTATGACCGCGCCGCCGCCGGCATCACGCTCAGCCAGAAGCTGACCGACTTCGGCCGCACCAGCAGCCTGATCGGCGGCGCGCGCTCGGCCCTGGAATCGGAGCAGGACCGCTACGAGGACCGCCGCCAGCGCCTGCTGCTTCAGGTCACGGCCGACTATTTCGCCGCGCGCGAGGCGCAGTCGGCGGTGACCGCCACCGAAAAGATGCTGCGCGAGCGCTCGCTGCTCCAGGACCAGATCAGCCTGCTGCAGAAGAACAAGCTCAAATCCGAGCTGGATGTGGGCTTCGCCAGCGTGAGCGTAGACCAGGCGCGCCTGCTGATCCTGCAGCAGCAGAGCGAGGTCGACGCGGCGCTGGCGCGCCTGTGCAGCGACATCGGCGTGCCGGCCGGCCAGCCGCTGGTGCTGGCCGACGACGGCACCGTAATCCGGGCGCCGCCGCCGCTGCTCGACCCGCTGCTGACCCAGGCGCGCGCGCGGCGGCCGGAGCTGAAGAGCCTGCGCGAACAGCTCGACGCAGCGCGCTCGTACGCCAAGGCCCAGGACCGCCTCGGCAATCCGACCCTGAGCCTGATCGGCAGCGCCGGCACGGTGCCCTACGGGGACGACCGCCTGCCGGAGAACTACGCCGCCGGCGCGGTCAACCTCAGCATCCCGATCTTCGACGGCGGCCGCCTGCGCGCCGAGGCGCGCACGGCGCGGCTGAGGGCGCAGCAGGCCGCCGACGCCCTGGCCGACGCCGAACTGGCGGTGACGCGCGATGTGCGCGTGGCCTGGCTCGATGCCAGTTCCAGCTACCAGGGCATCGCCGTGACGCGGCGGCTGCGCAGCAATGCGGAGCATGCGCTGGAGCTGGCCGCCTCGCGCTACTACCTTGGCCTCAGTTCGATCGTCGAGCTCAACCGCGCCCAGCTCAACGAAATGGACGCCGAGATCGCCCACATCCGGGCGCTCTACCAATACCAGGTCGCCATCGCCCGTCTCGCCTACGAAGCCGGCGGCGAGGTATGGACCCAATGAACCACGGAATCGCCCGCCTCATGAAACACATCAGCTCCCGCCCCGCCCTCGCCGTGGCCGCCGTCATGGCGGTGTTTGCCGTGCCGCTGGCAGCCTTCATGCTGAAGACGCCGCCGTCCGCCGCCGCGGCGCCGGAAGAGATCCTGCCGGTGGCGACGGCGCGGCTGCGTGACATCCGCCAGGTGATCGAGGTGCCGGGCGAATTCAGGCCCTACCAGGAGGTGGACGTCGACGCCAAGGTGCGCGGCTACGTCCGCCAGCTCAACGTCGACGTCGGCGATGCGGTGAAGAAGGGCGAACTGCTCGCCGCCCTGGAGATCCCGGAGATCGACGACGACCTGCGCAGCGCCGCCGCCGCGGTCGACGTGGCCGAGCAGCAGGCGCAGCGCGCCCGCGCCCAGCACGAGGACGACGAGGCCATCTACCAGCGCCTGCTCGGCGTGATGCGCGAGCGTCCCGAGCTGATCGCGCAGCAGGACATCGACCAGGCCAAGGCCAAGGCCGCGGCCTCGCTGGCGGCGCAGACCGCGGCGGAGTCGGCGATCAAGCAAGCCCTGGCCGAGCAGACCCGGGTCCGCGACACCCAGGCCTACGCCCGCATCTGCGCGCCCTTCGACGGCGTCATCACCTCGCGCCTGGTCGACGAGGGCGCCCTGGTCGGCGCGGCCGGCAGCGGCGCCGGCAATGCCCTGTTCCACCTGTCCGACATCGACCGCCTGCGCCTGGTGATGCAACTGCCCGAGTCCAGCGTGCCCGACGTGGCGGTGGGCCGCCGCGCGCATGTGGCGGTGGCGTCGCTGGACGCCGCCTTCGACCTGCCAGTGTCGCGGCTCAGCCACCAGTTGGCCGAGGCGACGCGAACCATGCACGTCGAGATCGACTTCGACAACCGGCAACGCCGTGTCGCGCCGGGCATGTACGCCACCGTCGACCTGCCGCTGAAGGAGCGCAACCAGGTGCTGGCGGTGCCGCTGTCGGCACTGCGCGAGCACGCCGCCGGCAGCGACGCTGGCAAGGTTTACGTGCTGGAACCCGATGGCCAGGTGCAGGCGCGCCAGGTCACGGTGGGCCTCGCCGGACCGAACCATGTGGAAATCAAGACCGGCCTCAAGGCCGGCGAGATGGTGGTTGTGGATGTGACGCCGCGGCTCGAAACGGGCATCCGCTACGTGGCGAAAAAAACAAGTGAGGGCTGAAGCGGGTGCGATCAACCAAGCACATTTCGAGACAGGAGAGTGACATGAGCAAGCAGCTTCGCGGCAGTATTTTCGCCGCATTCGTCGGCGCAGGGATCAGCGGCGTGGCATACGCCGACGTGCTGCCCGACGATCTGGGCGTGAACAATCTTACGCATGAGAACCTGATGCTGGCGCAGGCCGGCGGCGCATCCGCCGGCTCCGGCGGTGGCGGAACAGCGGCGGCGCCCAAGCGCGAGGCGGCGTACCAGGCCGGACCGCTGAGGTTCACCATCGGCGGCTTCACCGAACTGGCCGGCATCTTCCGCAGCCGCAACGAAACCGCCGACGTGGCGTCCAGCTTCAACGGCGTGCCATTCGCCAACGCGCCGAACTACTACACCTCGGAGTTCCGCGAGTCCGGCCGCCAGAGCCGCCTGGCGCTGCTGGTGCAGGGCCCGT
This sequence comes from Nevskia sp., assembly GCA_035651715.1. Lineage (GTDB taxonomy): Bacteria > Pseudomonadota > Gammaproteobacteria > Nevskiales > Nevskiaceae > Nevskia. The sequence continues at coordinate 38,852 of DASRFD010000045.1, forward strand.
CCGACGGCGACAACGCGGCCGAAGCCTACTTCGAGACCGACTTCCTCAGCGCCGGCGTCACCTCCAACTCCAACGAGAGCAACAGCTACACGCTGCGCGTGCGCCAGGCTTACGCCAGGTGGACCAACCGTCCCTACGGCTTCTACGTCCTGGGCGGCCAGAGCTGGAGCCTGGCGACCATGTACAAGAACGGGCTGACGCCGCGCCAGGAAAACGTGCCGCTGACCATCGACGGGCAATACGTGCCGGGCTTCAACTGGACCCGCAACGCCGAGATCCGCATCGTCAAGGACTTCGGCGGCAAACTCGCGCTGGGCCTGTCGCTGGAGAACCCGACCAACATCATCAAGGGCACCGCCCCCGCCAACACCGACAGCGGCAACCCCGGCGGCAGCCTCTACAACAGCACCGCCACCTATTCCACCGACGTGGCACCGGACGTGGTGTTCAAGGTGGCGGCAGACCCGGGTTACGGCCATTACGAGCTGTACAGCCTGACGCGCTTCTTCCACGATCGCGCGCCGTCCACCCCGTCGGCGGTGGCCACCGAGAACAACAACACCACCATCGCGGAGAGCATCGGCGGCGGCGCGATCCTGCCGCTGCTGCCGAAAATGCTGGACTTCCAGGTTTCCGGCATCCTCGGCCACGGCAACGGGCGCTATGGCTCTGGCTCGCTGGCGGATTCCACCTACAACACCGGCAACGGCGCTCCCGCGGCGTTGCAGGAAGAGCAGTTGTTGGCGGGCCTGGTCGGCCATCCCAGCTCCAGCGTCGACGTCTACCTCTACGGCGGCCTGGAGCATGAGCAGTCGGCCTGGGGCTACGGCGTCAGCGACAACTCGGCCTGCAACGTGAACTACGCCGCCAGCCCCGCGGGCAAGTGCTCCGGCGCCGTCGCCACGGTGCGTGAAATCACCGGGGGCTTCTGGTGGAAGTTCTACAAGGGCTCGCTGGGCTACCTGATGGCCGGCGCGGAGGGCGGCTATCTGACCAACGCCACCTTCGCCGACACCGCCGGCAATGTCGGCCATACCAACGACACCATCGCCATGGTCTCGTTCCGCTATTACCCGTTCCAGTAACGGGCAGGGGCAAAACAAACGGGGCCGCATCCGCGGCCCCGTTTTCTTTGACGCTGCGGCGCGCTCAGTATGAAATCGTCGCCACTGCCTTGAACGGCGCCACCTTGGTGTCGTCCCACACCTGGGTTGACCGCGGCGCGGTCAGGTAGCCCACCGCCTGGGTCGAGGTCGGGCCCCATAGGCCGGCCTGCACCGGCTGGGTCTTCAGTCCCCCGTCCTGGCAGCTGGTCATGCTGCCGATGGCCAGCAGGCGCAACTTGACCTTGTCGCCGGCATTGACCGCGCCCAGATCGACCGGCTCGCGCGTCGCCAGCGGCTGCTCCAGCGCCGGCAAGGCGTAGATGTCGCGGCCGCGGCCGTGGCGCAGGAAGCGGCCCGGCTGCGGTTGCACCAGGATTGCGCTGACGGTGCGGGGCTCGCCCCCATGCAGCGGGGTGATGACGAATTCCGCCTTCACCCCCACCTCTTCGCGCGAGCCGTCGTCGAGGCTGACCCCGGGCGGACATTTGCCGTTCTTCACCGCCAGCACCGGTCGGCCGGTGCCGAATCCGTCCTCGGTGACCACCACGCTGCCTTCGGCGTGGCCGGAGGCAGTGATGGTGATGGAGCGCTGCGCCGCAGTAGGCGCCGCCTCGGAGGGACGGCAGACGAAGTCCTCCGGACTCCATTCCGAGCCCTGCTGGCATACCGGGTCACCGCCGCCGCCGGAGACCACCATGCGCTGCGAGAAGCGCGTGTCGGCGTCGGCGCTGCAAGCGCCCGCCACCGCGGCCATGGCTGCCACCATGCCGGTCAAAAGATTTTTCCTGCCTTGCTTCATGATTCGTCTCCGATCGTATTGGGCCGCCGTTCGGGCACGGCAACAGAGCCGCGCCGATTCTGCGGCCTGTGACCGGCTGCAAACCGGATGATTTCTCACGAATTTCCCACAACCGGGGAGAGGGATTCCGGGGGAATCGGGCGGCGACCGGGCGTCCCGGACCGTACCGGTGCATGCCGGCGGCGATCCGTGGGAATTTCGTGGGGCGGCCGACGGTCTTTAATGCCGGTGGAGGGGCTAAGCTCCTCCCCGCTGACCCCGAGACGAAAACCCGTTCAAGGCCGGGGCCGTCTCCCATCCCAGTGGGCATTTAGGCACGTCTCGGGGTCAGTTTTTTTCTTCCCCTCGAAAACGATCACGGCGCCGCAGCGGGCGCCGTGCCTGCCGGCTGGCATGTGGAGCCGGCCGGCGCGGGCACCCCGTTGCGGGGCGCCCGGAACACCTCATTCGCTGCTGCCCTTGACCTCGCGCTCCATCGCTTCCAGGCCGATGTGGCGCACGTCCTTGCCCTTGACGAAGTAGATCACGTATTCGGCGATGTTGCGGGCATGGTCGCCGATGCGCTCCAGCGAACGCACCGACCAGATGATGTCCATCACCCGGCGGATGGTGCGCGGGTCTTCCATCATGAAGGTGATGCACTGGCGCATCAGGGCTTCGTATTCGCGGTCGACCGACATGTCCTCGCGCGCCACGGCCAGCGCGGCGTCGGCATCCATGCGGGCGAAGGCGTCGAGCGCGTCGCGCACCATCTGGCCGACGTGGCGCGACAGATGGCCCACCTCGACCAGCGGCGCGGTGCCGGTCTCCTGCGAGGCCAGGTCTACCGCCATGCGGGCGATCTTCTCGGCCTCGTCGCCGATGCGCTCGAGGTCGGTGATGGTCTTGATGATGGCGTAGACCAGGCGCAGGTCGCCGGCGGTGGGCTGGCGCCGCGCCAGAATGCCGCTGCACTCCTCGTCGATGAGGACTTCGAGCTGGTTGACCTTGAAATCGTTGCGGGAGACTTCCTCGCCCAGCACACCGTCGTTCTCCATCAGGGCGCGGGTGGCGTCGACGATCTGCTGTTCGACCAGGCCGCCCATGGCCAGAACGCGCTGGCGCACGTCCTCGAGCTCCTCGTTGTACTGGCTGGAGATGTGCGACTTGTAGGACAGGGTGGTCATGACGGGATCGTTCGCCAGCGGTTTTTCGTGTGACTTGTTGCCTGGTGGTCTTCAGGTGCCTTGCGGGCTCGGCCAGAAACTCTGGCCCGCTAAATCCTGCATGGCGATTAAACCATCAATTCCAATGACTTGCAGGCTTTACCCCGACTCAGGGGACCACGCTATCAAGCTAAGATTACAGCGCAGTGACATCTTGCGCTACCGACGCGCCAAACTTGCTGCGGCGGCGCAGGCGGCGTTGACGGCGCGGTTCCGCCGCTTCGATCGGGACCATAAAAAACCGGCGCGGCTTGCGCCGCGCCGGTGTGATGCAGACCTCCTGCAGCCAGGCCGCCTTTAGAACACCAGCTGGGCGCGCACGCCGACGCTGTTGGGGCTGTCCTTGCCGGCGTCGCCAAACTTGGCTTCGCCGTGGGTGAAGTTGAACATGAAGCGCACCGCCGGGTTCGGATAGTAGTTCAGGCCCACGGTGATGAGCGACACGGAGTCCTGATCCACCACGCCACCCGCGGCATTCTTGCCGCTGGTGATGCCGGCCTCGGACATGCCGACGAAGGCGCCGCCGTGGCCGTCATTGCGCGCGTAGTCGTAGCGGGCGGCCAGCTCGAAAGCGCCATACGAGTGCGCCGGACGCAGCGCGACGTAGGTGGCGTTCTTCTTGTCGTAGCCGCGGGTCTCCCCGGTGATGGCCCAGGCGCCGGTGACGCTGTAGGCGTTGATGTTGTTGTCCGCCTTGCCTTCCTGATGCTCGCTCAGGCGGGTGAACTCAGCCTGGCCGTAAGCCGGGCCGAACGCGCCGGCCAGTTCGGCGCCGAGCGCGTCCTGGTGCGGGTTGTTGCCGCCGGCAGCGGCGGCATAGCTGGCCAGGGCGAAGCCGGTGACGCCGGAGCGGCCGCCATAGGTGTAGCTCGGCTTGAAGCCGAACGAGCCGGTGTCGGCATTGTCGCTGCTGAAGTTCACGCCGGCGTGCAGCCAGCTGGTCTGCTCGACCCACGGGGCGTAGGCCACGCGCGCGTTGTAGCCGATGCCCTGGGTGCGCGCCTGCGCGGCGGCGGCCTGCTTGTGCAGGGAGTAGCCCGAAGCGCCGGCCCAGAAGTTGTCGCTGCTGCCGAAGGCGGCGTGATTCCAGCTGTAGTAGGCACCTTCCGTGTAATCGTTGCCGCCGTAGATGCCGTTGGCGGAAACGATGTTGCGCTCCATGAACGGCGTGCTGTTGTTGGACGCAATCTCGTCCATGCTGCGCCACGGCTTGTGCTGGCCGATGTAGATGGTGCCGCCCGGCAGCAGGCTGTGGGCGATCCAGACGTCCTGGAAGCCGGAATTGGAGATGTCGTAGTCGACGTGGTATTCGTAGCCGTACAGGTGGCCGGCCAGCGAAACGAACACACGGCGGAACTCGAAATCGCTGCCGGTATCGCCGGCGGCGCCGGTGCCGATCTTCTGATCGTTGTTGTCCGGCATGTTCACCAGGCCGTCGAAATGAATGCGGCCGCCGAGGCTGGCATCAAAATTGCCGTCACTCGACTTGATCTTGATGCCGCCCGTGGTGGTGGCATCATCCGCGTGCGCAGCACCCACGCCCGCACCAACGAACACGGCCAAGGCGCCGTAACGAAGCAGTTTGTTCACTTGCATCTCCCATCCCAGTGGTTGAATGACTTGCACGACCGCAGGGAGTCCCCCGGCCGACTTTATTGCCGCTATCCAGAACCGCGTAAAACTTCCAGCGTCCTCCGGGCTGGAGCCCGGAAATGCAACGGACAGACGCCGACGCCGCCAGCCTTATCAAGGTCGACTGGAAGCGTCTGGATGTTACCCTGCGTTATGCTTAAAAACGTCAGTCCAGAGCCGCCCTACAACTAAGGTCTTACTTAGTTCCGGATGCTTCTTTGGATGTTCTGCGCAACGCGTGATAAGTGTAGGAAGCGCAGGTGAAGTTTTTGTGACAGGCGTTTCGTTCCCATTCGACGCAGTGATCCATTGCACCGCCGCAGGAAATCAATCACTTGCGCGACTCAAACCTTACAAATTCCATACAAGCGGGTTTCTGCGGCCTTCAGTGCGCCTGGACCCGCAGTTCGCTCCTCACCGCGCCCCGGTGCGCCCGGTGGGCGGGAAAATGGCAGATGAAGGTGCTGCCGACCCCGAGCTCGCTTTCCACCGTCAGCCGGCCCTCGTGGTGCTCCAGCGCGTGCTTGACGATGGACAGGCCCAGGCCGGTGCCGCCGCTGGCCCGCGAGCGCCCGACGTCGACCCGGTAGAAGCGTTCGGTGACGCGCGGGATGTCCTTCTCGGCGATGCCGATGCCGGTATCGGCCACCGAGAAATGGGCGCCCTTGTCGTCGCCCCACCAGCGCACGCGGATGATGCCCCCGGCCGGGGTGTACTGGATGGCGTTGCCGATCAGGTTGGTGAAGATGCTCTGCACCTCGGTGTCGCGGCCGAACAGGCGCAGGTCGGACTGCACGTCGAACTCGAAGCGGTGGGTGTTCTTCGACATCGCCCTCGCCTCCTCCAGCGACTGCCCCAGCATGCGCGGAACGTCGAGGAGGTCCTGCCGGCTCAGCACCACATCCGATTCCAGCCGCGCCAGCTTGAGCATGTCGGCGATCAGCGATTCCATCCGCGCCGCCTGGCTGCGCATTTCCGCCAGCGGCGTATGCCACGAGGCCAGCGCGCCGCCGCCGCGCGATTCCGGCTCCATCACGTCGAGGTAGCCGCGCAGCACCGTCAGCGGCGTGCGCAGCTCGTGCGAGGCGTTGGCGACGAAGTCGCGGCGCGCCATCTCCAGCCGCTTCAGCTCGGAGATGTCGCGCACGATCATCAGCCGCTGGCCGTTGCCATACGGGATGATGCGGAACGACAGGATCACCCCCGGGTTCAACGCCGAGGGCGCCTCGACGTCGGCGGAATAGTCGCCCCTGCCGAAGTATTCGGTGAAGGACGGGGCGCGCACCAGATTGGGCACGCGCAGGCCGAGGTCCTGCGGCAGGCGCAGCCCCAGCAGCGCCTGGGCGGCGGCGTTGAACCAGACGATCTCGCCGTTGGGGCCCAGCACCACGGCGCCGTCCGGCAGGGCCTCGGTCGACGCCTGGAATTCGGCCAGGATCGCGGCCAGCTTCTTCTTGCGCTTGCGGTTGCGCTTCTGCAGGTTGAGCAGGCCGTCGTAGACCTCGCCCCAGGTGCCGCCGACGATGGGCAGCGCCACCTGCTTGGGGCGGTCGAGCCATTCGCGCAGCGCCGCGACGTGACGCACGTGCAGCAGCAGGCGCAGGCCCAGCCCCAGGGCCGCACCGGCCCAGCCCAGGTTGAAACGGCTGCCGACCAGTCCGGCCAGCAGCGCCCACAGAACCGCCTTGATCAGCTCCCGGACGAAGACTGGTGAAGGCGGCGGCACTACACCTTTTCCGAGAACCGGTAGCCGGTGCCGCGCACCGTCTGGATCATGGCGTCATAGCCATGAGGCGCCAGGGCCTTGCGCAGGCGGCGGATGTGCACGTCGACGGTGCGCTCCTCGACGTAGACATTCTGGCCCCAGACGCGGTCCAGCACCTGTTCGCGGGTGTAGACCCGCTCCGGATGACTGACGAAGAAATGCAGCAGCCGGTATTCGGTCGGCCCCAGCCGCACCGGCTCGCCCTTGGCGGTGACGCGCTGGCTGGCCGCATCGACCTGCAGCCCGGCCACCGCCAGCTGCTCCTCCTCGCCGCCCGGCAGGGTGCGGCGCAGCACCGCCTGGATGCGGGCGGTCAGCTCGGGGAAGGAGAAGGGCTTGGAGACGTAGTCGTCGCAGCCGACATTGAGGCCGCGCACGGTGTCCTCTTCCTCGGCCCGCGCCGTGACCATGATGATCGGAATGTCCTTGGTCATCGCCCCGGACTTCAGCTCGCGGGTGAACTCGATGCCGGACACGCCGGGCATCATCCAGTCGAGCAGGATCAGGTCGGGCCGCGACTCCGCGATGCGCAACCGCGCTTCGGGCACGTCGCCGGCGAGGCTGATGCGGAACTCCGCGCGCTCCAGCGCGAAGCGCAGCATGTCGCGGATCGGAGCCTCGTCCTCTACCACCAGTATTCGCTTGTTTTGCATGCCCATAGCCGATTAAACGCCACAAATCAGGCTATAAGCAAGACGTTACAAAGATTTGACAAAGCGGCGCCTCAAGCCCGGCGCCGCTGTCACAAAACCGTCAAATTGCAGGTTACAGGCGGCGCATCACCACGCTGCCGGCCGAATAGCCCGCTCCGAAGGCGCAGAGCACGCCCACCTCCCCGGCCTTCAGGTCCGCGTGGTATTTGTGGAAGGCGATGACCGAGCCGGCCGAACTGGTGTTGGCGTATTCGTCCAGGATCACCGGCGCATCCTCGGCGGACGGTTCGTGGCCCAGCACCCGCTTGGCGATCAGCTGGTTCATGCTCAGGTTGGCCTGGTGCAGCCAGAAGCGGCGCACGCTGTGCGGGTCCACGCCCAGGTCGCCGAGGTGGGCGGTGAGCAGCTCCGACACCATCGGCACCACTTCCTTGAACACCTTGCGCCCTTCCTGGTGGAACAGCACGTCGTCCCAGGGGCGCGGCGGCTGCTCGGAGGCGTTGAGGAAGCCGAAGTTGTTGCGGATATTGTTGGAGAACTGGGTCTGCAGGCGCGTGCCCAGCACCTCGAAGCGGTCGCTGCTGGCGGACTCCTCCAGCGGCTCGACCAGCAGCGCCGTAGCGGCATCGCCGAAGATGAAGTGGCAGTCGCGGTTGCGGAAGTTGAGGTGGCCGGTGCAGATCTCCGGGCTCACCACCAGGGCGGCGCGGGCCGAGCCCTGGCGCACCGCGTCCACCGCCGCCTGCACGCCGAACGCCGCCGAGGCGCAGGCCACGTTCATGTCGTAGGCATAGCCACCGGCGCCGAGATACTGCTGCACCTCCACCGCGATCGCCGGATACGGGCGCTGCAGGTTGGAGCAGGCCACCAGCACCGCGTCGACGTCCGCGGCCTTGCGGCCGGCGCGCTCCAGAGCCTGCCTGGCCGCGGCGATGCCCATCTCCGCCAGCAGCGACGGCTCGTCGTCGCCGCGCGTACGGATCTGCGGGCGCATCACCCGGGGATCGAGCACACCGGCCTTGTTGACGCTGTAGCGCGCCTTGATGCCGGAAGCCTTGACGATGAATTCGCTGCTCGACGGGGCCAGCGGCTGGACCGCGCCGGCGGCGATGGCGGTGGCGTTGGCGGCGTTGAAATCCTCGACGTACTGGTTGAAGGAGGCCACCAGCTCGTCGTTGGAGATGGATTCAGACGGCGTGAACAGGCCACTGCCGCTGATGCAGACTCTTTTCATTGCTTTGCTCTGTCGTTTTGAACGCCAGTTTAACCCTAAACGGCCCCCTGCCCAGCCCGTGCCGCAAGGGGCAGGGAAAGCGCAAAGCAGCTTTCCCTGCGAGCGGCTTCAAGATTGCTTTTGACGAGATCAGGGCCGCGCCCAGCCGGCCCCTGCCATGGCTCCCTCGATGCAACGCTCCACCCCGGGCTCGCCGCGGAAGGTCAGGTGACCGCCCTGATACCACTCCACCGGCCGGTTCCAGTGGCGCGACAGGCGCAGGGGCTGGTCCGGCGGCACCACCCGGTCGGCGGTGCCGGCGAACAGGTGCAGACGCTCCCCCGGCAGCTGCGGCGCCCGCGCCAGCGGCGAGACCACGTGCAGCAGGGTGCGCAGGCGCTGGTCGTCGAGGCCATGCGCGGCGAAGTAACGCTTGTGCGGCAGCGGCAGGTGGCCCCAGAGCAGCGGGACGAAGTCGGCGACGGCGATGCCGGCGATGACGAAGTCCAGTCCCGGCTCGTGCGCCGCCAGCAGGCTGGCGTTGTAACCGCCGAGGCTGTAACCGAGCACGCCGATCCGCGCCGACGGGTCCTGGCTGCGGATCCAGGCGATGTGGCGGCGCAGGTCCCACAGTGCCTGGGTCTCGGCGTGCAGCAGGTCGAGCAGGTCGCCGTCGAGGAAATAGTCGCCGCTCTGCCAGCCGAGGCGGCGCGGGCCGTGCAGCGGCAGGATCGGCATCAGCAGGTTGAGGCCGAGCTGCTGGTGCAGCATCTTCGGCTCGAACAGGCGGAAGTCGGCCAGCGGCCAGCCCATGCGGTAGCCGTGGATGCACAGCAGCCAGTTCCGCCCCGGCTGGTCGTGGCGCAGCATCCAGGCGGCGCACTCGCGGTTGCGCTCGTGGCTGGCCCAGCGATCGGCGCCGGGCAAGGCCGGGTCGGGGATGAAGCCGCTGGGGAAGCGCAGCCGCTGGTACTCCACTCCGACCGCGCGCGCCGCCTTCTGCCGCACCGTCTCCGGCGCCGCCGGCGCCTGGTGGAATGCCGCCGGGTTGTCGAGCCAGCCGCGCGCGCGCAGCACCTCCTCCAGCTTCGCCGCCTCGTCGCACATGCGCTCGGCCAGGTCGCCGGCCGGCGACTTGGCCATGGCCACGAAGTAACCGGTCAGCGCCTCGTCGAGCGCGGCCTTGGCGAACACCCATCCTTCCATCGGCGGCGGTGGCGCGCCCTCGGCGCGCTCGGCGTAGTACAGCGCGCTGCGGCCGGCGACGAAGTACGAGGCCACCGACAGCGCCAGGGCGACGACCGCGGCGCCGAAGCTGCCGGTCCATGCGGCCGGCAGCCAGAACAACGCGCCCAGCAGGGCGCCCAGGGCCATGTACTGGGTCTGCTTGCCCGGCTCATGCCACAGCAGCACCGACACGCCGCTGGGCAGCAACAACAGGCCCGGCAGCAGCCCCCAGACCAGCCAGCCGGCACCGTGCGCGGCCAGCAGCCACCACAGGCCTCCGGCGATCGGCACGAGGCTCAGCAGGTCGTAATGCCGCGGCGGTCGGGATTCCATGCTCATTGTTCTTGTCGGACAGCGGCTCAAGGCGAAAGTCCGGTCCGCCCGGGCGGACGGCGGACGGGGTCCGTCTGCTTTACCCCTGCAGCCGGGAATAGACGATCAGGAACAGGCAAGGCGCCGCCAGCGCCAGCGCAATCTGCGCCGGCCAGTTCCAGCGGCGCCGCTTCCACAGGCCATAGGTGGCGGCGCCGGCGATCAGCGCCAGGGCCAGGAAGCAGCCCGACACCACCAGCAACCCGGGGAAGCCGCGCTGCATCGCCGGCTCGCTGCCGCGGTACAGCGCGAAAACCAGGCAGACATAGCTCACCGCCACGGTCATGGCTGCGCCGAGGGCCGCCAGCGCGGCATCCAGAACAAGCAGGTATTTCACGTCGTCTTCAGCTTCTACGGTGGATGCCCGGCAGCAGCCTGAGGAGCGGGAACAGCTCCTTCGCCACCTTGGGCTGGGTCATGCTGGCGCGCACCAGCAAGGTGGTGAAGCCGCGCAGGATCCGGTCGCGGCTCTCGAACACGCTGCCGACCATGGGGATGCGGCGGTCGTTCATCACCGTCACCGCGTCCTCCGGCGTCTCGCCGAAGTTGAAGCGCACGGTCATGCGCACCTCCAGCGGCTCCTGCGCGCGGCGGCGGCGCTCGCGGGCTTTGGCTAAGATGCTTTTCGGCTTCTGCGCCTTCTTCACTCGCCCCGCTCCATGACCATACCCGATGCCCTGGTTTGCTTTGCCCACGGCAAAGAAAGCGGCCCCTGGGGGACCAAGATCACGCACCTGGCTGAAACGGCGAAACGCCACGGCTGCGCGGTGCTGAGCCCGGATTATAGCCACACCCACGACGCCCGGGCCCGGGTGGCCCAGCTGCTCGAGCTGGCGCCCCGGGCCGGCACCCTGGTGCTGGTCGGCTCCAGCATGGGCGGCTACGTCTCGGCCATGGCCTGCGCCGCCCTCAAGCCCCGCGCCCTGCTGCTGATCGCCCCGGCGCTCTACTTCCCCGGCCTCGACGCGGAGCCCGAAGGCGTTCCCGGGCTGTGCAGCGTGGTGCACGGCTGGCACGACGAACTGGTGCCGGTGGAGCGCTCCATCCGCTTCGCCCGCACCCACAACGCCGCCCTGCACGTGCTGAACAGCGGCCATACGCTCAACGACCAGCTGCCGGCGCTGGAGCTGCTGTTCGACGACCTGCTGCGCCGCGCCCTGGGTCGATGAGCGCGAATGCCGCCCGCGACGCCTGGGAAGCGGCCTACCGGCAGGCGGAGTACCGGGTGGGACTGCCCTCGGGCGGGCTGGTGCTGAAGGTCGGCGTGCACGACGCGGAGAACGACCGGCGCCTGTGCCAGGAAGCGGGCGTGCAGGGCCGCTGGGCGATCGTCACGCCGTGCAATCCCGATTCGCGGCGCCTGCCGGACGCGGCGAACGCCGAACGGCTGATCGAGCTTGCCGCGATCGTCGCCAATCGCGAGCTGCGCTGCGTCGGCGCCGTCAACCGCGATCCGGCGGGACGATGGCCGGACGAGCCCGGCGTCCTGCTGTGCGATCCGCCGCCCGGGTTGGCCGAGGAACTGGGCCGTCGCTTCGGGCAGAACGCGATCCTCGCCGCGGCGTTGGGCGAGGCGCCGCGCCTGGTGTGGCTGACCGATTGAGGCTCAGCGGCCGCGCCTGCGCGCCGCCGCGGCGCTCTGGTACTGCCGCACCTGTTCCAGGCTGACGCTGCCGCTGTGGGCGGTATCAATGCGGTCGAAGTGCCGCACGAGGTAACCCCAGCCCGCCAGTTGCGCCTGCTCGCGCGTCACCTGGCCGGTGTGCTGGGTGTCGGCCGCCTCGAAACGGCGCTGGAGCTTGGCGTCCACCTGGCGGCGCAGCGCCTCGCCGGACGTCGGCGCCTCGCCCGAAGGATGACGGGCAGCGGGGGGCACGTAGGGATCGCCCAGTTCGCTCATGCCCGAGCGGCCGGACGGGGCCGTGTCTGCCGCATCGGCCACCGCCGGCCCCACGGCGAACGCCGCGATGAGGGCGAAGATCCGAGCCAAGCCGTTCCTGCGCATCCCCGCCTCCTTATTGCGCCAGAGCCGCGGCGTAGAACGCGGCCAGGTCCGCCTTTTCCAGCGGGCGCGAGCCGTCGTCGAGATAGGTCATGTGGCCGCCGAGATAGAAGCCGAAGCGCAGGCCCGGCTGCGTGCCCAGCCGCGCCAGGTCGAGCTGGGTCTGGTAGAACGGCGTCACCAGGTCGTGGTAGCCGTTGACCGAGAGGATCATCAGATCCGGGTTCTGCGCCAGGGCCGCGGCGAGATCGGGGACCACATCGGGCAGCGCCTTGCCGTCATGCCTGAAATCCCAGTTGTCGATCGCCGGCTCGCTGCCGAGGATGTAGGCCGAGGCGCTGCTGTAGTGCAGGAACTGCGGCAGGTAGTTGCGCAGCGCCTCGGCGAAGGGCTGGGAGATCACCACCGAAGAGGGGTCGCCCTGCTGCGCGGTGGCGCTGTTGCTCGCCACATGGACGCGGGCATCGTAGCCGCCCAGCCGGGTGTCGGCGATCAGCCCCGACTCGAAGGTCCCCGGGTCCAGGTCCGGATGCGCGCTCCACAGCGCCGGCGAAGCGCCGGTGTAGCCGGACAGCTGGCTCGCCATCCCGGAGGACAGCGGCGTGCCGGACTGGATGTACGCCTGCGCCGCCGGCGCGTAGGTGCTCGAGGCGTAATCGCGCATCTGCTGGGCGTAGGCGGTCAGATCGGACGGCTCCGGGTTGTCCAGCTGGTAATAGGCGCCGACCAGGGCGTAGCTGGGCAGATAGCCGGCGCAGTTCACCGTGTTCGGATCGAGCACGGCGCAGTTGCTGTTGTAGTCCAGGATGGAGGATTGCAGCACCACCCCCTTCAGGCTCACGCCGGCGCTTTCCAGGTCGTCGGCCAGCACGGCGCTGCGGGTGGTGCCGTAGGATTCGCCGAACAGGAACCTGGGCGAGGCGCCGCGCTGGTTCGCCGCGAGGTAGCGCATGACGAAGTCGCGGAACACCGCGGCGTCGGCGTCCACGCCCCAGAAGCTGCTGTTGTGGTTGGGCGCGATCGCCTCCGACAAGCCGGCGCCGACGGCGTCGACGAACACCAGGTCGCTCAGGTCGAGCAGGCTGTCGGCATTGTCGACCAGGGGAAACGGCACCGCCGGCGTGGCGCTCGGCGCGCCGGAGACCAGGCGCTTGGGTCCGAACGAGCCCAGGTGCAGCCAGATGGTGGCGGAGCCGGGGCCGCCGTTATAGAAGAACGTCACCGGGCGCCGGACGGGATCGGCGCCGTCCTCGGTGTAGGCCACGTAGAAGAAGCTGGCCTCGGGCTGGTGGGTCACCGGGTCCGCTGCAATGAGGTGGCCGGCGGTGGCGGTGTAGTCGATGGTCTTGCCGCCGAGGACCAGGCTATGCCGGGTCGTGACCGAGGTTTCCTGCACGCCGGACAACGCGGCTCCGGGCTGCCCCGAATAGGCGACCGGATCGACGAAAGCGTCCGGCGGCACCGGCACCGGCGCGGCGGAGGAGCCGCCGCCCCCGCCGCAGGCGGCGAGCAGCACGGCGCACAAGTTCAGAAGCAGCGTCGAAGTCGGACGGCAGGCGTGCATTGCGGTTCCGAGCGGGCAAGGCTGGGCCATGCTACGCCTTCCGCAAGGGCTCTGCGAAGGCTCAGGCGGGCGGCTTGCGCTCGCTGTGGCCGAGGTCGCGCTGCGGCGCGACGCGGTCGCGGACCTTCTGCTTCAGCGCCGGCAGGTCGGGGAAGCCGCCATCCGCGGCGCGGTCGGCCAGCACCTCGCCGTTGAGGCGGACCAAGAACACCCCGCCCCGCCCCGGCCGCAGCGCGACTTCCTGCAGTTCGTCGCTGAAGGTGGTGAGCAGCTCCTGCGCCACCCAGCCGGCGCGCAGCAGCCAGCGGCACTGGGTGCAGTATTCGATCTCGACCCGGTTCATCCGCTCGGCACCGCGGGCTTGTAGGCCTCGACGAATTCCGGCGGCTGGCGCCGCGGCTTGCCGGTTTTCATGTCGACGCAGACCCACTGGGTGCGGCCGCGCAGCACCGTCTTGCCGTCGCCGGCGCGGATGATCTGGTAGCCGCGCCACATGGTGAGGCGGCCGTCGTTCTCCTGGATGAAGGTGGCGAGCAGCAGCTCGTCGCCGGCGAAGGTCGGCACCAGGTAGTCCAGCTCGTGGCGCCGCGCCACGCAGCCGCAGCCGCAGCGCTCGTAATCCTCGAAGCCCAGGCCCAGGGTCTGCGAGTGCGACCAGGCCACCTGCTCCAGCCAGGACAGGTAGACGACGTTGTTGGTGTGGCCGAAGCGGTCGATGTGCTCGGGCCGCACGGTGACGCGTTCGATGAAGGGATCGCGCACGTCCCAGGCGTAGGTTCTCTCCATCAGCACATGCTAACCCACCGCGGCATCGAAGCTGTGCGCGGACGCCATCGGCCAGTACATCTCGTACACGGCGTGCGCCGAAGGATTGGTCAGCAGTTCGCCCGGCTTGAGGAACTTGTAAAGGTTCGACATCAGGCGGATCTCGTTGCCGCTGATGCGGCGCACGATGTGCCGCGGCCGCAGCTCGTTGGGATGGCTCAGGCCGGCGGCGCCGGTCAGCTCGCCCAGGGCGTGCAAGGTATTCTGGTGGAAGTGGAACACGCGCTGCGCCTTGTCCGGCACCACCAGGGCGCGCTGGCGGCGCGGATCCTGGGTGGCGACGCCGGTCGGGCAGCGGTCGGTGTGGCAGGACTGCGACTGCACGCAGCCCAGCGCGAACATGAAGCCGCGCGCGGCGTTGCACCAGTCCGCGCCCAGCGCCAGGGTGCGCGCCATGTCGAAGGCGGAGATCACCTTGCCGCTGGCGCCGAGGCGGATGTGCTCGCGCAGGTTCAGGCCCACCAGGGTGTTGTGCACCAGCAGCAGCGCCTCCTGCAGCGGCGTGCCGATGTGGTCGGTGAACTCCAGCGGCGCCGCGCCGGTGCCGCCCTCGCCGCCGTCGACGACGATGAAGTCCGGCAGCAGGCCGCTCTCCAGCATCGCCTTGCAGATGCCGAAGAACTCCCAGGGATGGCCCAGGGCGAACTTGAAGCCGGCTGGCTTGCCGCCGGACAGCTCGCGCATGCGGGCGATGAACTGCAGCATCTCCAGCGGCGTGCCGAAGGCCGAGTGCCGCGCCGGCGAGACGCAGTCGCGGCCCAGCGGCACGCCGCGCGCCTCGGCGATCTCCGGCGTCACCTTGGCGCCGGGCAGCACGCCGCCGTGGCCCGGCTTGGCGCCCTGCGACAGCTTCAGCTCGACCATCTTCACCTGCGGCGCGCGGGCCTGGGCCGCGAACTTGTCGGCATCGAAATGGCCGTCCTCGGTGCGGCAGCCGAAATAGCCGCTGCCCAGCTCCCAGATCAGGTCGCCGCCGTTCTCGCGGTGGTAGCGGCTGATCGAGCCCTCGCCGGTGTCGTGGGCGAAGCCGCCGAGCCGGGCGCCGGTGTTGAGCGCGCGGATGGCGTTGGCCGACAGCGCGCCGAAGCTCATCGCCGAAATGTTGAGCAGCGAGGAGGCATAGGGCTGGCTGCATTCCTTGCCGCCGATGCTGATGCGGAAGTCGGTATTGGCGATCTTGTTCGGCCGCATCGAGTGGTTGATCCACTCGTAGCCGTTGCTATAGACGTCCAGCTCGGTGCCGAACGGGCGCTTGTCCTCGACGTTCTTGGAGCGCTGGTAGACCAGCGAGCGCTGCGCCCGCGAGAACGGCACCGCCTCGTTGTCGGCCTCCAGCAGGTACTGGCGGATCTCCGGGCGGATCATCTCGAAGAAGAAGCGGAAGTTGGCCAGGATCGGATAATTCCGCTTCAGCGAATGGTGCTTCTGCATCAGGTCGTAGGTGCCGACCAGGCTGAGCACTCCGGCGATGCCGGTGACGATCAGCCAGTACGGGTTGACCAGGCTGGCGGCGGCCGACACCAGGGTGACGAGGATGGCGGCGACATAGGCGTACAAGCGCGACGGCAGCATCTTGGCGATCCTTGCGATGGGAAATGCGGCGACCGGTGACCCCGCGCAGCCTTATACCGCGATCATTGTGACGCCTCCAAGTCCATGACTCTCCAGCCGAAGCCCGGCGCCGGGCCGGTTCGGGCTTTGAAGGGCCGCCCCGATGGAGTACAATCCGTACTAAATTAGTCTTGTATAGATACCTCCCACGGACCGCCATGTTCAAGCTCGGCAAGCTCACCGACTACGGCACCGTCGTCATGACGGCGCTGGCCATGCGGCCGGAGGCGCTGCGCAATGCCCATGAGCTGGCGGACGAAACCCACGTGGCCGCGCCGACCGTTTCCAAGCTGTTGAAGCAGCTGGCGAAAAGCGGCCTGGTTGAATCCATCCGCGGTGCCCACGGCGGCTACCGCCTGGCGCGGACGCCGGACCGGATCACCGTGGCCGACGTGGTCAGCGCCCTGGAAGGCCCCATCGCCCTGACCCAGTGCGCCGTGCACGAGGGCGGCTGCAGCATCGAATCGCACTGCGGGGTGCGCGGCAACTGGCGCCTGATCAACAGCGCCATCCGCCAGGCGCTGGAGTCGGTGACCCTGGCGCAGATGGCCGAGCCGATGCAGCGCCGCCGCCAGGCCGCCGGCGACAGCCCCCTCAGCTTCCTGCGCAAGCCCGGCAGCGGCCTGCCGCAGGCGCAGGAGTGACAGGAACAAGCGGAACAGTTTCAGGATCAAGCAATGGCAACCCACCCCCAGGACATTCATGAACTGATGAAGCGGCGCGAGTACAGCGCCGGCTTCGTCACCTCGATCGAGTCCGAGACGGTCCCCCCGGGCCTGTCCGAGGACGTGATCCGCCTGATTTCGGCGAAGAAGCGCGAGCCCGAGTGGCTGCTCGAATTCCGCCTCAAGGCCTACCGCCGCTGGCTGAAGATGGAGCAGCCGACCTGGGCGCACGTGCACTACCCGCCCATCGACTACCAGGCCATCTCCTACTATTCGCAGCCGAAGTCGCACAAGGAAGGCCCGAAGTCGCTCGACGAAGTCGATCCCAAGCTGCTGGAGACCTACAAGAAGCTCGGCATCCCGCTCAAGGAGCAGGAGATGCTGGCCGGCGTGGCGGTGGACGTGGTGTTCGACAGCGTCTCGGTGGCCACCACCTTCAAGAAGAAGCTGGCCGAGTCCGGCGTGATCTTCTGCCCGATCTCCGAGGCTGTGCAGGAGCACCCGGAGCTGGTCAGGAAATACCTCGGCAGCGTGGTGCCGTTCGGCGACAACTTCTACGCCGCGCTCAACTCCGCGGTGTTCACCGACGGCTCGTTCGTCTTCATCCCCAAGGGCGTGCGCTGCCCGATGGAGCTGTCGACCTACTTCCGCATCAACGAGCGCAACACCGGCCAGTTCGAGCGCACCCTGATCATCGCCGAGGAAGGCTCGCACGTGTCCTACCTCGAAGGCTGCACCGCGCCGCAGCGCGACGAGAACCAGCTGCATGCGGCGGTGGTGGAACTGGTCGCGCTGGACGACGCGCAGATCAAGTATTCCACGGTGCAGAACTGGTACCCCGGCGACGAGCAGGGCCGCGGCGGCATCTACAACTTCGTCACCAAGCGCGGCGACTGCCGCGGCAAGCGCAGCAAGATCTCCTGGACCCAGGTCGAGACCGGCTCCGCCATCACCTGGAAGTATCCCAGCTGCATCCTGCGCGGCGACGACTCGGTCGGCGAGTTCTACTCGGTGGCGCTGACCCACCACCGGCAGCAGGCCGACACCGGCACCAAGATGATCCACGTCGGCAGGAACACGCGCTCGACCATCGTCTCCAAGGGTATCTCCGCCGGCCAGGGCCAGCAGTCCTACCGCGGCCTGGTGCGCGTGCTGGAGAGCGCCGAGAACGCGCGCAACTACACCCAGTGCGACTCGCTGCTGATCGGCGACCAGTGCGGCGCCCACACCTTCCCCTATACCGAGGTGCGCAACCCCACCGCCCGCCTGGAACACGAGGCCACCACCTCGAAGATCGCCGAGGACCAGCTGTACTACTGCCGTGCCCGCGGCATCGGCGAGGAAGAGGCCGTGTCGATGATCGTCAACGGCTTCTGCAAGGACGTGTTCAAGGAGCTGCCGATGGAGTTCGCCGTCGAGGCGGGCAAGCTGCTGGCGGTTTCTCTCGAAGGCGCCGTCGGATGACGGCCGCCGGCCCGCCATACATCTTTAGAAGAGTGGTTTAGCGATGCTCGAAATCAAGAATCTGCAAGCCCGCGTCGACGGCAAGGACATCCTCAAGGGCCTGAGCCTCGAGGTCCGCGCCGGCGAGGTGCACGCCATCATGGGCCCCAACGGCTCCGGCAAGTCCACCACCGCTCACGTGCTGGCCGGCCGCGAGGGCTACGAGGTCACCGGCGGCACGGTGACCTTCGACGGCAAGAACCTGCTCGAGCTGGAACCGGAGGAGCGCGCCTGCGAGGGCATCTTCCTCGGCTTCCAGTACCCGGTGGAAATTCCCGGGGTCAGCAACCTGACCCTGCTCAAGGCCGCGCTCAACGCCCGCCGCAAGTACCGCGGCCAGCCGGAAATCGAACCGACCGATTTCCTGGCCTGGGTGCGCGACCGCGCCAAGCTGGTGAAGATCGACCCGAAGATGCTCTCGCGCGGCGTCAACGAGGGCTTCTCCGGCGGTGAGAAGAAGCGCAACGAAATCCTGCAGATGCTGATCCTGGAGCCCCGCCTGATGATCCTGGACGAGACCGACTCGGGCCTGGACATCGACGCGCTCAAGATCGTCGCCGACGGCATCAACGCGCTGCGCTCGCCCGAGCGCGCCACCGTGCTGGTGACGCACTACCAGCGCCTGCTCGACTACGTGCAGCCCGACCACGTCCACGTGCTGGCCGGCGGCCGCATCGTCAAGAGCGGCGGCGCCGAGCTGGCGCGCGAGCTGGAAGAAAAGGGCTACGGCTGGCTGGAGGCCGCCTGATGTCCCTGGCCGCCTACGCCGAAAGCTTCGAGCGTTTCGCCGCGGGCCTGCCCGAGCCGCAGCGCGCCGCGCGCCGCGCCGAGCTGCAGCGCTTCCTCGATGCCGGCTTCCCGACGCCGCGCATCGAGGAATGGCATTACACCGACCTGGCGCCGCTGGCGGACCGAAGCTTCACGCTGGCCGGCCCGGCTGCGGCGTTTGCGTTCGAACCCCTGCCCGGCGCCGACCAGCTGGTCTATCTGAACGGCCGGCTCGACCGCGCCCGCAGCACCGCGCCGGAGCTGCACGCCGACCATCTGCCCGAGCAGGCCGGCAGCGACAGCGTCAGCGCGCTCAACGGCGCCTTCGCCAGCGGCGGCCTGCACCTGCAACTGGCGCGCGGCCAGGCACTGCCGCGGCCGCTGCAGGTGGTCCTCGCCGGCGTGGCCGGCGAAGCCCCGGCGATGGTGCACCAGCGCCACCGCATCGAGCTGGGCGACAACGCCGAGGCCACGCTGGTGTTCCAGTTCCTGGGCCAGGGCGGCGGCCGCCTCGCCACCCAGGTCATCGAGGTGAACCTGGGCCCCGGCGCCAGGCTCAATCTCTACCGCGTGCAGGACGAGCAGGCCGAAGCGACCCTGCTGAGCCGCATCGACGCGCGCCTGGACCGCGACAGCCGCCTGACCGCCGTGGTCGTCGACTGCGGCAGCGGCCTGGTGCGGCACGACTTCAACGTCAGCCTCGCCGCACCCGGTGCCGAGGTCGCGCTGGCCGGCCTGTACCAGCCGGCGCCCGGCAGCCATCTGGACAACCACACCCGCATCGTCCACGCCGCGCCGCACTGCCGCAGCCGCGAGCGCTTCAAGGGCATCGTCGACGCGCGCGCCAAGGCGGTCTTCGTCGGCAAGGTGGTGGTGCAGCCCGGCGCGCAGAAGACCGACTCCGAGCAGCACATCGCCAACCTCCTGCTGTCGAAGAAGGCCGAGGTCAACGCCAAGCCCGAGCTGGAGATCTATGCCGACGACGTCAAGTGCGCCCATGGCGCCACCGTCGGCCAGCTCGACGACGTCGCCCTGGAATACCTGCGCAGCCGCGGCATCGCCGCCGCCGAGGCGCGCGCCATGCTGCTGCGCGCCTTCGGCGCAGAGGTGCTGGAGCGCATCGGCCTGCCGGCGCTGCGCGCCCGGCTCGCCGCCCGCATGGGCCTGGGTGCCGAGGGCGCGCCGGCGGAGATCGAATGATGAACGCCGTCCAGCCGCGCCGGTCCGAGGCGCCAGCCTTCGATGTGGAACGTGTCCGCGCCGACTTCCCGATCCTGGCGGAAAAAGTCCGCGGCGGCCGCCTCGCCTACCTCGACAACGGCGCGACGACGCAGAAGCCGGAGTCGGTGCTGCGCGTCATCGACCATTACTACCGCCACCAGAATTCCAACGTGCACCGCGCCGTGCACGACCTGGCCGAGCGTGCCACCACGGCCTATGAAGGCGCGCGCGACCGCATCGCCCGCTACTTCAATGCCGACCGCGAGGAGATCGTCTTCACCCGCGGCACCACCGAGGCGATCAACCTGGTGGCTTACAGCCACCTGCTGCCGCGGCTCAAGGCCGGCGACGAGATCCTGGTCACCGGCATGGAGCATCACTCCGACATCGTGCCCTGGCAGCTGGTCGCGGCGAAGGCCGGCGCCAGGGTCGTCGCCGCCCCGGTCACCGACCGCGGCGAGCTGGATGTCGCAGCCTGGCGCAGCCTGCTCAACGAGCGCACCCGCATGGTCGCCGTGGTGCACGTCTCCAACACGCTCGGCACCGTCAATCCGGTGGAGGACCTCATCCGCGAAGCCCACGCCCGCGGCGTGCCGGTGCTGGTCGACGGCGCCCAGGCCATCGCCCACCTGCGGGTGGACGTGAAGGCCCTGGGCGTGGACTTCTACGCCTGCTCCGCCCACAAGGCCTACGGCCCGACCGGCTTCGGCGCGCTCTACGCCCGGCGCGAGCACCTGGAGGCGATGCAACCCTGGCACGGCGGCGGCGACATGATCCGCACCGTCTCGTTCGAGGGCAGCACCTGGAACGACATCCCTTACAAGTTCGAGGCCGGTACGCCCGACATGGCCGGCGCCATCGGCTTCGCCGCCGCGCTGGACTACATCGACTCGCTCGGCCTGCCCGCCATCGCCGCGCACGAGCACGCCCTGCTCGAGGAAGGCACCGCCCGCCTGGGCAGCATCCCCGGCCTGCGCCTGATCGGCACCGCCGCGCACAAGGGCGGCATCCTGTCCTTCGTCATGGACTGCGCCCACCCGCAGGACATCGGCACCGTGCTCGACCAGGACGGCGTGGCGGTGCGCACCGGGCATCACTGCACCATGCCGCTGATGCAGCGCTTCGGCATCCCGGCGACGGTGCGCGCCTCGCTGGCGCTGTACAACAACTCCGAGGACCTGCAGCAGCTGGAAAGGGCTCTGCACAAAGTGCGCCGGCTGTTCGCCTAGGGCAGCCAGCCATCGGCCGGGCCGCTGGCACCGGACCCGCCGCTGCTGCAAACTGATCCCGGCAAAATTGGGGGACGCGGCGCGGTGCGCATACTGCTGATCGAAGACGATCGCATGATCGGGCAGAGCCTGGTGCACGCCCTGCGTGACGACGGCCACGGCGTCGACTGGGTGCGCGACGGCATCTCCGGCGAAACGGCGCTCAGCGGCAGCGACGCCGAGGCCTATGCGCTGATCCTGCTCGACTGGAACCTGCCCGGGCGCTCGGGCATCGCCCTGCTGCGCGACCTGCGCCAACGCGGCCTGGCCACGCCGGTGCTGGTGATCACCGCCCGCGAGAGCGCGGAGGACATGGTCGCCGGCCTCGACACCGGCGCCGACGATTACCTGATCAAACCGTTCGAGATTTCCGTGCTGCGCGCGCGCATCCGCGCGCTGGTGCGGCGCCGTTCGGGCGGCCCGCCCCACCAGCGCCTGGCCGCCGCCGGCGTCGAGCTGGATCTGTCGACCCGCAAGGTGCTTTCCGGCGGCAAGTCCGTGCACCTCACGCCGCGCGAATTCACCCTGCTGCAGGCGCTGCTGGAGCGCCCCGGCACCGTGCTCTCCCGCCAGCAACTGGAGGAGCGCATCTACGGCTGGGACGAGAGCGTGGTCAGCAATGCCATCGAATTCCTGATCCACAGCCTGCGGCGCAAGCTGGGCCCGGACGTGGTGCAGAACGTGCGCGGCGTCGGCTGGTGCATCGGCGGCGGCGCATGACCCTGCTGCGCCGCCTCGTCGGCGGGATGCTGGTGGCCGTGCTGTCGATCGGCGCGGTGTCGATCCTCTTCATCTGGCTGCAGACCTACCTCGCCGCGCAGCAGCGCCTCGACCGCGAGCTGGAGCAGCGGGCGGCGCAGCTGCTGGCGCAGCCGCTGCCGGACGCGGCCATGCCCGCTCCGAACGCCGGGCCCGGGGCCCAGGGATTCGTGATCCAGGTCTGGAACGACGGCCAGCCGGTCTACCAGTCGGATCCGCAACGCAGCCTGCCGCGGGCCGAGCCCGGCGCCGTGCGCCGCCTGCGCTTCGACGGCAGCGACTGGCGCGTCGTCGCCCTTGCCGCCGGCACCCGCGTGGTGCAGGTGGCGCAGACCATGAAGCTGGAAAACCTGCGCGCCACCACCGCCGCCTTCAACGCCGTGCTGCCGCTCGCCGCCGCCGTGCCGGTGCTGGCGCTGCTCATCGCCTGGACCCTGCGCCGCGCCATGTTGCCGCTCAACCGCCTGGCCGAGCTGGTGCAGGGCCGCGCGCCGCTGTCGGCCAAGCCGCTGCCGCTAGAGCAGGTGCCGGGCGAGCTGCGTCCCCTGATGAAGGCCTTCGACCTGCAGCTGCAGCGCAGCCAGGCCGTGCTGGCCCGCGAGCATGCCTTCATCGCCGATGCCGCCCATGCCCTGCGCACCCCGCTCGGCGCCCTGCAGCTGCAAGCCGAGGTGCTGGCCGAAGCCGGCACCGAGCAGGACCGCGCGCAGCGCATGGACGAGCTGCGCACCGGCATCGCCCGGGTCGTGCGCCTGTCCGGCCAGCTGCTCAACCTGGCCCGCAGCCAGGTGCTCTCCACCACGCCGGTGGCCACTTCCTTCGCCGGCATGTTCGAGGCCATCCTCAGCTCGCACGGCAGCCTCATGGCCGAGCGGCGCCTGAGCCTCAGCGCCCGGCTCGAGCCCGGTGCCGAGGACACCCAGCTGCGCATCACCGCCGCCGACGCCCAGATCGTCCTGGCCAACCTGCTCGACAACGCCATCCGCCACTCCCCCGCCGGCGCCACCGTCGAACTCGCCGGCGGCCGCAGCGGCAACCGCGCCTGGATCGAAATCCGCGACGAAGGCCCGGGCCTGCCCGCCGAAGAACTGGAGGCCGTGCTGCAACGCTTCTACCGCGTGCGCGGCGATCCCACCGAGGGCACCGGCCTGGGCCTGTCCATCGTCCGCCTGCTGGTCGAGCGCGTCGGCGGCCAGGTGCGCCTGAGCAACCGCAACGGCCGCTCCGGCCTGGTCGCGCGGGTGGAACTGCCGGAGGCCGATGGAGAGGCGCAGGCCGCCGGTTGACGCTCTCCCCCGGCTCTCGACGAGCCGGGATGTGCCTCCGCCGGGTACGGCGGTCAGTTCGATTGCAGGCGCGCCCTCAGCCGGCGCAGCGCCTCGCCATCCAGCTCGTCGCCGGCCAGCACGCGGCTGCGGGTGCCACCCTGCTTGAGCCTGAAGTTGAGCACGATGATCCAGGACTGGACCACGCTGCTGCCGAGCAGCTCGGCGTCCTGGCGGCCGTCGCGGGGGCTCTCGACGGTCCAGCCGCCTTCGCTGTGCAGGACCAGGCGCTGCAGGGCGCGCGGGCCATAGCCGAAGGCGGCGTGGCGGCGCAGGGTCATCCAGGAGGCGAGCAGCAGCAGGGTCATGACCAGCGCGGCCCACTTCGGCAGCTGGGCCAATACGACCAGGACGATCGCGGCCATGTGCAGCAGCGACGCGGCCACCACGGCGCGCACCGACGGGCGCAGGCTCAGGTCAAGGCTTGTTTTGAAGGCGGTGGATGACATCGGCCAGCTCGGCGGGCGGTTGGGCATGGCCGATGAGCCAGGCCCAGATGTCCGGGTCCTCGCGCTCCAGCAGGTCCAGGAAGGCCTGCTGGTGCTGCGGCTCGCGGTCGAAGTGCCGGTCGAACCAGCCTTCGAGCAGCATGTCCAGCTCGCGCATGCCGCGGCGGCAACGCCAGCGGATGCGGCCGCGGTCGAGCGGCTGGAGGGAGGGTTGGGTCATCGACGCCAGTGTATTGCCCACAGACTGGATGGAGCGGTCGTCATTGCCGCGGCAGCGGGAATCCGTTTGTCATCGGGCACGGCGTCCGGGAGCGCGCATCGCCCCCGCTTTCGCGGGGGGATGACGACCGTTTTCCCGCCGGTCAGCCGCGCCGCTCCACCAGCATCTTCTTGGTCTCAGCGATCGCCCGGGCAGGGTTGAGGCCCTTGGGGCAGACGCGGGCGCAGTTGAGGATGGTATGGCAGCGGTAGAGCTTGAAGGGGTCTTCCAGCTGGTCCAGGCGCTCGCCGGTGTGCTCGTCGCGGGAGTCGACCAGCCAGCGGTAGGCCTGCAGCAGGATGGCCGGGCCCAGGTAGCGGTCGCCGTTCCACCAGTAGCTCGGGCAGCTGGTGGAGCAGCAGGCGCAGAGGATGCACTCGTAGAGCCCGTCGAGCTTGGCGCGGTCTTCCTCCGACTGCAGGCGCTCGCGCGTCGGCGGCGGGGTGTCGGCCTTGAGCCAGGGCTCGATCGAGGCGTACTGGGCGTAGAAGTGGGTCAGGTCGGGCACCAGGTCCTTCACCACCGGCATGTGCGGCAGCGGGTAGATCTTCACGTCGCCCTTGACGTCCTCGCAGGCCTCCAGGCACGCCAGGCCGTTCTTGCCGTCGATGTTCATCGCGCAGGAGCCGCAGATGCCCTCGCGGCAGGAGCGGCGGAAGGTCAGGGTGCTGTCGATCTCGTTCTTGATCTTGATCAGCGCGTCCAGGATCATCGGGCCGCAGGCGTCCATGTCGACCTCGTAGGTGTCGACGCGCGGGTTGGCCTGGGTGTCCGGATCGTAGCGGTAGATCTTGAAGATCTTGACGTTCTTCGCGCCGGCCGGGGCCTTGTAGGTCTTGCCGGCGGCCTTGTCGATCTTGGAATTCTTGGGCAGCGTTAACTGGGCCATGATGTGATCTCAGTTGCTTTGCTTGTTTGAACAGCCGGGGCCACGGATGGCCCCGCCCTGTACATGGACGTTCAATACGTGCGCTTTTTCGGCTCGATGTACTTCATCTCATCGTCCAGCGTATAGCTGTGCACCGGGCGGTAGCCGATCTTCACCTCGGTCTCACCGGTGCGCCAGGCGATGGTGTGCTTCATCCACTCCTCGTCGTTGCGCTCGGGATAGTCCTCGTGGGCGTGGGCGCCGCGGGATTCCTTGCGGTTCTGCGCCGAGGTGATGGTGAGCAGGGCCTGGCCGAGCAGGTTGTCCAGCTCCAGCGTCTCCATCAGGTCCGAGTTCCACACCAGGGAGGAATCGGCAACCTTGACGTCGCGGAACGACTCGACGTCCTTCTTCAGCTTGAGCACGCCCTCGTCCAGGGACTTGGCGGTGCGGAACACGGCGGCGTGGTTCTGCATGGTCTTCTGCATGTCCAGCCGAACCTTGGCGGTCGGCAGCGCGCCGTTCCTGGCGTGGCGCAGCTTGTCGAAGCGGGCCAGCGCCTTCTCCTCGGATTCATTGGAGATGGCGCCGTGGCGCGCGCCCGGCTTGAGGATCTCGGCGCAGCGATGGGCCGCGGCGCGGCCGAACACCACCAGGTCGAGCAGCGAGTTGGAGCCCAGGCGGTTGGCGCCGTGCACCGAGACGCAGGCCGCCTCGCCCACCGCCATCAGGCCGGGGATGACGGTGTCGGTCTTGCCGTCGGTGCAGGTGACGACCTCGCCGTGGAAATTGCAGGGAATGCCGCCCATGTTGTAGTGCACCGTCGGCAGCACCGGGATCGGCTCCTTGGTGACGTCGACGCCGGCGAAGATCTTGGCCGTCTCGGAGATGCCGGGCAGGCGCTTGTGCAGCACTTCCGGGCCCAGGTGCTCCAGGTGCAGGTGGACGTGGTCGGCGTGCTCGCCGACGCCGCGGCCCTCGCGGATCTCGATGGTGCTGGCGCGGCTGACCACGTCGCGCGAGGCCAGGTCCTTGGCGTTCGGCGCGTAGCGCTCCATGTAGCGCTCGCCCTTGGAGTTGGTGAGGTAGCCACCCTCGCCGCGCGCGCCCTCGGTGATGAGGCAACCCGAGCCGTAGATGCCGGTGGGATGGAACTGCACGAACTCCAGGTCCTGCAGCGGGATGCCGGCGCGCAGCGCCATGCCGCCGCCGTCGCCGGTGCAGGTGTGGGCGGAGGTGGCGGAGAAGTAGGCGCGGCCGTAGCCGCCGGTGGCCAGGATCACCATCTTGGCGCGGAAGCGGTGCAGCTCGCCGCTGGCCAGGTCCCAGGCCAGCACGCCGTGCACCGAGCCGTCGCCGTCGGTGAGCAGGTCCAGCGCGAAGTATTCGATGAAGAACTCGGCGTGGTGCTTCAGCGACTGCTGGTACATCGAGTGCAGCATGGCATGGCCGGTGCGGTCGGCGGCGGCGCAGGTGCGCTGGGCCGTGCCCTTGCCGTAGTTGGTGGTCATGCCGCCGAACGGGCGCTGGTAGATCTTGCCCTGCGCGGTGCGCGAGAACGGCACGCCCCAGTGCTCCAGCTCGATGATGGCGGCGGGCGCCTCGCGGCACATGTACTGGATCGCGTCCTGGTCGCCGAGCCAGTCGGAGCCCTTGACGGTGTCGTACATGTGCCAGCGCCAGTCGTCCTCGCCCATGTTGCCGAGCGCGGCGGAGATGCCGCCCTGCGCCGCCACGGTGTGGCTGCGGGTGGGGAACACCTTGGTGAGGTTCGCCGTCTTCAGGCCGGCCTGGGCCAGGCCGACGGTGGCGCGCAGGCCGGCGCCGCCGGCGCCGACCACGACCACGTCGTATTCATGGTGAACGATGGGATAAGCGGCGGACATGGGTCAGGCTCCGAAAGCGATTTTGAGCACGGCGAAGATGGCCGCCGCGCCGAACACGAAATGGGCGAGCTTCATCAGCACGATGGAGGCGATCTTCAGCCACTCGGTGCCGACGTAGTCCTCGATCACCACCTGCACGCCGAGCGCGGAGTGGTAGAACACGGCGATGAAGTACAGCACCAGGCCGACGGCGACGTAGGGGTTGTGGATCCAGGCCATCATCGTCGGGTAGTCGGCGACGTGGTAGCGGGCGACGCTGAAGACGAACCACAGCGACAGCGGGATCAGCGCCAGGGCGGTGAGGCGCTGCACCCACCAGTGGTGCACGCCATCCTTGGCGGAGCCGAGGCCGCGGGCCTGGGACAGCGGGGAACGCAGGTTATTGCTCATGGCCGGCTCCTCAGGCGGGGATCAGGTAGGCGGCGGACCACACGGCGGCGGTCAGCACCACCGAGGCGACGACGACAATCCAGCCGCCGAGGTCGACGTTTTTCCGGTCGAAGGCGTAGCCGACGTCCCACACCAGATGGCGGATGCCGTTGCACAGGTGATAGAGCAGCGCCCAGCTCCAGCCGAGCAGCAGGAACAGGCCGAACGGCGAATGGGCGAAGCTGTTGAACTGGCCGAACTCGAGCGGACCCATCGCCGCGGACATCACCCACACCGCCAGCAGGATCGAGCCGAGGGCCAGGCCCACCCCGGTGACGCGGTGGGTGATGGAGAGGAAGGAACTGATTTGAAACCGGTAATACTGCCCCAACATGAAGGGCGACAGTGGCCGGGATACGACGGTCTTGGCGGTTGGCTTGGCTGACATGGCGGGATCCTCGGTTCCTGGCTTATTTCCGTCCGTGCGGTTTTAGGGAATGGAGCGAAAGAGGCAGCCGAACGGGATCGCAATCAAAAATCGATACAGCGGCCATGCTTCTCCCAGTCGCCGTATCGGGTCGGTTCGGTGCCGTCCTTGCGCCCGCCGAGCTCGCGTGGCGCCGCGGCGGGTGCGCTCTGCGCAGAAGCCTGCTCCTCGGCGGGCTGCGCGGTCTCCGCGCCCGGGGAACCCGGAGCCGGAGCGGCAGCTTCTTCTGGGGAATGCGGTGTCATGGGCGTCTGCTTATCCTTGATAGTGTGACAAAATCCACACACCTGTGGCAACGATTGACAGCTCGGAATTTGCGATGACGGACCTCGGCTGGCTTGAGCGCAATGGCTGGAAGCCCGCGGGGAACGGGGATTTCTCCTTCGGCGACGAGGCCGCGGAAGCGGCTGCCGCGCTGAGCGGCACGGTGCTGTCGCCCCTGGCGCACCTGGGCGCCATCCGCGCTTCCGGCGCGGACGCCGAAAGCTTCCTGCAGAACCAGCTGAGCAACGACGTGCGCCAGCTCGCGCCGGACCGCGTACAGCTGTCCAGCTACAACAGCCCCAAGGGCCGCGTGCTCGACCTGTTCGCGCTGCGCCGCGACGGCGAGGCGATCCTCTTGGAGACGCGGCGCGACACCCTGCCCGCTTCGCTCAAGCGCCTGCGCATGTTCGTGCTGCGCTCGAAAACGGTGCTGGAAGAAGTCGGCGAAAGCCTGTTCGCCCTTGGCGCGGCCGGCGCCGATGCCGCCGCGCTGCTGCAACAGGCGGGCCTGCCGCTGCCGGCGCAGGACTGGCAGCAGATCCATGGCGCCGACGGCCTGGTGGTAATGCGCCGCCCCGGCGCACGCTACAGCCTGCATGGCCCGGCGCCGCGGCTCGAAGCGCTGTGGCCGAGGCTCGCCGCGCAGGCCCGGCCGGTGGGCACCGCCGCGTGGCGCCTGCTCGACGTCCTGGCCGGCCTGCCGGCGATCCGCCCCGAAACGGCCGATCACTTCGTCGCGCAGATGCTCAATCTCGACCAGCTCGGCGCGATCAGCTTCACCAAGGGCTGCTACCCGGGCCAGGAAATCGTGGCGCGCATGCACTACCTGGGCAACCTGAAGCGGCGCATGTTCCTGTGCCGCAGCGAGGCTGTCGCGGCGCTGCCGGGCACGGATGTCTTCGCCGGAGGCAGCGAGTCCGCCGCCGGCGAGGTGGTGCACGCGGCGCCGCACCCCGATGGCGGCGTGGCCCTTCTGGCGGTGTTGCAGCTGGCCCAGGCCGAGGCGCCGCTGCGGCTGGGCTCGGGTGAAGGCGCCGCGCTGAAGGTCGTCGCTGCTCTGGCGCAGGCCGAAAAGTAAGGGGCCGTGCCCCGCCGCGGCTTCCGCGCCGTGACCCGGCGGCCGCGCCCCTCTCAGCCCGACTTCCCAGGGGACTGGCAGGCCCCTCTAATTCACTTTGGGACTTTCATAACTTCTTTATATTCTTTTTCAAGATAACAGCCGAGCCGCAAGATACGCGCACCTTTCACTGGGAGCGCACAAGAAAATGCATCCGCATCACCCGGCCCCGGCGCGCAAGCGCGCCGTCCGCCTGTTCCAGCTGGCTCCGGCCTTGTTCGGCCTTTCCGCCCTGCTGCCGGCTCACGCCGGCGCGGCGGAGCTGCTCAACGTCTCCTACGACCCGACCCGTGAGCTGTACCAGCAGATCAACGCCAAGTTCATCGCCGAGTGGAAGTCCAGGAGCGGCGAGGACCTGAGCATCAAGCAGTCGCACGGCGGCTCCTCCAAGCAGGCGCGCGCGGTGATCGACGGCCTCGAAGCCGACGTGGTCACCCTGGGCATCGCCTCCGACATCGACGCGCTGCACGACAACGGCGACCTGCTGCCGGACAACTGGCAGTCCCGCCTGCCCGGCGACAGCACGCCATACAACTCGACCATCGTGCTGCTGGTGCGCAAGGGCAATCCCAAAGGCATCAAGGACTGGAACGACCTGGCCAAGCCCGGCGTGGCGGTGATCACGCCGAATCCCAAGACCTCCAGCGGCGGCCGCTGGAACTTCCTCGCCGCCTACGCCTACGCGCTGAAGCAGAACCACAACGACGACGCCAAGGCGCGCGAATTCGTCGGCCAGATCTACAAGAACGTGCCGGTGCTGGATTCCGGCGCGCGCGGCTCCACCACCACCTTCGCCCAGCGCGGTCTCGGCGACGTGCTGATCGCCTGGGAGAACGAGGCGTACCTGGCGCTGGACGAGTTCGGCGCCGACAAGTACGACATCGTCGCGCCGTCGCTGTCGATTCTGGCGCAGCCGCCGGTGGCGGTGGTGGACAAGAACGCGAAGAAACACGGCACCGAAAAAGTGGCGGAGGCCTACCTGCGCTACCTCTATACACCGGAGGCGCAGGAGATCATCGCCAGGAACCATTACCGCCCGCTCGATCCCAAGGTCGCGGCCGCCCACGCCAAGGACTTCGCCAAGCTCGAGCTGACCACCATCCAGCAGTTCGGCGGCTGGCGCAGCGCGCAGCCCAAGTTCTTCGGCGACGGCGGCGTGTTCGACCAGATCTACAAGCCGGCGCCGTAAAGCCCGCCCTCCCTTCGCCGGCTGCGTCCCCCGCGCTCCACCGGGCCGCAGCCGGCGAATTTTTTATCCACACGGAAGACCCCATGTCCATCACCGGCGTCAACACCCGCAACCAGCTGCGCGGCACCGTCACCCACATCCACCGCGGCCCGGTGGTGTCCGAGGTCGAGATCGAGACCGCCATCGGCATCGTCTCGGCGGTGGTGACCACCAGCTCGGTCGACCGCCTGCCGCTGCGCGAGGGCGATCCGGCGCTGGCGCTGTTCAAGGCCACCGACGTGCTGGTGGCGCGGCTGGATTGAGGCCCGAACGCAGCGGAGGGCAAGGGCTCGCGCCGGGGATGGCGGAGGCGCAACCCGATCCTTCGCTCCGCCCGGGATGACACCACCGCCCCGCTCAGGATGACCACCCCATGTGCCTGATCCTCCACAAGCCCGCCGGCGAACGCGTGCCGCGCGAGCTGATCGACGCGGCGGCGGCCTTCAACCGCGACGGCTGGGGCTTGATGGGCTTCGCCCCGGGCGGCGAGCTGCTGATCGAGCGCCACCCGGAGGTGGATGCCGGCGCCATCGAGCGGCGCCTGCGCGGCCTGCGCGAGGCCGAGCTGTGCCTGCACCTGCGGCTGCGCACGCGCGGCTCCGGTGCGGCGGAGAACGGCCACCCGATCAAGGTCAGCGACCGCTTCCACCTGATGCACAACGGCACCCTGCGCACCCGCACGCGGGTGCCGGGGCGCTCCGACAGCTGGCACTTCGCCGTCGACCTGCTGCGACCGCTGGCGGCGAACTGGCCCGACGCGCTCAGCCACGACAGCTTCATCGCCCTGGTCGAAGCCGGCCTCACCGCGGAGAACAAGCTGGTGCTGCTCGACGCCGGGGCGCGCCGGCTGGTGTTCTTCAACCACCGCCATGGCGTAGAGTTCGAGGGGCTGTGGCTGAGCAGCACGCGCTGGATCGACCGGCGCCGGCTGGCGCTGAGCAACGCGCCGCAGCCACAACAGAAGACTTACCAGGCCGGGGAACTCGATTTTTTATGAACGCCGCATCTGCGACAGCGGACACCATCGCCGCGCCGCGCCGCGCGGGCCGGGTGCTGCCCGGCTTCGGCCTGGCGATGGGCTTCACCCTCACCTATCTGTCGCTGCTGGTGCTGATCCCCCTGGCGGGGCTGTTCGTGCGCGCCGCCGGCCTCGGCGTTGAGGGGCTGGTACACACCCTTGCCTCGGCGCGCGTGCTGGCGGCGCTGCGCCTGAGCTTCGGCGGCGCCCTGTTCGCCGCCGGCATCAACGCCGTGTTCGGCACCCTGGTGGCGTGGACCTTCGTGCGCTACGAGTTCTGGGGCAAGCGCCTGTTCCAGGCCATGGTCGACCTGCCGTTCGCCCTGCCCACCGCGGTGGCCGGCATCGCGCTCACCGCGATCTACTCGCCCAACGGCTGGCTCGGCGCGCCGCTGGCCAGGCTCGGCATCAAGGCTGCCTACAACCCCACCGGCGTGGTGCTGGCGATGACCTTCATCGGCCTGCCCTTCGTGGTGCGCACCCTGGAGCCGGTGCTGGAGGAAGCCGAGAAGCAGCTGGAGGAGGCCGCCGCCACGCTCGGCGCGACGCGCTGGCAGACCGTGACACGCATCATCCTGCCGGCGGTGCTGCCGGCTCTGCTCACCGGGCTGGCCCTGGCCTTCGCCCGCGCGGTGGGCGAATACGGCTCGATCATCTTCATCGCCGGCAACATCCCGAACCTGTCGGAAATCGCACCGCTGCTGATCATGATCAAGCTGGAGGAATACGACTACGCCGGCGCCACCGCGGTGGCCGCGGCGATGCTGGTGCTGTCCTTCGTCCTGCTGCTGGGCATCAACCTGTTGCAGGCGTGGCGCCAGCGGCGCAGCGCCTGAACCGTTCATTCACCGGGGGATCCATGCACACGCTCAAGCTGCTGGCCGGCGCCGCCCTGGCGCTCGCCGCCGCGGCCGCTCCGGCGGCGCCGCTGCTCAACGTCTCCTACGACGTGGCGCGCTCGCTATACAAGGACCTCAATCCGGCCTTCGCCGCGCAGTGGAAGCAGCAGACCGGCGAGACGGTGAGCATCGACCAGTCGCACGGCGGCTCGTCGAAGCAGGCCCGCGCCGTGATCGACGGCCTCGACGCCGACGTGGTGACGATGAACAACCCGCTGGACATCGATGCCATCGCCGCCGCCGGCCTGCTGCCGAAGAACTGGGCGCAGGCCTTCCCCGACGACAGCAGCCCGTCGTGGTCGGCGATCGTGTTCATCGTGCGCAAGGGCAACCCCAGGAACATCAGGGACTGGAACGACCTGGTGCGCCCCGGCATCCAGGTGGTGCTGCCCAACCCCAAGACCTCCGGCAACGGCCGCTACAGCTACCTCGCCGCATGGCAGTACGCGCGCGGCCGGCCCGGCGCCAGCGACACCGACTCGATCGACTTCGAGAAGAGGCTCTTCGCCAACGTGCCGGTGCTGGACAGCGGCGGCCGTGACGCCACCACCACCTTCGCCCAGCGCGGCATCGGCGACGTGCTGCTGACCTTCGAGAGCGAGTCGCGCGCAATCCAGGCCAACTTCGGCGACGCCTACCAGGTGGTGATCCCCTCCATCACCGTGCGCGCCGACAACCCGGTGGCGGTGGTGGACAAGGTGGCGGCGAAGAAGGGCAGCACCAGGCTGGCCCAGGCCTACCTGAAGTTCCACTACAGCCCGGCGGCGCAGGAGATCTTCATCAAGAACGGCCTGCGCCCCGCCGACCCCGCGGCGCTCGCCAGGCATCCGGAGTTCCCGCCGCTGCATACCTTCACCGTGGCCAAGGACTTCGGCGGCTGGGCCCATGCGCAGCAGCTGCACTTCGCCGACGGCGGCATCTTCGACCAGATCATCACCCGCAAGTAAATGAGCGAGCCCTCCCCCACCAGCGCCGCGACCGCGCCGTTCGCGCCGCTGCTCCAGACCAACGCCGCCATCGGCGAGCCGCGGCTGGTGCGCCGGCTGCTGATCGGCGCCAGCCTGCTGTTCCTCGGCGTCTTCCTGCTGCTGCCGCTGCTGGCGGTGTTCGGCCAGGCGCTGGCCGGCGGCGTGAAGGCCTACTTCGCCGCGATGGTCGATGCGGACGCGCTCGCCGCGATCCGCCTGACCCTGCTCACCGCCGCCGTCGCGGTGCCGCTCAATACCGCGTTCGGCGTGGCCGCGGCCTGGGCCATCGCCAAGTTCCAGTTCCCCGGCAAGGGCTTGCTCATCACCCTGATCGACCTGCCGTTCTCGGTGTCGCCGGTGATCGCCGGCCTGATCTACGTGCTGATCTTCGGCTCGCGCGGCTGGCTCGGCCCCTGGCTGTCGGATCACAACATCAGGGTCGTGTTCGCCACGCCGGGGATCATATTGGCAACGGTGTTCGTCACCTTTCCTTTCGT
This sequence comes from Nevskia sp., assembly GCA_035651715.1. Classification (GTDB taxonomy): domain Bacteria; phylum Pseudomonadota; class Gammaproteobacteria; order Nevskiales; family Nevskiaceae; genus Nevskia. The sequence goes on from DASRFD010000045.1 coordinate 72,644, forward strand.
CGCGCGCGAACTGATCCCGCTGATGCAGGCCCAGGGCGCCGACGAGGAGCACGCGGCCCTCACCCTGGGGGCGCGCGGGTGGAGCACCTTCTGGCACGTGACCCTGCCGAACATCCGCTGGGGACTGCTGTACGGGATCCTGCTGTGCAACGCCCGCGCCATGGGCGAGTTCGGCGCGGTGTCGGTGGTCAGCGGCCATGTGCGCGGCCAGACCAACACCATGCCCCTGCAGGTGGAGATCCTGTACAACGATTACCAGTTCGTCGCCGCCTTCGCGGTGGCCTCGCTGCTGGCCCTGCTGGCATTCGTCACCCTCGGGCTGAAGAGCCTTCTGGAATGGCGCCACGGCAGCGAACTGAAAGCAGTCCGGGGGTAAGGCGGCGCGAGTGACTCGATGTCGTTCGCGTGGCCTCGAACGCCCGGCCATGGATGGCCGGGCCGGGGTTCCAGGACCAGGATGAAGTTGCGCCACGGATGGCTTTGACGCAGGCAGCAAACACAGACCGAGACTTCAGGCATGGATATCACCATCCGCGGCATCCACAAGCGCTTCGGCGATTTCACGGCGCTGCACGGCATCGACCTGGACATCGCCTCGGGCGAGCTGCTGGCCCTGCTCGGTCCGTCGGGCTCCGGCAAGACCACTTTGCTGCGCGCCATCGCCGGCCTGGAGCCGGTCGACGGCGGCCGGATCCTGTTCGGCGACACCGACGCCACCGCGCTCAGCGTGCAGGAGCGCCGTGTCGGCTTCGTGTTCCAGCACTACGCCCTGTTCAAGCACATGACGGTGCTGGACAACGTCACCTTCGGCCTGCGCATGCGCCCGCGCGCGCGTCGTCCCGCCGCCGCGGAAATCAGGCGCCGCGGCGCGGAGCTGCTGGAGCTGGTGCAGCTCGGCGGACTGGAAGGACGCTATCCGAACCAGCTCTCCGGCGGCCAGCGCCAGCGCGTGGCGCTGGCGCGGGCCCTGGCCATCGAGCCGCGCGTGCTGCTGCTGGACGAGCCGTTCGGCGCGCTCGACGCCAAGGTGCGCAAGGACCTGCGCCGCTGGCTGCGCCAGCTGCACCGCGAGACCGGCTACACCACCGTGTTCGTGACCCACGACCAGGAAGAGGCGCTGGAGCTGGCCGACCGCATCGTGGTGATGAACCGCGGCCGCATCGAGCAGGTCGGCAGCACCGACCAGGTCTACGACTCGCCGCGCACGCCCTTCGTGTTCGACTTCCTCGGCTCGCCCAACGTACTGCCGGGCGAGGTGCGTGGCGACGGCATCTACCTCGCCGGCGCCACCGCGCCGATCGAGGCGCCAAACGGCTTCCGCCTCGGGCCGGTCGACGTCTACGCCCGGCCCACCGACTTCCGCGTGGTCGGCGAGGACCCCGCGGCGATTGACGGCCGCGTGCTGGAGACGCAGCGCACCGGCGCCCTGGTGCGCCTGACCGTCGCCCTGGAAGCCAACGACAAGCAGGTGGAGATCGAGGTGCCCAACCCCGATCCCGAGATGAAGGTCTGGCTGCCCGGCGACGCCATCCGCCTGCGTCCCGCGCACTTCAGCCTGTACTGCGAGCACTGCCCGGAACCGGCGGCCGTCGCCGAGGACCGCTCGGCGGACTACGCCGCCCCGGACAGCCGCGTGCGCGGGCGCTAGCAAGCCTCGTAGGCCCGTTACCTTCGCGGAAGGCGCCGCCCGGGCCTGCTCCCGGACCGCGCCCGGGGAGCTCTTGCGGCGCGCCCTTGCACCGGACAACATAGCCACAGGACCAAGCTGCGGCGGCGCGCCGCGCAACAGGGAGCGAGATGGGCAGCAGGAAGCCGGTCGTCGCCATCGTCGGCGGCGGATTCAGCGGTTGCATGGTGGCCATACACCTGTTGCACAGCGCGCAGCAACCACTGCGCGTCGTGCTGATCGACCGCGCCGATGCGCCGGGCCGCGGCGTGGCCTATCGCGACCAGCCCGAATGCCACCTGCTCAACGTTCGCGCCGAGGCGATGAGCGCCTTCCCGGACCGTCCCGACCATTTCCTGGACTGGCTCAACACCGTCTATAGCCCCTGCCATCCGGTGGGAACCGGCGAGTACCTGCCCCGTCGCATCTATGGCCTCTATGTCGAGTCGCTGCTGGCCGAGGCGCAGCGCAACGCCCGCCGCGGCGTGAGCCTGGAGCTGCGCTGCGGCGAGGTGCTGGGCCTGCGCCGGGGCGCGGACGGAGCGAGCCTGCGCCTGTCCGGCGGCGGCCAGATCCGCGCCGACCGGGTGGTGCTGGCGCTGGGCAATCCCGGCCCGGCCGATCCGCCGCTGGCCGATCCACGGGTCTTCGCCAGCCCGCGTTATCTCGGCAACGCCTGGTCCTCGCCCGGCCTGTACTCCATCCGCCGCGACGAGGACCTGCTGCTGATCGGCTCCGGCCTCACCGCGCTGGACTGGCTCGCGGCGCTGCAGACCCTCGGCCACCGCGGCCGCATCCACGTCGTCTCCCGCCGCGGCCTGCTGCCGCAGCTGCACCGCGCCGCGGCGCCCCAGCCGCTTTCGTTCAACCCGCTGGAGCTGCCGCCGCGGGTACTGCCGCTGCTGCGCCGCGTGCGCGCCGAGATCGCGACTGTGGAGGCGCGCGGCGGCGACTGGCGCGCCGTGGTCGACGCGCTGCGCCCCCATACCCAGGCGCTGTGGCAGCGGCTGGCGGCGGCCGAGCAGCAGCGCTTCCTGCGCCACCTGCGGCCGTACTGGGAAATCCACCGCCACCGCGCCGCGCCGCACATCATCGAGAGCGTCTATGAGCTGCTGCGGAGCGGGCGGCTGCAGCTGGTCGCCGGCCGCCTGCAGGGCTTCGAGGAACGCGACGGCGAAGTCGAGGCCAGCGTGCGCGTGCGCCGCGGCCGCGAGCTGCAACGGCTGCGGGTACAGCGCGTGGTGAACTGCACCGGCCCGGAGAGCAACTACCGCCGGCTCAACCACCCGCTGATCGTCAGCCTGCGCGAGCGTGGCCTGATCCAGCCGGATGCGCTGGGACTGGGCCTGCTGACCGACGCGCAGGGCGCCCTGCTCGACCGCGACGGCCGGCCCCTGGACTGGCTGCACACGCTGGGGCCGGCGCGCAAGGGCCAGCTGTGGGAAACCACGGCGGTGCCGGAGATCCGGGTGCAGGCCCAGGCGCTGGCGCGGCGCCTGCTGCAGCTGGCCGGGGTGGACCGCAAGGCGGCGCCGGCGGAAGAGACGGAACAGCCGCGGCCGAGCGTCTAGCCCCGGCCGCGAGGGAAGCGGCGCAGCGGCTAGGGCTTTGTTAACACTATATCGATCGCAGCGATCGAAATAGCGTTAACAGGCCCTAGTGCTTGACCTCCTTCAGATCCAGCTCCTTGCCGCCCTCGTCGACCGTCTGCAGGCGCACGGTGAAGCCCCACAAGCGCGACAGGTGCTTCATCACTTCGTCCGCCTCCTCGGTCAGCGGCCGCTTGCGGCATTGCTGGTGGCGCAGGGTCAGCGAGCGGTCGCCGCCCTGCTCGTAGCGGACCACCTGGATGTCGGGCACCTGCTGGTCACGGTTGTATTGCAAGGCGAGCAGGCGGCGCAGGCGCTGGAAGCCCCGCTCGTTGTGGATGGAGTCCACGGTCAGCTCGCTGTCGTCCTCGTAGTCGGCCACCGCGAACAGGTGGAACTGGCGCATCAGGCGCGGCGACAGGAACTGGCCGATGAAGGACTCGTCCTTGTAGTTGCGCATGGCGAAGTCCAGCACCTTGTGCCAGTCGCCGCCGGCGATGTCCGGGAACCAGGCGCGGTCCTCGTCGGTGGGCTCCTCGCAGATGCGCTTGATGTCGCTCATCATGGCGAAGCCCAGGGCATAGGGATTGAGGCCGCCGTAGCCGCGCTGGTCGAAGCCGCGCTGGGTCACCACGTTGGTGTGCGAAGCCAGGACCTCGAGCATGAAGCCCGCATCCACCAGGCCCTGGTCGAACAGGCGGTGCAGCAGGGTGTAGTGCCAGAAGGTGGCCCAGCCCTCGTTCATCACCTTGGTCTGGCCCTGCGGATAGAAGTATTGTGCGGTCTTGCGCACGATGCGCACCAATTCGCGCTGCCAGGGTTCCAGTTTTGGTGCGTACTTCTCGATGAAGTAGAGCAGATTCTCCTGCGGCTCCGCCGGAAAGCGCTCGCCCAGCTGGCGAGTCTTGGCCTTGCCGTCCTTGCGCACCGGAACGGTGCGCCAGATCTCGTCATAGCGGCTCCAGGCATATTCCTCGCGCTCGCGCTGACGGTCGCGCTCCTCGGCCACCGACAGCGGCGTCGGATGACGGTAGCGGTCGACGCCGTGGCTCATCAGGGCGTGGCAGGAGTCCAGCGTCTCCTCCACCCGCTCGTGGCCGTAGCGCTCCTCGCACTCCATCACGTAGTTACGGGCGAACACCATGTAGTCGATGATGGCGTCGGCGTTGGTCCACTGCCGGAACAGGTAGTTGCCCTTGAAGAAGGAGTTGTGGCCATAGCAGGCGTGGGCCACCACCAGGGCCTGCATCGCCATGGTGTTCTCCTCCATCAGGTAGCTGATGCAGGGGTTGGAGTTGATGACGATCTCGTAGGCCAGGCCGCGCGCGCCCTTGCGGTAGGCCTGCTCGTTGCGGATGAACTCCTTGCCGTAGCTCCAGTGCGGATAGCCGATCGGCAGGCCGGCCGAGGCGTAGGCGTCGAGCATCTGCTCGGAAGCGATGATCTCGATCTGGTTCGGGTAGGTGTCGAGCTTGAACTCGTTGGCCGCGATCTCGTGGATCGCCTGGTCGTAGCGCTCGATCAGCTCGAAGGTCCACTCGGCGCCGGTGGAAATGGGACCACGCTCCAGGGCATTCACGTCACGGCCTCCCGGTTGAACAGCTCGCGCAGCACCGGATAGACCTGGTTGCGCGCGGTGACGCTCTTCATGGCGAAGCGCTCGCTGTCGATGCGCTGGTAGGCATGGGCCAGGGGGCTGGCGCGGTTATCGTGGTCCGGCACCTCGATATAGGCGAAATAGCGCAGCTGCGGCAGCAGCTGCTCGGACAGGCAGGCGCGGCTCTTCTCCGGGTCGGCGCCGAAGGCGTCGCCGTCCGAGACCTGGGCGCCGTAAATGTTCCAGGCGTCGGAGGGGTAACGCGCCGCCATCACCTCCTGCATCAGCTTCAGCGCCGACAGCACCACGGTGCCGCCGGAGCGGGTGTCGTGGAAGAAGGTCTCCTCGTCGACTTCCTGGGCATCGTCGGTATGGCGGATGAAGACCAGCTCGACCTTCTCGTACTTGCGCGTCAGGAACAGGTAGAGCAAGGTGAAGAAGCGCTTGGCCAGGTCCTTCTTCTCCTCGGTCATCGAAGCCGAGACGTCCATCAGGCAGAACATCACGGCGCGCGAGATCGGCCGCGGGTCCTTGACGCGGTGGCGGTAGCGCAGGTCGATCTCGTCGACGAAGGGGATGCGCTCGATGCGGCGGCGCACCGCCTCGATCTCCTCTTCCGCCGCCTGCGCCGCCTCCAGTTCCAGCATCTGCCGCCGCAGCGGGGCGCCCAGGGCGATGCGCCGCGCCATGGCGTTGCGCAGGGAGCGGGCCACCGACAGATTGGCCGGGACGCCGGTCTGGGTGTAGCCGGCGCGGCGCCAGCGGAAGTCGCGGGTCTCGCCCAGCGCGTTGCGGATCAGGTGCGGCAGCTCGAGGTCGTCGAAGAACAGGTTCATGAACTCCTCGCGCGACAGCGCGAAGGTGAACTCGTCGTTGCTCTCGCCGCCCTCCCCGCCCTCGCCGGCGCCGCGGCCACCGCCGCCGCTCGGCCGCGGGATCTTGTCGCCGGTGTTGAACTGGCGGTTGCCGGCGTTGACGTACTCGCGGTCGCCGCCGCTGCCGTGGTGGAAGCTCGGCTCGGAAATATCCTTGACCGGGATGCTGACGTCGCTGCCCTGGTCCATGTCGGTGATGGAGCGCCGCGACACGACGTCGGTCACCGACTTGCGGATCTGCTCCTTGTAGCGGCGCAGGAAGCGCTGTCGGTTGACCGCGTTCTTGTTGCGGTCGTTGAGGCGGCGGTCGATGATGATGGACATCGGTTGTGCTCTTCCTCCGGCTTACGCCGACTTGCGCACCCGCAGATACCACTCGGCCAGCAGGCGCACCTGCTTCTCGGTATAGCCCTTCTCGACCATGCGGCCGACGAAGTTCTCGTGCTTCTTCTTGTCCTCGGCCGAAGCCTTGGCATTGAAGGAGATCACCGGCAGCAGCTCTTCGGTGCTGGAGAACATCTTCTTCTCGATCACCTCGCGCAGCTTCTCGTAACTGGTCCACTTCGGGTTCTTGCCGCCGGCCTGGGCGCGGGCGCGCAGCACGAAGTTGACGATCTCGTTGCGGAAATCCTTGGGGTTGGCGATGCCGGCCGGCTTCTCGATCTTCTCCAGCTCGGTGTTCAGCGCCGCGCGGTCGAAGCTCTCGCCGGTTTCCGGGTCGCGATAGTCCTCGTCCTGGATCCAGTAGTCGGCGAAGGTGACGTAGCGGTCGAAGATGTTCTGGCCGTATTCGGAGTAGGACTCCAGGTAAGCGGTCTGGATCTCCTTGCCGATGAACTCGGCGTAGCGCGGCGCCAGCCAGGCCTTGATGAACTCGAGGTAGCGGCGCTGCGTCTCCTCCGGCAACTGCTCGCGCAGGATGCGCTGCTCCAGCACGTACATCAGGTGCACCGGGTTGGCCGCGACCTCGGTCTGGTCGTAGTTGAACACCGCCGACAGCACCTTGTAGGCGAAGCGGGTCGAGGACCCGGTCATGCCCTCGTCGATGCCGGCGACGTCGCGGTACTCCTGGTAGGACTTGGCGCCGGGGTCGGTGTCCTTCAGGGTCTCACCGTCATAGACGCGCATCTTCGAGTAGATGCTGGAGTTCTCCGGGTCCTTGAGGCGGGTCAGCACCGAGAACTGCGCCATCATCTCCAGCGTGCCGGGCGCGCAGCGGGCGCCGGCGAGCGAGCTGTTCTTGAGCAGCTTGCGGTAGATCTTGTACTCCTCGGACACCTGCAGGCAGTACGGCACCTTGACGATGTAGACGCGGTCGAGGAAAGCCTCGTTGTGCTTGTTGTTGCGGAAGCTCTGCCACTCGCTCTCGTTGGAGTGCGCCAGGATGATGCCGTTGAAGGGGATCGCCGAGAAGCCCTCGGTGCCCTTGAAGTTGCCTTCCTGGGTGGCGGTCAGCAGCGGATGCAGCATCTTGATCGGCGCCTTGAACATCTCGACGAACTCGAGCAGGCCCTGGTTGGCCAGGCACAGGCCGCCGGAGTACGAATAGGCGTCCGGGTCGTCCTGGGCGAAGGTCTCGAGCTTGCGGATGTCGACCTTGCCGACCAGGCTGGAGATGTCCTGGTTGTTCTCGTCGCCCGGCTCGGTCTTGGCCACCGCGACCTGGCGCAGCACCGAGGGCTGCACCTTGACCACGCGGAACTTGGTGAGGTCGCCGTCGTACTCGGCCAGGCGCTTCACCGCCCAGGGCGAGGCGATGCCGGTGAGGTAGCGCGTGGGAATGCCATATTCCTTCTGCAGCGCCTCGCCGTCGCGCACCGGCGAAAACAGCCCCAGCGGCGTCTCGTTCACCGGCGAGCCCTTGAGGGCGTAGATCGGGTAGTGCTCCATCAGCGACTTGAGCCGCTCGGCGATGGAAGACTTGCCGCCGCCCACCGGGCCGAGCAGGTAGAGCACCTGCTTGCGCTCCTCCAGGCCCTGCGCGGCGTGGCGGAAGTAGGCGACGATCTGCGCGATCACGTCTTCCAGGCCGTAGAACTCGGCGAAGGCCGGATAGCGGCGGATCACGCGGTTGGAAAAGATGCGCGACAGGCGCGGATCGTTGCGCGTGTCGACCTGCTCGGGCTCGCCGATGGCGGCGAGCATGCGCTCCGCCGGCGAGGCGTAAGCGAGGGGGTCGCGCTTGCACAACTCGAGGTATTCCGCCAGCGACATTTCCTCGTCGCGCGATTGCAGGTACTGCTGCCTGAAGCTTTCAAAAATGCCCGTCATCTCGTTCTCCGGCTAGTCACCAGCGCGAACGCCACCAACGGTTCCGGCATCTGTCTTCTTCATGCAGTTCGTGCAGCCGCTCCCTTCGATGACGCTCCATAGACCATGCAAATGCAACTACTGGACCACCTCCAACCACCACCTGCGTTTCAAGCTCACAAGACTTGGACCTCAATCCGCAACCAAGCGCTCCCTTCCGGTTCCAGTCTGCCCGGCCCGGCTTGCCCGCCGCTGAACAAGCCGGGCAGCTCGAGCCTGAGGCCGGCGCACCGTCATTAGGAAAGAACCTTTGCAGGCACCCGCCCCGGCGGCAGCAAACCGATGCTGCGCGCGGCCGCGGGCGAAGCGGGGGTTTTCCGACATGCGTTGCGGGTACCGCTCCGGACGGACTGCCGACGCCTTCGGGCGCCCGCCGAACGGTAGGGTCAAGCATGGGGAGCGAGAGAGAGCCGCGAAAATGGTCCAGCCCTGCTTCTTAAAGAAGTGCCGCAAACGAAGCCCGCGGCGCCGGGCAACGGCGCCTGCAGCCTTCATGGCGACGGCAATCCGTCGCCACAGCGTCACGGCTGCCCGGCAAAGAACGCGAGCCTGCAAAAGCGGAGGGGAAAACCCGCCTCCGGTCATGCTGACTCGTAGCGGGTCAAAAGAGCGGGCAACCGAGGCGGGTACTTGATCAACTTACTGCCATTGATCCTTTGGCAAACAGCATGGCACCAAAGTTCCCACTTTGCGCGGACGCCGTCAACTAGATGATGTGACCTAACGCCACCGGATCACTACTGCTTGTGGTTGATCGCGGCGCCTGGCACTCAAGCACAGTGATTGCCAACAATGCCGCGGAAGCGGCTCACAGCGCGGCTCCTAGCCTTGCCCTGCGTCAAAGGACAAACCGCGGCAGGGCATGGAATTGATCAGAGGTTCCCTAGGACTCCGGCCGCATCTGCGGGAACAGCAACACGTCGCGGATCGAAGCCGAATCGGTGAAGAACATCACCAGGCGATCGATGCCGATGCCGACGCCGGCGGTGGGCGGCAGACCGTATTCCAGCGCGCGGATGTAGTCGGCGTCGTACAGCATGGCCTCGTCGTCACCGGCTTCCTTCGCCGCGACCTGGGCCTTGAAGCGCGCCGCCTGGTCGTCCGGATCGTTCAGCTCGGAGAAGCCGTTCGCCACCTCGCGGCCGCCGAGGAAGAACTCGAAGCGGTCGGTGACGTCCGGATCGGCGTCGTTGCGGCGCGCCAGCGGCGACACCTCGGTCGGATACTCGGTGATGAAGGTCGGCTGCGACAGCTTGCCCTCCACCGTCTTCTCGAACAGCTCGGTCAGCAGCTTGCCGCAGCCCATGTCCTTGCCGACCTGCACGCCCTTGCCCTGCGCGTACTCGGCCAGATACGCGCGGTCGCGCAGGCGGGCGCGGTCGAGATCCGGATTCTGCGCCGCCACCGCCGCGGCCATGCCGATTCGGGCGAACGGCTGGCCGAGGTCGAAGTCCTGGCCCTGGTACTTCAGCGCCGTGGTGCCGAGCACCGCCAGCGCGCAGTCGCGCAGCATGGTCTCGACCAGGTCCATGGCGTCGCGGTAGTCGGCGTAGGCCTGGTAGAACTCGAGCATGGTGAACTCGGGGTTGTGCCGGGTGGACAGCCCCTCGTTGCGGAAATTGCGGTTGATCTCGTAGACCTTCTCGAAGCCGCCCACCACCAGGCGCTTCAGGTAGAGCTCCGGCGCGATGCGCAGGTAAAGGTCGCGGTCGAGCGCGTTGTGGTGCGTGACGAACGGCCGCGCCGCGGCGCCGCCGGCGATCGGCTGCAGCATCGGCGTCTCGACCTCGACGAAGCCGACGCTGTCGAGGAACTGGCGGATGAAGCGCACCGTGCCGGCGCGGACCTCGAAGGCGCGGCGGACGTCGGGGTTCATGATCAGGTCGACGTAGCGCTGGCGGTAGCGCGTTTCGGTGTCGGTGAGGCCCGCCCACTTCTCCGGCAGCGGCCGCACCGTCTTCACCAGCAGCTCGAGCCGCGACACCTTCAGCGACAGCTCGCCGGTCCTGGTCTTGAACACGGTGCCGGTGGCGCCGACGATGTCGCCGACGTCCCAGGTCTTGAACTCGGCGTACTTGTCCTCGCCCACCGCGGCCTGCTGCACGAACAGCTGGATGCGGCCCGACATGTCCTGCAGCTGGGCGAAGCTGGCCTTGCCCATGATGCGCTTGGCCATCAGGCGGCCGGCCAGCTTGAACGTCTGCGTCTGCCCTTCCAGCGCGGCCGCGTCGCAGCCGCCGTAGCTGCCGAGCAGGTGGGCGGCCAGGGTGTCGCGGCGGAAGGTGTTGGGGAAGGCGCCGCCGCCAGCCGCGGCGGCGCGCAGCTTCTCCAGCTTCTCGCGGCGGTGGGCGATGACGTAGTTCTCGTCCTGCGCGGGTTCGGCCGGCTTCTGTTCTTCGGTCACTGCTTTAGAGCCCCTGCTTGAGACTGGCTTCGATGAACGGATCGAGATGGCCGTTCAACACTTTCTGCGTGTCGGCGATTTCCACGCCGGTGCGCAGGTCCTTGATGCGCGACTGGTCCAGCACGTACGAGCGGATCTGGTGCCCCCACTCGATGTCGTCCTTGGAGTCCTCCAGCTGCTGCTTCTCCGCGGTGCGCTTGAGCATCTCCTGCTCGTACAGCTTGGCGCGCAGCATCTTCATGGCGCGGTCGCGGTTCTTGTGCTGCGAGCGCTCGGTCTGGCAGGCGACGACGACGCCGGACGGCACGTGGGTGATGCGGATCGCCGACTCGGTCTTGTTGACGTGCTGGCCGCCGGCGCCGCTGGAGCGGTAGGTGTCGACCTTGAGATCGGCCGGGTTGATGTCGATCTGGATGTTGTCGTCGATTTCCGGCGAAACGAACACGCCGGCAAACGAGGTATGGCGGCGGTTGCCCGAGTCGAACGGCGACTTGCGCACCAGGCGGTGCACGCCGATCTCGGTGCGCAGCCAGCCGTAGGCGTAGGGCCCCTCGATGAAGACCGAGCAGCTCTTGATGCCGGCCACTTCGCCGTCGGACTGCTCCAGCAGCTCGGCCTTGAAGCCCTTGGCGTCGGCCCAGCGCAGGTACATGCGCTGCAGCATCTGCGCCCAGTCCTGGGCCTCGGTGCCGCCGGAACCGGCCTGGATGTCGAGATAGGCGTTGTTCGGGTCCATCTCGCCGGCGAACATGCGCTTGAATTCCATCTCGTCGGCGAGCCGGCCGAACGCGGCCACGTCGCGGGCCACGGCCTCGATGGTCGAAGAGTCGTTTTCCTCGGCCGCCATCTCCAGCAGATCGGCGGCATCGCGCAGGCCGGCGTCGGCGCGGGCGATCGGTTCCAGCACCTGCTCCAGCTTGGCGCGCTCGCGGCCCAGGTTCTGGGCCCGCTCCGGATTGTTCCAGACGTCGTTGCTCTCCAGCTCGGCCACCACCTCGGCCAGCCGGTCACGCTTCACATCGTAGTCAAAGATAGCCCCGCAGCGCGGTGAACCGCGCCTGCAGGGCCGTAATCTCGCTTCTGATCGGGTTGATTTCCATGGTCGGGATGCACCGGAAGGACGCGAAGTATAGTCGCACCGGGCGCCGCGGTCATGGCGGGTTGTGCGCGCACGCAAGTGCATGTTAAAAAAGGCTGTCCTGGGCGGCCCGGCCGCAAACCGGGGCACCAGGACCTGACTTGAATAGAACGATTCCGCCCGGACGACAGGAGCGCAAGGGGAGCCGCATGAACAAATTCCGCCATGGTTTGATCCCGCTGATGATCGCGGCCAGCTTCGGCGCCGGCGCCGTCCGTGCCGACGACTACGGTGCCGACGACCGCCGCTTCTACGTGGCGCCGATGGGCAGCTATACCCTCGAGGACAAGGCGCGCGGCACCGATGGCGGCTACGGCGGCATGGTGGCGGTCGGCAAGCGCGTCACCCGCGGCCTCGAGCTGGAGCTGCTGGGCAGCTTCACCCAGTACGACACCAACCAGGGCAAGTTCAGCACCCCGCAGCCCAATTCCATGCGCGTGTTCGGCGGCGGCGCCGGCGCCAACGTCTACCTCGCCCCCTCGGCCGAGGGCGTCTTCAAGGGCCTGTTCCTGCACGTCGACGTGATGCGTGGCCAGGGCAAGAACCAGCCCGGCCAGGTGCGCGACTACACCAGCACCATCTTCAACCCCGGCCTGGGCTGGGACTTCCCGCTCAACATCACCCTGGGCGGCCTGATCGCCCCGGGCATGACCCTGCGCACCGAGGCGCTGTACCACCTCGACGAGCACAACCGCGACATCATCGGCACCAACAACACCGGCGGCCAGAAGTACTTCTCGGAGGCCCAGTTCAACGTCGGCCTGCGCATCCCGCTCGGCGGCCGCAGCAAGCCGCCGGTGGAGCAGCCGCCGGCGCCCCCGCCGGAAGTGGTGCCGGTGGAGCAGCCGGCCCCGGCGGCCGAACCGGCCCCCGCCCCGGCCCCGCCGCCCTGCCAGCCGCCCGCCCCGGGCCAGCCGATCAGCCTGGAAGGCTGCAAGACCGGCGACACCATCGTCCTGCACGGCGTGAACTTCGAGTTCAACAAGGCGACCCTGACGGTCAACGCCAAGACCCTGCTCGACCAGGTGGCCGACGCCCTGCTGGCGCGCAAGGACATCAAGGTCGAGATCGACGGCCACACCGACGGCAAGGGCGGCGCCGCCTACAACCAGAAGCTGTCGGAAGCGCGTGCCGCCTCGGTCAAGAAGTACCTGGTCGGCCGCGGCATCGACGAAGGCCGCATGACCACCAAGGGCTTCGGCAAGTCCATGCCGGTGGCCGACAACAACACCGACGAAGGCCGCGAGCTGAACCGCCGCGTCGAGTTGAAGGTGACCGAGTCCGGCAACGGCGAAGCCGCTCCGGCTGCCGCCCCGGCCGAGGCTGCGCCGGCCGCCGCGCCCGCGGAAGGCGCCGCGGCTCCGGCCGAGGCCGCTCCCGCCGAAGCCGCCCCGGCGGAAGCTCCGGCGGCGCCTGCCGAAGCGCCCGCCGCTGAAGCTGCGCCTGCCGAAGCGGCTCCCGCCGCCCCGGCCGACAGCACCCCGCCGGCCGACAACTCGGCCGCGCCGGCCGCTCCCTCGGGCGACAGCAGCGCGCCCGCCGATGGCGGGTCCTCGTCCTCGAGCGGCGGCTCGCAGTAAGCGCTTAAGGCATCAAGGGATCAGCCCCGCCGATCGCAAGGTCGGCGGGGTTTTTCTTTGGGCGGAACAAGACCCGCTTGGTCATTCGGGCAGGCGGATGTGGGCCGGCCTGACGGCGAAGCTCGCTCCGCGTTCCCTGGCCGGCGAGCCGGGTGCCAACGATGTCGGCTACCCCGGCTCAGCGCCGCTTTTGCGGGTCGAATGCCGTCCCGCGGCGCTTGCGGCCCTACGCCGCCACCAGCCGCAGCCGGGTGATTTCCGAAGGGGCGCCGAAGCGCAGCGGCGGCCCCCAGTAGCCGGTGCCGCGGCTGGTGTAGACCCACAGGTTCCGCAGGCGGTTGAGCCCGGCGGTGAAGGGCTGCTGGAAGCGCACGAAGAAGTTCCAGGGCAGGAACTGGCCGCCGTGGGTATGACCGGACAGCTGCACGTCGAAGCCGGCTTCGGCCGCCGCCATCGCGCTGCGCGGCTGGTGCGCCAGCAGCAGCTTGAGCGCGACGTCGGACGGGGCCCCGGCGAGCGCGGCGCGCGGATCGCTGCGGTGGGCCTCGCCGAAATGATGCCCGGAGTAATCGGTGACGCCGCCCACCAGCAGGCGCGCGCCCTGGTGCTCCACCACCTCGCTCTGGTTGAGCAGCACGCGCAGGCCGAGCCGGCGCAGCTCGGCGATCCACGCCTCGACGCCGGAGTAATACTCGTGGTTGCCGGTGACGCAGTAGACGCCGTGGCGCGCCGACAGTTCGCCCAGCGGCGCGACATGCGGCGCCAGGCGTTCCACGCTGCCGTCGACCAGGTCGCCGGTGATGACGATCAGGTCCGGCTTGAGGGCGTTGACCCGGCCGACGACGGCGCGGATGTAGCCGTTCTTGATGGTGGAGCCGACGTGGATGTCGCTGATCTGCACGATGCTGAAGCCGGACAGGGCCTGCGGCAACCCGGCGATGGGCAGCTCCACCTCCACCACCCGCGCCAGGCGCCGCGCGTTGAACAGGCCAGCCACGGTGACCAGCAGGGCCGCCAGCACCACGGCGGCGGCCGAGATCTCGCGCACCTGCGCGGACGGCGCCAGGGCCGGCAGCAGCCAGCCTGCCGCGGCCAGGACCAGCAAGGCCAGGTCGCGCAGCACGGTCAGCACGAACAGCGAAGAGAACAGGCCCATGGCGAGATAGCCGGCCCAGGCCAGCAGGTCCGCCCTGGAATGGCGCCGTGAGCTGCGCAGCAGGAACGGCAGCGGCAGCAGCAGCGCGGACGAGGCCAGCAGGACCACGCCGGCGCGGATGCCCCCGGCGCCGATGGGAAGTGCCGGCAGCAGGCGCAGGCCGAGGTAGGCATGGAGCAGCGCGCTGAGGCCAGCGAGCCGGAGCAGCAATTTCAAAGGCATGAACCGTTACATGGGGCGCCGCGACTTCATATCAAGCCCCGCTCCCGGCCCGAGTCCGGGAGCAGGACCCGAGGCTAGCGGTTGACAGTCCGCTCCCACATTTCCAGGTAGGCCTCGGCCGAGTTGAACAGCGCGTCGAGCGCCGGCTGGCCGCCCTCGATGTCGACCTCGTCGACGAAGTCCGCGACCAGGCCGTAGTGCGCCCAGCCCTCCTTGTTGATGTCGAACACCCGCTCGCCGCTGACCTCGCGGTCGAATGTCACCGGCTGGATGCCGTCGAACTGCGGCCCCCAGCCCGCGCCCTTGAACAGGGTGAAGGGATAGACGACCGGCACCGCGTTGGCCCCGCGCGGCGGCGCCTGGTGCGCCAGGCCGTTGGTGTCGGCGCCGTAGCCCATGCCGAACAGGTACTTCGGGCTCTTCACCGGCAGCAGCTTGTCGAGGGTCTTCACGTACTGCGCGCCGTTGCCGTTGCCCGGGAACAGGATGCCGCCGACCGCGAGGATGCGGCGCGCCTGCTCCATGCTGATACCGCCATGGCCGCCGTGGGTGGAGACCACCGGGTATTGCGGGCTCTGCGCCTCGGCCATGTCGAGCAGCTGGTCCTTGATCTTCAACTCGAGGTGGTCGATCTCGATGATGATCTTCTTCTCCATCATCTTCTGCAGCGCGTAGCGGCCCAGGTCGGTGAGGAAGCGGCCGTTGCACTGGCGCGTGTTCGGATACAGCGGCAGCGCGCCGGCACCGCCGGCCTGCAGCAGGGCCTTGAGCAGCGGGTTGAGCGTGCCGGTGGGATCCGAGGTGGTCATGATCGCGCCCGGATCGTAGAAGTAATCGCCTGCGGGGCAGTCGTAGGTGTACCAGAAGCTGCCGGTGTCGACGAAGTTGCCGGCGTTGAGCACCAGGCCGTCGAAGATGCCGTTGCCGCCGAGCGCGTTGTTGAACTCGTGCACCGGGAACATCTCGCGCACGCCCAGGTTGTAGAGGCGGTCGATCTGGGTGTCGATGTCGGCCTTGGTGCAGCCGTCGATCTCCGGTCCGCCGGCCAGCTGCTTCACGTCGCAGTTGAACAGGTGCGAGATCTCGATGCCGAGCACCACGGCGAGCTTGCCGTCGTTGATCACCTTGCGCGCGTCGGCCGGGTTGTCGACCAGGCGGAACCAGCCCTTGCCGGGGCCGCCCTCCTGGGCGTCGATGTAGTCCTGCAGGTCGTGCATGAACTGCACCTGGCCGATGGCATTGTCCATCTCGTTGCAGTCCTGCAGCGGGTTGTGGCCCGGCGTCTTCGACTCCAGGGTGCACAACGCCTGGTTCTCCACCAGGTCGTTGACGATCAGGCGCAGGCCGGCCTTGTAGGTGCGCTCGATCCACTTGTAGTAAGTGGCCTCGTGCATCAGCGAGTTGGCGTTGGGCCAGTCGACGAAGGTCGGCCAGCCGACGGTATCGTGGTGGCCCACCGGGTTGCCGCCGAGGAAGTTGCCGACCACGTCGAGCGTGCCGTCGGGGCCGTGCACCGCCTCGCAGTTCTTCAGCGCTTCGGTGATGCCGAAGCGGTTGAACGGCGTGCCGTAGTGGCCGCCGCCGAGGAAGGTGGTGGCGCTGATGTGCAGATGGCTGTCGGCGAAGCCGAGCACCGGCTTGTCGACGCCGCGGCCCTTGAAGGTCTCGCCGCTGGCGTTGACCTGGGCCTCGGGATAATCGGTGCAGCCCTTGGTGCCGTCGAAGCCGAACTGCCCGGCGGTATCCGCCAGCAGCAGCTTGCCGCTGGCCGGATCCACCGCCAGGGCCTTGCCGGCGGCGGCCGAGGACACCGTGTAGACACCGGGCGCGGCGGTGTCGATGGTCCAGTCGGCGGCGTCGGAGGGCGCGGTGTCGCTGGCGATGGCGCCGTTCTCGGCGGCCATCATGGTCTTGTCGTGGGCGTAGAACAGGTACTTGCCCAGCGCCGTGGGCTTCATGAAGAAGGGCTCGGCGCCGGACAGGCTGGTGGCGGAGGCGGTGTAGCCGCCATCGCTTCCGTGCACCGCGTAGGCCTTGGCCGACAGCGACTTCAGCGCGTAGCAGCCGTTGGCCAGGTCGTAGCGGGACTGCGGCACCGCGCCGGGTGGCAATACGCCGTTGCCGCCGGAAGACGAGCCGCCCGCGCCCGTCACCGCGCTGGAACTGCCGCAGCCGGCGTTGAGCAGGGACAGGCCCCCGGCGAACAGCAGCCCGATGGCGGTGTGACGCATGCTTGAATCCCTCCCCGTGTAATGCGGCCAGGCGCGCGGCGCATCCGGCCCGGCGTGATTGATGTTGTTGTTTCCGGCATGTTACGGGCGGGACCCGGGGGCGGATATGGTAAAACCGACCCAGCAAAATCCCTTGGTCCCGACGCACATCGCATGAAACGGCCGGCTGTCCTGCTCATCGCCATCGGCATCGTGATCCTCGTCGGCCTGGCGCTGCTGCTGCGCCCCGGCACGCCGCCGGCCGCCACGCCGACTTCGCCGGCGCGCGCCATCACCGCGGACGCCGCGCCGGCGCAGCCGCCGGTGCGCAGCTTCGATATCGTCGTCGGCCACGGGCGGCGCGTGTCCGGGCCGGAACTGATCCAGGTCCACGCGGGCGACAACGTGGTGCTGCGCGTCACCTCGGACCAGGCGGACGAGCTGCATCTGCACGGCTACGATCTGCACCTGCACCTGCGTCCGGGCGAGCCGGGCGCCCTCGCCTTCCAGGCGCTGCACAGCGGCCGCTTCGACTACGAACTGCACCACGCCCAGCTGGAGCTGGGCGCCCTAGAAGTGCTGCCGCAGTGAGGCGGCGGCAGCTTCTTGCGACCGCGCTGCCGGCCGGCGCGCTGCTGCCGCTTGCGGCCGGTGCACACTCGTTCGGCCGCGCCTATAACCTGCCGGTGCCGCTGTGGCTGTACCTCTATGGCGCCGCCGCGGCCCTGCTGCTGTCCTTCCTGGTGGTCGCCTGGTTCGTGGCGAGCCCGGCGCAGCACGGCGGGGGCGGCGGCATCGAGCTGGGCCTGCGCCCCTGGGCGCGCGCGCTGCGGCGCCTGCACCTGCGGGAGCTGTGCCGAGGCCTGAGCCTCCTGGCCCTGCTGCTGTGCATCGCCAGCGGCCTGTTCGGCACGCAGAACCCGTACGCGAACTTCAACATGACCGCGTTCTGGGTCGGCTTCGTACTCGGCTTCACCTACCTCACCGCGCTGCTGGGCGACCTCTACGCCTGGCTCAATCCCTGGAAGACGCTGGCCGATGGCGCGGCCTGGCTGGCGCAGCACCTGCTGCCCGGCCGGCGCGCGCCGCTGCGCTATCCGGTGGCGCTGGCCTGGTGGCCGGCGCTGGGCTTCTACATGGCCTTCATCTGGATCGAGCTGTTCGGTTATCTCAAGCCGCTGCCGCTGTCGCTGATCCTGCTCGCCTATACCGGCCTCAACCTGCTCGGCGCTGCGCTGTTCGGCCGCGCCGCCTGGTTCCGCCACTGCGAATTCTTCGCCGTGTACCTGGGGCTGGTGGCGCGGATGGCGCCCTTGCAGCACGGCCCGGACCGGCCCGGCCTGCGCCTGCGCTGGCCCTTCGCCGCCGTGCTCGACGAGTCTCCGCCGCACTTCAGCCTGCTGCTGTTCGTGTTGTTCATGCTCTCGTCCACCGCCTTCGACGGGCTGCGCGAGACGGCGCCCTGGGTGAAGCTGTTCTGGGGCGAGGTGTACGGCCTGCTCAAACCCTGGGTCGGCGACAATTTCATCGCCGCCTATGGCCGCCTGCGGCCCTGGTTCCTGGCCTGGGAGTCGGCGGCGCTGCTGCTGTCGCCCTTCCTGTACCTGGCGGTGTACCTGGCGTTCGTCTGGCTGATGCGGCGGCTCACCGCCTGCGCCGCGCCGCTGGGCGAGCTGGCGCTGCGCTTCGCCGCCTGCCTGCTGCCGATCGCCCTGGTCTACAACATCAGCCACTACTACACCCTGCTGGTCATCCAGGGCGTCAAGCTGCCGGCCCTGGCCTCCGATCCGCTGGGACGCGGCTGGGACCTGCTCGGCACCCGCGACTGGTTCAGCGCCGCGGTGATCCCCGATGCCGGCGTGGTCTGGCACGTGCAGGTGGGCTTGATCGTGTTCGGCCATATCGTCAGCGTCTACCTCGCGCACCTGGAGGCGCTGCAGCTGTTCCCCGACCGGCGCCGCGCGGTCCTCAGCCAGGTGCCGATGCTGTTCCTGATGGTGGCCTTCACCACCGCCGGCTTGTGGATCCTGTCGCAGCCGATCAAGAACGGCTGACAGGCTGCTGACAGGACGGTGGCGGCAGCGCCTCTCCAGAATGCTTTGCAGGCATCAGGCAGGTCAGCGGCAAAGGGAGGCTTTGGACGAAGGCGACGGCGACGCCTGCCATCGCAGAGCCGGAGGCTCGGGCGGCGCGGAAGCGGAGGGTTTGATCTGCCGTTGGGGCCGGAACTGGCTCCCCGAGTTGGACTCGAACCAACGACCCAGCGATTAACAGTCGCTTGCTCTACCGGCTGAGCTATCGGGGAACATCGGCAGGACGCGTATTTTAGCCAACGCGCCCCATAACGCAATCTTTTTGGTGGTTTTTTCTACTTTTTAGTGACTTATGGACGCAGCACCCCGCCAATCGCCGGTCCAGCGCCCGCAGGGATCGCCTGCGGGCGGGCTGCCGAAGTGTTTCGCAGCCTTACCCGGCGATCGCGGCCAGGCGCTCCAGGCACTTTTTCAGCACCTCGTCGCTGGTGGCGAAGGACAAGCGCAGATGACCCGGCGTGCCGAACGCGGAACCCGGCACTGCGGCCACCAGGGCCTTCTGCAGCAGCAGGTCGGCCAGCTCGAGGTCGTTCCTGCACCCCAGCTTCTCGATCAGGCCCTGCACGTTGGGAAAGGCGTAGAAGGTGCCGTCGCCGGGCTGGCAATGGATGCCGGGAATCTTGTTCAGGCCCTCGACCAGCAGGTCGTGGCGGCGCTTGAAGGCCCTGGTCATCTCGGCGACGCAGGCCTGGTCGCCGTTCAGCGCGGCCTCGGCCGCCACCTGGGAGATGGAGGTCGGGTTGGAGGTGCTCTGGCTCTGGATGTCGGCCATGGCGGTGATCAGCGGCTTGGGGCCGCAGGCCCAGCCGATGCGCCAGCCGGTCATGGCGTAGGTCTTGGACACGGCGTGGATCACCACCGTGCGGTCGTACAGGTCGGGGCAGGCGTTGATGATGTTGGCGAAGGGCTCCCCGGTCCAGAGGATCTTCTCGTACATGTCGTCGCTGGCGATGATGATGCGCGGGTGCTTGCGCAGCACCTCGCCCAGCGCCGCCAGCTCGGCCTTGCTGTAGCCCATGCCCGAGGGGTTGGACGGGGCGTTGAGGAAGATCAGGCGCGTGCGCGGCGTGATCGCGGCCTCCAGCTGGGCCGGGGTGATCTTCAGCCGCGTCGCCGGCGTGGTCTCGATGATCACCGGCTTGCCGTCGGCCAGCAGCACCATGTCGGGGTAGCTGACCCAGTACGGCGCCGGAATGATGACCTCGTCGCCGGCGTTGAGCAGGGCCTGGCACAGGTTGTAGCAGGACTGCTTGCCGCCGCAGGACACCAGGATCTGCGCCGCGCTGTATTCCAGGCCGTTGTCGCGCTGGTGCTTGGCGGCGACGGCCTTCTTCAGGCTCGGCGTGCCGCCGACCGCGGTGTACTTGGTGAAGCCGTCGCGAATGGCCTTCTCGGCCGCGGCCTTGACGTGGGCCGGCGTATCGAAGTCCGGCTCGCCCGCGCCCAGCGACAGCACGTCCTTGCCCTGCGCTTTCAGCTCCGCCGCCTTGGCGGTCACGGCGAGAGTGGGCGAAGGCTTGATGCGGCTGACGCGTTCGGCGAGTTCCACGAGTGCATCCTCTTGAATGGTGCTGGCTCAGCGCCACCTTTGGGGTGGCGCCCCTCACCCCGCCGGGCGCTCCGCGCTCGGCCCTCGCCTTTCCGGAGGCAGAGGGAAAATGACCGGCGGCCTATGGCCACCGGTCACTTCAGGGGCGCAGAATGATACGCAAATTCCCCCCAGAATTCCCCCCTTTTCTGACCTATGGCTAATTCCCAACCTGCCGCATCGCCGGCGTCCGACAAGGTGGTGCGGCTGCGGCGCCGCGCCGAGAGCGGGTTCCGGCTGCGTGCCGACTGGAAACCCTCGGGTGACCAGCCCGCGGCGATCGAGCGGATGTGCGAGAACCTGCAGGACGGCCTGGCCCATCAGACCCTGCTCGGCGTGACCGGCTCGGGCAAGACCTACAGCATCGCCAACGTGATCCAGCGCGAGCAGCGCCCGACCCTGGTGCTGGCGCCGAACAAGACCCTCGCCGCGCAGCTCTACGGCGAGTTCAAGGAGTTCTTCCCCGACAACGCGGTGGAGTACTTCGTCTCCTACTACGACTATTACCAGCCGGAGGCCTACGTCCCGTCCACCGACACCTTCATCGAGAAGGATTCCTCGATCAACGAGCACATCGAGCAGATGCGCCTGTCCGCCACCAAGGCGCTGATGGAGCGCAAGGACGCGATCATCGTCGCCTCGGTGTCGGCGATCTACGGCCTGGGCGACCCGGAATCCTACTTCCAGATGGTGCTGCACCTGGTGCGCGGCGACCGCATGGGCCAGCGCGAGATCATCCGCCGCCTGACCGAGATGCAGTACACCCGCAACGACACCGAGCTGGCGCGCGCCACCTACCGCGTGCGCGGCGAGATCATCGACGTGCACCCGGCCGAGTCCGACGGCGAGGCGGTGCGCATCGAACTGTTCGACGACGAGGTGGAGAGCATCAGCACCTTCGACCCGCTCACCGGCGAGGTGACGCAGAAGCTGCCGCGCTACACCATCTACGCCAAGAGCCACTACGTCACGCCGCGCGAGCGCATCCTGTCGATGAGCGACGGCATCAAGGAGGAGCTGCGCAACCGGCTGGAGTACTTCCGCGCCAACAGCAAGCTGCTGGAAGCGCAGCGGCTGGAGCAGCGCACCATGTTCGACCTGGAGATGATCCAGGAGATCGGCTACTGCTCCGGCATCGAGAACTATTCGCGCTGGCTCACCGGGCGCCAGCCGGGCGAGCCGCCGCCCTGCCTGTTCGACTACCTGCCGCCCGACGCGCTGGTGGTGATCGACGAGTCGCACGTCACCGTGCCGCAGATCGGCGCCATGTACAAGGGCGACCGCTCGCGCAAGGAGGTGCTGGTGGAATACGGCTTCCGCCTGCCCTCGGCGCTGGACAACCGGCCGCTGAAGTTCGAGGAATTCGAGCGGCTGGTGCCGCAGACTATCTACGTCTCGGCCACCCCCGGCCCGTACGAGCTGGACAAGTCCGCCGGCGCGGTGGTGGAGCAGGTGGTGCGCCCCACCGGCCTGGTCGACCCGGCGGTGGAGATCCGCCCGGCCTCGACCCAGGTCGACGACGTGCTCGGCGAGATCCGCCTGCGGGTGGAGCGCGGCGAGCGCACCCTGATCACCACCCTGACCAAGCGCATGGCCGAGGACCTCACCGATTACCTGCACGAGCATGGGGTCAAGGTCCGCTACCTCCACTCGGACATCGACACGGTGGAGCGGGCGGAGATCATCCGCGACCTGCGCCTGGGCGCCTTCGACGTGCTCGTCGGCATTAACTTGTTGAGGGAAGGCCTTGATTTGCCTGAGGTATCCCTGGTGGCGATCCTCGACGCCGACAAGGAGGGCTTCCTCCGCTCGGAGCGCTCGCTGATCCAGACCATCGGCCGCGCGGCGCGCAACCTCAACGGCAGGGCCATCCTCTACGCCGACCAGGTCACCGGCTCGATCCGCAAGGCGCTCGACGAGACCGACCGCCGCCGCAACAAGCAGATCGAGTACAACAAGGCGCACAAGATCACCCCGACCGGCGTGCGCAAGCGCATCGCCGACGTGATGCGCTACGGCTACGAGGCGATCGATACCGCGGTGGCGCTGAAGGTGGCGGAGCGCGAGGCGGCCTACGGCAACATGCCCCCGGAGAAGCTGGCCAAGCTGATCGGCAAGCTCGAGAAGGAAATGCACCAGGCGGCGCAGAACCTGGAATTCGAGCTGGCGGCGAAAAAGCGCGACGAACTGCGCAAGCTGCGCGAGCAGGCGTTCGGCCCGCGCAACGCGTGAGACCGGAGGCCGCCGCGCTACCAGCCCGCCGCGGCGGCTCCTGCCCGCGCCGCCACGCAGCCGGCCACCACCGCCAGCGCCGGTACGCGCAGCGCGGTCAGCAGCACAAACCCGCCCAGCGCGATGGCCAGGTCGATCGGGCCCTGCACCGCGCTGCGCCATAGCGGGTCGTAGAGCGCCGCGGCGAGCAGGCCGACGACCGCGGCATTGATGCCCGCCATGGCGCGGGCCACGGCGGCGTTCGCCGCCAGCCGGCTCCAGAACGGCAGCAGGCCGCCGATCAGCAGCAGCCCCGGCAGGAAGATCGCGACCAGGCTGACCAGCGCCCCGGCCACGCCGCCCTCGCCGTGCTGCAGGCGCGCTCCGAGGAAAGCCGCCACCGAAAACATCGGCCCGGGCACCGCCTGGGCCGCGCCATAACCGGCGAGGAAGTCGTCCTCGCCCAGCCAGCCCGGTGCCACCACCGCCTGCTTCAGCAGGGGCAGCACCACGTGGCCGCCGCCGAAGACCAGCGCGCCCACCCGGTAGAACGCCGCGCCGGCCTGCACCAGCATCGGCGCCCCGGCCGGGATCAGGAAGCTGGCCGCGAGCAGCGCGGCGAACAGGGCCAGCAGCACCGCGCCGGCGCGCGGGCCATGGCTCAGCGGCAGCGTGACGCCGCTGCGCGGCTGCACCGAACCGCAAAGCGCGGCGCCCAGTGCCGCCCCCAGCAGGATGACCAGCAGCTGGGTGCCGGAAGCGGACATGGCCAGGACCAGGGCCGCGGCGCCGATGGCGATAAG
Organism: Nevskia sp.; assembly: GCA_035651715.1. Lineage (GTDB taxonomy): Bacteria > Pseudomonadota > Gammaproteobacteria > Nevskiales > Nevskiaceae > Nevskia. Next base: position 96,086 of record DASRFD010000045.1, read on the forward strand.
CCGGCGCCGCCAGTCCGGCGCCAGCGTGCGCGCCATGGCGACGACGCCCTGCGCCACCACGGCCACCGCCACCAGCTTCAGCCCGTGCAGGACGGCCTGCCCGAAAGGGCCGGCCAGGGTGTCGCGGCAGGCGGCGAACGCGAACAGCAGCAGCGCCGAAGGCAGGGTGAACGCGCTGAACGCCGCCAGGCCTCCGCGCCAGCTGCCGCGCAGCAGGCCGACCGAATAGCCGAACTGGCTGCTCGCCGGCCCCGGCAGGAACTGGCACGGCGCCAGCAGCTGCGCATAGCCGGCCTCGTCCAGCCAGCCGCGCCGGGTGACGAACTCCCGATGGAAATAGCCGAGGTGGGCGATCGGTCCGCCGAAGGAGCTCAGGCCCAGCCGCAGAAAGACGCGGAAGATTTCCCGGGCGCTGCTGCGCGGCGGCGTGGGACTCATGCGGCGGGTTGCGGCGGCGCCGGGGGCGTCAGGCGGGCGGCGTCGTCGAGGCCGAAGGCGCGCTCGATCAGGCCGATGCGGCTGACGGCGTCCTCGTAGCCGTCCTTGCCGAACATCTGCTTTTCCAGCTCCTCGAAGCGGTCGGACAGCTCCTCGTACTCGTGCGAGGACACCGCCGCCTTCCAGGCGGGGAACACCCGCGTGTCCTCCAGCGCGGCGTGCTGCTGGTACATGCGCACGAAGCCGTCGAGAGTCTGCGCCAGCGGACCGGCGTTGGCGGAGGCGATGCTGCCGCCACGGGTCACCGCGGTGATGTAGGCGGTGATCTCGCGGCCGCGGTCATGCTGCGCCTTGAGCACCGCCGGCAGCGACGCCGTGGGCCCGCCGGCCTTTTCGACCGCCGGAAAGACGAACGCCTCCTCCAGCCTGCGCTCGTGATAATCCTCGCCGAAGCTGCGGAACAGCGCGGCCGCCTGCCCCAGGGCGTCGGCGGGAACCGGGCCCTGTCCGCTGCGCAGCCGTGCGGCCGCCTCGGCGTAGACCAGCAGGGCGCGCCGCAGCACGCCGTGCTCGCGCATCATGTCTTCCACCGCGAGCACTTCCTTGCTGCCCGATTCGGCGCCGCCGCAGGCGGCCAGCGCGAGCGTGGTGCCGGCCACCGCCCCGGCAGTCATCAGCAGGGCCTTGCGGCGGGATTCGAGCATATCCATGGCGGCCTCCGGAACCGGCAATGCGAGTTTGCCAGATGTGGATCGACGCATGGCCCGGTTGGTTCCGGCGCAGGCCGGCGCGCGGCTTCAGCTGGCCGCCGGCACGAAGCGCCGCTGCCGCATCCACTTGGTCGCCACCCACTTCTCGCCCTGCGTCACCGGCGCGCTGGCATGCAGCGAGCGCGGATCGACCCGGCCCGCTTCGTCGCAGTATTCGAAGTACACGGCGTTGCCGCGCAACGGCGACACCGCCCAGCCGAGGACCGGGAACACGGTCTGCCCGCCGGCCGGCACGTCGTTGAGATAGGTGACCAGGGTGCTGACCCGCTGCCCGCTGCGCGACACCGATTCGCGGTTCGCGGCATTGGTCGGCTGCAGGTAGTCGAAGTGCGGCTCGCTGCCGCCGCCGGCCGGGTAATACAGCACCTGCAGGCCTTCGCCATTCTCGGCGGCTGGTTCATCAGCGCGGACAGGCGGCGGTCGAGAGCGGCGATGAAATCGTTTTCCGCCGGCCGGAAGAACATGCCGTAACTGGTGCGCCGGTCGCTGACGATGTCCAGCCCGGTCGCCGGATCGACCAGCGTCGAAGGCTTGAGCCGCGGCCGCGCCATCCCGATCAGGGCGGCGCACTCGTCGGCGTCGAGCACGTTGCCGAGCGTGGCGAACACCGGATCGTCGGCGCGGGCGTGCACCAGGATCTCGCGCCCGGCGGCCCGCAGGCGCGTGCCCGGGGCCAGCCGCGCCGGCGCAGCCGGTGTTTCATGGCCCGGCAGCTCGACATGGTCCACCGGCGCCGGCTGCCCGCGGCCGCGCGCGTCCACGAAAGCCCCGACGATCGCCCGCGCGGCGCGAGCGTCCATGCCCTGCCGGCGCATCGTATCGAGCAGGGCCTGCGGCGTCTGCCCGCGGTCGAGGCTCTGCGTCAGCCAGCGGCCCAGCTCCGGCGCGAAGCGGACAAGCGAAGCCACGCGCTCAGACCGGGCCGGCCATGGCGACCCAGCCATGCTCGCCGAGCACGAAGCCCTGGCGCAGCTGCAGGCCGCCGCCGGCGCCCTTGACGATGCGCGCCACCATCGGCAGCACGCGCTGCGCATCCGCGTCCTGCAGCCACGGCGCGGGATCGACCTGGTAGGTGTAGCTGACCACGGCGGTCGGGTGTTCGGCGTCATGCTGGTCGAGCTGCCAGCCCACCACCCGCTCGGGCCGGATGTGCGCGACGCAAAAATCCCTCGGGTGCTCGGCGCCGCCGCGGCTGGTGTAAGCGTGCGCCTTGTAGTACTTGCTGCCCTCCTCGGTGAGGGCATAGCGCTTGACCACGCCCTGCGGATTCTCCGCGGTCTTCGGCACCTCGACCACCGTGCTGGACGCGAGCCCGAGCTTCTCGAACACCGGCAGCTGCACCGCATGGCGCGCGCCCGCCCCGGCCTCGGCCGGCGTCAGGTCGATCGGCCAGTCGAACATCGCCAGGCAGACATCGCCCCGCGTGGCGAGGGTCTGTTCGAGCGCCAGCTTGAAGTTGGGGCGCGTCGGCGCGCTGCGGTCGTTGTTCAGCCCGCAGGCCGGCAGCAGCGGCAGGGCCAGGGCCAACATCAGGAACTTGCGGAGCATCGGTTTCATGTCACTCGTCTATCGTGGGAATACGGTTGCGCGGCTCGTCGCCGCCGCCTGGTCCGACATCTCGTCGGCGATCCAGCCGCGCTGCGTCAGGTGTACGCCCAGGCGCAGCTGCTGCGTCCCGGCGTTTTCCATCGCCTGCCTCACCACCGGGAACGCGCGGCGCACATCCGCCGCCTGCGTCCATGGCGCCGCCGCGATCTTGTAGGTGAACAGGACCGAGGTCGCCGTGCGGCCGTCGAGGCTGACCGGCTTCTCCCAGCCGATCACCCGGTCCAGGGACAGGGTCGCCACGCAGAAATCGGCCGGATGGACCTCGCGGCGGGTCGCGGTGGCGATTACCACCGGCACCTGGAGGTAGTACGTCCGCCCCGCGGTGGTCAGCGCATATTCGCGGGCCGGCTCCGCGGCATCCTCTACCTCGTGCCCGGCGACCAGGCCCAGGGCTTCCAGCACCGGCATCTGCTGCGCGTCGAGGCTGTGCATCCGGCGGTCGGCGGCGGTCACGGTGATCGGCCAGTCGTACTTCGCCAGGCACAGGTGGCCGCGCTGCGCCAGGTATTCGCTCACCGCGGCGGTGAAGTTCGCGCGGCTGGGCAGCTGCGCCTGCCGCTGACCGCAGCCGCCGAGCAGCAGCAGGATCGCCAGAACCGCGGAGGACCGGTATCGCTTCATCGCAGGGCCGGGCTCGATCCGCTCAATTCACGCAGGGGCCGCTGGCCGGCGGCGCCTCCGGGATCTGGTAGCCGTCGGTCAGCGTATTGAGGAAACAGACCAGGTCGGCGACCTGCTGATCGGTCATCGGCGGCGTCGACCCCGCCGCGCGCGGCTGCGTGCCACCGCCGCGCGTATTGTCCCCGCCGACCCCGGTGCCGAGCGGCACTTCCTCGTCGACGTTGCCCCGAAAAGCCGGCGGCAGATCGTTGAAGATCTGCACCGCCGCGCCGGGCACATGCGTCGGCTGCAGCGCGTAGCCCGGATTATCGACCGGCGCGGCGGAGCCGCCGCTGCCCGGGTACCAGTACTCGGGATTGGTGTCGCGCGTGTTGTAGAACTGCACGACCTGGCTCAGCGAGTGGAACACGCCGTTGTGGAAGAACGCGGTGCGTGTCGCCACGTTGCGCAGGGTCGGCACCTTGAACTGGCCGCAGTAGGGATCGGAGGTCTCGAAACCCGGCGAGCCCGGCGCGTGGTCGGTGCGATAGGGGCCGCACAGGCCCATGTCGTAATGGCTCGGATCGGCGTCGTTGGCCGGGATCGGATCGGGGTTGCCGGGGATCGAGCTGTCGTTGCGCGGCGCGCCGATCGCCTGGTAGGTGAAATCCGTCATCAGCCCCTGGTTGCCGTCGAAGTTGACGCCGGCGTAGTGGCAGGCCAGGCAGTTGCCGACGCTGTCCGTGTTGAAAATCCTGAGGCCGCGCATCTCCGCCGCGGTCAGGGTGCCGCCGACCTTGTTGTGGACATAGAGGTCGTACTTGCTGGTGTACGGATGGAAGCTCAGGTCTTCATGCTCGAAGGCCTGGATCGCCTGGCCGAGGTCGGCAAATGCCGTGTCGGTGTCGGCGAAGACCCCGGCGCCGAAGGCCTGCATGAACAGAGCGGCATACTGGCCGTTCTTGACCGCCTGCACCACCGCGTCCTTCGAGGGGTTGTTCATCTCGACCGGGTTGAGCAGCGGCAGTTGCGGCTGCTCGGCCAGCGTCGCCGCGCGGCCGTCCCACATGAAGCCGCCGCCGGCCGAGGCCAAGGTCACCCCGTCCGGATTCGCGGCGTTGTCGCTGTACGGCGGCGTCGCGTCCTTGTAGCGCAGCGACGGCACCGCGCGGAACCCGGATTCGGCGGGGTCGGAACCCAGCTGCACCGCCAGGCTGTTCGGCGGCCCGTAGGCATATTGCGGCGAGTGGCAGGTGGCGCACGACATGTTCTTGCCGCCCGACAGGGTCTTGTCGAAAAACGCCTTCTGCCCCACCTGCGCCGCCAGGCTCAGCGTCGAACCGCCGCTGCCGGAACCGGAGCTGCCCCCGCTGCCTCCGCCCGAGCTGGAGCCGCTGCCTGCGCCGGAGCTGCCGCCGCTCCCGCCGCCGCAGCCCGCCAGCAGGAGCAGGACCGCGCCGAGCACGGCGGCCGCCTGGATTTTCATGCGCATCTCGAACCCTCTGGCGCCGGGTGCCCGGCACGTTCGTCACGCCCCGCCGGGCGCCACAAGCAAAGACGGGCCGTCGCAGACGGCCCGCATGCCCATCCCATCCTTGTGCAACCGCGGAATGCGTGGGGCGGCGAACCGCCCGCCCCACGCCAGGCGCCGCCTACTTCACCGCCCAGATGTTGTTCTGGTTCGCATCCGGTCCGGTCTGCGGCGTGATCGCGGGGCCGGCCACGCCGACGCCCGAAATGTCGGCCGGGTTCAGCTTCTGCACGTAATTCGCCGGGATCACGTAGGCGTGGTTGATCGGACGCACCGAGTCGAAGTGCGTATCCGCGCTGCCCGCGAATTCCGGCAAAGCCGTGATATTCGCCGCGATGAAGGCCTCGGTGTACTTCGCGCGGTTCAGGTAGGAAGCGTCCACCGCCGGGTCGGCCAGCTGGAACATGTCCTGCACCGTGCGCACCAGCGAGAAGTGGCTGTAGGCGTCGCTGTCCTTGCCGCCCTTCGGCGCAGTGCCGACATCCTGCTGGTTGGTGATGACGCCGAAGATCGAATTGCCGTGGCCGATGTTGCCGTTGCCGTAGCCGCTCGGCTGCGTCGTCGCGGTGGCCTTGCCGCTCGCATCCACCGTCACCGGGGCGGCGCCGGAGTTCTTGCCGCCGGCGTTCCAGCCGCAGCAGGAGGTGCTGGAGCCCTCGCCTTCATCGAACATGATCACGATCGCGACGTGCTTCTGCGGGTTCTTCCACAGGGCCGAGTTCTGGATCGCGCTGACCACCTTGCCGACGTAAATGTCGGCGCGGATGATGCCGGCCGTCTCGCCGTTGTTGTTGTTGGCGCAGCTGGTGTCGCTGCCGACGCCGTGCATGTCGTCGCACTGGTCGGGCACGATGAAGTTGACGTTGCCGACGTCGCCGGCGGCGAGGTCGGCGCCGAACTGGTCGTACATCCATCCGGTCGGCACCGTGTAGGCGGTGCTCTTGGCCCAGTCGGCCGCCGTGTACTGCGTGCCGAAGATGGTGCGGTTGTCGGCCACGAACTCCGGCAGCAGGCGCGCCGTCTGGTAGGCGATCGACGGACCGTGCTTGACCTTGTACAGGCCGCCCACCACCGCGAAGTTGGCGGTGCCGGTCACGTTGGTGCCGTCGGTGTCGGTCTCGTTGTAGGTGTCGACGACCGCCGGATCGGCGACGCTGTCGGAACGCACGTCCTGCCCCGGGTTCATCGACTCGCTGTAGGTGCGCCAGGTCAGGCCGGCCTTCGACAGCAGGGTGAACAGGTTGTCGCCCGGCGCATTGTGGTTGGTGCCGCTGGTCGGCGAGGTGCTGCACGCGTCGCCGGCGTTGCTGCTGAAGCCGGCGAGATGCTTGCTGTCCAGCGGCGGCAGCGGGCCCTGCGGCGGCAGCGGCTGGCCATCGGAGGCGGTGCCGCCGGCGAAGGCCACGTCCTGCGGCGCGTTGGCGCCGGCGGCGCCGCAGCCGAACCAGTTGTCGTCGGTGATGCCCCAGTCGTCGCCGCCGCCGAGCGCGGTGTAGTTCGGCTCGGAAGGATTGCCGGTCGAGTAGTAGGTCGTAAGCTGGTTGTACTTGCTGAGCAGCGCGTTGATCTGGGGCGCGCGCGTGTTGCCAAGAACCGCGTCGGTGGACTTGTTCTCCAGCATGATGACGAAGATGTTGTCGTAGGCCGGCACGCCCTCGATGTTGAACGCCGCCTGCTGCGACTGCGCGAAGGTGATGGGCTGGCGCGTATCGGCCGGGATCGTCTCGCCGGCGGTGATGCCCGAGACGCCCGCGAGGCGCGGGTCGCCGCCGGCCACGGCCAGCGCGTCCGGATACTTGTCGCCGCGGTCGAACTTGGCCGTCGCGTAGGTGTAGCGGTTGCCCAGCGCGTTGTAGGCGTATTCCAGCGCGTACTGGTTGGCTCCCGACTCGGTGTTGACGTCGGCGAGCACATCGAGGCTGCCGATGCTGGCCGAGCCCTGGTTGAAGGTCGGGCCGCTGAGGCGGGTGGCGAGGTTGCCCAGTTCGGTCGTGAAGGTGCTGCCGTTGGCTTCGACCAGCCGCTGCACTTCGCTGGACATCGGGCTGATCACGATCTTGTCCGCGCCCTGGAATGCCACTTGCGCGGCGGAGGCGCGCAGGATCAGGTGGCCCGAAACGGCCGAGCCGCTGGCGGTGTTCGTCGCCGAGGCCGGGATGTCGGCAAGCAGCTGGCCGCTGTCGCCGGTGGTGAGGGAGAAGTGACCGCTGCCGTCCGTCTTCGCCGTCGCCTCGGAGCCGTCGCACTTGCCGTTGGCGTTGGCATCGACGCAGACCGTGGCACCGGCGTAGTACCCGGGCTTGAAGGTCGGGTCGCCGGTCTTGCTGCCGGAGACGAAGGCGCTCGACGCCACGACGCCGCTGTAGGTCGTACCATTGTTGTCATTGTTACCGCACGCCGCGAGCATGCAGCAGGCCGCTGCGATCGGCGTCAGCTTCAACGCATCACGATTGAACATTGATTGTGTTCCCTAGGTTTTTGGCGGAAAGAGACAGCCGTATCTGCAGGGCCGTATCGGCCGGAAAACTTAGGAGCCGAAGATGACGGATCGGTTAAAGATCGCGCGGCGCGCCGGCGCATCGATCAGGGGACGCCTCGCAGGCCTTGCCGCAGTTGAGGTTTGCGCCCAATGTAAAGAATGGTAACTGAGGGTATGCCACCGCCCATGTGCATGGCGCAGCCGATTCCCGGCGCAGCAGGGTGCCCATACCGGGGACCGCGCTACCCGCTCCAGGATGGAGCGGTTTTACTTCGAGGGCGCGTACCCATCGGCAAGGGTACCTAGGAAAGCGATCAGGTCCCGGATCTCCGCCTCGCTCAGTGCCGGCTTGCCGCCGGGCCTGCCGCCGAACGGCGGCTCCCTGTTGACGTTCGGCCGGTACTGCGGCGGCAGATCGTCGAACTTGTCGATGCTGCCGTCGGCCTTGCGCGGATACCATTTGCCGGGATTGGTGTCGCGCTCAGCGTAGAAGTGCAGCACCTGTTCCAGGCTGTGGAAGGCCCCGTTGTGGAAGAACACCTTGCGCAAGGTGACGTTGCGCAGCGAAGGCGCGCGGAACAGGCCGCAGAATTCCTTGCGGTCCGCCAGATCCGTGCGCAGCGGTCCGCACAGTCCCAGGTCGTAGTAAGCCGGGTCGCGGTTGGCCGGGAGGCTGCGGTTGCGCGGCACGCCGACGGCGACGTAGCCAAAATCGCTGAAACTGGGAAAGGCATGGCCGCGCACGGCGCTGGGATGGCACAGCGCGCAATTGCCCTTGGCCGGATTGTTGAACAGCGCCAGCCCGCGGGCTTCCTGCGGCGTGAGCTGCGCTTTTCCGCGCAGGTAGGCATCGTATTTGCTGTCGTAGGGATAGAAGTCCGGCGCGCTTTGCTGGAACACTTCGAGCGCCAGCAGCACGCCCTTGAAGGCCAGTGCCTCATCCCGGAACACCTCCGCTCCGAAGGTGTCGCGGAACTGGCCGGCGTAGGGCGCAGCCTTGACCTTGGCCACCACCGCGGCGGCATCGGTGTTGGCCATTTCCACCGGCGAAAACAGCGGCAGGGGCGCCTGGTCGTGCAGCGATTGCGCGCGACCGTCCCAGGTATGACCGCCGGTGACGCCCTGGTCGATGCTGTCGTCGCCGTCGTCCTCGTAATGGTGCTCGGTGAACGCCGGCACGTTCTGCAGGTAACGCAGCGAAGGCACCGCCCGGATGCCGGCGAGCTTCAGCTCAGGCCCGCCCAGCTTCACCGCGGCCGCATCGGACGGGCCGAAGGCGAATTTCGGATCGTGGCAGGTGGAGCAGGCCATGCGCCCCGAGGCCGACAGCGAGGGGTCGAAAAACAAGGCGCGGCCCAGGGCGGTGATTTCCGCAACGCTGGCCTGGCGCGGAAACTTCACCGCGTAGAACGGCGTTTCCGCCGCTGCCGGCAATGCCGCTGCGGCGGCCCGGTCGGGGGCGGCGGCGGCCGTCGGTGTCTTGCCGCAGGCGGCGAACGCGCCGGCCGCAGCCATTGCAGCGGCCAACAGGGCGGCCCGGCTGTGCGCGGCAGGCCGGAACAGGAGCAGGGGTCGCATAGGGGCGCCTGTTTGACAGGATTCCATGTCAGGCACGTGACAGGAGCGGCCGGTACCGCTGACATCAAGGCAACATCTTCGTGTAATAGTTGTTCACGATACTTTTCGGGATGCAACCCTTTTTTACGTTTCGCAACACAGGGGATAATCTCGATGAAACGCGCATACCGTGTCGCACCGCTGGCTCTGGCGCTGCTGCTGGGCCTCAGCGCCTGCGACGACAATAACAACAACAATTCCGGCTCCAGCTCCGGAGGATCCTCTTCCTCCAGCTCGAGCAGCTCCGGCTCCTCCGGGTCCAGCTCATCCTCTTCCGGCGGCACGCTGAGCCAGGTGCAGCACGTGGTGGTGATCTACGCCGAAAATCACTCCTTCGACTCCGTGTTCGGCAAGATGCCCGGCGTCAACGGCCTGAGCGCGGTGCTCGACAGCACCGGCAAGCCGACCGCGGCCTACGTCAAGCAGGTGGACCGCGACGGCACCACCGTCCTGGCGACCCTGCCGCCGGCGTTCGGCGGCGTCACCAGCCCCGGCTATACCCCCGCCGTGACCCAGGCGGACAGCACGGGCAAGCCGAATGCGCCGTACTCCTTCGAGAGCACCTACGGCCTGACCGCCAGCACCGTGACCAACGATCTGGTCCATCGCTTCTTCGACGAACAGATGCAGATCAACGGCGGCAAGATGGACAGCTTCGCCGCCTGGTCCGACGTGGGCGGCCTGTCGCTCGGCAACTTCGACTACAGCGGTTCCAAGCTGGCCACCCTGGCCAAGCAGTACGTCATCGCCGACAACTGGTTCAACGGCGCCTTCGGCGGCTCCTTCCTCAACCACCAGTACTTAATCTGCGCCTGCGCGCCGAAGTACACGGACGCCGAAACCCGCGGCGCCAGCCGCATCTCGGCGGTGGACAAGGACACCGGCGGCAACTACACCACGCACCTGACGACCGCCTCGACCTCGCCGGCTTCGGCCCTGTCGGGCAAGCCGGTGTTCGTCAACGACGGGGCCATTTCGCCGAAGGATTACTTCGGCGCCGGCGACGGCTACCGCGGCATCAACACCTTGCAGCCGGCCTACCAGCCCAGCGGCAACACACCAAAGAGTGGCGCAACTGGCAACGATCTGCTGTTCGCCGACCCCACAGCAAGCAGCACGCTGGAGCCGCAGACTCAGACCACCATCGGCGATCTGCTCACCGCCAAGAACGTATCTTGGCGCTGGTATTCGGGCGCATGGAACCTGGCCGTAAGCGATGGTCCCAAGGCGTCGGGCGACCGGCAATACATTTATAAGCCGTCCACCCCGCAAGCTTCCCCGGACTTCCAGGCCCACCACCAGCCGTTCAACTACTACGCCGAGTTCGACCCGGTGACCCACGCCGACGCGCGCAATGCCCATCTGCGTGACGAGTCCGACCTCATCGCGGACGCGCTGGCCGGCACCCTGCCGGCGGTGGCGTTCTTCAAGCCGCAGGGCAACCACAACCAGCACCCGGGCTATGCCAACCTGGCCGATGGCGACGATCACATCGCCGATCTCATCGCCAAGCTGCAGGCCACCCCGGAGTGGAACAGCATGGTGATCATCGTCACCTACGACGAGTTCGGCGGCGCCTGGGACCACGTTGCCCCGCCCAAGGGCGACAAGCTGGGCCCCGGCACGCGCCTGCCGACGATGATCATCTCGCCGCTGGTCAAGCCGGCCTTCATCGACCACACCCAGTATGACTCCGGCTCGATCAACCGCTTCATCATCAAGCGCTTCGGCCTCGACGCCAGCGGCCTGCCGGGCCTCGCCGCCCGCGATGCGGCCCTGGTTGCCAACGGCGGCACCAAGATGGGCGACATGACCAACATGCTGAAGTAAGCGGCTTCGCAGCATTCGACGGGCGGCCTGCGGCCGCCCGTTTTTTTTGGGCTTCCGGCCCGGGGCGGCTGGCGCGGACGCCGCGCAATCCGTATAATTCGCCCCTCTTTACGCTGTTCCGGCGTACAGGCGCGTAGCTCAGCTGGTTAGAGCACCACCTTGACATGGTGGGGGTCGTTGGTTCGAGTCCAATCGCGCCTACCAATTTTCCTTCGAGTTCGGCACGAGGACTCTCACCAACGACTGCGTCGTTGGTTGTGAGGCGCTTCCCTGCGCCTCACCCGGCGGCAGAGCCGCCGGGCCGCCCTGCGGGCGTCCGATTTCGCTCCCGGCGAAATCGTCGAGTCCAATCGCGCCTACCAATTTTCCTTCGAGTTCGGCACGAGGACTCTCACCAACGACTACGTCGTTGGTTGTGAGGCGCTTCCCTGCGCCTCACCCGGCGGCACAGCCGCCGGGCCGCCTTGCGGGCGTCCGATTTCGCTCCCGGCGAAATCGTCGAGTCCAATCGCGCCTACCAATTTTCCTTCGAGTTCGGCACGAGGACTCTCACCAACGACTGCGTCGTTAGGTTGTGAGGCGCATCCCTGCGTCGCCGCGCTTGCTCCTCGCATCCGGCGCAGCGGCACTTGCAACTGGCCCGCGGCCGACACAATCTGTCGCGGCAAGATTCCATGACCAGGGAGCCCACGTGTCGCGGCAGAAGATCGAGATCGTGCAGGACTACGACAAGCCGGTGGCGGAGATCTTCGGGCGCCTGGCAGATCACCACCAGCTGGGCAGGCTGCTGAGGGTGCCGGTGCGGCGGATCCACGACGGGGCCGGCGCCCCCAATGGCGTGGGCTCGGTGCGCCGCATCGGCGTGGGGCCGCTGGCGATCGAGGAGACGGTCACCGCGCTCTCCCCCAACCGCTCGATCGACTACCGCATCAGCAAGGGCGGCTACCCGATCCGCAACCACAGCGGCCGCATCGAGTTCTCCGGCTCCGATCGCGGTGCGCGCGTGGCCTGGACCATCCAGTTCGACTCGCCGCTGCCCCTGGTCGGGCCGGCGCTGAAGCTGGTGCTGGGCCAGGCGATCCGCCTCGGGCTGAAGCGGGCGTGAAGAGGGGCCAGAGCGCCGCCTTCAGTGGCAGCGCTTCATGTTGCGGCCGAGCATCCAGGCGTTGACCGGCCACGCGGCAAGGAAGCCGGCGACCAGCGCCAGAGCGAAGGCTTCCCAGTAGCGCGCGGAAACCAGGCTGACGCCGCGCATGCCGCCCATGTGGTAGTCGACCAGGTTCATCACCAGCTCCATCACGCTGATGGAGATGACCTCGCCCAGCCACACGGTGCGGAGCGAGTCGGCGAAGCCGAAGCCCCGGCGCAGCATCGGGACCAGGGTCAGGGCGAAGCCGCTGAAGAAGGACAGCGCCACCGCCAGGGCCACCGTCATGGCGGGATGCCAGCCCAGGCTGACGCCGATGGCCAGGCCGGTCAGCTCGCCGATGGCGCAGCCCGTCAGGCAATGCAGGGTGACGCTGGCGGCGCCGCGCCAGCCGGCCTGGTGGGCGTGGCCGGCATGGGCGGCGTGGGCCGCGGTACCGTCACCGGCGGCACCCGGCTGGGCCCCGCCATGACAGCAGGCGTGCGATTCG
>DASRFD010000046.1:0-23829 GCA_035651715.1 Nevskia sp.
CTTTCAGAGGCACTCCTCTATCGGCTTCCTTCAGAAAACCGATGATCTGCTCTTCCGTATAACGCTTCTTCACGTCCGACCTCCTCAGGTCTTGGGTCGGACTCTAAACCATGCTGCTACTCAATTTCGGGGTAACGTCGCAGGTCCGCGAGAGCCGGGCTAGGACGCAGTTGCCGGAGCAGCTGTCGGACACGACCGGTTGTCACACCGCGGACCCTGGATTGGTCCGCAGGAATGTCCGCTCTGCAGAAAGGCGCCGCGCAGTCGGAATGGGGCCAGGGGCGGTCAGTCCAATCTTCGACTTGTGGGCCGCTCAGCAGGCATGACGATTGTCTTGGCGAATCCTAGTCCTCGATGAGGTCCTGCAGGCCCTGCTTCCGGAGCTTCTCCAAGTTCTCCAGCATCCCTTTAACCAGCTCGGGGGCGTTCGGCTCCCATCCCTCGACTTCGGCAATGATGCGGAGCGGATAGATGCTTCGGTAGGATTTGGTGGGATTCCCGGGGAAGCGCTTGTTCGTGACGTTCGGATCGTCCTCAAAAGGCCCTGTTGGTTCCACCAAGTAGACGTGCCCGGGCGGCTGGGCACCAGTCAAGGCCACTGCAAGCTCCGCCGCCAGCCCCGCGGCAGGAGCAGAAAGCGCGGTGAAATAGATGTTGTTGGAGACCCGCCCCTTCTGGTAGTTGGACTCGAACCCGGGGCTAAGCAGCGTGCCGGGCTCAAGTGCTACCGCTGTCCCGTGATAGAAGGGGCCGTGGATATGATCGCAACGCGCATAAGTACAAGGTATCCAGTCCGGGTCCGGTCCGATCTTCATGGGCAATAGATCTCCCTCGTGAGTGCAAGTTTAGTGTTCCGCTATCTTGCAGTCGATCATTACCAAGCCTCTCCGCATGTCGGACCGATGGATGGCTCCTCCCATACTGCAGCCCGCCGATTGACGGGTGAGATGTCCGGTCTGCAGAAGTACTCTGTATTGCCGGAGTGGGCCAGGAGCAGATGTTGGCCCCCCTAAATTGGTCTGCCGAAAGCTGCCAGATAAACGGTTAATGCTCAACTATTCACTGCTGCACCAGCTGCCCGCATCGCTTATGGGAACCTTGGTGCTCCGGTTCTGGATGAGTACCGGTCTGCCCGAGGCGTCGGACAGGCTATACAGGCAATGGCTGCTCTGGGTGGCTGCGTGAAGCAGATACATTTCGCCGGGCTGCGGAGTAAAGGTGAACATTGCATCACACCATTCTGCTCGAGCGTACGAGCCGGCAATGTCGCTTTGCACCCACAGCGTCATGGCAGTGCCGGCGGGAATGCGCACCTGTGAGTAGGGGAGTCCCTGGCCATGGGGGACATACTGCTTGCCCTTGCAGTCTGCAGCGCTCTCGAAGGTGTAGAGCATGCCAACCTTCGGAATTTCCTCGAAAGAGATCGTCGCCCACCCGCCGGTAGCCGGCTCCTTGTAAAGCGGCGCGCGCATGCAGCCCGCGCACAATGCTGCGACTGCCGCGACCGTCGCGCGCGATACAGCGCGCACCCATTCATTCATTCCCGGCTCCTCGCTGCCAGTCGCTTGCGGACTATGTTGCCTGCTTGGTCAGCACAGCGTACAACGCGCCGCTCGAGTTGTTGACGGCAAGGTTGACCTGGTTGCTTCCGGGAGGCGCGAACAATACACCAGACAGCGCGGTGGATAGGCAGCTGCTGCTGAAGCTGAGATCGAAGACATTGTCGGCGGCCTGGGCGCCGACGGTTCCGCTGTAGCTGCAGCCGCCGCTGTCGGTGCCTGAGACGATACCGGTCGAAGTGATGATGACGGTGCCGGTATAGTTCTGGCCACCAAGGTAGTAGCCGAAGGCATAGCTTCCGGCCAGCGTGGCGAGGGTGGTTGGCGTGCCGGAGTAGACGCCGTAGTCGGTGCTGATACTGTTGTACCCGACGCCAGAACCACTGTAGCTGCCGGTGATACTACCTCCCTGAGTGCCGGTGAGTTGGAGGGTGATGTTTTCGACTGTACCGTCGTTATCCAGATGATTTGAATTGACGGCGTAGCTGATGGCGGAGTACGAGCCGGACCCGGAAAAGATGGGGCCGTTCACGCGCGTCACGGAAAAGGCGGTATTGTCGCTGTCCATTTGGATGCGCACGATTTCGGCGTTGCCGGCACTGTCCAGATAGATGTCATAGGGAGCTAGGTAGGTGGTGCCGTTGCTGATCCGGCCGTTGTAGACGCCGCTGAGAATCGTTGCGCCGCCGGATCCGCTGCTGCTACTGCTGCTACCACTACTGCTGCCGCCAGATGCACCGCCTCCACTGCAAGCCGAGACAAAAAGAGCCGTGGCCAACAGCGCCTGGTGCAGTGCGGACATTTGGTATCCCCTGAGCGAATCTTGGTCCATACGCGCCAGTATAGGGCTTCCCAAAAGTCAGCGGTTGGCGCCATCTGCTCGTGGCGTACTCAACATCCTTGCGCAAAGCTGCCGGTCGCGATCGTCCGGAAAGCGCCGGGAGCTGCCGGTTGACTGACCAGGAGCGCCAGAAGCGGCCATTCACTTTCAAAGAGTCCACCCGTCCCGCTTTGGCGCCTTACAGCCTGCCGGTCCGCGGCAGGTTTGTGGGAGCGGACACATCAAGGTCAGTTGTCGCCGAAGCGGGCAGCCCGGAGGAGCTTGCTTCACCGCCCCCCCCATTTTCCTATTTCCTGCCGCAGCAGGATCAGCCGCCGCTGCAGCCGCAGCGGCAGGGGCTTGAGGAGACGGTTGAACGGCCCCCTGCCCTCCAGCGGCCGCACCGGCCACGGCGTCTGCCGCAGGTGGTCGAAGTACAGCCCGCGCAGCGGGTGCTTGCACAGGTAGTGCCAGGGCTTGAACGGGCCGATGTAGTGGATCACCGCCGGCCGCGCCCGCGCCTCGGCCACCTCCTGCGGCGTAAACGGCAGACGTTTCGGCGCCAGCTCGAACACCGTGCTCTGCGCGTTCCAGCGCGGGTGCAGGTGCACCCGGCGGCGCGGGATCAGGGCGGACATGGCGTCCTGTTCCGGGCAGGTGTTGTGCGGGTGCGCGGCGCCGTACCGGCGCAGCTGATCGACGACGCCCTCCTCGCGCCAGCGTTTCAGATCCAGCAGCAGCACGCCGGTATTGATGTAGTCGCGCGGATCGTCCAGGCCGAGGTCTTCCTTGGGCCAGTTGCGCATGTAGGGGTACAGCGGGTTGGTTACGGCGCCGTAGAGCTGGCCCTGCAGGTCGGTCTGCCACAGCGGCCATAGCGAATCGGCGACGATGGTGTCGGCGTCGATGTAGAGCACGCGCTCGAGCTGCGGCAGCAGCTCCGGCAACAGCACCTTGTACCAGGCCGCCTCGTGGAACCGCTCGGTGGGAAAGCCGCGCAGCAGTTCGCGCGGGATCGGCAGGAATTCCAGTTTTGCGCCGCCGCTCTCCACCACCGCGCGCAACTTGTCGCAGCCCTCGGCCGGCAGGGCCTGCGCGTGCATCAGCCAGACCCGCAGCGGTGGCCGGGTGTGCGCCAGCGCCGAATGCAGCATGGCGGAAACGTGCGGCAGGAAGCCCGCGTCCGAGGAGCAGGCCAGCTCGAGCACTCAGCCCCTCTCGAACAGGAAGAAGTGCTCGTCGATGCCCATCAGCTCGCGCAGGTCGGCGTTGCGGATGGTGCTTTCGCGCATCTTGAGCCGATAGCCGTGCTGCGCCAGCAGGCCGTCGATGCCGCGCTTGCTGCCGTCCGCCTCCAGGCTCTGCAGCTTGTGCGGGTCGTTGGGCAGGATCAGCAGGGCCGGCACTTCCAGCCGCGCCAGCCAGGCGATCCAGGCCTCGATGGCGGCGTAGCTCATCTCGCTGAAGCTGTGGATGTTCAGCGCCAGGTCCACCTGCCCCCTGGAAATGGCGCTCTCCATCTGGTCCAGCGGCACCACGGTGGCGCGGTCGAGGCAGCCCCGGTACCGGAGGTACCACTCGCACAGGAACGTGCTGCGCGGGATCGCGTCGATGCACCAGTAGCGCTCGACGTTCGGCGCCGCGGCGAGCATGCGGTGGGCCAGGCGGCCGTAGCCGGCGCCGATGTCCAGCACCCGCGTCCTGCCGCGGCCGAACAGGTTCCAGTGGCGGTCGAGGAAGTACAGCTCGTTGACCGAGTCGAGCAGGTCGCGGCTGGCCGAAGGCAGCTCGTGGTGCTTGAACACGAAGCAGCCGAAGGCGCCGTCCTCGGTCAGGGTCCCGCCGAGCAGGCCGCGGCGATCGAGCGCCGCGACGTACTGGGTATAGAGGTAGTACTTGAAGCGCGCCTGCTCGCGCACGCTGCGGTACTGCCAGACGTAGGCGTTGTCGCCGCGGAACCAGCGCAGGTCGAGCGTGGCATCGTCCATCTCCACGCTCCACAGGGTATGGGCGCAGACCGGCGAGTCGACCTTGGCGTAGCGCTGCTTCAGCTCCCGCAGGCGCGGGTTGTCCGGACGCAGCTCCGCTTCCGCGTCCGGGGGCAGCGGCGTGCTGTCGTCGTATCCGCCACGGCGGTAGCGCAGGTCGTCCGGCGTGAGGCGCTCGATGCGGTAGCCGAGCCGCTCCAGCAGTGCCTTGGCCCAGACCTTGGGGCCGCGCGGTTGACCCTGGATGTGCATCAGGCGCCGTTCAGCTGATAAAGCAGCATCTGGTCGGGATTGGCGACCAGCTCGCGCGCGGCCGGATCGCCGACGACGTAGTCGGCCTTGATGCGCCGATAACCGGCTTCGTCGAGCAGGCCGGAGAAGTCGCGCCGCACCTTGCCCTCGTTGGACTCGGTGGACAGCAGCTGGTCGCCCTCGTTGGGGATCAGGAACAGGTACGGCACCTTGAGGCGCTTGAGCTGGCCGACCCACCAGGCGATGGCGGCGTGGGTGCACTCGGAGAAGCTGTGCACGTTGAAGGCGATGTCGAAGCTGCCGGGCTGCAGCTTTTCCACCTCGTCGAGCAGGCAGACGCGCGCCGGCGGGCTGAGCTTGCGGTACTCCAGGTAGTACTCGCAGAGGAAACTGGACATCGGCACCGCGTCGCAGCAGACGTAGGAGGCGACGTCGATGCCGGAGGTGCAGACGCGGTGCGCCAGGCGGCCGTAGCCGGCGCCGATGTCGAGCACCCGCAGCCCCTTGCGCTCGAACAGCTTGAGGTTGCGGTCGAGGAAGCTGATCTCGGTGATGGAATCCAGCAGGTCGCGGCTGATCCGCGGGTGGCCGGGGAACTGCCAGGTCCAGCAGCCAAACTGGCCATCCTCCTCCAGCTTCTTCAGCAGGCCGCGATGATCGCGCTTCTCCACGTCGTTGAGATAGACGAAGTACTTCAGCGCCGTGGTGGAGCGCCGCTCGCGGTAATGCCAAACGTAGGGCGTGTCGCCGCGGAAGTGCGAGGGGGTGACCCAGTCGCGGATGATCTCGGTGTTCCAGCGCGAGTGCACCCGCGCCGGGACGTCGAGCTTCTCGTAGCGCTGCTCGATTTCGAGCAGGCGCGGATGATTCTGGCGCAGGCGCTCATCGACGCCGGCCGGGACGGGTACGCTGTCGTCCACCAGCTGTTCCAGGTACTGCCACTCTTCGTCCGACAGGCGTTCGACGCGGTAGCCGCGCTTGCGGAGGTAGCTGCGCAGCAGGCGGCGCGGGATTTCGGCTATGCCCATGATCTGGGGTCTCTAGTTCTGGTCAGGTACGGGTTTGAGGACGGTGCGGCGCAGCCGGGCCTCGACGCGCAGCATGTAGGGAATCAGCGCGGCCGGCAATGGCCGGATCAGGACCGCCCAGGCATTGCGGCCCAGCAGCGGCGGGGGCGCGAACGGCGTCCTGCGCAGATGCGCCCGCCAGCGCGCGCGGGCCGGGTGCTTGCACAGGTAATGCCAGGGCTTGGCCATGCCCGGACCCTCGAAATGCAGGATCGCCGGCCGGGCGCGCGCCTCGGCGGCGGCGGCGCGGCCATAGGTCTCGCCGGCCAGGCCGCGCCAGAACCAGACCGCGTTGAGGCAGTTCCAGCGCGGATGCAGCGGCACCCGCTCGGGGCCCAGCACCACGTTGAGCAGGTGCTGGTCCGGCCACAGCCAGGTCCCGGCCTGGCTTCGCGCCAGCTCGATCAGGCGCGCCATGGCGCCGGTCCGGCGCATCCGCTCCAGGTTGAACAGCAGCACCCCGCTGTTGAAATAGCCCTGCCCTGCCGGCAGGCCCAGCTCGGCCACCCGTGGGCGCAGCGCCGGCTGCACCACGCTCTCCGCCGCGGCCACGCTTTTGCCCTCCAGCGGCGTGTGCCACAGCTCGTCGAGCCGGTCGACGACCATGGTGTCCACGTCCAGGTACAGCACGCGATCCAGCTCCGGCAGCAGCTCGGGCAGGAACAGGCGGTACCACATGGCCGGGCCGAAATACGGGGTCAGCGGCAGCTGGGCCAGGCGCTCGGCGCCGATGACGTGGCCGCGGAAGACGGCTTGCGGCCGCGACTGCACCAGGTCGCGCAGCTTCTCCAGCGCCCCGGACGGAAAGTCCGGGCCATGCAGGAAATGCACCGTCAGCGGCTCGCCGCCGTGGACCTCCAGCAGTGAACGCAGCATCGCCGCGCAGTACGCGGCGTAGCGTTGGTCCGCGGCGCAGGCGATGTGCAGGCCTTCCATGCCTCAATGCGTTCCCTCGGCGGCGGCGACGGCCTTCTGGATCTCGGCGGCGCCGACCCCGAACTCGGCCCAGGCGGCGCGCAGCGGCTCGGCCGCGCCCTCGAGCCGGAACGCGACCGTGTCCAGGCTCTCCTCCACCGGGTCGTAGCCCTGCGCGCGCAGCATGGCCTGGCAGGCGGCGCGATCGGCGGGGCTGAGGTGGTGGTGCTCGTAGATCACCAGCGCCGGCCGCCAGCGCGACCAGTCGATGTGCTTGAGGATTTCGTAATCGTAGCCCTCGGTGTCGATCTGCACCAGGTCGAGCCGGGTGATCGCGTGCTTGCGGCACAGCGAATCGAAGCTCAGGGTCGGCACGTCGCGCTGCACGATGCGGCGCTCCAGGTCCGGGATCATGTCGGCATGCTTGACGATCACCTCGCGGCGGAACGAACCGAGCGCGTCGTACCAGCGCGGCAGATCCTCCCCCGGCCTGGCCTGGGCCAGGTGGTAGAACGGCAACACGCCGTCGCGGTCGGCGATGGCCGCGTTCTCCAGCCGCACCCGCGGATGGCCCTGGTAGCGCGCGCGCAGGCGCTCGAACACGAACGGCACCGGCTCGATCATCACGCCGTGCCAGCGCCGCGTCTCCACGAACAGGCGCAGCGGATCGCGCTGCTCGCCGTCGTTGGCGCCGATCTGCAGGAAGCTGCAGCGCGGGTAGTGCCCGGCGAAGACCTTGAGGAATCGCGCCGATGGATAGTCCGGATAGCGGTACGGCAGCAGCGCCCGCACCCGGCGCAGCAGCCGCCAGGCCGGCGAGTAGCGCGGCACCAGCCGCGTCACGCCGTGGCCGAGCCAGTCCAGCAGGTCGGCGAAGCGCTGCCCCGCCGTGGATTGCGGCGCGCCGCTGGTCATTCTCCCCTCCCCTTCTCCGCCAATGCGATATAGACCAGGGCGTTCTCGGCGCGGCTCGCGTCCGAGTGCAGCCGGTCGAAGAACGCCATCAGTCCCTGGAACAGCGCCGAGTACGGCCGGCGCAGGAATTTGGGCACGCGCCGGTAGGTGCCGCTCAGCACCATCAGCAGGCCCAGCGGCGTCAGGCCCATGACGCCGCGCAGTTCGACGACGCGGAAGCCGGCCTGCTCCAGCGCCAGCCGCAGGCCGTCGCAGGTCCAGCGCCAGTAGTCCACCGGGTCGCGGTGCAGGAACATGGTGCCGTGCGTGCTGAGCAGCAGGCGGCCGCCCGGGCGCAGCAGGCGCAGGCATTCCTTCAGGTAGGTGGCCGGGTCGCGCACGTGCTCCAGCACCTGCGAGGACAGCACCGCATCGAACTCGCCGTCGGCGCAGGGCACGGTGCCGTCGGGGCGCACCAGCACGGCGGCCTTGGGGTTGCCCGGCAGGTCGGCGGCGACGTACTGGCAGCCCGCCGGCACGGCGCTGCGGTAAGGCGAGTCGGCGCAGCCGAAGTCCAGCAGCTTGCCTCCCTGGGGCAGCAGTTGCGGCATCAGGCCGGCAATGCCGCGCCGCAGGGCCTTGGCGATATAGGCCATGGGATGCCCCCAGGGCAGGCCCTTGGCGTCGTCGACGATCGCCACGCGGCCGTCGCTGAGGAAGCGGTGCGCCGGAGCTTCGCCGTTGCCGCTCATGCCTGGGACGCCCGCACGCTGGCCAGGATGCCGAGGATGGCCTTGCCCTGGCCGAACATCACCAGCAGGACGAAGGCGTACACCGCCGCCAGCGCGGTCGCGGTGACCGGCAGGCGCAGCCACACGCTCTGGCCCTGCAGCAGATACTGCACCACGCCGCCCAGCAGGCCGGCGGCCACGGCCGAAAGCATCGGCGCGGTGCAGGCGCGCCACAGCATGCCCAGGGTGAGGCTGGTGCCCTTGAAGGCGTAGAGCATGCACGGCGCCACCAGCAGGAACAGCGCGGCGGAATAGGCGATGGTCACGCCCTCGGCGCCGCCGAGCAGGCCGATCAGCATGGCCACGCCCAGCGCACCCCAGCCGATCGCGCCCCAATGCAGCATGCGCTTGACCCGGCCGCTGGACATGTAGAGCCACCCGGTGGAAGTCATGATCGGCTGCACGCACATGCCCGGCGCGAGGTAGCGCATCAGGGTGCCGGCCTCCTCCCACTGCGGGCCGAGCACCACCCGCACCAGGTCGGGCGCCAGCACCATGCAAGCCGCGCCCAGCGGCAGCGACAGGGTGACCATGATCTCGACGCAGCGGAAGTAATAGCGGGCGTAAAGCTGCGGATCGTTCTGCAGACGCGACAGCGCCGGCCCGGCGACGTTGGTGAGCGGCTGGCTGATGTAGCCCAGCAGGGTATTGGTGAGGATGTAGGCGCGGTTGTATTGGCCGAGCAGGTGGGCGCCCCAGTAGCGGCCCAGCAGCAGCACGCTGGCGTTGAGCGCGGCGTAGCAAAGCAGGCCGAACTGCACCAGGTGGGCCCCGTAGGACAGCATCGGCTTCACGCCCGGGTCGAAGCGCGGCCGGCCCGGGCGCCAGTCCGAATAGGTCCACACCAGCACGGCGTAGAACAGGTCGCCGGCGATCTGCTGCACCACCAGCGCCCAGTAACCCACGCCCAGGCGCGCCATCACCACCGCGAGCATGCCGCTGAGCATGGTCGAGGCGATCTGGATCTTGGCGTTGACGCCGAACTTGAGGTGACGGGTGAGCAGCGCGCCGTGCTGGGCGGCGAGCGCGCCGAGCACGAAGCTCAGCGACAGCACCCGCGTCACGTCGACCAGGCGCGGATCATCGAAGAACATCGCCACCAGCGGGCCGCAGGCGCAGGCGATCAGCGTCGCCGCGGCGCCGAACGCGAGATTCACCCAGAACAGCGTATTGACCTGGGCGTTGGTGAGGTCCTCGCGCTGGATGGTGGCGCTGGACAGGCCGGCATCGCGGAACACGGTGCCGACCTGCAGCACGCCCATGGTCATGGCGAAGATGCCGAAGTCCGAAGGGCTGAGCAGGCGCCCGAGGGCGGCGATGACGACCAGGCGGAACAGCTGCGTCACCACCATAGCCAGCACCGAGGCCACCCCGCCGCGCACCGACACCGCCTTGAGCCGCGACAGGGTCAGCGGCTCCGGCGAGACAACCCGGTCGGCGGCTGGGGCGGGCTCGCTCATCGCGCCGGGCTCAGCCCTTGATCGCGATGCGGCCGGTGTAGTCCACCCGGGCCAGCAGCAGCGGCGGCGTGACGCCGCTGGCGAAATACTCGTCCACCGCCTTGCGGCACCCGTCCCAGTGGCCGTAGTCGTCGATGATCAGCACGCCGCCTTGCACCAGCCGCGGGTAGAGGTGCTCCATCTCGTGGCGGGTCGACTCGTACCAGTCGGTGTCCAGGCGCAGCAGCGCCAGCTGCGGCGGCGCCTGCGCCGGCACCGTGGTTTCCACCGTGCCGGGGACCAGGTGCAGGCGCTGCTCCGGGTAGCCGCTGGACAGCAGCACTTGGCGCACCTGCTCCAGGCCGAACACCTGCGGGTTGAACATGTTCTCCCAGGCCTTGCCGCCGGCGCTCTCGGCCTGCTTCCAGGTCTGCAGGGCCGAGCCGTCGTAGCGCGACTGGTCGTGCTCGGTCGGCGCGGTCATGCCCTCGAAGGTGTCGAACAGGTAGAGATCGCGGCTGGTATCGCCCAGCTCGATCAGGCGCAGCGCCATCGCCAGCACCGAACCGCCGCGCCACACGCCGCATTCGGCGAAGGCGCCGGGCAGGCCGCGCCGCACCACGTGCTCGACGCCGCCGAGCAGCGCCGCGATGCGCTCGGCGCTGGTCATGGTGTAGGGGCGCACCCGCCTGATGATGGCGACGTCGGCGGCCGACAGGTCGGCCGGGATCACCTCGCCCGCCGCTTCCGGCTGGCCGCGCAGGCGCTTGAACAGGTTGAAAGCCATGGGCCTCGCAACTCCCTCAGGAATGAAGCCGGCGCAGCGCGCCGAGCCAGGTGCGCATGCAGGCGGCGCTGTCGACGAGGAAGTCGCGCCCGCCCTGGTCCCAGACGAAGCCGCGGAACTTCGGCGCCTGCGCGTCGATCGCGTCGGCCAGCGCGGCATAGGCTTCGGCGTAGCTGCCGCCGCTGAGCTTCACCTCGCGCAGCCAGGGCAGCAGCTCCTCCACCACCACCATTCCGGCCAGCTCGTGGTACAGGTCCTTGAACAGATTGTGCGGCGAGCGCTTGTGCTCGGCCACTGGCGAACCGACCCGCACCAGTTCGCCCAGGTGCTTGGCGCACTTCTGGATGAAATAGCCGGAGAGGATGTCGCCGAAGCGGTCGATGCGCATGCCCTGCAGCGGGAAGCCCATGCGCACGTAGTAGTACGCCGGCATGGCCTCGCGCAGCAGCGCGGTGTTCTGGGTGTTGACCGGCGACCAGGTCCGCGGCCCCAGCAGCACCGGGGTGGACAGGGCCTGGCGCATGCGCGGCCGCTGCGCCAGGCGGGTGATGGCGTCGACGTCCGGATCGTTGAGCCACAGGCCCGCATTGACCGCCACGCGCGCCTGCGCCAGTTCCTCCGGCACGCCCGCCGCCGGCTGCGCCGCCGGCTTGCCGCGCTCGGCGTAAGGATACCCGCGCGGATAGATCTCGTCGGCGTGGCGGGGCTCCAGCAGGGTGCAGATGTTGAACCACTCGCCCTGGGCCAGCAGGTGGCCGCCGCATTCGGCGGCGCGCCGGCCGACGACGTGGTGGCTGCCGACAAAATCGCTGTCCGGCAGGCAGTAGTTGTCGTCGTCGATCGAGATCAGCACCTCGGCGCCGGATTCCCAGGCGCGCAGGAAACCGATGTTGCGGCGGTTGTCGGTGTCCCAGGGAATGAAATCCTCCGGCAGGCCGGCGCCGCGCACCCAGGCGGACTGCTCCTCCAGGCTGGGGCAGTCGATGCGGAAGCCCTGCTTGCGCGCCGCCGCCGCCGCCTCGTAGACGGTGGCGGGGGTCTTGCGGTCGCAGATGATGCGCAGCGTCGTTTCCCGCTCGCGGCCGTGCGCGCGCAGATTGTCGAGATAGCCCTGCAGCCAGGCGGGCTCGAAGATGGTGGTGACCACGATGTCGGTGACGCGGGCCATGCTCCTCCCAGGGGCGGCGGTACGCCGCGCTCGGCGCCTTTTGCACAGGCTAGGTCGGGTTGGCGCCCATTTTGATCGCAGCGATCAAAGCAGCGTCAACACGCTTTGGATTATCGCTTGAAAAAGATGTACAAACCGGAAAACTGCGAGAAGAAGCGGATGCCCCCGCTCCGTCCCTCCAGCCCCTGGTGCACCGCCGCGCGGTTGCCGAGCAGGGCCGGATGCCCATAGTCCTCGCAGGCCAGCACACCGCCGGAGCTCAGCTCCACCCCGGCGGGCTCGCCCAGCAGGGTGTCGAGCAGGTAGCGCGTGGCGCGGTAGGAATCGCAGTCGATGTAGGCCAGCGCCAGCCGCTTGGCCTCGCTCTTCACCAGGGTCTGGGTGAAGTCGCCGCGGACCAGGGTGACGTTGTCGAACTCGGCCAGCTTGGCGCGTACTTCCTCGAACTGCACGTCGTGGCTGCGGTTCCAGAAATGATCCACGCCCAACCCTTCCTCGGGGAAGGACTCGAACATGTCGAACATGAACAGGCGGCGGTTGTCGCCCAGCGCGCGCAGGGTGCGCGCAATCAGCCAGCCGCTGTGGCCGCGGTACGAGCCGAACTCGGCGATGTCGCCCGGAATGCGGTTGTCGGCGACATGGCGCAGCAGCTGGTACAGATCCAGGTAGTCGCGCAGGCCGCACTTCTGCTCGAAGCGCTGCAGCGACTCCTCGTAAATCTGATAGGGATTGGGCTGGTCCAGCAGCACCGGCGAGACGAAGAAGGTGTCGCGGTACTCGTCGCGCCGCGCGAACAGCGCGCGCTCCGGATCGAGGCCGCCGACGTATTCCATCGGCACCCCGCCCAGGCAGGGATGCTGCGCCAGGATGCGGGCGGCGGTGGTGAGGCGGCGCGCGTCGGCGTAGGCGCACAGCACCATCACGGCGCCGCGGCACTCGGCTTCGCCCCAGCGCTGCAGCGGCGCCAGCCCGGCATCGCGGAAGCGGACGCCAGCCTGGCGCAGGGACTGGTTGAGGGCCAGGTGGAGAGCATCGCCATCGCCCAGGCTGAGCACCCAGGCTTCGCCGGAACCGGCCTTGGCGGCGGCGCCGCGGGCCCACTCGGTCAGGGCGCGCACCGCCTGTTCGGCACTGTCGGCGCCGTACCAGCGCGCCTGCTCGGCCGCGGGCAGCAGGCCCAGCCGCCGCCGCACCGCCGCATGCAATCGCCGCGGTCGCAGTTTCTGCAGCAGATCGGAATAGCGGAGGGTCACGCGCCGTTTCGTTTCAGTTGCAGCGCTGTTCCATGCGCAGACGGGGACCCGGCTGGAAAAAGCCGCGGAGAAGTAAGAACAACTCCTGTCAGGACGGGCTGGCCGACCCCGGAAGAGGCGGCAGATTGAGGATGATCGGCACCTTGACGTCCATGCTCACATCGCCGACGCGCAGCGGGCTCTTGCGGCTGGCGACGAAGATGAACTGGCCGGCATTGACGATGATGCCGCCGGTGTCGTTGCTCACGGTGACCGAGCCGTTGTAGACGATCACCAGCAGGCCGTTGCCCACCTGCAGGGCGAAATCGGTGCCGTGCGGCTTCACGTCCGCCTCGGGCGCGACCATCAGGTAGGTGTCGCCGCTCTGCTTGCCGAGCGTGCCAGTGACGGTGCGCAGCACGCCGCGATCCAGCTGGTACCTGGCGCTGGCCGGGGGGCGCGCCTCGCCCAGCGAGCCGGAGCCGTTGTAGCTGTAGTCGGCGATGCGGAAATCGGTGCCGCTGCCGAGCACGAACATGGCGTTGTCGGCCATGCGCAATTGCGCGTTGGCTTTGTCGCCGACGCGCACCACGTCGCCCGCGGCGACCGCGCTGCCGGCGGCGGCATTCTGCGGCTGGCCGCCGCGCTGGATCTGGACGGTGCCGGCGGCATCGGCAATGCTGCCGGCCTGCCGCGCACCGCCGGCCGCGATGCTGTCGCCCGCGGCAACCGCACCGCCGTCCGGCGCAGCGGTACTGTCGGCGCCGGCAACGGCGACCGCGCCGGCTATCGCCAGAGCCGCCAGAACCTTCATGCTGGTGTGATTCATGGTCTCCCCCGCCCGGTGTCACCCTCGGAGTCCGGGGCTTCCGTAGCATACCCCGATCCGGGGCCGGATGCACCCGCCGCAGCCGGCGCTGCAGCGCCTTGCGCAGTACGCCGGTCGCCCCGCTGGGAGCAGGACAAAACCAGGCCCATCAAGGCGATATAGCTGGCCGCCACAGCCGGGATCTGGAAGCTGAACTCCACCGTGGCGTGGATCGCCAGGGCCAGGGATGCCATCACGAAGCCGACACCAATCCCTTGCGGCAGCCGGTCCCGTCGCTTCCAGATCACCTGCAGGGCGTGCAGCAGGTGCACCCCCACAAGCAGCAACAGCAGGAGCAGGCCCGGAACGCCGGTTTCGACCAGGAATTCCATGTAGTCGTTATGCGCGTGGTCGTAATAGCCGCGCACCTGCGGCGGCCGGTACGGCATGAATGCCTGGGCGAAGCTGCCGAGGCCGGAACCGGCGGTGCGGTAGGCCGGCAGCATCCGCGGCAGGGCCTGGTAGACCAGCGGCCGCTCTTCCTGCTCGATCCGGGTCGCTTCGATGCGCTCCACCACCTGGCTCAGGCCGAACCAGTGGCTCACGATCAGGGTATCGACCAGCAGCAGGCTGGCGAACAGCAGCACCGCCCGCATCAGCAACTGGCGCTCGCGCAGGGCGATATAGGCCAGGCCGGTGACGCACAGCGCGACGAAAAACGCCGTGTTGCCCATGCGCGAACGGGTCAGGACCAGACCCACCACCATCATCGCCATGGCGATGCGCACCCGCGCCTTGGTGCTGAATGCCAGCTCGATCCAGCCGGACAGGCGCAGGCGCCAGCCGCCCCCTGCCCCGGCCTTGAGCTCCGACAGGATCAGGCCCAGCCCCACGGCGCTGGTCAGCTCGAGATAGGCCGCCAGATGATTGCGGTTGACGAAGGTGCCGGTGGCGAAACCCAGGTAATAGGTCTTCCGGGCCAGGAAGCCGAACTCCGCGCCGGACAAGGTCATCAGGCTGCCGTATACCGCCTGTACCAGGCCGCTGAAAACCAGCACGGCCGCCACCCGGCGGCGGCGCTCGCGCTCGCGGCAGGTCAGGGCCGCCACGAGGTACAGGGCGAAATAGCCGAGCGACAGGAGCAACTCGTCGAGTGTGGCGCCGGGCATGATGCTGAGGCTGTCCAGCGGGCCGACGCCCAGCGAGGCCACCGCGGCGTGCAGCGCGGCCGCCTGCGGCGACCACGCCGCCAGCCGCTGTGGCTCCAGGGCCGCGGTTTGCAGCGCGATCCAGGCCAGCCAGCACAGCCACAGCGCCGCAGACCAGCGGTAGCGGCTGGGCAAGGGCTGGGGCGCGTCGCTGACGACGCGCGCCAGGCACGCCAGGGCCAGCAGCAGCCCGGCCCACAACACCAGCAGGTGCTCCGCCCAGGCCCGGTGACTGCCCCAGGGCAGCGGCAGCCACAGCAGCAGGAGCAGCAGGCCGAAATACGCCGCGCGGTCGAGGCCCGCGCCGCTGCGCGGCCGCCGGCGCCTCACGGCTGTTCTCGGGGCGGAACAATGCCCCATTGGCGGCATTGCTGCGCCTGCGCCGGATTGAGCTGGCCGCGGCTGCAATACAGCCGCGCCGCCGCGGCATAACTGCACCATTGCTCCAGCTTCAGCTCGGGGGCGGCCAGGCACAGGTTGCTCTCGCCGCCGCGGCGGAAGCTGCGCACCAGGAACGCGTCGCGGTCCTGGGCCAGGACGTAGCGCAGGCTGGGCAGCCAGGCCTGGCGCACCGGCCGACCGACGCGGTGCCAGTTGTCGACCGCCAGGTCGGCCTGTCCCAGCTGCAGCTCGGGCTCCGCCGCCGCCAGCGCGTCGACCCGGGCGATGGCCTGGAGCAGCCGCGGATCCTGCGGCGTCTCCATCGTCAGCTGGTATTCGTACTGCAGCCACAGCGCGGCATCGGCCGGGGCGTAGCGCAGCGCCATGGCGGTCTGCTCCCGCGCCGCCTCCCTGCTGCCGCGGTCCCACAAGTCGGCGGCGTAGCTGCGCCGGTAGTCCGCCCGCCACGGCGCCAGCCGTACCGCTTCGGCGGCCTGCTGGCTGCGCAGCTCGGCGGGCTGGTCCAGGTCCTCGGCGCGCAGCGCGTTCAGGTCGGCGACCAGCGCGGTGCCGCCGCTGGCGGCCAGCAGCAGCGCCAGCGCCGCGCCGCCAACCCAGGCCAGGCGCTCGCGCAGCCGCCGCGGCGGCCGCGTCGGGGGCGCTGCGGCAGGTTTACTCGTACTCGTAGTAATAGGCTTCGGTGTAGTGGTTGTGCCGCTTCAGGTCCACCTGGTTGACGATGCTGCCGATCAGGTTGGCCTGCACCAGCTGCAGCCGCTTGACCACGTGCTTGACGGTGCGGCGGTTGACCTTGTCCGGCTTGACCACGAACAGCACTCCGTCCACCAGGCGGCTGAGGATCAGCGCATCGGCGCCGACCTGGCAGGGCGGGCAATCGAAGATGATCTGGTCGTACTGCTGCTTGAGCTGCCCCACCAGTTCCTGGAACGCGTCCGAGGACAGGATGTCGGCCGGATTGGAGACGGTCTTGCCGGCCAGCAGCACATGGAACGGCAGGTTCGGCGGCTGCTGCACGCAGTCCTGCAGCGTCGCCTGCCCGTTCAGCACGTGGATCAGGCCGGTCGGCCCCGGCTTGAGCCCGAGGTAGCGGGTCAGCGAGGGCTTGCGCAGGTCGGCTTCGATCAGCAGCACCTTGCCGGCCCCGCCCAGCCCCGCGGCAATGCAGGCGGCGAGCGTGCTCTTGCCCTCGTCCGGCAGCGAGGAGGTGATCATCAGCGTGTGCTGGTGCTGCCCCCAGTTGGACACCTGCAGCGCGGTCTGCACGCTGCGCAACCCTTCGGCATACGGCGAGCGCGGCTGCTCCAGGATGAAGCGCACCGGCGAGGAATCGCGCGGCAGGTTCGGGATCAGCGGCAGCACGCCGAAAGCCGGGATGCGGGTCAGCGACTCGAGGTCCTCGGCCGAGCGGATTTCCTCGCTCAGCAGGTGGCGCAGCGTGGCCAGCACGATGCCGAGCAGCAGGCCGGCCAGCCCGGCCAGGACGGTGATCTTGCCCTTGCGCGGCGAGAACGGGCGCAGCGGCGGCACCGCCGGGTCGATGACGCGGGCGTTGGCGCCGCTGAAGCTCTCGCCGGTGTTGGCTTCCTTGAACTGCTTGAGGAAGGTGTCGAACAGCTGGCGGTTGGTGTCGACGTTCCGCTCCAGCACGGTCATCTGGTAGGACTTGTCGTCGAGGTTGCGCAGCTGCTCCTGGTTGGAGGCGACCTGCCCCGCCAGCGCGTTGTAGTTCTGCTTGGCGATGTCGTACTGCGCCTTGACGCCCTGCGCCGCCAGCCGCAGCGCCTGGTAATAGGAGGATTTGGCCGCCTCGAGGCGGCCTCGGGCGACGTCCATCGCCGGGTGCTTGGGACCGTAGCGCTGTTCCTGCTGGCGGTAGGACTCCTGCGCGTCGAGATAGCTGGCGCTGGCCTTCTGCACCACCGGGTCGAGCAGCAGGGTGCTGATGCCCTCGAGCCGGGACGGATCATCGCCGGCGGCGCTGACCTTGGCCGCGGCGTTGCCGAGGTCGGTGACCTTGAGCTGTGCGTCGCGCAGCAGCTTGGAGTTGTCCACCAGCTGCTCCTGCAGGAGGTTGCGCTCGCCGCCGACGTTGACCAGCTTCTGGCTGTCGCGGAACTGCTGCAGGTTTTTCTCCGACTCCTCCATCTGGCCGCGCACGTCGCCCATCTTCTCCGACAGCCAGTTCACCGCCTGGCGGGTGATGTTGAGGCGGGCCTGCAGCGCGCTCTCGATATACTGGTTGGCGACCTCGTTGGCGACGCTGGCCGCGAGGTCGGGCGAATGCGAATCGTAGTTGACCTTGACCAGCTGGGTGCCGAGCACCGGCTCGATGGACAGGCGGGCGAGCAGGGCGTCGACCGCATTGGCCTTGCGGGTCCGCGCGATCTGCTCCGGCGTGCCGCTCTCGCCCTTGGGCAGCAGCGAGGCCAGCAGCGCCAGCGGTGAGAAGCGGCTGGGCTTCTGGTCGTTCTCGAAATCCGGCGAATCCATCAACTTGAGCTTGTCGACCACCCGCTCGGCCACGCTGCGCGCGCGCAGGATCTCGTACTGCGAGGCATAGTACTCGTAGGTCCCGGTGCCCGGATTGTAGACTTCGGCGCCGGTCTGGATGGCGCGGTTGTCGCGGGCCTCGATCAGCAGCGTCAGCGTGGCGCGGTATACCGGCGACACCGCGAAGGTGTACAGCGCCGCGGCCACGGCGGTGAGCAGGCCGATCGCCAGCACCCCCCACTTGTAGCGGTTGAGGGTCCGGATCAGGTCCGGCAGGTCGATCAGCTCGTGATCGTAGCCGGGCTCCGCGTAGGGCGCCTTGAGCGGCTGCTGCGGAAGCGGCTGCAGCTGTCCTGGAATGTTCAAAACGTCCGCTCCTCGACGATGATGGTGTCGCCGGGCAGTAGTTGCGAGTCCATCGACAGACGCACCCGCGCCGTCTTGGGCGCGTTTTCGTGCTGCACGAAGATATTGCCGGGCGAGGCATAGTCGGTCATGCCGCCGGCCAGGGCCAGCGCCTGCTGCAGCGTCAGGCCCAGGGTGAAGGGATACGACGCCGGCCGCCGCACCTGCCCGGAGATGTAGATCGGCCGGTACTCGGCGACGCTGACCCGCACGTCCGGATTGACCAGGTAACCGTTGCGCAGGCCGGCGGCGATGACCGCCGCCAGCTGTGGCGCGGTGCGGCCGGCGGCCACCACCTGCCCGAGGAACGGATAGTTGATCTTGCCGGCCGGGTCGATCAGAACGCGCACCGACAGGTCGGGCTCGCCGTAGACGCTGACCTGGACCGAGTCGCCCGCGGCCAGCCGGTACACCGCGGCGTCGAGGGCCGCGGCGGCGTTGGCACTGCGGGTGACGGGAGTCCGGGGATCACGCTGCTGGACGGGTTCCGCGCACGAGCAAAGCGAGGCGAGCGTGAGGCCCGCCAGTAACAAACGGATGTAAGGCATTGGGTCGTCGCGGGGGCGTCCTGCCGGTGGAGTCTAGAGATTGGAGAAGAACACGTACTTGATGCCGGCGAAGACGTCGGCGCGGCTGTACTCGAGGGTGGTGTCGATTGAATTGCGCCGGCCGAAGGCGCCGATGACGAAAGCGTCGAGGCTGCGGGTCACCGAATAGTTGACGAACAGCGCGCCGAAGTAGTTGTTGTCGTGGCGCGGCGTGTTCTCGAAGTTCGCATAGAGGTAATTGCCGACCAGGCGGGTGTAGAGGCGCGAGTTCCAGTTTTCCATCCACTGCGTCTGCACGTAGCGGGTATTGATGAAGCCGGCCTGCGGCAGGTAGCTCGGGTCGCTGCGCCGCCCGGTTTCCAGATTGAACACGCGGAAGGGCTGCGGGGTCCAGGTGGCCGCGGCGGTCCAGGTCACACCGGTGAAGTCGGGGCGGCTGCCGTTGTCGAATTCGCGCCGCACCCAGCCGGCGCGCACGTCGGTGAAGAACTTGGCCGAAGCATACCAGCGCCCGCCTCCCAGCGCCTGGTATTGCAGCGCGCTCTGGTCGGCGAAGCTGGCGAAGGTATTCGGCTGCTCGAACTTGGTGACCGCGAAGTCGCCCACCAGCTGCGTCTTGGGGCTGAAGGCGTAGAACACGGCACCCTCGCCGGTCACGGCGTGGAAGTTCTCGTACCTGGTGGCGTCCTTGTTGTTGAGGTAGGTGCGGTTGAGGTAGAGGACCTTGACGTCCGTCAGCAGCCCGCGGATGTTCGAGCCGTGCTGCCAGTCCAGGCTGGCGCTGGCGTTGCCCCACTTGTCGGGGGAGAGGGCGGTCGCGCCGAGCGTGGCGTCGCCTTCGGTGCGGTTGGTGCCCAGAGGATCGTGGCCGAAGCCGTAAGCGCCGTCGAAGTTGATGCGGTCGAACTGCAGCGGCGCCCAGTGCGCCCCCAGCGTTACCGTGCCGTCGGCGTAGTCGTCGTGCTGGCCGGGCGTGTTGTAGCTGGCGAGCGTGCCGTCGAGACCGGCGGTCAGGTGCAGGCGCGGCAGGTCGTTGGAATACAGCAGGCCGGGCTGCATGGCCCAGCCCCAGGCCCTGATCTTGTCCTGCTGGGAATTGGCGTAGTACATGTTGCTGGTGTAGGTGCGCATCAGGTTGCCCTGCGCCCTGAAGTGGCCGCCGGCGTCGCCGCCGCTGTCCTCGCTGCCGCCGCTGTCGTTGGAAGCCGGCGCCGAGGACTTGGCAGGCGCGCTGTTGAACGGCTGGCCCGGCATGATGTCCTGCGCGCAGGCGCCGGCGGCATATCCTCCCAGAGCCAACGCGCCAAAGATCGTGGACCACCGCAGCTGCCGATTCTTCACTCGAATTTCCCCGTGTATTTTTCGCGGCATATCGTAGCGGCGCCAACAAGATATCGACGCGGCTTGAGGCTTCACCTGAAACCTTGCAGATATTAGGGTTCGGCGCGCCGACCGTCCATAGGCCGGGTGCAGTTGCTTGTAAGGGAGTTGTACCGATGCCGCCACGGCGCCGGCTGTTCACCCTGGGCCCGCCCTTGCACTATCCTAGCCGCGGCTGTCCGGGGCAGTGTGACACTTCCATGTCCGCGGCGCGGCCTTCCACCACAAGGGACTCATGAGCCTCGTCACCAAACTCGCGCGCGCGGTACTGCCGCAACCCCTGGTACCAGCTGCCCGCCGGGCGGCGATCAACGCCGGCCTGCTGCCGCAGCCGCCGCTCCAGTACCCGTTCCGCGAACTGCTGCACCACGACCCTTCGCCGCGGCCGCACTACCGATGGGGCACGCTGTGCGCGGCCTTCCTGGCCAAGGCCCTGGGCTACGAGCGCATCTCGGTGATCGAATTCGGCGTCGCCGGCGGCGACGGCCTGCTGGCCCTGGAGCAGGTTTCCGCCCAGGCCGCGGCCGCCTCCGGAGTGGCCATCGACGTCTACGGCTTCGACACCGGCACCGGCCTGACCAAGCCCCTCGACTACCGCGACCTGCCGCAGCTGTGGTCGGAGGGGGACTACGTCATGGACGTGGCCAAGCTGAAGGGCCGCCTGAAAGACGCCCGCCTGGTGCTGGGAGCGGTGGCCGAGACCGTGCCGCGGTTCCTGGCCGGCAAGCCGGCGCCGATCGGCTTCGTCGTGTTCGACCTGGACCTTTATTCCTCCACCATGGACGCGTTCGGCATCTTCGAGGCGCCGGACGCCCTGCTGCTGCCGCGGGTGACCTGCTATTTCGACGACATCGCCGGCTACTCGCACAGCGACTTCAACGGCGAGCGCCTGGCCATCGCCGACTTCAACCAAGCGCATGAAATGCGAAAGATTTCGCAGATTTACGGCCTGAAGCACGCGCTGAACATCGACCAGTGGTGGATCGAGATGATGTACATGTTCCACGCCTTTCGGCACCCGCGCTACAACGATTACGACGGCACCAACCCGCTGCGCCAGATCCCTCTGAAGGACGACTGACCCCGCGAACAGGGGGTCCTTTCCGGCTGCCTCTGAGCTGTTTTTACCCAGTTGCGCCCTTCCCCGCGCAGCCGGGCTTTGCTAAGGTCAGCGACGCTGGGCAGGGGCGGTTTCGTCATGCAATTCCGAAAGAATTGCCGCGGAGCCGCACCGGGCAGCTGAAGTCCGGGCCCTGCAACGGCAAGTCCCGTTTCAAACACAACTATAAAGGCTCCGTGCGAGCGGCCTAGGCGAAGTGTGCGCTGCAATGCCCGCTCGGATCAGGAGCGGGGCGGTGCTGGTGATCATGCGGGGTGGAGGTTCGCGAATGAGCGACCTGGTGACGGAGACGGGTGAGATCGAGCTGCCGCTCGAGGCTTCCCCGGAGCCGGAGCTGACGGCTGGTTCGGTTTCGACCGTTGCCGAATCGCGGCTGGTTGGATACTGGACCGTAGTGGCCAAGCGCGGCTTCGATATCGTCTGCAGCGCCGCGCTGCTGCTGCTGCTGTCCCCGGTCTTTGTGCTGATCGGCGGCGTCCTGCTGCGCAGCGGCCGTCCCATCCTGTTCGCCCAGGAGCGCGCCGGCTTCGGCGGCCGGCCGTTCCGCTGCCTCAAGTTCCGTACCATGATTCCCGGCGCCGAGGAAATCCTCGAGCGCCTGCTGCAGCAGGATCCGGCGCTGCAGCGCGAGTGGCAGCAGCACCAGAAGCTCAAGGTCGATTTCCGCATCACCCGGCTCGGCGCGCTGCTGCGCAAGTGGAGCCTGGACGAGCTGCCGCAGCTGTGGAACGTGCTGTGCGGCGACATGAGCCTGGTCGGTCCCCGCCCCGCCCTGCTCGACCAGATGCACCTGTACGGCAATCTGGCGCGGTACTACTACGCCGTGCGCCCCGGCATCACGGGCCCCTGGCAGGTCAGCGCGCGCGGCGACGGCGGCTTCGAGCGGCGCATCGAGTTGGACTGCCAGTACGTGCGCCAGCTCGGCTTCTGGTCGGACCTCTGGATCCTGCTGCGCACCATCCCCGCGGTGCTGAGCGCGCGCGGCGCTCGCTGAAATCCACGCCGCGCCGCCGCCGCGAGCGGTTACCCGTGTGTCCGCGGCAAACGCAGCCGCGATCTACTGCGCCGCCCCCCATTCCCGCTGCAAGGCCGTGCCGTCCGGCAGGAAGATGAAATTGTTGATGTAGCGGACCCCGGGCGGTTGCGGGATCGGCTGATGCCGTTGCGGCGAGAACCGGCCGATCGGCTGTGGCCGGTCCTGCTCGAGGAAGTAGCCGCGGTAGCCAAGAGAGCCGAGGAAGTCGTGGATGCTGCTCACCGCTTCGCGGCGGTGGCGCTCTTCGGCTTCCACCAGCAGGTTCGGCCGGTCGCGGCGCAATAGTCCCGCGGCCCCGCGGAGCACGCTCAACTCGTGCCCTTCGACGTCGATCTTGATGAACCCGACGCGGCCCAGGCCGTCGATCAGCTGGTCCAATGGGGTGGTGCTGACGGTGAAGACATCGGACTGCGGTTCCGCGGCCGACGCTTCGATCGAGCCGTTGCTGGTTACCGCTTCGGACCCGCGCTGTGGAATATGAAGGCGAGCCGAGCCGGCGGTGTCCGACAGCGCGGTTTCGCGCACATCCAGTCGGGCACCGAATGTGCGGCGCAGGTGTGCCGCCAGCACCGGATTGGGTTCGAAGGCGATCACGCGTGCGGCCTGACGCAGCATGAAGTAGCTGTAGACGCCTTCGTGCGCGCCCACATCCAGCGCCAGCCCTTCACGCGCGCACAGGCGGGGCAGCAGGCGCAACTCGGGCTCGATGTCGCGCAGCCGGTAAAAGTGGGCGTACAGCGGCAGGGCCATGCCGGGCAGGTGAGCGAGCAACTTCTGCTTGACCAGCCTACGCGCTTGCATGCGGAGTTCCCCTCGGCGGATAGCTGATGATCTGGCCGATTATGCGGCGCCCGCTCTGCCAGCAGCGCCGGCGCCTGTCACCGAGCCTCCTGGCGCGCCGCCGCAGCGCCGACGCTGGGCGCGCCCTGCCGCAGCAGCGACCAGGCCACCGGGATCAGCGCCAGGTAGCACACGCCCGCCAGGCCCATGGTCACGTTGATCCCCAGGCCCATGCCGACGATCACCGCCAGGCACGAGGCCAGCACGCCGGTGGCGCCGTTGATGCCCCAGAACCAGGGCGTCGGCTCGGCGTCGACCGCCTCCACCAGGCGCATGCCGGTGGGGAAGGCGAAGCCGAGCAGGAAGCCGATCGGCATCACCACCGCCAGCGAGTAGCCGATGCGCACCGGCAGCGGCTGCGCGGTGGTGGCGTGGAACAGGTCGGTGAGCCAGTGCTGGCCGGCGAACAGCGCCGCGGCGACCAGCAGCCCCCAGGCGGCGAAAGCGCCGCGCGAATCCAGCGCCAGCCGGCCGGAGACCAGGGCGCCCAGGCCGGTCGAAAAAATCAGGCTGAACAGGCACACGCCGAGCGAATAGATCGGATGGCCGAGATAGACGCTGAAATACTGCAGCAGCGAAATTTCGCCGAACATGAAGCCGAGGCCGATCAAGGCGAAGTAGAGCGTGCCGGAGGCGATCAGCGCACGCGGCGCCGAGCGTGCGGCGTGGCGCAGCGGCAG
>DASRFD010000047.1:0-141309 GCA_035651715.1 Nevskia sp.
GCCCAGCTCGGCGATGTCCTGGCCGGCGGCGATCAGGCTGCGCAGCACCGAGCGCTCGCGCACGATCTCGGCGTAGGCGCGGACATTGGCGGCGCTGGGCGTGTCGGCCGCCAGGGTGCCCAGGTAGGCCACGCCGCCGGCCTCCCCCAGCTCGCCGCGCTGGCGCAGGTGCTCGCTCAGCGTGACGAAGTCCGCGGGCTTGCCGGCGTTCAGCAGCTCCGCGATGCCGCGCCAGATCGTGCGGTGGTCCTCGGTGTAGAAATCGTCCTCGCTGAGCTGGTCGGCGAGTTCGAACCAGGCCCGGTTGTTCAGCATCAGGCCGCCCAGCACCGACTGCTCGGCCTCGATCGAGTGCGGCGGGTGCTTCGGCACCGGCGCCACGCGCGATCGCGGCTCGTCCTGGCGCTGCTCCGGCTCGCGGCCGTGACCGTCCAGGGGCGTCATGCCGCGCTCTCCGACATCGCCCGGTCAAACAGCCGCGTCATCACGTCGGCGCGGGTCAGGAACTCGAAATCCGGGGTCCAGCCCGCGTGATCCTCGCCGGGTTTTCCGCGGCCGGAGTGGAACTCGTCCGCGTTGACCGCGGCCCAGTAATCCACCCAGAACCGGCGCTCGACCAGCTTCGTCCCGTACACCTGGGCGCTGATCTGCGAAGCGGTTTCCACGCAGCGCTTGACCTGCCTGCGGCGGACGTCGTTGACCAACTCGACGTTGGGGCAGTTGCCGCCGTTGCGCTTCGTGAACGGCTGGGCGTTGTAGGTCTCCACGGCCTCCTCGGTGACCGTGGCCAGGCGCCGTGTCGCGGCCTCCCGCTTGGTTTCCAGACTGGTGATGGTCTGCTGGCCGGGATGGTCTCCCGCGGTAGCGGGGACGAGGCCCGTAGGGCCGGTAAGCTTTTGATGTTCTGGGTACTGGGTACTGGGTACTGGTGTCTGGGTAGCCGTGTTGTCACGCGTGACGGGGTGTGACGGGGTAGCCGTGACGTCACGCGTGACAGGTTGTGACGCATGCTGTGACAGCAGCGCTTCGAGGTCGCTCGTTTTGGCGTTGTACGGCGCCGTCACGCCGCGGTCACGCAGCTCCTGGAACAGCTGCGCCCGGCGCTCCCTGGCGCGCCGCTGGCGCTCCGCCGCATTGGCCCGCTCGGTCTGTCGCCCCTCCTGGCCTTCGAGGAAGACGGCTATCTCCTCCTCGCAGCGCTTCTGGTGGTGGCCGTCCTGCTCCAGGTTGAAGAACTCCCGGAGGACGTAGGCAACGGCGTCACGCTCCGGCTTGGTCTGCGCCCGCGCCAGCTTGCAGCATTCCTTGACGTCGGCCGGCAGGGGCTTCTCGCGCGTGTAATACGCGTCGAGCAGGCGCCGATAGGCCCCGTCCTGGACCATCGTCAGAAAGGCGGCGTCCTTGAGGTAGTCGCCGATGTGGTGCTCGTAATAGTTCAAGCACCCCTCCGGCACCGCGCCAGCCGGCAACGCTCGAGCCAGTCGGTAAGCCACCGCGGGCGCCGCTCCCGGGCGTCCAGCAGCAGATCGCACAGGAACCTGACCCGATCCGTGTCGGGCTGATCCTTGAGGAGGGCGATGGTCAGCCGGGCGCGCAGGAACTTGATGCGCGCCTCGTTCAGAAGCCAGGTCATGCCGCCCCCAGCAGTGCCGCGCGTTCGGCCTCCAGCTCTGCCAGGCGCTGCTCCTTGACGTTCGCCACCAGGGCGAAGCCGAAGGCCCAGGCCTCGTACTGCATCGGCGCGTAGTTCTCGCAGCGGCGCATCAGCAGCACCGACTTGGCATCGGGGAAGTTGGCCTTGCCCTGCATGATGCGACTGAAGTGGCCGCGATCGATGGCCAGCGAGTCAGCGACAGTCTCGTTGCTGAGGCCGGAGAGCTGCACGCAGAGCCGGATCGCATCGAGGCGGTGCCGACAGGCGCGCACCAGCTCCATCGGTGCCAGCTGTGGCCGCCTCACCATCGAAAGCCATGGCATCTCGGCCTGGGTTGCGAATGATTGACTCACGTTGACTTTCCTTGACGGTCCCCTTTCGGGCAAAAAAAGGGGCATGGACGCGAAGACAAAGCCGCGCCGAAGCGCGGAAGGCTCAGGGATCGTTCCTGGCCCAGGGAGACAAAACGCCCTTGCGGGCGAAAGATCGCAGGTGCGATCTGGAGGAGACCTGCAGACGCGGCCGCCACAGGCTGACTGCCTGGGCGGCGCCGGCGGCGCGGAGTGCTTTGCAGTGCTGGCCGGGCGTCCACTCCGGCTGGGCTACGGCTTCCGCCGCGTTCCCCGGACCTCGCGAGGCGAGGACCGACCCGAGGCTTACGGGCATCAGCAGTGCAAAGCCATCCATTGCCCGGCGCCGGCGCTTTGGTTTTTCTCACGACAGTCCCCTGCGCCCGCCGAGCCGCGCGACGAGCATCCCCGCCAGCTGGGCCAGGACGACGTAGTACACCGCGCCAGCCAGCATCAGGCCGACCAGCACGGCGACCGCCACCAGGGCAGGGATGGCAGCCAGGAAGGCGAGGGCGAGCAGGGCGGTCATCTACGGCCACCGCCGCTCGGCCCAGCGCAGGACGGCCCAGGCGATCAGCCCGTTACCGATGGCCATCCCGACCAGGATGTAGAAGGGGGCCATTCAGCAGACCCCGCGCCCCGTCCCCGGGGTACGATGGCGCTTCCTACGGCAGCCAAAGACCCCGGAGACGGACGTGAACGACAGCGATACCCCGATGGATCCTTTCCGGCAGTTGCTCGGCCGCTTGAAGGCGCTCGAGATGGCAGTCACGGAATTGATCGCCAGCTCGCCCGATCGGGAGGGAATTGGGCAGAGGCTGGAGGAGTCGAGCACCTTGGACCTTGCCGAGGGCGAGCCCATCACCAGGCGTGCGGTGGCCGAAGCCAAGGTTGCGCGCATGGCTCTGAATCTCATGACCGGCCGACCTCCCGAGCTGGGCGCCCATGGATTTCCCGAACCAGACGAGCCAGGCGCGACCCTGGGACAGCCAGCAGGCTTTCAAACGCAAGTCTTTGCGCAGCCACGCAAGCCTCAGAAGCGCGACTAGCGGCTTCGCGGCGCCGGTGGAATCCAGGGCGGCGGTGGTTAGTACGCATGTCAGGCGGCCGCCTGCTCGACGCGGACCAGGTAACCGGTCACACGGCCTTTCCTGTCGCGCTGATAGAATCCTATGGTCACGGGGAGCATCCACCATGGGAAAGTTGCAGCGCTTCAGGCGCTGGCTTTGGGGCTACGGAGTCGGCAAATACGACCCCGAACGACGGGTCCGGGCGCTTCCAACTGAAAGAACCGGATGGCTGCGAGCCGCTGTATGGCGGCAAGACGGTTTTCACGCCGGAGGTCGGGATCTCATATGGCCGAAGGACCGGATTCCCAGGAAGATTTGGCTGGCGTTCCGGGAACACTGGAGCGCGTACCGGGAAACGTGGATCAAGGCCATCATTGCCGCCGCGGTCGGCGCAATGGCCGGCATGCTCCATCACTGCTCGATCTGAGCGGGAGCAATGGCCGAAAAACGGTCCGATCACATTTCCAACCGACAAACCGAAGGCGATTGGCGCAAGCCAACGAAGAAGCCGCAGCTGGCGCTCCAGGTGCTCGATTCGTTGCAATGGGGCGGGAGAGGGCATGTCAGGCGGCCCTGCGCTGCTTGGGCATCTCCCCGAACAGGTCGGGGCGCATCTCCTGCCGTTTGATGGGGTCAGGGGTGCCTTCCATGGCCTTCTCGATCAGCAGGCAGGCGTCGGCGGTGAGCTTTTCCATCCGGAGCCATTTCCAGACATGCCCCTGCCTGACCTTTCCGCCGATGCGCCGCGCCAGTTCCGATTGGGTGCCGCCGGAGGCCGCGATGGCCCGGAGTACAAACGGGTTCTGGTAGGTGTCGTCCATGGCGTACGTTTTACTACTAGGGTAATAGAGTGTCAACTACCCTAGTTATTTGCCGACCTATAACAAGGGTTGTAGCTTTCGGCGTTATGGCGCTCAAGGATCGAATCAAGGAGCTGCGCGGCAAGCGCTCTCAGCAGCTGATGGCCAGCATCGCCGGCATTTCCCAGCCGATGTGGTCGAAGCTCGAGAGGGGCGAGACCGAGGACACGGCGTTGCTGCCGAAGATCGCTGATGCCCACGGGGTTTCGCTGGAGTGGCTGGCCTACGGCAAAGGGGCGATGGGGGAGGTGGTGGAAAGCCCGATCCGCGTTTTCCACCCAGATGACCCACCTGCAGAGGACGAGGTGCGAATCCCTGAGTCCCGGGTGAAGTTCAGCGGCGGCCACGGCCACGAACCGGTCTACGAGACGGTCGAGGACGTGGAACCGGCGACATACCGGCTATCGTGGTTTCAGAAAGAGCGAATAAACCCTAATAAAACCAAACGGTTCAGGGTGATCGGCAGCAGTATGGAGCCTCTGCTCTGGCCGGGCGACTCGGTACTGGTGAACTTGGAAGAAACCAACGTGCGATCCGGGCAGATCTACGTGTTCCGCCACGGCAACGAGCTTAAGGTGAAGACCCTAACGCGAAAGTCCGACGGCGCGCTGGTGCTCGGGAGCATCAACAAAGCCAACTACCCCGATGACGTGGTGCCGGCCAGCGAGGTGGATGAGGCGATCACTATCATCGGACGCGTGCGCGACAAAAGCGGCCGCGGCGGCCTCGCGGGCTGGTCCAACGGTGAAGCAGTACCAGCCCGCACCGAGCCGACCGAGGACGACAAGGCCTGGTTAATTCGCGAATTGCTGGAGAGGGTCAAGAAGCGATTCCCCACCTTCTCGGAGGCGCGACAGGTGGCCGTGGTGGTGAAGGTCTACGAGTGGTGCTTGCGTCATCCCTCCGTATCGCCTGCCGAAGCCATGGAGCTGGCGGGCGGTCTCACCGAATAAATGGAAAAAACTACCCATGCCGGACAAAGCCGCTTTGCCTGGTCAATACTGCGAATTACTGAGCCGGCTCCAATCAATCGCCGGACGGAGCGGGGAGTGGCTGGACGCGAGGGGCATGCGCTGTGGGGGTGGCTCGATACCATGATCCAGGAGGCGCAGGAGGAGGAACAACGAGCGACGTGCGTGCATGGGGTGAATCAGTTCACCAACCATGGCCACGTCAATCTGCTGGTGCTGGCGGTGGGCGATCCCGAGCAGGCCATGCGCCTGGTCAAGGAAATGCTCGAGCAGCGAATTCCAGGGGATCCGAAGTGATCGGGCGGGCGATGCTCGCTGGCGCGCTGTTGGTGCTTCCCGGGATCGCAATTGCGGACGGGCTGTTCTCCCCAGAGGCGCAGCGCCGCATGAAACCGACGCAAACGCTGGCCGCGCGGATGCTTGCGGGTAGCGCGTGAGGCGGCTCTGGTCCAGGCTAGTGTGCCTGGTTGTCGGCCATCGCTGGAGCTTCCGCGGGAAGGCCACAAGCTGTGGCGTTGCTCCCGCTGCGAGCTACTGGTGCGGGGGAGGGGGCTGGTGCCTCGCCGGCGGACGGGTGAGTGTAGCGCCTCGCTGAGACGCTGCAGATCCTGCACGGCGGTCACCACGCTCCCGACATAGTCGACCCGCAGCCGCAGGCCCAGGTTGCTGAAGTTCTCCAGCGCCTCCTCACTTTAGACGACCAGCGATGGCTGCGCCTCCCATCTGCACGACGGTTGGTTATCTTGTCACGCAGCTCCGATCTCCTTCCTCGTGACCATTACTCGGCTACTAAGTTGGCAGGAGTAGCTTACTACCGTTCGTCGGCTTCTACTACTGTAGTAATTGCATTTTAATAACCATAGTAGTAGCCTTCATCCATCGCTCATCAACGAGAACGCGATGGAACACCAGGCCGCTACCTCCGCTGCACGCCGTTTCCCGGGCCACACGCTGGCCGAACGCGCTTCCTCCCTGACAGCCGAGCGTCGCGCGGTCCGCAAGCTCGACATCCTCTCCAATTCCGACCTGCTGCTCGAAGCGGTCGTGGAGTTCGGCGACG
The DNA here is from genome assembly GCA_035651715.1 of Nevskia sp. Lineage (GTDB taxonomy): Bacteria > Pseudomonadota > Gammaproteobacteria > Nevskiales > Nevskiaceae > Nevskia. The sequence continues at coordinate 5,966 of DASRFD010000047.1, forward strand.
TGGAGGCTTTCGAGGCCCTGGCCGTCGCCGCCTACGTCCGCCGCGACCTCTCCCTGCTGGATGACGTGCTGGACCGCGCCGCCGAGGGGATGGCGCAGGGCCAGGTCCGCGAGCTCAGCGTTGCCGATGTGCTGGCCGAGGACGACGACGAGGCGGCGGAGCGCCGGCGGGACGAGCGGGAAGGGCGCTGACCCGCATGTTCCACAACACCCCGATCCGCATCGTCACCGACGCCGAGACCACGGAGTGCACCTGGTCGGAGTTCTGCGCCGACAACCTCGAAGGCTTCGACCAGGACCAGCTCGACGTGATGGCCGCGGAGCTGCGCCTGCACGGCGAGACCGACATTTCCCACCTCATGCACTGCGGCAGCCGCTGCGTGCTCACTCGCGTCTAGGAGTCCCCACGATGGCCAAGAAGCGCCCCAACAATGCCGCGATCCGCCTGTATGCAGGGCTCGGGGTCGACGTGCTCGAAATGAACACGCTCTACCACCGCGATTCCAGCGTGGGCGCGGAGCCGGCCGGCAGTGGTCAGCGCCGCACCGCGCGCCAGCACGATTTGCGCCGTCGCGCGCTGGCCAAGGAACGCCCGTCCGAAAAGGTTCTGGCGATCCGCCGGGCCCAGGCCGCGGAGATTGAAGAGGGGCGCCGCCAGCACCGCGCCGAGCTTGCCCGCAAGAACGCCGCGCGGGCCCAGCGCCTTCTGGCCGCCGCCGCACGTTTCCACGGCGATCGCGCCGAGGCCTGGGCCATCGTCCACCAGCTGGCCGCCAACAACGGCCTGCCCCTGTCGTCCGCCTCCTGAGGTCACTTCCATGCCCGCTGCCAAGAAGAAAGCCGTTGCCGCCCGCGCCCCGAAGCGCGCCATCCTGACCGTTCCGCCCTTCATCAAGGTCAGCGCCAAGGGCAAGAAGCTGCCCGCGTCGGCGAAGGACTGGGCGGCCACCATCTGCACGAAGTACCGCACCGCGCGCGGCCTGCCGCTGATGTTCACCGCGCGCGACCTCGGCAGCCACACCTACGAGGCCTCACTCAAGACCCCGGAAGGCTTCGAGCTCCTCGGCTTCAAGGACTGGTACCAGCCGGACGCCACCGAGTCCGCCTTCATGCTGGACCGTTCGAAGTACCCTGCGATGGACCCGCAGTTCTTCATCGGCGAGCCGGGCTGGCAGTGGACGCGCGAGCCGGTGGCGTCGGATTCGTCCTACGCCTTCTACGTCTACCTCCTCGACGGCAACGTCCACTGGCGCAGCCGCAGCACCAGCGGCCTGGTCCGGCTGTGCCGCGAGGTCTCCCCCCGTCAGTGCTTGGAATTTGGAATCCCCGTGGGCCCGGGCGCCGCGAAGGGCAAGCGCTGAGGCTCCGCCGTGAACGGGCACGACTTCTATCACAGCGAGCGGCCGATGCGCGCCAGGCGCAACCGCTTCCTCATCAACGTCGCCGGCTGGATCGCCGCCGTGGGCTTCCTCTACGGACTCGGCGCGCTCGCCTGCAAATGGATGGCGTCATGAACATGAAGCTCAACGAACCCGTGCGCGAGCTGGACCTGGTCTGCGGCTACTTCTCCGAGGCCTATATGCTCCAGTTCTTCCCGGACGGCATCGGCACGAAGCAGAAGGCCTTCCCGAAGCGCGAGCAGGCGGCCAACGCCAACCCCTATGACGCCCACCGCCAGCACCACCAGCAGGGAGTCGCAGCGTGAGCCGCCTGGAGGAAATCCTCGGTGGCCTGCTGATCGGCGCCTTCGCCGGCCTGGCCATCGCCTGCCTGTTCGCCCCGGCCCACGCCGGCGGCTACCCGCCGAACTCCGAGCCGATCCAGCGCTCGATTCTCGCCATCACCGCCCAGCGCGGCGGCTGCCCCAGGGGCCAGTACCGCGCCTACCTGTACCAGGGCGGCTACAAGCCGTTCCGCTTCTGCTGGCGCCCCAGCGGGGACCTGATCGAAGTGCTGAGCGGCCCCGACCTGGTCATCACCGTGCCGGCGAGCAGGTTCGCGCCGGATTCCAAAGGAGTATCCCCGTGAGCAATATCCTGAACAGCGGCCTCGGCGTCGAGCTCATCGCCCGCGCCCGCCGCCACCAGCTGCAGGCCGAGACCCCGCGGCCGACGGCTGAGCAGATCTTTTCCGAAGCCGGAGCGCTCGTCGCTAAGGGCCTCGATCTGCTGCAGCAGGCCCAGGACCGCGTGGAGTGGGTGCCGGCGCCCATCGATCCCTGCGAGCCGCCGCAGATCGTGTTCGTCGGCGCCGACGGCAACCCCCGCAAGGAGAAGGACGGCGCTGTGGCCTTCGTGCTGCCGCAGTACCGGCGCATGTTCACCGCCGGCGTGCAGACCGCCAAGAACTGGGACGCCGCCGTGGCGCTGGGCCCTGCCTGCACCCTGCTCGGGTTCAACGACTGGAAGCTGGCCGCGGTCAAGGAGCTGGAACTGCTGGTGTCGCGGGAGCGCACCGAGCCGGCCACCTATCCGGCGCTGGTGTCGCACACCCCCTACAACGACTGGTACTGGACCCGGGACCCGCATCCGTCGGATTCGTCCTACGCCTTCAGCGTCGGCCTCAGCGGCGGCCACGTCGGCTGGTACTGCCGCTACCGCAGCGGCCTGGTCCGGCTGTGCCGCGAGGTCTCCCCCCGTCAGTGCTTGGAATTTGGCCGGGCCAGCAGCTGAGCGCACCGCCATGTCCGAACCGCTCGCCGTCATCCGCGCCTCCGCCTGGCCCGACCTCTTCGACTGCGCCTACCGCTTCTACTGGAAGCAGATCGTGGGCCTGAAGAAGCCGTCCAGCCCCGCGGCCTACCTGGGCACGTCCATCCACGCCGGGGCCGCCGCCTTCGACCAGGCCCGGATGATCGGCAAGCCGATCAAGCCCGATGACGCCGCCGGGGTGTCGCTCGACAAGCTCAACAACCCCGAGGAAGAGGTGCTGTGGGACGAGGACCTCACGAAGCGCGACGCGCAGCAGTACGCCGTCGGCCTGACCGCCAAGTACTGCGGCGAGGTGGCGCCGAAGCGCGAATACCGCGCCGTCGAGCTGCTCTGTGAGGCCCTCGACATCGCCACCGAGCACGGGGTGGTGCGCGTCACCGGAACCACCGACCGCGTCCGCAGCCTGCCTGACGGCCGCGAAGGCATCTCCGACCTGAAGTCGGGCGCGCACGCGGTCGGCACCGATGGCCGTGCCGTGACGAAGGGCCACCATCTGCAGCTCGGCATCTACCAGCTGATGGCTGAGCAGGCCACCGGCATCACGATGACGGCGCCGGCCGAGGTCATCGGCCTGCAGACCAGTAGCAAGGGCCGCGTCGGCACCGGCGAGGTCGGCGACGTCAAGACGCCGCTGCTGGGCACCCCGGACCAGCCCGGCCTAATCCAGCACGCCGCCGCGATGCTCAAGAGCGGCCTGTTTCCACCCAACGCGAAATCGATGCTGTGCAGCGAGAAGTACTGCCCGGCCTATTCGCGCTGCATCTACCACGACTGAAGGATTCCCGATGGCCAATCAGACTTCTGTTTCGCAACTCCGCGGTGCCCAGCCGGCCGCCACGCGCGAGCCCACCAGCCCCAGCGGCAAGCTGATGCACTTCCTCGAGCGGCACAAGGACCAGCTCACCGCGGCGCTACCCAAGCACCTCACCGCCGACCGCATGGGGCGCCTGGCCATCACGGCGTTCTCGCAGAATCCGCAGCTGCAACAGTGCGAGCCGCGGTCGATTTTCGGCAGTGTGATCGTCAGCTGCCAGATGGGGCTGGAGATCGGCGTGCTGGGCCAGGGCTTCCTCGTCCCCTACAAGCGCAACTTCAAGGACGAGGACGGGAACTGGCAGAGCCGCATGGAGGCGCAGTTCGTTCCGGGATGGATGGGCATCGTCGATCTGGTCAGCCGCACCGGCCGCGCCAGTGCATGGACCGGTGCGGTGTTCGAGGGCGACGACTTCGACTATGCCCTGGGTGACCGCCCCTTCGTCTCGCATCGCCCGCAGGGCGAGGATGACCCCGCCAAGATCACGCATGTCTATGCCGTCGGCCGGGTCAATGGGGCGGAGTGGCCCATCATCGAGGTCTGGCCGATCCGCCGTGTGTGGAAGCACCGCGACAAGCACAACAAGGTCGGCAAGTCCCATTACAGCTTCGCCAACCCGGAGATGTATGCCCGCAAGGTGCCGCTGCTCCAGGTCTGCAAGTACCTGCCGAAGTCGGTGGAGCTGACCGCAGCGCTCAACGCCGAGCACGCGGCGGAGATCGGCGGCCGCATGACCTTCGACGGTGAGTTCTCGCTGGTCGAGCATCCGGAACGGCCCAGCGCCGAGGGCGGTGCGGCGGCGGAGCAAGGTGAGCAGGCCGGTAAGCCGACCGGCGGTGCTGGTTCGGCGGGCGGTGCCGAGCAGAAGCGCACCCCGGGCAACTCCCCCGACGACGCGTTCGACGCGGAGTAGGTCATGCCGACTCCCGTCGACGTGTCCTCCGGGCACTACATGCACGTCCGCCACACCGACTCCGAGGGCAAGCAGTCGGTGTTCCGGTACCGCGTCTGGAACAACCAGATGGCGTTGAAGGCCCTCGCCGACAACGCCGCCACCGAGAACGCCAAGGCGCGCAAGGAGGGCCGCCCCGCGCTCGCCACCGTCGAGAGCATCGACGAAGCCACCTACGAGCGGGAGCGGTAAGCCATGCAGATTACCTCCCTCAATATCGAAAACGTCCTCGGCGCCGGCGAGGTCTCCCTCGACCTGGCGGGCCGGCGCCTGGGCCTGATCGCCGGCGAACACGCCACCGGCAAGTCCAGCTGCGCCGAGGCTGTGCGCCTCTGCCTGCGCGGCGTGTCGGAGCGTGCGCCGGCCAAGAAGGACTGGCGCCTGCTGGTCCGCGACGGCGCGCAGAGCGGCATGGTGCGGATCCAGTTCGCCGGCGGCGAGTCCGCGCGGCTGATGCTGCCCACCGGCGCCGGCTCGTCGCCCCTGGCCGGGCTGGACGAGGTCCGCGCGCAGGCCTGGGCCCTGGTGCTGGGCCATCAGCAGATGTCGGCCATGAAGCCGAAGGAGCGCCGCGCGCTGGTCACCCGCCTGCTCGGTGAGGAGTCCGCGCACGACAAGATCGCCGCGGCGCTGCTCCGGCGCGGCCTGGAGGCCGTCAAGGTCGAGACCATCACGCCGATGCTGCGCGCCGGCCTGGAGGCTGCGAACAAGGACGCGCTCGACTTCGCGCGCGAGGCCAAGGCCTCCTGGCGCGCCATCACCGGCGAGGACTGGGGCGCGAAGAAGGCGCCGGGCTGGCCGGCTACCGATCCCGGCCCGAAGCCGATGCGCACGGCCTCCGCTGTCTTCGGCGCCGCCAGCACCGTCTCCCAGGCCATGGAAGCCCTGCAGCGCCAGATCGGCGCCGCCGGTGCGGTGGTGGGCGAGGAGGAGCTGGCGCAGCTGCGCAAGACCGCCGCCACCGCAGAGGCCTGCGAGCTGAAGCGCGCCGCGGCATCTCACCGGGTCCAGGCGCTGGTCGAGGCCGTGGCCGACCTGGAGCGCCGGATCGCCACCGGGGGGCAGGGGACGCCGCTGACGTGCCCCTGCTGCTCGACCCGCCTGGTCTACAAGGACGCCGCGCTGGAGAAGGCACAGGAGCTGCCCGAAGGCTGGCTGAACGCCGTCCGCGCCGAGCTGGCGGACAAGAAGTCCGAGCTCGCCGCGCAGCGCCTGAAGCTGGACGCGGCCGCGCGCGCCGCCGGCGAGGCCGAGGTCGCCGTGCGCAGGGTGAATGCCGCGGAGGCCGCCGCCGCGGTCGACGTCGACGCGCTGAAGGACCAGCACCAGGCCAGGAAGGACGAGCACGACCGCCTCATGGCCGAGATCGAGCAGATCCGCGCCTACGAGGCCTGGACGAAGCGCCGCGACAACGCGCTGCGCTACCACCAGGACGTGATGGCCTGGCTGGAAATCTCCCAGGCGCTCCAGGACCCGGAGCTGTCAGCATCGGAGTCCGCGTCCGCCGGCGAGCGCCTCAACCTGGAGCTGGCCAGCATCACCGCCGGAATCGGCTGGAAGGGCGTCGAGATCGGCGACGAGGGCGAGCTCCGCTACGCCGGCCGGCCCGTGGCCTTCTGCTCGGAGAGCGAGCGCTGGCGCGCCGATGCCGTCTGCGCCATCGCCATCGCCAAGCTAGCCGGCCTCGGCCTGGTGCTGCTGGACCGCCTCGACATCCTGCTGCCGAAGGTGCGGGCGCCGTTCCTGCGCTGGCTGACGCTGGATTCCGGGCTGGAGACGGTGCTGGCGTTCGCGGCGATGAAGGAGCGACCGCAGATGCCGGATTCCGTGGCGGTGGTCTGGCTGGGCACGGAAATCCCCGAGGCCGAGGTGGCGGCATGAACTCCGAACTGCCGATCGAGACCATGCAGACGGAATCCACCGGCGACATCCGCCTCTGCGATGCCGTGTTCCGGGTGATCGATACCGAGGGCACCGACAAGAACCCGGTGCTGTCCCGGGTCTGCGAGCTCGCCTTCGTCGACGTGTCCGCCCGCGGCCACGTCAGCCGGACCTGGTGCTCGCTCATCAACCCCGGGGTGCCGATCCCGCCGTCGGCCTCGGCGGTGCACCACCTCACCGACGCCGACGTCGCCCAGGCGCCGCGCCTGCACGACTTCCGGGATCTGCTCGAGGTCCCCGTGCTCGCCGCCCACAACGCCGACTACGACTCCACGGTGCTGAGCCTGCCGGCGTCCGCCCTGGTGGTCGATACCGAGCGCCTGGCCAAGCACCTCTGGGCCGATATCGGCAGCTACGGCCTGCAGGAGTGCCGCTACTACCTGCAGCTGAAGGTCGACCTGCCGCCGCGCGGCGGCGCGCACACCGCCCTCGGCGATGCCGTGGTGACGGCGGCGCTGCTGGTGCGCTGCCTGGCCGAGGCCGCGGCGCAGTGGCCCGACATCCGCACGGTGAAGCAGCTGATCCGGCGGATCAGCACGCCGGTCCTGCTGAAGTACACGCCGTTCCGCAACCGCGAGGTGTTCGCCCATTGCAGCACCGACCACCTGCAGTGGATCGTGGACCGCGGCGCCGGCGGCGAGGACTGCGTGTTCACCGCCAGCCATCACCTCAAGCAGCGCTGGGCCGTCGGCAGCGACTTCGAGGTCGACGAGGCGGAGAGCTGACATGACCAGGCTCGGAAAGATGATCCGCATGTTCCGGCAGGTCCAGGACGTCGAGCAGAAGGCCCTTGCCGCGCAGATCGGTCTGACGCCGGCGCAGCTCAGCCGCCTGGAGAACGGCCGCGGCGAGCTCGACGGCGCCGACCTCGTCAAGGTCATGGCATGGCTGGTGGCGGAAGCGCCCCAGGCCGGCCGCCCGCCGCCCGAATCGCCGCAGCAATCCCTCATCGCTTAACGCTGCACCACCACACCCACAGGAGCATCCGATGTCCGAAACCACCACTGCACCGAAGCCCCGCTGGACCGCGCTCGAGGAGGGCTGCGTCCGCGACAACATCCTCCACACCCGCCTCGACGGCTCGCAGTTCTACCGCGAGTGGACCCCGTTCCTGGCCACCGAATACACCCACTACGAGCTCGAGGAGAAGGGCGAGCAGATCGCGGCCGAATGCAAGCTGCTCGGCGGCGGCTGGAAGGTGCCGGACCCGCACGAGCTGGTCAGCACCATCAACTATGCCAAGTACGAGCCGGCCATGGACGAGGAAATCGCCGATGGCAGGACCGGTGGCTGGGTCTGGACCTCCCAGAAAGAGCCGTCGGATTCGTCCTGCGCCTTCTTCGTCGGCCTCTACGGCGGCTACGTCTACTGGAACCTCCGCGACGGCAGCGGCCTGGTCCGGCTGTGCCGCGAGGTCTCCCCCCGTCAGTAATTCGGCTTTTGGCCTGATCGCCCCATGACCTACACCATCCCTCACATCGTGAAAGCGGCGGAGAGCCTCCTCCTGGAAGTGGAGAAGGCCGTGGCGGCGTTCCCGGTGAAGTACCGCCACGGTCTCGGCGCGGACCTGAGGGGTGGCGCCACCAGCATGGTGCTGCTGGGCCAGGAGGCGGCCAGGGCCAGGAAGGAGCCGAAGCGCCAGCGCGCCCTGCTGCGCGAGCTGTCCCGCTGCATCGACCGGGCGAAGCTGCAGATCCTGATGGGTCACCGCCTGCAGTGCTACAGCCTCGGCCGCTGCGAGGCGCTGACGCTGCTGGCCGCGGCCTGCGGTCAGCAGTGCGGCGGCTGGCTCAACTCGGTCGAGCCCAGGAAGCAGAACCCCAATGGCCAGAATTCCGCGGCTCCAGGGCAGCGGGAGCGTGCCAAGACACTGAGTACCGGCGCCGCCTCGCGAGAGGCCTACTGATGACGAAGCCCCACTACCAGCCGTCCGGATGTGTGGCCGGGTCCCAAGCGCGCCGGGATGCGTCGGATTCGTCCTACGCCTTCAACGTCAACCTCAACAACGGCAACGTCAACTGGAACAACCGCAACAACAGCGGCCTGGTCCGGCTGTGCCGCGAGGTCTCCCCCCGTGAGTGTCAAGGGGTAACGCTGCAGCAGCTGTACCGCGCCTACCGCAGTGCGCGCGCCGGCAAGAAGCCCAGCGCCGACCAGCTCCGCTTCGACTCCAACTGGATGGAGGAGCTGATCCGGCTGCGGGACGAGCTAAACGGCGGCACCTACGGGCCGTCGCGGAGCATCCTGAGCATCGCCCGCAACCCGAAGGCGCGCGAGATCCACGCGCCGGCATTCCGGGACCGCGTCGTCCATCACCTGCTGGTGCCGATGCTGGAGGCAATCTGGGAGCCGGTGTTCATCCACGACTCCTACAGCAACCGGAAGGGCAAGGGCACACTGGCGGCCGTGGCGCGGGTCCGCACCTTCGCCCACCAGGTCGAGAGCGGGCAGGGCCGCGGCTGGGAGCTGAAGCTCGACATCAGCAACTTCTTCTACTCGATCTGGCGCGAGAAGCTGTGGCGCCAGCTGAAGCCGCGCATGGAGCGCGCCGGGCTGCCGGCGTATGCAATGCGGGCGGTGCACGCCTTGCTGCGGCATTCCCCGCTCGCCGCCGGGGTCCTGGACCTCACCACGCCGGAGCAGCGGGAGCTGGTACCACCGCACAAGCGCCTGGCCAACGCCGCCAAGGGCTGCGGGCTCTGCATCGGCAACCTGCTGAGCCAGTTCCTGGCCAACGTCTACCTCAACGAGCTCGACCAGTTCGTCAAGCACAAGCTCGGCGCGCGGCGCTATGTCCGCTACGTCGACGACTTCGTGCTGATCCACCAGGACCGCGCCCAGCTGGATGCCTGGAAGGTGCGGATCGAGCAATTCCTGTGGGCCCAGCTGCGGCTGCGCCTGAAGGATGAGGGCGAGCTGAAGCCGCTGTCCGAGGGCATCGACTTCCTCGGCTACGTGGTCCGGCCCAGCCACACCACCGTGCGCCGCCGCGTCGTCTCCCACGCCCGGGAGCGGCTGTCGCTGTGGGGCCAGCAGCACGTCGCCGGCGGCCAGGCCAGCGCCACCCCGGCGCAGTACCGGCACCTCCGGTCGGTCTGGGCCTCCTACGGCCTCGGCCACTTCTCCCATGCGGACAGCCACCGGCTGACGCAGGACTTCCACCGCCGCTATCCCTGGCTCCGGCAGCTCGCGGAGACGCCGCGACGGTTCCATTCCCGGCTGGAGGGACGCCGGGTCACCATCAAACTGTTGAGGGCAGCATGAGCAAGATCCACAAGGTCAAAATCTGGCCGGCGCCGTTCCGCGACGTGGTCGAGCGCCGCAAGAGCTTCGAGGTCCGCAAGAACGACCGCGACTACCAGCCCGGCGACGTGCTGTGGCTGGAGGAGTTCAACCCGCAGAGCGCGGAGCTGACCGGCCGCAGCCAGCTGGTCGACATCGACTACGTGCTGCGCGCCGGCGAGTATGGCCTGCCGGGCATCGAGCAGGGCTTCGCCGTCCTGGGGATCAGCCTGTGAACGAAACCAGAATCGCCCGATCGCTGATCTCGGCGCAGTCCGGATTCAACACCCGCCGCCACTTCGATGCCGCGGCCCTCGAAAGCCTGGCGGAATCGATCCGTCAGCAGGGCGTCATCCAGCCGCTGCTGCTGCGTCCGCGCACGGACGGCGAGCAGGGCTTCTGGATCGTGTGCGGGGAGCGCCGCTGGCGCGCTGCCGGGATTGCTGGTCTGGACGACATGCCAGCGATGGTCCGCCCCATGACCGACCGCGAGGCCTTCCTGGCCGCAATGCACGAGAATAAGGAGCGCGAGGACCTCACGCCGGCCGAGGAAGCGCTCAGCGCCCGCCGCGCAGTGGATGCCTGCGATGGCAACGAGGGGGAGGCCGCGAAGGTCCTCGGCTGGACGCGCGACCGGCTGCGCGCGCGGCTGCTGCTGGTGCATGCTCTTCCAGAAGTCCTCGATGCCGCTGCCGAGAAGCGGATTGCCCTGGGCCACGCCGAGCTGCTGGCGACCCTACCGGAGACCCTCCAGAAGACCGTCTTCGCCAAGGTGCTGCAGCACGGCATCTCGGTGGATGAGCTGAAGCGCCAGATGGCCGCCTTCACCCAGGACCTGGGCGCCGCGACCTTCAACACCGCCGGCTGCAACGGCTGCGTCAACAACTCGTCGACTCAAAGCCAGCTTTTCGAGTTCAAGATCGGCACAGGGCGCTGCTCCAACAAGACCTGCTGGAACGAAAAGGTCGAGGCCCACATCGCGGAGACCAAGGCCACCACCATCCTGGAGGTGCCGCTGGTGTTCTTCGATCGGGAAAAGGAGCCGGCGCTGTATCGGCCGGTGACCGCCGATGGCGTCGGGGAGGCGCAGTACCGCGAGGGCTGCCAGGCCTGCGGCAAGTTCGGCGCGATCATCAGCACCCGCCCGGGCAAGGAAGGAGCCGTCACCAAGTCCATCTGCTTCGACCTGGCGTGCAACGACCAGAAGCTCGCCGCGCACAAGGCGGCAAGCGCAGAGGCGGAGGAAGCCGAGCCTGAGGCGCCGGCGGCCAGCTCGGGGAAGGCGGCTGCGAAGAAGACCAAGAAGCTGGCGCCGAAGAAGGGCGCTGCGAAGAAGACTCCCGCGCCGAACGTGTCGCCCAAGGCGGTGACTGACCTCGTCGATGCGTTCCTGCAGAACACTGCCAGCGAGATCTCGGCAGACGTCCCCCGTATGCGCCTGGTGGTGATGGTTCATGCTCTGCGCGAGCTGGCCGGCACCAGCACCGGCTACCGCGCTGCCAGGCAGCTCGACGCCATCCTCAAGATGAGCAACGAGCAGCTGGAGGCGGAGCTGGTCAAGCTCGTCGGCAAGGTCCTGCAGGACCACCTCGGCGCCGGCGCTGCTGTGCGCCTGCTGAACGACGCCAAAACCGCCCTGGCCGGCCGCTTCAAGCTGACCAAGGAATTCCTCAACGCCCATACCAAGAGCGGCATCGAGGCCCTGCTTACGTCGGCTGGCTTCGCCGCCAGCCTGGACGGCGCCACGCCGGCGGAGAGGAACAAGGCTTTCGCCAAGCTGATGGCCGGCAAGCACGCCGACATCGTCTCCGCGGTCCTGAAGTCGAAGCACGATTTCAGCCAGTTCGTCCCCCCTTCTGTCGACGCCAGGGTCAAGGCCCTGGCCAAGGAGTAGTCCATGCTGCTGAAGACCATTGCCCAGTTCATGCGCGCCGGCGAGGGCGTCACCTTCAAGCTGATCCGGCACGGCGACGGCGTCCGCCTGCTGATCACACCGCAACTGGCTCCCGAGGACGAGAAGGCGAGCGTCCAGGCCAAGCAGATCCGCGCGCTGCTCGCCAAGCCAGTGCTCATCAACTCGACGGTCGAAACGCTGGATACCGACGCGCAGGCGGCGCTCGATCAGGTCGCCGCCGCGCGCACCGATATCGCCGCCAGCTACGAGGACCTGGTCGGGGACATGCGCGCCGGGGCCAAGACGGCTGCGGACCTCGCCGCCGGCAAAGCCAAGGGCAAGCCCGCGAAACCGCCGGCCAAGGCGGCGGCGCCGGCAGCGGATGCGCCCGACGACGACGAGGAGAAGGAAGCCACCCCCGAGGCCGAGCCGGCGGCGGCCGCGCCCGTGGTCAACCTGTTCGAGGACGACCGGTGAGCGCCGCCATTATCCGGCCCAAGCGGGTCTTCAAGTACAACGGCATGACGTTCCAGGACGTCGATGCCTCCATGACCCCGCAGGAGGTGGTCGAGGAATATGCCAAGAACTACCCGTACCTCCAGTTCGTCACGATCGGCGAGCCGGAGATCAGCAAGGACGGCTCGGAAGTCACCTACGAGCTCGAGCAGCCCGCGGCCAAAACCAAAGGCAAAGGGGCCTGACCTGTGCGACAGGCTTCTGCAGTGCAGCGGCTACCACAACAAGCCTGCCGTAACCGCCGCGGTGAAGCTGCTGTGCAAGGCTCCCAGCAGCGAGTTGGTCGACGCCGTGGCCCTGCACAGGCGAGTTCCGAGCCTGGCCAGCACCAGCGGACCTGCCTTCCTGCCTTCGAGCTGCCCGGAATTCCTGCCCTTCGTTTAGAGGCGGACGGCTTTCCGATCGACCGGGCGGCTGTCCGGTCGATCCTGTCCATCGCCAACCAGGTGGGTGAATCGCAGGTGGCTGCGGAGGTCATGCCGTTCTATGCCAGCCTGGCGCGGTGCGCCCTGCAGGAGCAGCTGCTGACGCGAGACGAGCTCGAGGCGCTGCTGCGCCGCGCTCCGGATGAGGGTCTTATCGTCATCGGCACGACCATCAACGCAGCGCTTTACGCCCGGGTGATGAAGCTGCTGGATTCGTCGCCGTTTCCATTGGGCGGGAGGCGCAGGGAGGAGCTCGTGCTGCCGTTCTTCGGCGTCGGCCATGGGTGCCAGCTGTGGCAGACATGGGAGAGCTGCTTCGTCCACGATCTGAGCGTCCTGCAGAAGGCCTCGCCGGCGCCCCGTGCCTGGGTGTGGTCGCAGCTCGATCGGCTGGTGGTGCCCTTCATGGATGGCCTGTCGATCACCGATACCTATTGGCACACCGAAGGCATCTCATCGGCCATGAAGAAGCTCGCGGCCACACCCAACGTCGGCGAGGAGCACATGGAGGAGCAGTTCTTCGAGTTGATCCGGCTGGGCGAGTTCTTCGACGAGGATGAAGAGGCCGGCGGCCCCCGCCATTACGCGGTGGGAACGATGGCCGAGTGGAAGGAGCGCTGCCGGGTGTGGCTTCCGATCTACTGGCGCCGGGGCGATCTGCTCGCGGCGCGCGTCGACAAGGATCCTCCGCGGCCGGTCAACGCTTTTGAGGAGCGCTGGATAGACCTCGGCCGCCGCGCGCGGCAGCTTCGCACCTGGTTTGCGCGCCGGAAAATCGATTTCTACTTCGACCAGGACGAGATGCGGCCGATCGACCAGGCCAACGTGTTGACCCTGGACCGCGCCGAGGAGCAGGTCGTGGACTGGTTTTTCAGCCAAACCGACACCGGCGACGGCGAGCTTCCCGGCGTGGTGCTGGACATGAGCCGTGACCACCGGCTGGTGCACTTCTGCCTATATCCAGTGCTGACCGCGTCGGTCTTCGCCGCGCTCGACGAACTGGCTAAAAAAGGGGGCGGGTGATGCTTCAGGATTATCTCAACGTGAGGCCGGAGCAGCGCAATCTCGGCAGCGGTGCCACGGTGGAGGAAGCGCTGGTGCTGAGCCGAATCCCCGGCGCGGCGAGCGCCGTGCTGCTGACGCACCACAAGGTGCTGGGTTCAGGCCAGGGAGCGCGGCGCCTCGGCGATGGCACGCCGGTGGCCAAGAGCCACGCGATCGACCTGCTTTGCCGCCTCAGCAACGAGGGCGAGGCCGAGTTCCTGCCAGGGAACGTGGTTTGCCACAGCCCGGCCGGCATCGCCTGGCACGTGCCGGCACGGCGCACGCGCATGCACTGGAGGATCGGAAAGGCACGGATTTTCACCGTGCCCTGGCCGGCGCTGTACTTCGTCGCCGGCTTCGGACACGATTTGCGCGTCTTTGCCCTCGCTTCTGACGAGCGGCCGAAGCCGGACACCAAGCTGTTCCATGCGCCGATCGGCAACGTCTACAGCGACGGCAGCCTGTGCTGGGGCAGCATCGAGGTGCCGCCGCGCTCGCTCGGCTCGATCGGTGCGTATGAGGACGCAATCTACAAGACCGCGTTCAGCCACACCAACACCCCCGTCAACTTCCGCGGGGCGGCGCGCGACAAGCCCGAAGGTCTCGTGCACCTGTGGGAGACCATGCACCGCGACAAGCCGGCGAGATTCCCTAACACGCTTCTGCTGCCACACAAGCTGACCGCCGGCTCCGCCCTCAAGGGGGAGAAGTCGTGAATGCTCCCTTCCATATCCGCGACCGGCTGATGGTCCAGGCAAACCCGGTTCTGCAGGTGCCCGTCCATTGCGAGCTCCCGGAGCTGGGGGTGGGGCATCACCGATTCCTCTTGGCAAAGGACGGCCTCTACCTGGAGACGCGATCCCGCGCCGTGCGGGTGGTCCTCCAGCTCGGACCGAGCGCCCATGAGCTGCCGTTCGGCGAACTGTCTCCGCATCTGACAGTGGCCGGCGGGCGCCAGGTGCCCAAGCAGCTGATCGAAGAAGCGGTGCGCTTGGCGCGCGCGGCCATGCCGAACGAGTGGGCGGCTATGGTGGTGCTCGAGGACGGTGGCTTCCGCCTCAAGGTGCCCGAGGTGATCCGGAGCAGCGCCGGCGGCATCAGCTATTCCACCGCCGGCATCGATCCGCTCAACGTGGTGCTGGATGTGCACTCCCACCACCGCATGGGGGCCTTCTTCAGCGCCCAGGATGACAGCGACGACAGCGTCTTCCCCACACCGGTGTTCGTGGCCAGCGTGCTGGGGAAGCTCCACCAGGACCAGCCGGAGATGGTCTCGCGCGTCGTAGTCCACCGGCGCTTCTATGACATGCACCTGCGCCCGCTCGGGCTGAGTGCCCTGACCGAGCCCGCTTTTCCCGATGAGGAGGAATTCTGATGGCCAGGAGAGAGCCGGCCAGCGAATGGGCTTCAGGGCGCTTCATGGTGCCGCCGACATTCGCCAAGGAAATCGAGGTGCTGGTCATCGGCTGCGGCGGCAGCGGCTCCGAAATGGTCGACGCGCTGGTGCGCTTCCACCACTCCGCACGCGGCATCGGCCACCCGGGCCTCTCGCTGACGCTGCAGGACGGGGACGTCGTCTCGGCCACCAACGTCGGCCGGGCCCGATTCCTGCCCAGTGACGTCGGACATAACAAGGCCCAGCTCCTGGCGCGGCGCTACGGCTTGCTGTTCGCCATGAACATCAAGTCGATCCCCACAGAGTGCAGCAGGTCGGGGATCGAACGAATGGGCCACCAGTACGACCTCGTGATCACCTGCGTCGACAAGGCCAGCTTCCGCGTCCGCATGGCGGACTACTGGCGGTCGCTGAGTACCGACACCCTTTGGCTGGACCTGGGCAACGGCGACTACACCGGACAGTCTGTGCTGGGCACCCTGGGCGAGGCGACGATGCCGCGGCTGCCCAATGTGCTGGACCTGTTCCCCGCGGTGCGCACCACCCGCGACGACGCGGCACCGAGCTGCTCGATGGCCGAGGCCTTGAAGTCGCAGAGCCTGTTCGTGAATCGGTTCATCGTCGATACCGCGGTGGCGATGCTCTGGCAACTGCTGGCCGAGGGCTTCATCACGTGCCATGGCGCCATCTCCGATATGCGCTCCCTGCAGGTGAAACCGATCGCCGTGAATCCGGGGACCTGGAAGATCTTCGGCTTCCAGCCGGCCGAGTTGAGGAGCGCTGCCTGATGGCCGCACAAACCGAAATCGCCTGGTGCGACAGCACCTTTAACCCCTGGATCGGCTGCACGAAGGTGGGACCCGGCTGCGACAACTGCTACGCCGAGGCGCTGATGGACACGCGACACCACCGCGCCGTCTGGGGCGCCGGCAATCCACGCTCGCGCACGTCGGCGAACTACTAAATGACGGGCTATTTCTGGACACCCAAGGATCTCGCGGTGGTGCGCGAGCACTACCCGGTTGCCGGCCTGGATGGTTGCCAGGCGCTGCTGCCGCAGCGCTCCCGCGGGTCGATCTACCAGCAGGCGGCCAAAATGAAGCTGCGCGCGCCGGGCATGGTGAAGGTCAGGCAGAACTGGCCGAAGGACCCGTTCATCGATGCCAGTATTCGGACGGTCTACGAGCGCAAGCCGGAGCGCCGCGCCGTGGTCGAGCTCGCCGAGCGCATCGGGCGGCCGCGCTGGTGGGTCTGCAAGCGTGCGCGCGAGCTGGGGCTGGTCGGCCCGCGCTTCAAGGAAAGCCCCTGGACCGACGCCGAGCTGGAGTTGCTGGGCGAGCACGCGCACAAGTCCCTCGGCAGCCTGGCGCGGATCTTCCGCAAGCATGGCTTCCCGAGGTCGGAAACCGCCATCAAGGTGAAGCTGAAGCGCCTCGGGCTCAGCCTGATCGACGCTCGGCAGATTGCTGGGCTGTACAGCGCCCACCAGCTGGCCGGCCTGTTCGGCGTCGACGGCAAAACTGTCACCCGCTGGATCTCGCTCGGCATGATGAAGGCCTCCCGGCGCGGCACCGCCCGAACCGAAGCCCAGGGCGGCGATGACTGGCAGGTCACCGAGAAGCAGGTTCGGCAATTCATCATCAACAACCCGCAGTCGGTCGACCTGCGCAAGGTCGACAAGCTGTGGTTCATCGAGACGCTCGGGAGGGCGGCCGCATGAGATCCGAGGCTGAAACAATCGACATGACGCCGGACGAAATCCGCGCCGCCTTCTTCCAGGCGCACATGCTGGCGCCGGCGCAGGCCCTGGCCGAGATCAACCGGCGCGCCGAGATCGAGCAGTACCTGCTGGACTGCGCGCGCGGCAAGCATTCGCTGCCGGACAGCGAGGTCTGCCGCAGGCTGGCGCTGCGCCTGGGCACGCCGAAGGAGAACTGGTCCGAAGTCCTGAAGGAGCCGTTGCCCCTGAGCAAAGAACGCCAGCCCTCGCCAGAGGCGGCAGACAAGCTGGCCGACACGCTGCAATCCCTGAAGCGATACGCCATGGACGACTATGGCCGCGAGCGGCTATTCGGCGAGGCCAGTGCCGAGGGTGGGAAGGGATGATGAGAAAGGATATTGGAAGCGTCGTAGTACATGCCGCTGATGAAGAGGGCCTGGTGTTCGGTCGATGCCGAGTTTCCGCAGCGTCTGGCGGCCGGCCGCGCCATGCGCGCTGAGAGAACGGCGCGCGGCGAGTCCCTTTACGCCGCCGCGCAGCGCCTCGGCATGACCAGCGCGCAGCTCAGCGCGCTGGAGAATGGAAGGAAACACTAGTGATCCACACAGCCGCTACCGTTCTGAACATCGCCCCCGGCCTGACCCTGCCGATCGACGCCGCCTCGGCGCGCTTCGTCATCCTCGGCAAGTCAGGCGCCGGCAAGACCAGCGGCGACGCGGTCCTGATCGAGGAGTTCGTCGGCGCCGGCGTGCCGACGGTGGTGCTGGACCCGCTCGGCAAGATGTGGGGCCTGCGCAGCAGCAGGGACGGGGAAACCGCGGGCCTGCGCATGGCGATCCTCGGCGGCGAGCATGGCGACGTCCCGCTGCGGTCCGACCGCGGCGCCTACGTGGCCGATATGCTGGCAGAGGGCGTCTCCGCGGTGCTGGACCTGTCGCAGCTGACCCACGATGACCAGTGCATCTTCGTCGCCGACTTCCTGCCGCGCCTGATCAAGCGGGCCAGGATGAATATGCACGTGGCGATCGAGGAGGCGGAGACATTCGCTCCGGAGCGCGCCGTCTCCAAGCCCCACGCCCGGGCCCGCGCGGCTGCCACGGTGTTCGCGCGCACCGCCCGCAACCACGGCATCGGCTGGACGTTCTCCACCCAGAAGGCGCAGATCCTGGCCAAGGACGTGATCGACAGCTCGGACGCCTTCATCGCCATGAAGATGACCGGCGAGCTGGCCCAGGCCGCCATCGGCGCCGAGGTGCGCTCCCGCGCCGGCAAGACCCTGGCCGAGAAGATCATGGGCGAACTGCCGGGGCTGCCCCGTGGCCACGCCT
The DNA here is from genome assembly GCA_035651715.1 of Nevskia sp. GTDB lineage: Bacteria > Pseudomonadota > Gammaproteobacteria > Nevskiales > Nevskiaceae > Nevskia. The sequence continues at coordinate 23,988 of DASRFD010000047.1, forward strand.
GGTTCATCCCGGACGCGGACTGGCTGGGCGATGCCGCCGCCGGCCCGGCAGAGCCGACGCCGTTCCACTTCCGATGGCGCAACACCTTCGAGGTCCGCGCGCCGCGGGTGGGGGAGGAACGCCGCGCGCCGCGCGTGTTGGCGCCCGTCGACCTGGAGCAGCTGCGCGAGGCGATGGCGGCGGACTCGATCGAGGGGGACGACGTCGAGGCCCTGAAGGCCAAGATTGCCGACCTGCAGGAGCAGCTGAAAGCTGCAGGCGGTGCAGGAGCGGCATCGATCAATTCTGAGGCCCTTGCGGCGGCCGTGGCCGAAGCGGAGCATCGAGGCCGACTGCTGGGGCGGCAAGACATGCTTGCGGCGCAACGCGGCGCAGCGGAAGCGCTGGAGGCGGCGCAGCGGCATACCGGCGAGGCTCTGGCACTCCTCCAGAGCGAGCCTATCGCGGTTCCGGAGCCGGTCCAGCGCCATGCTGCCGCGGCTCCAGAGGCGCGCCAGAGCCGCGCAGGCCCGGCTCCAATCGGCCCTGGCGCCCCCATGCCCCGGGCCGAGCGCTTGGTGCTGACCGCGCTGGCGCAGTATCCGGCCGGCCGCTCCAAGACCCAAGTCGCCATCCTGACGGGCTATTCCAGTAGCGGGGGCGGCTTCAACAACGCCATCGGCGCGCTGCGTTCGAAGGGATGGCTGGAGGGCGGCGGTGAACTAATGCAATCCACCCAGGCCGGGCTGAAGGCCCTGGGACAGTTCACGCCGCTGCCGCGGGGCCGCGAGTTGCTGCAGCACTGGATGGGGCAGGTCGGCAAGGCGGAGCGGCTGATCCTGGCGGCCCTGGCCGATGCCTACCCGCGCACGCGCACGAAGGAACAGGTCGCGGAGGCTGCCGGCTACGAGCCGAGCGGTGGAGGATTCAACAACGCGCTGAGCCGGCTGCGCACGCTGGAGCTGATCTCCGGCGGTGCGCATGCGCTGCGGGCCAGCGAGGAGCTTTTCGGATGAATTTCTCACCCATCGCTTCCGAACTGGAAGCCCTGCTTCACTGGGTCCGGGAGCGCGAGACCGTCCGCCGCGCCAAGGAGGCCGGCCTGCCGAAGCCCTGGAGCGCCGACCCACTGCTCCAGGGCTACCGCTGGTGCAACGTCAGCAGGATGGATGACCGGGTCAGCCGCGAGCTGATGGATGGCTGGTACTGCGAGGCGCCTCCTGCGGTGCAGCTTGCCGCGGTGGTGCTGGCTCGGATGGTGAACTGGCCGCAGGCGCTGCTTGATGCCACTGGTGGTAAGCCCTTCTGCCTGGCAGACCTTCCCCGCGTCAGGGAGGCCCTCAAGGCGCGAGCCGCCGCCGGCCTGAAGGTTTTCACCGGCGCATACATCGTCCCTGGCGTCCCCGGAGAGAGCAAGGTGGATTCGGTCTGCGACCTGGCGGGCGTGATCGCGCACACCGCCGCGGAAGCCCTGCAGCCCACCTTGCGCGCGACATGGGAGCAGTTGATCCGCTGGCAGGGCCTCGGCGGCTTCCTGGCCGGCCAGATCACCGCGGACCTCGCATACCTGGCGGCCGGCCGAGCGTGGCCGGATCGCTTCGCCTGGGCGCCTGTCGGGCCGGGTAGCGCGCGCGGGATCAACCGCCTGCTCGGTCGGCCGAAGGACAAGGCGGTGACGCAGGCGCAGTTTGACGGCGAGCTAGCCGCGTACATGGCGCTGATGCGCGCGACCATCCCTGAGATCGATCGAGACCGGAGCCTGGGCGCGCAAGATTACCAGTCGACGCTTTGCGAGTTCGACAAATACCGCCGCCTGGAGCTGGGCGAGGGCACCGTACGCGCGCGCTACGACGGCGCCGGCACGACGCAGGAGGTGCTGTTGTGAAGGGCGCCGGCGTCATCAGCTGGAAGGGCGGCCTGGCCTACTACGAGCCGGGCGAGGAAGGACCGCGCGTGCACCTCGTCGGGGAGAGTCAGCCGCTGGAGGTCTGCCCGGAGTTGCGCGTGGCGATCGAGGTGGATCGGCGGCACCAGCGGGAAAAGGCGGAGGCGGAGTAGACCATGAGCGCTCTGGAACAGCTTATGACCCTAGCCGAAACTGCGCAGCATCTGCGCGTCAGCAAGGCCACCGTTATCCGCCTGGTCAAGGCCGGAAAGCTGCGCACCGTGCGCCTCGGCTTGAGCGCCAAGGCTGATCGGGTGCATCCTGATGATCTGGCAGCATTTGTAAACGAAAACCGCAGGGAGAGGAAATGCCGGTCTACCACCGTAAAGACCGCGGCGTCTGGGAAGTTGTCATCTACCACGCCGGCCAAGTCCATCGTCGATCTTCTCGGGGCTGGTCCAAAGCTCAAGCTCGTGAGGTCGAAGCCAAGCTCCGGCGCGAGCTGTTCGAAGCCGGACTCGGCAAAAAGCCCGACCGGACCTTCAACGAAGCAGTCGAGCGCTGGCTGAAGGAAGAAGTCCCGCGCATGCGGCCGCGCAGCGCCAAAGAGGCGCGGCAGAATGCGGTCCATATCGCCCCATTCCTGGAAGGCCGGGGCATTTCCGATGCCAAGGAGATCGCCGCCGAGATCCGTGGCGCCTGGCCGCACCTCTCACCGTCAACCGTCAATCGCCGCCTGGCGGTGCTGTCCCGGCTGTGCCGGCTCGCCGAAGCATGGGGATGGGTCGATGGCGCACCGCGCATCCCGCTGCTGCGGGAGTCCCAGCGGGAGATGTTCCTGACGAAGGACCAGGTGATGGAGATTGCCGAGCGCTGTGGCCCGCACCGCGACGCCGTTCTTCTATCCGCCTATACGGGTATCCGGATCGGACATCTGCTCCGGCTGACCAAGGCCGACTATGCCGACGGCAAGATCATGCTCGACCGGAGCAGCAAGACCGGGGCGCCGCAGGTCATCCCAGTGCATCCTGTGGTCCAGCCCATCGCCAAGCGGCTACCGCTCAGCAGCGGCTACCAGGGCTTCTACAAGGCCTTCAGGAAGGCGTGCGGCGAGATAGGGGTGGTGGCCCGGCCGCATGACCTGCGCCACACCTTCGCCAGCTGGCTTGTCCAGAACGATGCCGAGATGGGGCACGTTCAAAAGCTGCTGGGGCATTCGAGCATCACTACAACCCAGCGCTATGCCCACCTTCGGGAGAAGGACCTCAAGCGGGCTGTGCGGAAGCTGCGCTGAAATCCTGGTGGGTGGTTTGGTGTATGGAACTGTGCGTTTTAGTTCGGATTTGGTCAGGCTGTGACGCGAAGAATCAATAACTTACGGCTGTGCGGGGCTGCCGAAACAACTTCTGACTCTGTTTATCTAGGTTCGAGTCCTAGTCTCCCAGCCAATTACGAATCCGGACAAGTCCGAAGAAATCCGGAAGCGACTGAAAAGCCTGCAACTATGCAGGCTTTTTTGTTCCTGGCAGTTCCAGGGCGTCTGCTTGAAGCCAGCAGTTCGTGTGGGTAGTGGCCTGCTCCGCATTGGATCGCGGCTGGCGGCGTCTTCGCGAAGAAAGCCGCCGACGCGGAAGGCGGCGGATTCTACCGCTGCTTCCAGTTTCCTCCCGAGTCCTGGTACCACCATCCGGTCTGTGCCTTGGCGATCCAGCGCGCGGCAAAAGTCTGGCGGATCTGTGTTTCCCATTCGGCGTGGCCATTGGCGCTGGCGATCTGGTGGTATAGCGCCGTTCGGTCGGCGTTCTCGGCAGCGACCAGGTTGCGTACCGCATTGCGGTCGGCCAGCGGCACCAGGTTCGCGTCGCGCTGCGCCACCAGGCCATCGGCGCTGAATCCGACGGCGCCGGAGTCGAGATAGGCGCGCAAGGCGGCGGAGCGGCTCTGCATGGAAGACTTGAGCCGCTGGATCTCGGGCGACGAGATGTCGATATCCGCCTGCTGCGCCTGTGCGGTAGGGATGACGCAGTCCAGCAACGCCAGCAGCGTGCGCCGCGGCAGTTCCAGTAATGACTGCGGCGCCGGCGGTGGGGGCGGCGGTGCGGCGTCCTTCTTGATCGCGCCGGCGCCGATCACGTCGTCGATGATGCGGTCCGCTGCCTTTTGTGCGGCGGCAGCCGGGAAGTAGACGTTGATGGTGACGCATGAGGACGCCAGCAGCAGCAAGCCCAGCACGGATGCGGCGTAGGGGCGTTTCATGGCGTTCTCCTGGAACGGATGCCGCGGAACCGGATGCTGCTGGCCTCAGTATAGGCTCGCTGGCTGAACCTGCAATGAATCCGCTTCCCCGATTCAGCGCACCTCCGGCTTTTGCGCGTGGCGGACGTTGTCGATCTGCGACAGCAGCCCTTCCCAACTCACCTCGCGCGAGTAGCCGATGACGTTGATCCGCGGCAGCCAGCGGCCGGTGACGAGGTAGTAACCGTCACGCGGCGCCGGCCCCAGGCCATCCATGTGGCAGATGCCGTTGGCGAGTTCGCAGCTCCAGCCGATGCGGTCGTAGTCGAAGTCCTTGAACAGGCCCATGAAGCCGCGCGACAGCACGCCGGTCGGCCCGTTGCCGATGGACGAGATGTTGTCGATGGCGCGCTGCGAGATGCGATGGCGCGAAGAGTCACCTGCGGGGGTATGGATGCTGGCTTTGAACGCCACCGGTTGCCAGGCCAGCAGGCGCAGCGCCTCGACGTCGCCGTCGAGCCGCCCCTCGATGCGGCCGAAGGAAAAGGCGCCGGTCAATTCGGCCAGGTCGAGCCCGCGCAGGCGCAGATCCGCCGCCAATTCCGGAAGCGGGCCGAACGGATCGCGGATGCGCAGGCCGGAAACAGCGATATGGCCATCGAAGGCCTCTGCCCCGAGCACGCCGTCGAGCAGCAGCACGCGATCCTGCAGGCTCAGGCCCGGCAGGTGACCCGAGAGCTTGCCGGAAAAGATCGGCCAGCCCAGTGCCCGGCACAGCTGATCCAGGCTGATCGGTTCGATATCGGCCTCGAACTGTGCAGCCAGTTGAGGTTCGCCGATATGCTGCAGCGCGAGGCGGCCGATTCGAAATGCACCATCCAGCACCGGCTGGCGGAAGGCGGCGCTCAGTTCGAGGCTGCGGCCGCTACTCCTGAAACGCAGGCCCGCTGCCGCGAGCGGCAGCTTGCCGAAGCGCGCAGCGCGCCAATCGAGCCGGGAGTCCTGCGGCGCACCGGAGGCGCTCCAGCCGACGTGGCCGTTCAAGCCCTGCAGCGCCAGACCCAGGCGCTGCGAGTCCAGCGACATCTCTCGCAGGGCGAGGACCAACTGCTGCGGCTGGCCCTCGCGTACACTGGCGCTGAGCACGGCGCTGCCGCCGGTCTGCAGGCTTTCATAGGATTTGCCTGCGAGGAATGGCTTGAGGTACGTGTCGAAAAAACCGGGGAAAGTGGCGGTGAGGGATTTGACCTCCAGCGTGGCCGATGCCGCGGGCCGCGCCGTCTCCAGGCTGCCGGCCAGCTCGCCCTCAGCCACGCCGGCGTGGCTGAAAGTGAGGCGGTCGAGTTCGATCCGGTCCGGGCTGCGACGCCAGCTCAAATCCACGCTGCCCTGCAATGGATGCGCGCCGAAATCGCCGAACAGTGGCTCCCAGTAGAGCTGCCCCAGCGGCAATGCGAACCGCGCCTGCACCCGCGTGACCTGGTTATCGCGGCTCAAGGTTCCGTCGATGTCGGCGGCGAGCTTTTCTCCTGCCCTCTGCCCACTGGGCTCGCTCAGACTCAGCCCAGACAGCTGCAAACGATAGCGTGCGGACAGGCGCTGGCCCGGGCGCAGCAGCGCTTGCAGATCTAGGCCGGCCCGCCCGGCGATGCTGAAAGACTGGTGCATCCCCCAGGCGGAAAGTGCCGCCGCCAGCTTGGTCAGGTCCAGCCCCGGCGACTGCAGGCCAGCTTGCAGGTCCTGCCCGTCCTGCTTCAACTGCAGCGACAGCGGCCCCAGGGCGGTGCTGAGCCGTGCGCTTTCGAAACTCCACGACCCCGCACTGGTGTAAGTGGAGCGCAAGGCGCCGGACACCAGGCCAAGCCCGGGAATGCGCGCCGACAGGCTGCCGCGCTCGCAGTGGATCACCGGGGACGGCACGACGCTGGGACAATCAATGCGGATGGCGGTGATCACTCCCGGGAAGCCGGTGACGGTGGCGCGCTCGACCAGCAGCTGCGCCGCACCGCGCGGATCGTAGTTGAGCTCAAGCCCTTGCGCCTGCCACTGCGGACCATCGATTCGCGCGGCCGACAGGCCCAGGGTCGCCGCCAGGGCGACCGGGGAGCAGAACAACCCCGGGGAAATCAGAAGCAGGCGGCGCATGGGGCATCATCGCATGCGCTGGAGGCGATGCGGCGCCCGAATCAGCACGATGGCGAGCGGGGAATTGATGATTCTGTAGAGATGACAGGACACTGACCAACGAAGTGCTCAACGAATGACTCGTGTGTTCGCAGGCTACTGACCAGCCAGCGTGGATACGTGCCAGAAAAGCCTTTAAAGACGGGTGTTATGTAAAAATGCCGGCTCCTAAGCTCATTCGTCCCACGTCCAATGCCGAATATCGCCTCCGTACTGAAAAGCGAAATCTCACGCCTGTCGAAGAGGGCTGCGCGGCAGCAGGTCGCCCCCGTTCAGTTGTCGGCTTCCCAGCTACGCAAGCAGGTGTCGGCCTTAAGAAAGCAGATACAGGCGCTTGGGCGGGAAATCGCGGAAATGAAGCGCAGCGCGGCACGCCCGGCGGCCTCTGCCCCGGCTGTCGATGAGAACAAGCTTCGTTTCACCGCAAAAGGCTTGCGGTCCATGCGAAGCCGGCTTGATCTGAGCGCGGCGGATTTCGGCCGCTTGCTCAACGTGGGGGCCCAGACGATCTATAACTGGGAAACCGAAAAGACCAAGCCGCGGCCCGCTCAGTTGCCGGCAATTGCGGCGCTGCGCAAGATCGGCAAGCGTGAAGCCCGTGCACGGCTTGCAGAAGCCGACGCCGGGTAGTCAGGCCCGGCGCCGATTCGTCCTGTTATCACGGATAGGGGAGACGCCCTAATTCAAGGCCATCCGCAAGGATGGCCTGGGCGGCGCCGACTTCCCCGGCCGGCTAACCGCGGTACCGCCGTTCCGGCCGGTACCGCGCCGCACGTCGGCCGGCGTTGACCTTCCGGAGCCCGCTGCGGGCATCGCGGGCCCGCTGACGTAGCATTCAGGTCGCGCCGCGATCGTCCGCCGTCTTGGCCGATACCGCGTTCGGGGCGCGGGTACACGGACATGACCGCATCGATTCATCAGCTCAAGGCGCCCGCGGCGGATCCCGCCGGGGCGGAGACCGCAACACCGCTGAGCGACCGCCTGCAGGGGGCCTTCAGCGCCGAGGCGCTGGCCCTTCTCGACCGTTTTCTCGACGCGGCAGACGACCGCCTGTTCCGGCAGTCCGGCGGCGACCATCAGGCCGGCGCGCTCGACGCCATGCGCCTGCTGCGGACGGAACGCCCGGCCCTGCGCCAGCGTTTCGCCGCAGCCGTGGCGGCCCAGCTGCGGCCGGGCTGGCGCCCGCATGCCATCGCCAGCACCGCGCAGTCCCATTCGCTGCGGCTGATCGACGACCGCGTGATGGAAGAGCGGCTGGCGCTGCAGACCACCTGCCAGCGGCTGGAAAACAGCTGCGCCGGCGCGCTGTTCGATCTGAAGAACCGCCTGGAGGCCGGCCGCCGCCGCTTCGGCCTGCGGCTGCTCGACGTGCAGTTCGCCCCGACGGCCCTGTGCCTGGCCCTGGCCGAGGCGCTGCGCTCCGTCGAGCTGGACGTCGAGCTGCTGGTGGTCGTGCTGAAGATTTTCGAGCAGGCCGCCCGCGACAGCCTGGAGGCGAGCTATGCCGTCCTGAACCGGCTGCTCGGCGAGCATGGCCTTGGCGGCGAGCCGGTGGCGGCGCAGCCGGCGCCGGCCGCACGCGGTCCCGCGCAGCAGCAGCCCGCCGCCGCCCTGCCGGCGGATGCCGCCAGCCTGGCCATCCGCGCCATCGCCGCCAACGCCGGCGCGCTCGAATCCCTGCTGCGGCTGCACGGCGCGGCGGCGCCGGCGAGCCCGCTGGACAGCCAGCTGCACGAGGCCATCGACGCGGCGCGCGGCGGCGCCAAGGCGGAATGGGCGGAAGCCGTCCTGCTCCGCGCCGCCGCCACCTCCTGGCTGGTCGACGACATCCTGGTCGATTCCAAGGTGCCGTCCGACCTGCGCGACGGGCTGGAAAGCCTGCGCGGGCCGCTGGCCCGCGCCTCGCTGGTCGAGGACAATTTCATCCGCGATGCCGAACACCCCTTGCGCAAGCTGGCCCGCGACGTGGCGACGCTGGCCGCCACCGCACGCATCGTCCCGCCGAAGGAGCAGTCCGGCATCCGCGACTTCATCACCGAGATGGGCTTCACGCTGGAGCGCGAGCTGCCTGCCCGTGACTTGCGCGCCACCGCCGGAGTCGACGAGCGCACCGTGCAGTGTTTTTCGGAGACGGCGCGGGAAGCCGGCGCCCAGCGCCGCAACGCGCTGGTGCGGCGCGCCACCGAAATCGCCGGCGAGACCGTCGCCCGCGCCGTGGAGCGGCAGCTGGCGGGCGCCAGCCTGCCCGAAAAGGTGACGCTGGCCCTGGAAAAAGGGTTCGGCCCCCTGCTCGGCCTGGTGCTGTTGCGCACCAGCCGCGGCTCCGCCGCCTTCACCCAGGCCCTGGGCCTGCTGGAGGAGTTCGTCGCGGCAATCGCGCACGGCGTTCCGCCCGGAGCGGCCGGCATGGTCGACCGCACCGTCGGCGCCGCCTCCAGCGCCGGCCTGTCCGGCAGCTTCCAGAACGGCATCCGCGCCCTGCTGCAGGACGCGCTGGATTGCGCGCCCGTAGTGACCGCTGCCGCCGGGGCCGCGGCGGCCCGGCATGATCCCTGGAATCCGGCGCCCGGCCTGGAGGTCGGCGAGATTTCATGCGGCGAGCTGGAATCCTGCGCACGCGAGTTGTTCGTGCCGGGCAACTGGTTCCGCCTGCGCACCCAGGACGAGGGCGGCGCCGCCCGCTGGATGCAGGTCGAGCACTGCGACGTCGCCAGCGGTCAGGTCGCCTTCGCGGATGCCTTCGGCCGGCGCCAGGCGGTGCGCCGGTTGCATCTTCTGGTGTTCGAGCTGGTCTCCGGCCAGTGCGAGCCGATCGGCTGCAGCCGGCACGGCGACCGCGCGATGTCCCGGCTGCAGCGGACGCTGACCCCGGCCGCGGCCTGACCTGCGCTTCAGTCGAGCTCGACCAGCTTCTGCGACTGCTTCATCTGCTGCGGGTAGGGGCCCGCGTCGAGCTGGCCCAGCATGGCGGCCAGGGCGATGGCGTGCTGGCGGCTGCGCGCACCGAGCTTTTCCATGGCGTGGTTGAGATGGAACACCGCCGTGCGCTCGGTGATGTGCAGGTCCTGCCCGATCGCCGAAGCGCTGTATCCCTGGGCTGCCCGGCTCAGGCACTCGCGTTCGCGACCGCTCAGCCTGGGGGTATGCACCTCGAACTCGCCGTCGCGCGAGACCAGCCCGCACAGCCGCTCGTGCAGATGCAGGGCCAGCCAGTGGGCATCGCCGTACAGCCGGCTCAGGCCGCCCGAAGCCTGCGGCAGCGGCGCTTCCCGCGCCAGTGAAAGCAGCGAGAAATTGCCGTGCGCGCCGTGGATCGGCACGGTGAACCCGTGGCGCAGCCCGTGCGCGGCGGCATCCTCGAAAAAGCGCCTGACCGGCGGTGAACTCTGGTCGAGCTCATCCCAGGAAAACGGCCGCACCCGGCCCAGGGCGCTGGCCAGCACCGGATCGATGGTCATGTAGCCGCAGGCGTCGTAGCGGACCCGCCATTCCTTGGGGTAGCCGCTGATGATGAACTGGGCGGGACGGCTGATGGAAACGACGACCCGCAAGCCGAGCAGGAAATGCGGGAAGCCCAGAGCATGCGCGACGCTGCGGCAGGCCGATCCGGCCTCGGACACCGTGCCGCACTTGCGAATTGCCTCAATCAGTTCCGCATCCCACTCCGGCACGTTGCCTCCCCACTCCCTGGTCGGTCCCACCGTCTCTTGAGCGAGCCATTGCCACGACGGTGCGATGCACTCGTTATACCCAGTATCGGACAGAGTGTCCATCGTTAATGTCCAGTGCGGGAGACATGGCCGGACGCGCTCCGCCGACGGCCGCGGGCGAGCTAAGTGCACGCCCCGGCGTTGCGCCAAGGTCGCGTGCCGCGTAACCGGTTGACTATACTGAGCTCGACGTCGATTCATTCAGGTCGAGGCGCGTGCCGCAGCACTTAGCGGCCCGGCGTATTTCGTAAAGTACCTCGCGGTGTAGACAAGGTGTCATGCATTTCGCGCACTAATCAGAAAATGGCGTCGTCGCGGGGACGTTACGATGGGTTCGATCACGCGTACCAAGAAGACGGTCCGGACCGACCAGAAGGTCCGGGTGACGGCGCTGCTGCTCGAAGCCACGGAGCGGCTGATCGCCAAGGGCAGCAGCTTCACCGAGCTGAGCGTCGAAAAGCTCAGCCGCGAAGCCGGCATCGCCCGCTCGACCTACTATCTGTACTTCAAGGACAAGGGCCAGCTGATCCAGGAGCTGGGGGCGGTGATTGCCGCGGAGCTGCTGCAGACTACCCAGCGCTGGTGGGATATCTCCTCCCAGGTCACCTTGCCGCAGCTGCGCCGCGCCATGCGCGAAACCCTGAAGATCTACCTGCACTACCAGGCGGTGTTCGCCTCGATGGCGGAAACCGCGGGCTACGATGCGGAGGTGCGGTCGGCCTTCGACCAGCTGCTCGAGGCCATGACCAGCAACTCGCTCCAGGCGTTGCGCGAAGGCCAGCGGCGCGGCACCATCCACCGCGACGTGACCGAGGACAGCTACATGGCCCTGGTCTGGATGACCGAGCGGTTCGCCTACCACCGGGTGCGTCGGGGCGGCGAAGCCGAGCTGGAGCGGGCCGCCAGGATCCTGGCCAACATCATCTGGAGAGCGCTGTACCCGCCGGCGCGGACCCGATGACCGGTGGCCGCCGGCGGCGCGGCCTTCTCAAAAGAAGGGCATGCGGTAGATGATCGTACCGAAGGCCTGGCTCAGGACGTGATGGAGCAGCAGGCCGAGCGTGCCGGACAGGGCCAGCCAGAGGATGCAGTCGATGCAGAGCAGGGGCCGGCCCCGGCGCCGGCTGGCGCCGTGATGGCGCCGAGCCGGCATCGGGGGCAGGAGCCAGGGCTGGTACGCCATGCGGGATCGCGTGGCCCGCGCATTGCCGCGCGGCTGCGGCATCACCACCCCGTCGGCCGGGCGGCAGCCGCGGCAAGGCGCCGCCGGACGCCGCGTGTGCCGAGCAGCGCCAGGAGCATGCCCAGCGCCGCGGGGTCCAAGCTGCCGCCACCGCCGCCACTCCCACCGCCGCCGCCACCACCGTTGGTGCTCTTGGTGTCGCCCGAACTCCCCCCGTTCGCCACGCCGCGCGCGTACAGGTAGGCCGCGCCGGCCTGGTCGTCCGAGCGCAGGCTGGCGCCGCGTCCGTCGGCATGCATGGTGGGGCGCATCAAGGCGTCGTCCTGCGGCGTGCCCGGCGTGCAGGCGCTCTCGCCCTGGTCACCGCAGGGGTGGGCCAGCCCCAGCGCATGTCCCATTTCGTGCCCGAACACCTCTGCGGCGTCGGCGCCGAGGTGGCCGGTCATGAAGCAGGCGGTGCCCCGGCGCACCACCGTGTCGGCCTCGGTCATGCGCTGGAAGGTGTGGCCGTTGAACTGGCCGCTGCCGCTGGTCCGGTAGACCGTATAGGCGAGCACGCCGCCGGTGAGGCAGTTGAAGTCGCCGCCCAGCTCGTTGTTCGGATCATTGAACAGGATTTCGTTCACGCCGTCGGCCCTCGACAGGCCGCCGCTGGCGTTGCTGGTGCCGGCGAAAAAGAAATTGATGGTGCTGCCGAGATTGGTGTTCCAGGCCAGCAGTGCCTCTTCGAACTCGAGCAAGCCGCCGTCCAGCATGCCCTGCTGGCCGGCGCTGCTCATATAAAACCAGACGGTGCCGCCGTCGGCGAACTGGAACCAGCGGGCCGCCGGGCTGGCGACGACGAACCGCGGCAGCAGCTTCGGCGCCAGGGGTTCGCTGTTCCAATAGCCGCTGTCGGCCGGCTGGCCGGCAAGCTGCGCGCGCAGCCACGCGGTGAAGGCAGCGAAGTCGCGATGCGCCTGTGCCGGCTCGGTGTCGCAATCGCCGCACACATTCTCGGCATCCGCCAGGTCGCGCACCAGCACCGGCGTTCCGCTGAGGGTGAGCCCGAGCGTGAACGCCCCGAGCGACAGCTCGATGACGCCGTAGCTGCCGTCGTCGAGCTTGCGCAGGAACAGCGTCACGTTGTCGCCCACCGCGAAATGCGGCGCCCCCGGCACCGTCACCGCGCCGCTGAGCAGACTGTCGAAGGCTCCGGGCACCTCCACCACCACCGAAGGACCGGTGGCGCCCTTGATCTGCTGCTGCACCTGCACCACGTATTGCGTGGCCAGCAGCGCCGCGCCCGGCTGCGGCCCCGCGGCGCTGACCGTGCCGGAAACCACCGCGTCGGCCTCCGCCAGCAGGGCCGAATCCTGGATGGGCATGTAGCTCATCGCCTGCGCCGGCGACGCGCAAGCCAGGCTGATGAGTAGGAAGGATACAACGGCAACGGCAATTTTGTTCATCAGCGCTCTCCGGATGGTTGAGCAGGACGGATGGCTGGAATGCGTGGTACGAATCTCCCGAAGGCTTGGCTCGATATGCTTCTCGAGTGGTGATCTGCGTGGTGTTTTATAGCGGCAGGAGAGACGGCGAAAGCTGTCATATCTGACAGGCGCGGGGCGGACCGGGCGCAGGCCCGGTCAGGCAGCCTGCTTCAGGTGCAGCGGTGTTCCGAGGATGACGTGACGCGTGTGCGCGTCGATGTCGAGGAAGCAGGCCACCGAGCGGACCCGGCCGATGCGTTGCGGCGGCCCGAAGCGGTGCAGGACCATGCCGGTGTTGGCCAGCAGGCGCTCGACCGCTACGCTGACGACCATGACGTAGCGTCCGATGTCGTGGTGCACCGCGTACTGGATGGCGTGGCGCACCAGCGCGCGCGCGGTGTCGTTGAAGCCGAAGCCGGGCTGGTCGGCGCGCTCCTCGTCCACGGCGAAGCGGCTGATCTCCCAGATGTCCGGGCGCACCGGCGCCGGCGTGCCGCCGAGCAGCTGCGGAAAGACGTCCTTCATCATGTAGGGCAGCGTCGTCGGCCGCAGCCGCCAGCCGCCGATGATGTCGCCGCGGCCGTCCGTGGCCAGCTGGTAGACGTTGCGGTCGTCGTCGAACTCGTCGATTTCGCGCCCGTTCGCCACCTTCACGTCCCAGCCCAGGCGCTCGAAAAACACCCGATAGCGCAGGCGGTACATGGGGTCGGCGCAGCGCGCCGCGAAAGCCGGGTCCGACAAGGTGCCGTTGATGATTCCGGTCATGTGCCTCTCCCTGAGTTGAGTTGTAGTCGGTGAAGAAGAGGTAAATGGAATTTCGGCGCGGCGTAACTGTCAGATCTAACAGGGGTAGTTGAGTGGTTAACAAATGGTTAAAGTGCCGGCCGACCATGCGCGGCACTGCGGCGTTATAACCGGCGTGGGGCCGGTGGGCGGCCCGCACCGTTCCGAGGGCAAGCCGTGGCCGATCCCACACCCCAAGCGGAACCCCATCGCCTGGTCGCGCCTTATGCGATGCGGGTGGTGCTGGGCCTGGCCGGGCTGTTGTATTTCCGGACGGCGGGGCAGGTCACCGGCTTCCTGCCCTTGCCGCGCGGCGCAGTCCTGGCGCTGATCGCCGCGTATGTGGTGGCCAATGCGCTGCTGCTGGCGCAGCCCCGGCGCGCCGGGTTCCTGCCGACGGTGGCGCTGGACCTGGTGATGCTCACGGTGATCGTCCTGGAAGACCCCTATCCCGCCGCCCCGGTGACGGTGCTATTGCTGTCGACTACTTTCGATTACGCACGGCTGCTGCCGCCGGCGATCTTCAACGGCGCCACCGCGCTGGCGATGCTCATTCTCCTGCTCAACGTCTGGGCGCGGCAGCAGTCGCACCAGTTCCCGCTGGCGCCCGAAGGCGCCTGGCTCAGCGGCGCGATCGGCGTGCTGATGATCAATTTCTTCGCGGCGGCGCGGGCCGCGGCGCGCGTGCGGGCCGAGCGCCGCCGCATGGCGGCGCGGATCGAGGAGCTGAACCGGCGGCAGGACGAGACGGTGCGGCTGCAGCTGCGGCTGGCGCGGGTCGGCGAATGCCTGCAGTTCACCGGGCAGTCACGGATGGAGTTCGCCCGCGCCGCGCTGGACTGCTTCGTCCACGAACTCGGCGCGCTGGCCGGCGCCGTCTATGAGCTGGAGCAGGATGGCGGCACCGCCAGGCTGTTTCCACTGGCAACCTACGCCGTCGACCTGGCGCGGCTGCAGCGCCGCCACATCGGCCTGGACGAGGGGCTGGTGGGCGCCTGCGCGCGGCATGGCAAGGCGATCGAACTGGAGCACGTGCCCGAAGGTTATTTCCGGCTCGAGTCCGGCCTGGGGCGCGGCGACCCGCCGCGCCTGCTGCTGGTGCCGCTCAAAGTGCAGACCCGCCTGGCCGGGGTGATGGAAATGGCGCTCAACGAGGCCCCGGGCGCGGAGACCCGTGAAGTGCTGAACCGGATGCTGCCGGTATTCGCCGCCGGCCTGCTGGCCACGGTACGGGACGGGTGGGCGGAGGAGCCGGCCTCCGCCGGCTCGATCCATGGCCCCGCACCCGGCTCCGGCTCTCAGGCGATTCCCGCCGCTGGCGTGCGCAAGCCGAGTCCGAAGCGCTCGCAGTAACCGGCGAAGGTCCGTTCCAGCGCGCGGCGGTCCAGGCCGAAGCTGTCGAAGGAATACTGGTTGCGGCCGTAGCCGCCGCGGGGCAGGGTGTCGATGAAGCGGCGGAAGCGCTCGCGGGTCGCCGCTTCCAGCGGCAGGCCGAAGTACTGGTACATCGTGGCCACGGCCGCCACCGGGTTGGACACGAACAGCGCGTAGTGGAGGTGGAAAATCCGCCGCCGTGGGAGGTCCTGCCGCTCCGCCAGCGCGGTCAGGCGCCGCGCGCCGTCGGCCCAGCGGCCGGCGACCTCGGCGCCGACCGCGCGCGCGTCGACGCGCCGCGAGAACGGCTGGCGCAGCACCTCGGTCAGCCGCGCCACGGAGGGAATCACGGCGAGCGGATCGCGGTGGGTGACGACCAGGCGCGCATCCGGATAGATCTTCAGCAGCGCGTCCAGCGCGAATACGTGGTCGGGGCACTTCAGCACCCAGCGCCGCGCGCCGCCGTCGTCGAGGAAGCGCAGGAAGCGGCGGTGGAAGGCGTAGGCCTCGTCGTGGCCGCGCCGGTCCAGCCAGTCGAGATAGCCCGGCACCCGCAGGATGGTGTCGAAGGCCAGGCTGCAAAAAGTATGCGCCGTAATCTCGGTGCACTCCTGCGGCAGGTCGGCGCCGAGCGGATGCAGCGCCGCCAGGTCCGGCGCCAGGCGGCCGAAGCCGGCCAGCATGCGCTCGGCGCGACGCGCGCGCGGGTCCTGCTGCGGATCGAAGCCGGCCGGGCGCGGCGCCGGTTCCAGGGTCTGCCAGCAGCGCGGCACCAGGTTGTGCGGGTCCTCGGCCAGCAGCCGGTGCAGGAAGGTGCTGCCGGTGCGGGGCAGGCCGAGGATGAAGATCGGCGCTTCGCGGGGCGCCGCGGCCGCCGGGGTTGTCGCGGCGTGCCGCTCGATCAGCCGGCAGTTGCGCAGCATGCGCTGCAGGTCCCAGCGCAGGGCGTGGCGCCCGAACAGGCTCAGGTCGGCTTCGCGCTCGGCGGATTCCAGCAGCACTTCCAGCGCCTCGCGGTACAGCGGGTTCACCGCGCCCCACTTGCGCTCGGCGCCGCGCAGGAAGGCGGCGGCGTCGAGCCGGGGGCGCTGCGGGCTGACCACGCGGACCAGGCGGTCGGCGCCGTCGATCAGGGATTTGGTGAGGGCGCTCATCTTCGCTCCTTGCCGATGGCGTTGGAAATCCGCGCGGTCCCGCGCGGCACGGCCGCCGGCGGCGCCGCGGCGCCCGCGCGGAACATGTGGAGGGCGTCGAAGCAGCTGCGCTCGCACAGCGCCAGGCGCAGCTCCTGCTCGCTCAGCGGACTGCGCCCGCGGATCTTCGGCAGCAGCGCCCGCGCCAGGTGCGGCCGCAGGCGCGTCTCCGGCCGGTGCCGCACATAGAAGCCGGCGTCGCCGACGGCATAGGCCAGGGCCTCGGCGCGGTTGTCCAGGCGCGGCAGCGCGCGGCGCAGGCGCCGCTCCCAGTGCTGCATCTCGCGCAGCACCGGCGGCGGGTCGATCTCCTCCGGAATGCAGAACAGGCTGCAGTCGCGGACCGAGCGGAAGGTGCGGCTGGTGAAGCGCACGATGACGATGCTCAGGGCGAAGCCGCCGATGATCGGGAAGAAGCCGGCCAGCACCGACAGCGGCGTGATCCAGCCGCCGGAAGCCGTCTCGATGATCAGGCCGCGCTGGGTGGAGACCTGCTGCAGCGCCGCCACCAGCGCCACGCCGCAGAGCAGTCCGACGACGCTGACCCAGCCGAAATTGCGGACGCAGGCGCCCCAGGGCAGGACCTCGTCGTCGCGCTGCGACTTGCCCCAGGAGATGCTGCGCCGCTTCAGCCACAGCCACATGAAGCGGGTGAGGTTGATCATCACGATGGGCGAGAAGAAGAACGAGAACACCGTCTCGATCAGCATCGACCAGGCCAGCTTGTCCTTGCCGCCGAAGCCGCGCGCGCGGTCGCCGCGGACGTGGACGAAGAAGGCGAGCAGCCGCGGCAGGAACAGGAACACGACCGCCGAAACCGCGAGCAGGATCACCGGCAGCTCAATCGCGCCGAACGCGTCCGGCGCGATCACCCCGCCCTGCAGGAAATGCACCGCGCCGTAGGCCGAGATGCTGAGGAACACGGTCCACAGCGGCGCCGAAAGATAGCCCATCGAGCCGTTGAAGAAGGTCTCGCGATGGATGGTGCGCAGGCCGTTGAGGAACAGGAAGCGCAGGTGCTGCAGGTTGCCCTGCATCCAGCGGCGCTCGCGGATCAGGAAGTTGAGGATGTTGGCGGGAATCTCCTCGTAGCTGCCTTCGATCTCCGGCAGGAACCACACCTCGTAGCCGCCGCGCGCCATCAGCGCCGCCTCGACGATGTCGTGGCTCAGCGGCTTGCCGCCCCAGGGGGCGGGGCCGGACAGCGTCGGCAGGATGCAGTGCTCGATGAAGGGCTTGAGGCGGATGATGGCGTTGTGGCCGATGTAGAAGGCATGCCCCATGTACATCGCCTGCAGGCTGTAGGAGAACACCGTGCCGTAGAGCCGCGCCGAGAACTGCAGCATGCGGCCGAACAGGCTGTGGCGCAGCACCGGCTTGGGATTGGTCTGGATGATGCCCAGCTCCGGCGTGCCTTCCATCATGCGCAGCAGGGACACGCAGGCTTCGCCGTCCATCACGCTGTCGGCGTCCATCATCATCATGTAGCGGTAGCGGCGGCCCCAGCGGCGGCAGAAGTCCATGATGTTGCCGAGCTTGGCGTTGCTGCGGATCAGGCGGCGCCGGTAGAAGAAGCGCCCGAGGGGAAAGGCCGCGCGCAGCTGGTGGACCGCCGTCTCCTCGGCGATCCAGTATTCCGGCTCACTGCTGTCGGACAGCAGGAAGAAGTCGAAATGCCGCGCGAACTGCGGGAAGCCCGCGGCGATGGACTGCCAGGTGGCGGCGATGCCGGCCGCCACGCGCGCGGCGTCCTCGTGCAGCACCGGATAGACCACCGCCACCCTGGCGTCGGCGGCGGGGTCGCGGGCGTGCCGCGACGGGTGCCAGGGGTTGGAGCGGCTGCCGTGGCGGGTGTGCCAGCTGCCGAGGAACAGCTTGAACGAGTTCGAGGCCAGGAAATAGGTCATCACGCCGTAGATGGCCAGGTACATGTCCAGCGCCGCCGGCGGCATCTGCTCGGTCTGCAGCATCTGCGCCGAGACCAGCAGCAGCACCACGGTGACCGACAGGGTCAGGGCCAGCTTGACGCGCCGCCGGTGCTCGACCAGGGCTTCCCAGCCGCGCGCCGGCGGCGGCTTGGCCGCGCCGCGCCGGCGCAACAGCTGCTCCAGGCCGTGTTTGAGCGACAGGTTGAAAGTCGGCGCGACGATGCGCATCCGCTCCAGCCGCGGCCTGACCTCGAACAGCGGGTGCTCGTCCAGCCAGCGCTGCAGCTCGCTCCACGAGGAGATGCGCGCGCGCAGCTGCGCCGCTTCCAGTTCCG
The DNA here is from genome assembly GCA_035651715.1 of Nevskia sp. Taxonomy (GTDB): domain Bacteria; phylum Pseudomonadota; class Gammaproteobacteria; order Nevskiales; family Nevskiaceae; genus Nevskia. The sequence goes on from DASRFD010000047.1 coordinate 42,246, forward strand.
GCAGGCCGAAGTGCTGGATGTAGTCGGCGAAGTCGCGCATGCTACTTGGCGAGGTTGGCGGTGGCCGCGACCGGCAGCATCGTGTTGAGCACCTTCTGCACCGGCACGATCGGCGCTTCGTCGACATAGACCAGGTCGCCGTCGCGCAGCGGGAAGGTCTGCGAGGCGATCAGGCCGGCCGCGCGATCCCAGGCGAAGTCGTAGAGCACCGGCCGCGAGCCGTCGTTGCGCTGCTGCAGCACGAACACCGCGCGGTTGTCGGCGACGTTGGTGTCGAGGCCGGAGGCCCGCGCCAGCACCGTGGCAAGGGACGGGTTGCGGGCGTACTCGTAGTTGCCGTTGCGGCTGACGCCGCCGCCGAGCACGACGATGCGCACCGCCGGCTTCTTGGTGACCACGACGCGGTCGCCCGGCAGCAGCGCGATGCGGTGCTCCAGCGCCGCCTGCATCGGGATCTTCACCGCCGGCGCGTCGCCGCGGAACACCGAGACGTCGATCGCCGAGCGGTCGCTGGGGCCGCCGGCGTCGCTGCCCATGATGTCCAGGCCGTTGCCCAGCGCCTGGGTGATGGCGTCGGCCAGGGTCACGCCCGCCGGGGTCCAGGCCACCAGCCGCGGTTCGCCGAGGGCGCCGGTGACGATGATGCTGTTGTGCGGGCTGGCCGCCAGCTCGATCTTGGCCGAGGGGTTCTGCAGGATGCCGAGCTTGCCGAGGCGGGCCGCGATGGTCTCCTGGGCTTCGCCCAGGCCGAGCCCCTCGACCCGCATCGAGCCGATATAGGGCAGCACCACCGTGCCCTGGTCCGACACGGTGAAGCCGCCCATGTCCACCGTGCTCGGCACGCCGGAGGCGGCGCCGCCGAGCCAGGGCGAGATGGTGAACACGGTGAGGCGGAAGCTGTCCCCGGGCGAGAAGACGAAGCTGTCGGCGCGGGCCGGCAGGGTCAGGGCCGCCAGCGCGGCCTGCTCGGCGCCGGCCTGGGCGCTGGCGTCCTCCCGGGCCAGGGCCCGCGCCTGTTCGGGGGTGACGTTGACCAGGGTCACCGCGTCGCTGTCCTGCAGGGTGCCGCTCGACGGGCCGGACGCCGGCAGCACGCCGCAGCCGGCCAGCGCCGCCACCACCGCCGGCAGGACCAGGCGCAGGGCGGCGCCGCTCATCGCACCAGGCTCCACAGCAGCAGGCTGCCGAAGAAGATGCCGGCCAGCCATTCCAGGCGTTGCGGCCGCTCCGGTGAGGCCGGTTCCGACACCGGGCTGATCACCTGCAGGTAGTACTTGTTCTTGATCGAGTTCAGGTTCGCCTCCTGCACCGCGGCATCGACCTCCTTGAGCAGGGCGGCGTCGTTGTCGCGCGCCATCTGCAGCGCGTGGTAACGGGCGTTCTGGCCGGCCTGGGTCCTGAAGTCCTCCTGGATCGCATTGATGCGGGCGGTGAGCGCCGCCATGCCCTTCTGCAGGTTCTGCGTCACCGGGTTGTTCGGCGTGGCGCCGGACAGCGCCCGGTATTGCGACTCCAGGCCGGCCTTGCTCTGCTCCAGGGAAGTCAGCAGGTTGAGCTGCGCGCCGTAGTGGCTTTCGGGATCGAGCACGCCGATGCTGGCGCGGTAGTCCGCCAGCGCCGCCTCGTCGCGTTCCAGGTTGGCCTCGATGGTGGCGCGCGACCGCGCCGCGTTGGCGACGTAGTCGCGCTCCATCTGCTGGTTCATCGTGTCGATGTGGGCCACCGCGTCCTGCAGCACCTGCCGGCCCAGCTCGGCGGTGAAGCCCGGCGTATATCCTTCCACCTCCAGGCTGACGATGTTGTTCTTCTCGTTGACCTCGACCCCGGTGCGGCCCTGGTAGAAGTGCCACAGGGCGATTTCGTTCCGGCGGAACAGCGTGGCCAGCCCGCCGTAGCGCGACACGAAGTCGCCCTCGCCGTAGTGGCCGGCCAGATCGATGTGCCCGGCCACGTTCTTGTACTCGGTCCAGGAGCGGATGTACTTCTGCAGGATGTAGGCGCCGGCGAACGACTCGCCGTCGGACGAGCCGGACAGCATGGACTGCAGATTGACCGAGCCCTGCGAGGGCTTGAACACCATCATCGAGGCGTTCGAGACGTACACCGGCGAGGCGACCAGGCCGAAGTAGATCACCGAGACCAGGTTCGGCACGGCGACCACGATCCAGAACAGCTTCGAGCGGAGGAGCGGCAGCTTCGGCATTGAATTCGTGTTCTTTTCATCCATGAAAGTCACAGGCCGGCCGGTGCGCCGGACAAGATCCTTGCGCTGCGCTTTCACGCATCGACGGACAGGAGCGGGGAATGGCGGACGGGCGCGGGATCAGCACGGCGCCGGCGGCTCACGCGCACGGACGAAGGCGCCGGACGCGGCGCCCCTCTCACGAATCTGGAGTCCGGCGGGCAGCGCCGGACACGAAGGGATCTTGCTACCAACCTGTGCGTGGCCCAGCGGCCGAGCCTACCTCATATTCGTTTCCTCCATGAAACGAATGCCCGCGCATTGGACCGTGCCCGCCGGAAATGGTTCGGCCGGCCGGGTTTGTCCGCGGCGCTGGCCCAAATGCCGGTTTTGCGGGACACTGCCGGCCTGCCGCTGCACGGTTTCCCGGACCCGCAAACGCTCGCAAGGAATTCGCATGGACAAGCGCAGGCCGCACCGTTCGATCATCACCTCCGGAGCGCCGCGGTGAACGCGCCGCGCAAGGGCTCCGACCTGCTGGTGGCGGCGCTGGAGAACGAGGGAGTCGACCGCATCTTCGGCATCCCCGGCGAGGAGAACCTCGACGTGGTGGAGTCGCTGCGCAGCTCGAAGATCGAGCTGGTGCTGACCCGCCACGAGCAGGCCGCGGCCTTCATGGCGGCGACGCACGGCCGCCTGACCGGACGCCCCGGGGTGTGCCTGTCGACCCTGGGGCCGGGCGCGCTGAACTTCACCACCGGCGCCGCCTATGCCCACCTCGGCGCCATGCCGATGCTGATGCTCACCGGGCAGAAGCCGATCAAGCACGCCCGCCAGGCGCGCTTCCAGATCGTCGACATCGTCGGCGCGATGCGGCCGCTGACCAAGATGACGCGGCAGATCGTTTCCGCCGCCTCGATCCCGACCATGGTGCGCGACGCCTTCCGCATCGCCATGGAGGAACGGCCGGGGCCGGTGCACCTGGAGCTGCCGGAGGACATCGCCGCCGAGACCGCCCAGGCGGAGCTGGTGCCGCCGCACGCGATCGACTGGCCGGTGCCGGCGCCGGCCGCGGTGGAACGCGTGGCGCAGCTGGTGCTGGCGGCGAAATGCCCGCTGCTGATGATCGGCGCCGCCGGCAACCGGCCGCGGCTGGTCGAGCCGCTGTCGGACTTCGTGCGGCGCGCCCGCATCCCGTTTTTCAACACGCAGATGGGCAAGGGCGCGGTCAACGGCAGCTCCGACCTGTACATCGGCACCGCGGCGCTGTCGGAGCGCGACTACGTGCACGACGCCATCGACTGCGCCGACCTGATCCTGGCCATCGGCCATGATACGGTGGAGAAGCCGCCGTTCCTGATGCGCGCCGCGACGGGGCGCAAGGTGGTGCACATCGGCTACCTCCCGGCCAGCGTCGAGGAGGTGTTCCATCCCGACGCCGAGCTGATCGGCGACATCGGCGCCAGCGTCGCCGCGCTGGCGCAGCGGCTGGAGGGGCGCGTGCGCATCGACCCGGCGATGGCGGCGCAGCGCGAGCGCATCCTGGCGCACGTCGGCGAGGGCGCCGACGACGCGCGCTTTCCGCTGACGCCGCAGCGCCTGGTGCGCGAGGTGCGCGGCGCGCTGCCGGAGAACGGCATCGCCTGCCTCGACAACGGCATGTACAAGATCTGGTTCGCGCGCAACTACCGCACGCGCGTCGCCAACACGCTGCTGCTCGACAATGCGCTGGCGACGATGGGCGCCGGCCTGCCGTCGGCGATCATGGCGCGGCTGCTGCACCCGGACCGCCCGGTACTGGCGGTGTGCGGCGACGGCGGCTTCATGATGAACAGCCAGGAGCTGGAGACGGCGGTGCGCCTCAAGCTGGACCTGGTGGTGCTGGTGATCGTCGATTCCGCCTACGGCATGATCCGCTGGAAGCAGGCGGTGGACCGCTTCGCCGACTACGGCATGACCTTCGGCAATCCGGACTTCGCGCGCTATGCCGAGTCCTACGGCGCGCACGGCCACCACGTCACCTCGGCGGAAGGGCTGTCGGCCACGCTCAAGGCCGCCTTCGCCGCCGGCGGCGTGCACCTGGTGGCGGCGCCGGTGGACTACAGCGAGAACCAGCGCGTGCTGGTGGAAGAGCTCGGCCGCCACGCCGAGGGCAAGCCGCTGCCACCCGCCTAGGGAAGCCTGGCACGCGCTTTGTAGGGTCCGGGCATGCAGCAAACCGGAGCCCCCACGCAGGCAGCACCTGGCCGCGACGCCCGGCGGCACTTCCGCGTCCGCTATCCGCAGCGGCTGCGGCCGCGGCTGCAGGTGCAGGGCCGCTACACCGCGGTGATCGACCTGTCCGAGGGCGGCGTGCGCATCGTCAACGAGCCCGGGCTGGCGCTGGCGCCGGGCGCCACGGTGAGCGGGGCGCTGCTGTTGCGCAGCGGCGAGGCCGCCCGCTTCAGCGGCCGCGTGCTGCGCGTAACCCCCGGCGACGTCGCGCTCAGCCTCGGGCAGGGTTTCAGCTATCGCATCATCCTGCGCGAGCAACGCACGCTGCGCGCGAGCCAGCCTTACTTCGGCTGAGCGGCCTGCCGGGCCCGGCAGGCAAAATGTGATTCAAGTTTCAGCTGACGAACGTGGCGAGCGGACCGACGGACCAATGGTAAGATCTGGCCGACAAGTGGTGCGACGGCCTGATCCTCATGCAGAAGCTGATCATGATCACGATTCCCAGCGATCCCGGCGCCCGCGTCGAGGTCTGGCTGGAGCGCGGCCGCACCCGCCGCGACCTGCCGTACTTCCATGCCGTCTCCTACCGCGGCGCCGCCGAGCTCGAGCGCCGCAGCCGGCCCGCCGCCGAGGACGAGCCGATGACCGCGGGCGCGCGCCGGCTGTGCAGCGAGCTGTGCGAGGGCATGGGCTGGCAGCCCGCGTTGAATTAAGTCGGGGGAACCGGTCACGGTTCCGTCAGGCCGCTCAGGCCTGGATGCGAAAATTCCGCTGCACTTCGTACTGGCCGCGGCCGCTCACATCGTACTGGCCCGGCGCGCCGCGCCGCGCCGCCAGGGCGCTGCGGCTGCGGTTGAAGCGCGCCTGCAGCAGGGCCTCGTTGAGCGCGGTCTGCTGCTGGCAGCGCTCGACCAGCTGGCGCAGACCGGTGCGCAGTGCCGGGTTGTTCAGCGCGACGCCGCGCAGCGCGTCCAGCTGCCGCAGCCGCAGCAGCTTGTCGCGGCACAGCGCCAGCAGGCGGTCGGGATCGCCGCCCTGCAGCGCCTGGTGCTCCTGTTCCAGCAACGCCAGCAGGGCGCCGGCGTGGTCCAGGGCGGTTTCGGCGGCCTGTGCCATTACTTGTGCATCTCCCATTCCAGGCGCGACAGTTTGGCGGCCACCGTCCGGGCATCGATCGGGTAGCGTCCGGCCGCGATCGCGGCCTTGACGGAGCTGACGCGGCCGGAATCGACTTGCGGACCGGTGGCCATGGACTTGTCGAGCTGCTGCATGCGCATCGCGTCGCCGGTGAGGCTGACCTTATCGACCGGGGGCGCCGGCTGGGCGCTGGCCACCGCCGCGGTGGCCGGCTTGTCCGCCAGCGCCTTGGCGCCGCCGGCCAGGCCCACTGCCACGGTGCTCATCGAATCGATTTTGGAAGTCATCTCAGTGCCTTGGGCGCGCTCGAACGGAGTGCATGGCGGTTATAGCGGCAATCCGGGGCGGAACTTTAGGCCGTCCATCCCTGCCGGCTGTCGGCTCGGCGCGCCCTTTCAGAGGCCGATCTCCAGCACGCCGTCCTCGCGCACCACGCCTTCCACCTGGCGGTGCGTGTCGAGGTTCTCGGCCTTGATGCGCTCGCCGCTGGCGCCGTCGGCCAGCGCCTTGCCGGTGGCCCGCACCACGAAGCCGCCGGACTGGCTCATCAACACGATCTCCTGCCCGCGGTGGATGCTGGCCGGCGCGTCGAGCGCGTTCGGCGGCAGCGGCTCGCCCGGCGTCACCGGCCGGCGCAGCAGCTTGCCGGCGGCGTCCTCGATCCGCGCGATGTAGCCATTGGGCAGGCTGGCGGTGTCCTGCTCCTCCAGGGCCAGCGCGTCCGCCGGCACCGGCAGGCCGGGCGCCAGGCTGCGCTTCACCACCACCACGGTGCGGCGCTCGCTGGCGCGCACCGGCACATAGAGCGTCCACACCGAGGGTCCGGTGCAGTGCACGGCCACGGTCCAGGCATTGCCCGGGTTGGGCGCCGCCCCGCCGGCCTGCAGCTGCCCGCCGCAGGTCGGGACGCGGAGCCGCGGGTCCAGCGGCGCGGCGCCGAGCCTGGCGCCGCCGCCGAGGCGGGCGGCGACGTAGCCGGTGGCGGCGTCGCGGATGCGCTCCAGCGGCTCGGGGTCCGCGGCGCGCGCGGCGCCGCAGGCCAGCCACAGCAGGAGGATCAGCAAGCGCGGCATGGGAACTCATCCACTCGATAGATAGGGTGGCCACAAGCAAACCGCGTGCCTCAAGTCCGGGCCGCCACTGCCGCTATGCCGGCGAGACCGCGAGTACCCTCATGTCCGCAGGATTGCTGGAAAGCATCGACCGCAGCACCCAGCTGGCCGGCCACAACCGGCTGGCGCTGCTCCTGTTCCGCCTCGACGAGCGCCAAATCTTTGGCATCAACGTCTTCAAGGTGCAGGAGGTGATGACGGTGCCGGCGATGGTGAAGATGCCCGGCGCCCACGCCCTGGTGCGCGGCGTGGCCGACCTGCGCGGCGGCATCGTGCCGATCATCGACCTCGGCCTGGCTCTGGGCGAGCCGCCGGACAGCCGCGCGGCCCACGTCATCGTCACCGAGTACAACCGCAGCGTGCAGGGCTTCCTGGTGCGGGCGGTGGAACGCATCGTGCACGTCGACGTGGCCGCGGTGCAGCCGCCGCCGGGCGGCGCCGGCGACTCCGGCTACCTCACCGCCATCACCCGGGTCGGCGAGGAGCTGGTCGAGATCGTCGACGTCGAGAAGGTGCTGGCCGAGGTGCTGGGCGAGCCCCAGCCGCTGTCGGCGGAGCTGACGCAGCGCGCCCAAGGCCTGGGCGAGGGCCGCCGCGTGCTGGTGGTGGACGATTCGCGCGTCGCCCGCAGCCAGATCGAGAAGCTGCTACAGCAGCTGGGCGTGCAGTGCACCCTGGTCAACGACGGCCGCGAGGCCCTGCGCCACCTGCAGGCCCTCGCCGAGCGCGGGCCGGTGAACGAGCAGCTGCTGATGGTGATCTCCGACATCGAGATGCCCGGCATGGACGGCTACAGCCTGACGACGGAAATCCGGCGCGATCCGCGCCTGCGCGAGCTGTATGTGCTGCTGCATACCTCGCTGTCGGGGGTGTTCAACAAGGCCATGGTGCAGCGGGTCGGCGCCAACCGCTTCATCGCCAAGTTCGGCGCCGACGAGCTGGCCGGCGCGGTGATCGAGCGGCTGCAGGCGGCGGTGACGGGCGAGGCCTGAGCTGCGCCCAGGCGGTTGTCGGAGGCCAGTTGTCAGCTTTCAGTTAAAGGCGCAAGGGCACCAGCGCTTCACGGACAACCGGCGTGCCTGGCACAGGCCTTGTAGGGAGGCCCGCAGGAATTTTACGCGGGAGCCGCCATGGCCAACCTTGATCCGTTGTTCGGCATGCACGCCCAGTCCCTGGCCGTGCAGCGCCAGCGCATGGAGGTGCTGGCCGCCAACATCGCCAACGCCGACACTCCGCATTACCAGGCGCGCGACATCGACTTCGCCAAGGTGCTGGCCAGCCAGCAGCAGGCCGCCGCGTCCGCCCCTGCCGGCGCTGCGCCGGCGGCCGCCGCCCCGCCGCCGCTGGTGTACCGGGTGCCGCTGCAGCCCAGCGTCGACGGCAACACCGTCGACGAGCAGGTCGAGCAGGGCGCCTTCGCCGACGCGGCGATGCACTACCAGGCCAGCCTCAGCTTCCTCAACGGCGAAGTGAAGGGCCTGCTCACCGCCATCACCGGCAGCTGAGCGGAGACCCGGCATGAGCTCCTCCTTCCGCATCTTCGACATCGCCGGCTCGGCGATGAGCGCGCAGTCGGTGCGCCTGAGCACCGTCGCCAGCAACCTCGCCAACGCCGACGCCGTCGGCTCCGATCCGAACACCGTGTTCAAGGCGCATCTGCCGGTGTTCAAGGCGGCGCCGGAAGTCGCCGGCCAGCAGACGCCGGGCGTGCGCGTCACCGGCGTGGTCGAGAACCAGGCGGCGCCGGAAAAGCGCTACGAGCCGGGCAACCCGCTGGCCGACGGCGAAGGCTACGTCTACGCGCCCAACGTCAATGTGGTGGAGCAGATGGTGGACATGATCTCCGCTTCGCGCTCCTACCAGAACAGCGTCGAGGTGATGAACACCGCCAAGGAGCTGGCCTTGAAGACCCTCACCCTCGGCAGCTGAACAGGAACCCCTCCGCATGAGCGCCGTCAGCAACGACAGCAGCATCTATTCCTCGCTGGGCCTGACCAGCAGCACCCCGGTCAACCCCGCCTCGGCTAACGCCGCCGCGGCCGCCGCGGCCAGCACCGCCCTGAACCAGCAGGATTTCCTGCAGCTGATGACGGCGCAGATCAAGGCGCAGGATCCGCTCAACCCGATCAGCAACAACGAGTTCTTCAGCCAGATCGCGCAGTTCTCGACCGTGTCGGGCATCAATCAGCTCAACAGCGCCTTCGGCGCGCTGTCGTCGCAGCTCAGCTCCAGCCAGTCGCTGCAGGCGGCCAACCTGGTCGGCCACAACGTGCTGGTGCAAGGCAACCAGGCGCAGCTGACCAGCGCCGGCATGTACGGCGCCGTCGACGTGCCGGCCAGCGGCGAGGTCACGGTGCAGATCAAGGATTCCACCGGCGCCCTGGTCGGCACGCTCGACCTCGGCACCCAGTCGGCCGGCAACGTGCCGTTCAGCTGGAACGGCAAGGACGCCGCCGGCAACACCGTGCCGGCCGGCACCTACACCATCAGCGCCCAGGTCGGCAGCGGCGGCAGCGCCCAGGCCGCCAACACCGAAGTGATGGCCCAGGTGCTCAGCGTCTCGGTCAACGCCGGCGGGGCGCTCACCGTCAATCTTCAAGGTCTTGGCCCGGTGCCGTTCAGCCGGGTCCAGCAGATCCTCTAATCGCGGAGTCATCCATGTCCTTCACCATCGCCCTGTCCGGCATCAGCGCCGCCACGACCGACCTCAACACCATCTCCAACAACATCGCCAACGCCAACTCCACCGGCTTCAAGGAGTCGCGCGCCGAGTTCGGGGATTTCTTCCAGAACGCGGCCTACAACCTGCAGACCTCCACCACCGGCGGCGGCGTGCGCACCCAGACCATCGCCCAGCAGTTCGCGCAGGGCTCGATCACCAATACCAGCAACCCGCTGGACCTGGCGATCAGCGGCGAGGGCTTCTTCAGCGTGAAGGACAACGGCTCGGTGGTGTATACGCGCAACGGCGCCTTCACCACCGACAGCAGCGGCTTCGTCGTCACCGCCTCCGGCCAGCGCCTGCAGGTGTACCCGCCGCTGGCCGGCGGCACCACCTTCAGCACCGGCACCCTGTCCGACCTGCAGCTGTCGACCGCGCCGAATCCGCCGGCGGCCACCACCAGCATCGGCGCCGGCATCAACCTGCCGGCCAATGCGACGGCGCCGTCGAACGCGACGTTCTCGCCGACTGACACCAGCAGCTACAACCAGACCACCGCCGTCACCATCTACGACTCGCTCGGCGCCGCCCACACCGCCAGCCTGTACTTCGTCGCCGGCGCCAGCGCCGGCAGCTGGACCCTGCACACCGTGGTCGACGGCAGCGAGGTCGGCACCGGCACGGCGCTGACCTTCGACAGCAGCGGCAAGGCCACGGCCCCGGCCGGCGGCCTGGTGCCGCTGGCGTTCACGCCGGCCGACGGCGCCGCCGCGATCAGCGCCAACATCGACCTGGGCAAGGCCACCCAGTACGGCGGCAGCTTCGCCGTCAACAGCCTGACGCAGAACGGCTACGCCACCGGCCAGCTCAGCGGCGTGGCGGTGGACGGCAGCGGCGTCGTCTCGGCGCGCTACAGCAATGGCCAGACCACGGTGCTGGGCCAGGTGGCGATGGCCAACTTCGCCAACCCGCAGGGCCTGCAGCAGCTCGGCGACGCCACCTGGGCACAGACCTTCGCCTCCGGCCAGGCCGTGCCCGGCGCCGCCGGCACCAGCGACTTCGGCGCGATCCAGTCCGGCGCGCTGGAGAGCAGCAACGTCGACCTGACGCAGCAGCTGGTCGACATGATGAACGCGCAGCGCAACTATCAGGCGAACTCGCAGGTGATCTCCACCGACGACCAGCTGATGCAGACCATCCTGCAGCTGCGCTGATAAAAAAAGGCCGAGGCGAGTGGCGAAAGGCATGAAAGCGGGAAGCAGAAGCAGAGAGGTGCACGGCATGGTCGTTCAGGAATTGCATCCGGGCGCCGCGGCAGTTGCCGTGGCGCCCCGCGTCTCCCGCCTCCGGCCTGCCGCCTGATGGACCGCGCGCTCTATGTCGGCATGTCCGGCGCGATGCAGACCCTGCGCGCGCAGGCCGCCAACAGCAACAACCTGGCCAACGCCAGCACCAACGGCTTCCGCGCCCAGTTGCTGGATGCGCAGTCGCAGCCGGTGGCGGGGCCGGGCCTGCCGTCGCGGGTCAACGCCCAGCTGCTCGACAACGGCTGGGACTCGAGCGCCGGGGCGATCAACCAGACCGGGCGCGACCTCGACGTGGCGATGCGCCCCGGCCAGTGGCTGGCGGTGCAGGCCTCCGATGGCAGCGAGGCCTATACCCGCGGCGGCGACCTGCACGTCGACGCCTATGGCCAGCTGCTCACCGCCGGCGGCCAGCCGGTGCTCGGCGACAACGGCCCGATCTCGGTGCCGCAGTACTCCTCGATCAGCATCGGCGCCGACGGCAGCGTCTCGATCGTGCCGGCGGGGCAGGGGCCCGGCACCACCACCACCGTGGGCCGCCTGCGCGTGGTGCAGGCCACGCCGGAACAGCTCGGCCGCGGCAGCGACGGCCTGATGCGGGCCCAGCCCGGCGTCGACCTCCAGCCCAGCGCCGGCGAGACGGTGATCCCCGGCGCCCTGGAAAGCTCCAACGTCAATCTCGCCGCGACCATGGTCAACATGATCGAGCTGGCGCGCCAGTTCGACCTGCAGACCCGCCTGATGAAGTCGGTGCAGGACAACGCCAGCGCGGCGTCCTCCCTGCTGAAGATGGGATAGCGCGGCAGCGCACCGGCAAACCCCGCCCCGCGGCAGCGGGATCCATCACGCATCGCATGGCATCTCGGACATGGGCACGGCTTCCCGCGTTCGCGGCCATGGCGCGCGGGGAAATGGCCGCACCATCCACGCGTTTCGCGCGGCCTGGTCACGCTGGATTCTTGACGCCGGCAGGCCTGGCCCAGGATTTGTAACAAGGCTCCCACAGCCGGGATTCCGGCATGGAGGCTTCAGATGACTTCAGCACTGTGGGTTGCCAAGACCGGCCTGGATGCGCAGCAAACGCAGATGGCCGTCATCTCCAACAACCTGGCCAACGTCAATACCACCGGGTTCAAGCGCGGCCGCGCCGTGTTCCAGGATCTGATGTACCAGAACCTCGGCCAGGCCGGCGCGCAGACCAGCACCCAGACGCAGTCGCCCTCTGGCCTGATGCTCGGCACCGGCGTGCAGATCGGCGCCACCGAGAAGCTGTTCCAGCAGGGCAACATGCAGCAGACCACCAACAGCTTCGACCTCGCCATCAACGGCCGCGGCTTCTTCCAGATCCAGATGCCGGACGGCTCGCTGGCTTACTCCCGCGACGGCAGCTTCCAGGTCAACAGCCAGGGCCAGATGGTCAATTCCAGCGGCTATCCGCTGCAGCCGGGCATCACCATCCCGCAGGCGGCGCAGAGCGTCACCATCTCGCCGGACGGCATCGTCAGCGTCACCCTGGCCGGCCAGGCCGCGCCGCAGCAGGTGGGCACCTTGACCACCGCCGACTTCATCAATCCCGCGGGCCTGGAGGCGCGCGGCACCAACCTCTATGTCGAGACCGCCGCCAGCGGCAATCCGCAGACCGGCACGCCGGGCCTCAACGGCCTGGGGCAGCTGGTGCAGGGCTCGCTGGAGGCCTCCAACGTCAACGTGGTGGAGGAGATGGTCAACATGATCGAGACGCAGCGCGCCTACGAGATGAACTCCAAGGCGATCTCGACCGCCGACCAGATGCTGCAGTTCATCACGCAGAACCTTTAAGCGGAGCGCATCATGCCGGCATTCCCGATCCGCCTTGGCCTTCTCGCCGCCAGCCTCTGGCTGGGCGGCTGCAACATCATCGAGGAGAAGATCCAGGAGCCGCCGCCGCCGATGCCGGTGCTGCCGATCCCGGAGCAGCCGCGCGCCGGGGCCATCGCCGCGCCGGGCGGCAGCGGCCTGTCGCTGTTCGAGGATGCCAAGGCGCGCAACGTCGGCGACCTGCTCACCATCCAGCTGGTCGAGGCCACCACCGCGCAGAAGTCGGCCACCACCGACAGCAGCAAGGCCGACAACGTCACGCTGGGCAACATCGGCATCTACGGCAAGACCATCCACACCAATTCCAGCGTCTCCAGCAACCGCGGCTTCAAAGGCAGCGGCGACAGCGCGCAGAGCAACTCGCTGCAGGGCAGCGTGACCGTGGCGGTGGTGCAGCGCCTGGCCAACGGCAACCTGGTGGTGCGCGGCGAAAAGCAGATCCAGATCAACCAGGGGCAGGAGTTCGTGCGCCTGGAGGGCGTGATCCGTCCGGCCGACATCGGCACCGACAACACCGTCACCTCCGATCGCGTCGCCAACGCGCGCATCGCCTATACCGGCAAGGGCCAGCTCGCCGACGCCAACGCGCAGGGCTGGCTGACGCGCTTCTTCAGCTCGCCGTGGATGCCCTTCTGATGAAGACCTTCCTGCTCTTCCTGGCGCTGCTGGGCGGCCTCAGCGCGCTGCCGGCCCAGGCCGAGCGCGTCAAGGACCTGGCCGACGTCGAAGGCGTGCGCAGCAACCACCTGATCGGCTATGGGCTGGTGGTGGGCCTGGCCGGCAGCGGCGACCAGACCACCCAGGCGCCGTTCACGGTGCAGAGCCTGGAAAGCATGCTGCGCCAGCTCGGCGTCACCGTGCCGAGCAACGTCAACCCGCAGCTGAAGAACGTCGCCGCCGTGGCGGTGCACGCCGAGCTGCCGGCCTTCGCCAAGCTAGGCCAGAACATCGACGTCACCGTCTCCTCCATCGGCAATGCCGCCAGCCTGCGCGGCGGCAGCCTGCTGATGACGCCGCTGAAAGGCTCGGACGGACAGGTCTACGCCATGGCCCAGGGCAACGTCGTGGTCGGCGGCCTGGGCGTGTCCGGCAAGGACGGCTCCAAGCTCACCGTCAACATCCCCAGCGTCGGCCGCATCCCGTCCGGCGCCAGCGTCGAGCGCGAGGTGGCCAGCGACTTCGGCAACGGCGACCTGCTGCTCAACCTGCGCACCGCCGACTTCACCACCGCCTCGCGCACCGCCGCGGCGATCAACCGCGCGCTCGGCGCGCCGGTGGCGCGCGCCGAGGACGCCGTCACCGTCGCGGTGAAGGCGCCGGCCGACCCGAACGACCGCGTCAACTTCCTCGCCACGCTGGAGGCGATCGACGTCGACCCCGGCGAGGCGCCGGCGCGGGTCATCGTCAACTCGCGCAGCGGCACCGTGGTCATCAGCAGCCAGGTGCGCGTCACCCCGGCGGCGGTGGCGCACGGCAACCTCTCCGTCACCATCACCGAGCGGCCGCAGGTCAGCCAGCCGGCGCCGTTCTCGCGCGGCGGCACCACCGAGGTGGTGCAGCGCTCCAGCATCGAGGTCAACGAGGGCAGCGGCCACATGTTCGTGTTCCAGGCCGGCGTCAGCCTCGACGACATCGTGCGCGCCGTGAACCAGGTCGGGGCCGCGCCCGGCGACCTGGTGGCGATCCTCGAGGCGTTGAAGCAGGCCGGCGCGCTGCGCGCCGAGCTGGTCGTGATCTGATGAGCGCCGGCCCGCCCAACACCCTGCCGGCGGTGACCGACTTCGGTCAGTACGCCGGCCTGCGCGCGGCCGCCCAGCGCAACGATCCCAAGGCGCTGCGCCAGGCGGCGCAGCAGTTCGAGGCGCTGCTCACCGAGACCCTGCTGAAGACATCGCGGCAGGCCAAGCTAGGCGACGACCTCACCGGCGAGCAGGGTGATTTCTACAACGACTTGTTCGACCAGCAGATGGCCCAGCACCTGTCCGCGGGCAAGGGCCTGGGCCTGGCCGACATGCTGGTGCGCCAGCTCGGCGGCCTCAAGGCCGGGCAGACGCCGCCGACGCAGGCGCCGCCGCCGGCCTCGGCCAGCGGCGGCGGCGCCGCCGGCAGCGACGCGGCCCATCCGCATCCGGCCGGCTGGAAGCCGCAAAGCGCGCAGGAGTTCGTCGACGCGGTGCGGCCGCACGCCGAGCAGGCCGCGGCCGAGCTGGGCGTGCCGGCGCGCGTGCTGATCGCCCAGGCGGCGCTGGAAACCGGCTGGGGCCGGCACATGGCCAGGCACAAGGACGGCAGCGCCGGCCTCAACCTGTTCGGGGTCAAGGCGCAGGGCGGCTGGAACGGCGCCAGCCTGGGCCATACCACCACCGAGTACCGCGACGGCCAGGCGGTGAGCGAGAACGCGCGTTTCCGCGCCTACGACTCGGTCGGCGCCTCGTTCAAGGACTACGTGCAGTTCCTCAAGGGCAATCCGCGCTATGCCGAGGCCCTGCGCAGCGGCAGCGTCCATGGCTTTGCCCAGGGCCTGCAGAAGGCGGGCTACGCCACCGACCCGCATTACGCGCAGAAACTGATCAAGCTCGCCTACGGCGCGCAGATGACGGTCGCCTTCGGCACGCCGCGCACCGTCAGCGTGTAACCGGAGCCGTTCATGAGCGACATGCTGAGCATCGGCAGTTCCGCGCTACTGGCCTACCGCACCGCGCTGGACGTGGTCAGCCAGAACATCGCCAACGCCAACACCGCCGGCTACAGCCGGCAGCGCGCCGACCTGACCAATGTCGCCGGCGCGCCATTGCCGAACCTGGTGGTCGGCGACGGCGTGCAGGTGCAGACGGTCCAGCGCCTCAACGACGGCTTCGTGCAGCAGCAGCTGGTGCAGGACGACAGCAGCTACAGCCGCATCAGCACTTTCCAGGCCTACGCCGCGCAGGCCGACAGCCTGCTGTCCGGTTCCAGCTCCGGCCTGGCGCAGCCGCTGCAGAATTTCTTCACCGCCCTCGGCGGCCTTGCCGCCAACGCCGGCTCCAGCGCCTCGCGCCAGTCGCTGCTGGCGGGCGCGCAGTCGCTGGCGGCGGGCTTCAACACCCTGCAACAGCAACTGCAGGGGCTCAACGACGAGGTGTCGGGTAGCCTCGGCACCACCGTCGACGGCATCAACGCCGCGGCCTCGCAGCTGGCGCAGCTCAACCAGCGCATCTCCCAGGCCACGGCGCAGAGCAACGGCCAGCCGCCCAACGACCTGCTCGACCAGCGCGACCAGCTGCTGCGCACGCTCGGCAGCGCGGTCGGCGTCAGCAGCACCGTCAACGCCGACGGCTCGGCCAATGTTTTCATCGGCAACGGCCAGGCCCTGGTGCTCGGCGGCAGCGCCAACCGGCTGACGGTGCAGGCCGACGCCTACGGCCAGAGCCAGGACATCGTGCTCAACAGCGGCGGCAGCAGCAGCGTGCTCACCGGCCAGATTTCCGGCGGCACGCTCGGCGGCCTGCTCGACGCCCAGCGCGAGCTGCTCGGCCCGGCGATGAACCAGCTCGGCCAGCTCGCGGTATCCCTGGCCAGCGCCGTCAACGCCCAGCACCAGCAGGGCATGGACCAATACGGCCAGCTCGGCGGCGCCCTGTTCAGCATCGCCCCGCCCCAGGTCAGCGCCGCCGCCGGCAACGCCGGCAGCGCCTCGGTGACGGCCACGGTGGCCAACGCCGGTCAGCTCGGCAGCTCCGACTACATCCTCAAATACGACGGCTCCGGCTGGAGCCTGACCGACCGCAGCAGCGGCGCCAGCGTCGCGCTCGGCGGCAACGGCACCGCCGCCAGCCCGCTGACCGGCGCCGGCCTGAGCCTGGTGGTCGGCGGCACGCCGGCGGCCGGCGACCAATACCTGGTGCAGCCGACGCGCTTCGCCGCCGGCAGCCTGGCGGTGGCGATCACCGACCCGGCGCGCGTCGCCGTGGCCGCGCCGGTGCAGGCGCTGGCCGGCAGCGGCAACGCCGGCGCCGCCGGCATCGCCACGCCGCAGGTGCTCGACGCCGGCAATCCGGCGCTGCTGGCGACGGCGGTGATCCGCTTCACCAGCGCCACCACCTACAGCATCAACGGCAGCGGCAGCTACGCCTACAGCAGCGGCGGCAACATCGACGTCGACGGCCTGCGGGTGCGGATCAGCGGCACGCCGGCCGCCGGCGACAGCTTCACGCTCAAGGCCAACAGCGGCTCCAGCACCGACGCCAGCAACGCCTCCGCGCTGGCCGCCATCTCCAGCCTCAAGCTGCTCAACCAGGGCAGCGACACGCTGGGCTCGGCCAACGCCGCGCTGGTCTCGCGCACCGGCGCCACCGCGCAGCAGGCGCAGGCCCAGCTCGGCGCGCAGACCGCGATCCGCAACCAGGCCCAGACCGCGCGCGACTCCGTGTCGGGCGTCAACCTCGACGAGGAAGCCTCCGACATGATGCGCTTCCAGCAGGCCTACCAGGCCGCGGCGCAGGTGATCTCGACCTCCAACAGCCTGTTCCAGTCGCTGCTGAGCGCGCTGCGCGGCTGAAGACCTTTACCGGAACCACGCCATGATCCGCATCGCCAGCTCCATGCTGTACCAGCAGACCGCCCAGGCCATCGGCAGCAACCAGGCGCAGCTGGTGCAGCTGCAGAGCCAGATGGGCAGCGGCCTGCGCATCCAGACCGCGGCCGACGATCCCCTGGCGGCGGGGCAGGCGCTGGGCGTCAACCAGTCGCTGGCCGACGTCGGGCAGTGGCAGAGCAACGCCAAGACCTTGCAGACCAGCCTGGGTCTGGAGGACAGCGCGCTCAGCGCGGTGAGCACCGCGCTCGGCCAGATCCAGACCCTGGCGGTGCAGTCCAACAGCGCCGCGCTCAGCGACAGCGACCGCCAGGCCATCGTGACGCAGATGAAGCAGCAGCTCGCCGTGATCCTGCAGCAGGCCAATGCGCAGGATGCCTCGGGCAACTACCTGTTCGGCGGCACCCAGGGCGGCGCCGCGCCGTTCGCGCTGACCGCGGGCGGCGCCAGCTATGCCGGCAACAGCAACGTCAGCCTGCTGGCGCTGGGCCCGACCAGCGAGATCGCCACCGGCGACCCGGGTGACGCCGTGTTCATGCAGCTCAAGTCCGGCGACGGGCGGATCGACGTCGCCGCCGCGGCCGGCAACAGCGGCAGCGCCGGCATCGGCACGGCCCAGGTCAGCGACGCTTCGCAGTGGGACGGCGGGTCCTACACGCTCAAATTCAGCGGCGGCCAGTACCAGGTGCTGGACAGCGCCAGCACGGTGGTCGCCTCCGGCGCCTACAGTTCCGGCCAGGCCATCGCCTTCCGCGGCCTCAGCGTCACCGTCAACGGCGCGCCGGCCGACGGCGACAGCTTCAGCATCGGTCCCAGTACCACCCGGGACCTGTTCGCCACGGTGCAGAACCTGATCGCCGCCGTCGGCGCTCCGGCCGGGAGCGCCGCGCAGCGCGCGCAGAACCAGACCGCGCTGTATGCCGCGCAGCAGGCGCTGGGCGGGGCGCAGGCTCACATCACCAACGTGCTGGCCGGCGTCGGCGCCCGCGAGCAGGCGGTGAACAACGCCGTGACCCAGCTGTCGGCGCGCAGCTCGCAGCTGCAGACCACCTTGTCGGGCCTGCAGGACCTCGACTACGCCCAGGCCACCACCCAGCTGAGCCGGACCAACGTGGTGCTGCAGGCGGCGGAGCAGAGCTACGTGCAGATCCAGGGCCTGAGCCTGTTCAATTACCTCAAGTAGCGCGCACGCCGTTAATCGGGTCCGCGCAGCCGCTCGTCCCGCGCCACGCCGGCACCGGTCAAGAATCGCCGCGGCGCTCCGCTAAGGCACACAAGCAACGGCGGCGCTCCCGGAACGGGATCACCCTCCGGAGCGGTCCGACCGGATTGCCGGCCGGTACAAGCTAGCCAGCCACCCAGTCAGTCAAGGAGAATTCCCGTGAGCTTGATCGTCAACACCAACCTCTCGTCCGTCACGACGCAGACCTACCTGTCCACCACCCAGAGCCAGCTGGCCAAGGCCACGCAGCGCCTGGCCTCCGGCCTGCGCATCAACAGCGCCGCCGACGATGCCGCCGGCTACGCCATCGCCCAGCGCCTGACCGCCCAGGTCAACGGCTCCAACACCGCGATCCAGAACGCCAACAACGCCGTGTCCCTGGCGCAGACCGCGCAGGGTTCGCTGTCGGAGATCACCAACAACCTGCAGCGCGTCCGCGAGCTGGCGGTGGAGTCGGCCAACGCCACCAACAGCACCAGCGACCGCCAGTCGCTCGACAACGAAGCGCAGCAGCTGCTGTCGGAAGTGAACCGCGTCGCCAACACCGCTTCGTTCAACGGCGTCAAGCTGCTGGACGGCAGCTTCACCTCGCAGCAGTTCCAGGTCGGCGCCAATGCCGGCGACACCATCACCATCGCCTCGATCTCCAGCGCCACCACGGCGTCGCTGGGCTCGGTGACGGGCGCCCTGAGCCAGTCCGGCGCCAGCAGCGGCATCACCTCGCTGGGTGCGGCCGCGACCGGCACGATGCTGATCAACGGCCACGACATCGGCGCGCTCGCCGCCGCCGGCACCGTCGCCCAGCGCGTGGGCCAGGTGGTCGACGCCATCAATGCGATCTCCACCCAGACCGGCGTCAATGCCTCGTACGACGCCGCCAACGGCGTGATCGACCTGGCCTCGGCCTCGGCGATCACCGTGACCGGCGCCGACACCGGCACCATCACCGGCTTCAACGCCGCGGGTGGCCAGGGGTCAGCCTCCACCACGACCGTGACCGGCCTGACCTCGCTGAGCCTGCAGTCGTCCGCCGGCGCGTCCATCGCCATCGCGCAGATCGACAGCGCGCTGAACCAGATCAACACCACCAATGCCTCCCTGGGCGCGTACCAGAACCGCTTCCAGTCGGCGGTGGCCAACCTGCAGAGCACCTCGCAGAACCTGACCGCCGCGCGCAGCACGGTGCAGGACGCGGACTTCGCGGCGGAAACCGCCAACGAGACCCGCGCCTCGGTCCTGCAGCAGGCCGGTGTGGCGGTGCTGGGCCAGGCCAACTCGCAGCCGCAGCAGGTGCTGTCTCTCCTGCAGCATCTGTAAGAGGGCTGATGCAACGCCCCATGCCGGCGCAAGCCGGCATGGGGCTTTCGGCCGTTCCGGCTCGCCGGGCGGCGGATAAGCGGAGCGCAGTGCCATGACCAATCCTGTCAGCGGTGCGGCAGCGGCGAATCTCGCGGCCAGCCCGGCGCAGCCGGCCGCAACGCCGCGGCCGGCGGCTTCGTCCGAGGTCGCGGAGCCGGCCCCCGCCGCGGTCGCGCCGGCCGACCTGAAGGCCGTTGCCGAGGCCCTCAGCAAGGCCTTCCATCCGACCCAGACGGATCTGCGCTTCCAGGTGGACAAGCTGACCGGCCAGATGGTGATTTCGGTGATCGACGCGCAGGACGGCAAGACCCTGCTGCAGATCCCCGACCAGGAGGCGCTCGCCGTCGCGCAAAGCCTGGCGGAGTCCCAGGCGCACCTGATCCAGCGTCAGGCCTGAGCCGCAACCGCACCAGGAGAACGGACATGAGCGTCAATCTGTCGACCGCCGGAAACACCACCACCGGTGCCATTACTTCGACCGGCCTGGGTTCGGGCCTGGACATCAACTCGATCGTCACCGCGGTGGTCAACGCCGCGATCCAGCCGCAGCAGACGCGGCTGCAGGCCAGCCAGGCCACCGACCAGTCGACCATTTCCGCGCTGGGCACGGTCAAGTCGACCCTGGCCAGCCTGCAAACCGCGGTGAACGCCATCACCACCGGCGGCGCGCTGACGCAGCTGTCGGCGCAGACCAGCAGCAGCGCCGTGTTCACCGCCACCGCCGGCAGCGGCGCGGTGGCCGGAACCTACCAGGTCAAGGTGCAGACCCTGGCCCAGGCCAACACCATCCAGTCGACGGCATTCGCCAGCGCCAGCGCCGCCGTCGGCACCGGACCCTACGCCATCACCGCCGGCGGCAAGACCTTCAGCGTCACCCTCGACAGCGGCAACGACACCCTGTCGGGGCTCGCCGCGGCGATCAACGGCGCCGGCGACAACAGCGGCGTCTCGGCCACGGTGATCAACGCCACCGGCGGTTCCTACCTGCTGCTGTCCGCCACCCAGACCGGCGTCGCCAACGCGGTGTCGGTGTCGTCCTCCGCGCCGGTCAGCTTCACCACCGTCCAGGGCGCCGCCGACGCCACCGGCACCATCGCCAACCTGCCGTTCCAGAGCGGCAGCAACATCGTCTCGAACGTCCTTACCGGCGTCAGCCTGAATCTGGTCAGCGCCTCGCCGGACACCACCCAGACCCTGACGGTCACGGCCAACACCCAGTCGGCGGCCAACGCGGTGCAAGCCTTCGTCAGCGCCTACAACGCCGCCGTGTCGCTGCTCGGCAGCGCCACCGCCTACACCCCGGGGAGCGGCAGCTCGGCGGGCGGCGGCACCGCCGGCCCACTGCTGGGCGACGTGGCGATCAGCAGCCTGCAGTTCCAACTGCAGGCCATCACCGGCGCGGGCAACAGCGCCGGCAACGGCTTCACCCTGCTGTCGCAGATCGGCGTCAGCGCCAACGCCGACGGCACCCTGGCGGTGAACGGCGCCAAGCTCGCCAGCGCCCTGCAGAGCAACAGCGCCGGCGTGAAGAGCCTGTTCACCGGCACCGGCGGCATCGGCACCCAGCTGGACACCCTGCTCAACAACGCCGTCGGCGCCGGCGGCACGATCGAGACCGAGACCCAGTCCCTGCAGAGCCAGGTCGACGCCATGGCCTCCCAGCTCACCGCCCTGACCGCGCGCCAGACCCAGCTCACGGCGCAGTATTACGCCCAGTTCAATGCCATGGACAGGGTCGTCGCCGGCTACAAGAACACCTCCAGCCTGCTGACCCAGCTCTACGCGCCGAGGCCGCTGAACTCGTCCGGATCGTCCGGCTGATGAAGCGGCCGCCGCCCTCAAGTTTTGTGGTTGGCGGCCGATTCACTCCTTGGAACGATCATTCGAGCGGATAACCAACATGCCTCCTGCCAACCTCGCAGCCCTGCGTCAGTACCGGCAGTCCGGCGTCGCCTATCAGCTGGAGGATGCCTCGCCGCATCGGCTGATCGCGATGCTCTACGACGGCGCGCTGGAGCGCATGGCCATCGCCATCTCCGGCATCGCCAACCGCAACACCGCCGACAAGCTGCGCGGCATCGATTCGACCATCGCCATCCTCGAGCATCTCAACGGCGTGCTGGACTACAAGGCCGGCGGCGACATCGCCCAGCGGCTAGCCTCGCTGTACGACTACATGATCCGCCGCCTGATCAAGGCCAAGCTGGAAAGCGACGCCGAGGGCGTGCGCGAGGTGGCGGGCCTGCTGCGCACCATCAAGGCCGGCTGGGACGCGATCGCGCCGCAGGTCGGCTAGGGCCTGTCGACGCTATCGAAACCGCGTTAACCAGGCGCGCCGGGCCCGCGGCTTGCAGGAAGGCGGGCTGGGGCGGACCGGAGTGGACATGAGCAGCGCCAGCACGATGATGGACCAGGTGATCAGCTACCGCGACCGGCTGCCGCTGCGGTGGACGCCGCTGGCGGCGTTGCCGGAGGGACTTGAGGCGGAGCGGCTGGCGGAGAGCAACCTGCGCGTGCTGAGCACCGTAGCGATGCTGGCCGAGCATGCGCCGGCCAAGGACGACCCCACCCCGGCCGAACTGGAGATGCAGCGCATGCATCTGAAGCTGAACCTGTTGCTGGAGCTGGTCGGCGGTTTCCTGACGCTGCAGTCGTCCCGGCCGCAGCCCCTGCCGTTGCGCCTGTCCTGGCGCGGCGTGGCCTGGTCCGGCGCCGCGGCGGAAGCGGGCGCCGCCGGCATCGTCGAAATCCACGTCAGCGCGACCCTGCCGCAGCCGCTGCGCCTGCCGGCGCGGATCGTCAGCGCCGGCGGCGACGAAACCGTCGCCGAGTTCGCCGCCATGCCGGAATTCTGCCAGACGGCGCTGGAGCGCCACGTGTTCCTGCATCACCGGCGCGAGGTCGCGGAAACGCGCCAGCCGCAGAAGCACGGATAGCGGCCCTTTTTTTCCGGCGTCCCGAGCGCCGCAGACCCCTTCCGGACCGACCGCGCGGACCGGTCCGCGCAGCGGCGGCGGGGTCGCCGTGAACAGTCCCTGGCAAGCACCGTCCGTCAGCTTACCGGCGGCGGCTTTACGCCGTTATTCCGCCGCCAGTCCCCCGCCCGGCTACCGTTCACCCGGAGCCGCCGGCACCAGTAACTTTTTGCCACCCGGTGTCGAAGCCCGCGTCGATAGGATTCCCAGCGACGCAAAGAAACCGGCAAAAAAAACACAATGCGACTCATCCTCGCGGAGCCACAGACTCTCATCCGGGCAGCGCTGCGCCGCCTGCTCGAATCCATCGCCCAGGTCGAGGTGGCCGGCGAGGCCGAAGACGGCCGCGGCGTGCTCGACCTGGTCCAAAACCATCCGGCCGACCTGGTGGTTTCCGAATTCCTCCTGCCCGACCTGGGCGGCTGCGAGCTGCTGCAGCAGGTCCGCCGCTACTACCCGAAGACCGGCGTGATGTTCCTCAGCGCCAGCCAGGACGCGGCGCATGTGCGCGCCGCGCTCAAGGGCGGCGCCGCCGGCTTCCTCACCAAGAACAGCGAGCCGCTGGAGCTGGAGCTGGCCCTGCGCGCCCATGCGCGCGGCCAGGTCTATCTCAGCCCCTGCGTCTCGGGCAAGGCGCTGGAAGGCCGGCGCGGGCAGCGCGGCGAACAGGGCGCGGTGCTGACGCGGCGCCAGCGCGAAGTGCTGCGCATGATCGGCCGCGGCAAGTCGACCAAGGAAATCGCCCAGATCATGGGGCTCAGCGCCAAGACGGTGGAGACGCACCGCGCGCGCCTGATGCAGACCCTCGGGCTGCGCGGCACCTCGGCCTTGACGCACTTCGCGGTGCGCGCCCTGTCGCAGACGGCGGAGCACTGAGATGCGCCCATGGATAAAACACACCATGCCTGCCGCCGCGCCGACGGATGGAGCGGCGGCGCGGACCGGCGGAACGCGGTCGATGGAGTTTTGACGGATGTAGGGGAAATCCCCACAAGCCGTCGGAAATTTTCTGATTGGTGGGCGGCAGGCGCTGTACAAAGATTCGACACAGGCCCCGACGGAGGGGCCGGCACCGAGGGGAAACGGATGGAAGCGAAGCTGAAACTGCATATCGGTCAGCAGCAGGTGATGACCCCGCAGCTGCTGCAGTCGATACGTCTGCTGCAGCTGTCCGCGCTGGAACTGGAGCAGGAGGTGCGCCAGGCGCTGGAAAAGAACGTGATGCTGGAAGACGGCGATGGCGAGGCCGAGGAAGAGGCAGAGCCCGAAGCCGCCGAAGCGGCGGCCGCCTCCGCCGACAGCACCGAGGTCGAGGTCAGCGGCTGCGACAGCGCCGCCGCCGACCGCGTCGACGGCGACTTCGACTGGAGCAGCGCCGAGTGCTGGTCCGGCGGCGAGCCGCTGGCCGAGGACAGCGAGCCGATCGAGGCCCGCACCGCGGCGCGCAACGCCGACGACCTGCACATGCGCGCGCTGGCGCAGCTGCGCCACGTCGTCGGCGACGAGCGCGAGGCGCGCCTGGTTTCCGCCATCATCGAGCACATCGACGACAACGGTTATCTGGCGACGCCGCTCGCCGAAATCCTGACGCTGTTGCCGGCCGGCTGGGCGGTGGGGATGAAGGAGCTGGAGGCGGCGCTGCGGCACGTGCAGACGGTCGAGCCCACCGGCTACGGCGCGCGCGACCTGCGCGAATGCCTGCTGCTGCAGCTGGCCGAGCTGCCGCCGCGCACGGCGGGGCTGCGCCTGGCGCGGCAGCTGGTGGCGCATTTCCTGGAGCGCCTCGGCGCCGGCGATCCGGCGCGGCTGGCGGACGAGGTCGATTGCGACATCGAGCAGCTCGGCGTGGCGATGCGCCTGATCCGCGCGCTCGACCCCAAGCCCGGCTCGACCGTGCGCGAGCCGGCGCGGGACGTGGTGCCGGACGTGCTGGTGAGCGGCGCCGCCAACGCCTGGAAGGTGGAGCTGAACCCGGCGACCCTGCCGCGGGTCCGCGTCAACCGCCTTTACGAGCGCCTGCTGAGCGGCCAGGTCCACCGCAACATGCGCGATCAGCTGGCCGAGGCGCGCTGGCTGGTGCACGGCCTGGAGATGCGGCACGAAACGCTGGTCAAGACCGCGCGCGCGGTGTTCCAGCGCCAGTGCGAATTCCTGCGCCGCGGCGAGGAGGGCATGGCGCCGCTGACCCTGCGCGAAGTCGCGCAGCAGATCGGCATGCACGAGTCCACCGTGTGCCGCGTCGTCGCCAACAAGCACGTGCAGACGCCCTGGGGCATCTACCCGCTGAAGGCCTTCTTCCCCAGCCAGATCGCGCGCGCCGAAGGCGAGACCTCGGGCACGGCGGTCAAGGCCATGATCCGCCGCATCATCGACGGCGAGAGCCGCGCGGCGCCGCTGTGCGACGGCGCCATCGCTGCGCTGCTGGCGCGCAAGGGCGTGCGCGTGGCGCGCCGCACCGTGGCCAAGTACCGCGAGGCGATGAAGATCCCGCCGGCGGTGTCGCGCGGCCAGCCGCTGCGCGTCGCCCTGGCCTGAGATCGAGGGGCCGCGCCCGCCGCGGGCGCGGACCGATGTACCGCAACTGAAATTCAAGAGAAGCAACCATGGCCGAATCGAAAATCCTGGTGGTGGACGCGGACGAGGAGCGGGGCGCGGTGATCGCCTCGATCCTGCGCTTCGCCGAACACGAGCCGCAGCTGCTGTCGTCCCCGGCGCAGCTGCCGCTGGAGGAGCGCCACCAGCGCGATTGGCTGGCCATCGTGCTGGGCCGCGTCGACGACGGCCGGGCGCTGGAGGCGTTCGCCGCCTGGCTCAAGCGTGACCGCTACCATCCGCCGGTGCTGGTGCTGGCGCGCTACCACGAAAAAATGCTGGAGCAGCTGGGCCTCGACGCCAGCGCCTGCCTGCCGCTGGAATACCCGTTCCGCCAGGCCGCCCTGGCCGAGCTGCTGCGGCGCGCCGCGCAGCTGCCGGGCGAGCCGCAGGAGGCCGCCGCGCGCGGTCCGGTCCTGGCGGGCCCCACCGGCAATTCGGCGATGGTGCGCCGCACCCGCCGCATGATCGAGCAGGTGGCGCCGTACGACAGCACCGTGCTGGTCACCGGCGAGTCCGGCACCGGCAAGGAAGTGGTGGCGCGCGCCATCCACGCCCTGTCCAACCGCCGGCAGCGGCCGTTCGTGGCGGTGAACTGCGGCGCGATCCCGTCCGAGCTGCTGGAGAGCGAGCTGTTCGGCCACGAGAAGGGCGCCTTCACCGGCGCCATCACGGCGCGGCGCGGCCGTTTCGAGATGGCCGAGGGCGGCACCCTGTTCCTCGACGAGATCGGCGACATGAGCCTGCCGATGCAGGTCAAGATCCTGCGCGTGCTGCAGGAGCGCACCTACGAACGCGTCGGCTCCAGCCGCAGCGTGCACTGCGACGTGCGCATCATCGCCGCGACCCATCGCAACCTCGAGGAGTCGATCGTCAAGGGCAGCTTCCGCGAGGACCTGTACTACCGCCTCAATGTGTTCCCGATCGAGATGCCGGCGCTGCGCGACCGCCTCGAGGACCTGCCGCTGCTGATCGAAGACCTCACCGCGATACAGGCGCGCAGCGGCCACGGCGGCGTGCAGCTGGCGCCCGACGCGGTGCACGCGCTGCGCGCCTACCACTGGCCCGGCAACGTGCGCGAGCTGGCCAACCTGATCGAGCGGCTGGCGGTGCTGTTCCCCGAAGGCCAGGTGCGCGGCGCCGACCTGCCGGCGCGCTACCGCGGCCAGCTGACGGCGGCGAACTGCAGCGTGCAGGCGGTGGCGGACGACGACGTGGTGACGCCGGCGATCCTGCCGCTGCAGCCCGAGGCGGCGCCGGGGCCGATGCAGCTGCCGCCGGACGGGCTCGACCTCAAGGAATACATCGAGGGCATCGAGATCAACCTGATCCGGCAGGCCCTGCAGAACACCGGCGGCGTGGTGGCGCACGCCGCCAAGCTGCTCAACACGCGCCGCACCACCCTGGTGGAGAAGCTGCGCAAGTACGGCCTGCACCGCGACCTGGCCGAGCGCGAGCAGCTGAAAGCCTGACGCCATGCCGTCGCCTCGCCGCCGCCGGGATTGCGTCGCCGTGCCGCGGGCACGGGACTTGCTCCGGCGCGCAGGCGCCCGCAAGACGGCGCAGGAGATCCATCGATGAGCGAGATCGGAGTCAACAGCGTATTGGCGCAGATCCGCGCGCTGAGCGCGCAGGCCTCGCAGCAGCCGCACAAGAGCACGGCCGCGGCGCCGGCGGACGGCGCCGGCTTCGGCGCCCTGATCAAGGACGCCATCGGCCAGGTCAACCAGTCCCAGGGCGAGGCGGCGCTGAAGCAGCGCGCCTTCGAGCTGGGCGACACCAACACCGACCTGTCCTCGGTGATGCTGGCGACGACCAAGGCGCAGGTGTCGTTCCGCGCCATGGTGGAGGTGCGCAACCGCGTCATCTCCGCCTACCAGGACATCATGAACATGCCGCTGTGAGGCACCTCTGAGCCATGGCCGAACTCGCTGCCCCTTCCATGAAGCAACTGCGCGGACTCAAGGATCTGCCGGCGGTGCGCCAGCTGCTGCTGCTGCTGGGCCTGGCCCTGGCGGTGGCCGCCGGCGCGGCGCTGTTCACCTGGTCGCAGCAGCCTAACTACGTGCCGGTCTACCCGGGCCTGGCCGAGAAGGACGCGGCCGAGGTGATGGAGGCGCTGCGCGCGGCCGGCACGCCGGTGCGGCTGGATCCCGCCAGCGGCAGCGTCAGCGTGCCCGGCGACAAGGTGTACGAGGCGCGCATGAAGCTCGCCGCGCAGGGCCTGCCCAAGGGCTCGGCCCAGGGCTTCGAGATGATCCAGCAGGACCAGGGCCTGGGCACCAGCCAGTTCATCGAGAACGCGCGCTTCCAGCTGGCGCTGGAGACCGAGCTGGCGCGCACCGTCAGCAGCCTGCAGCCGGTAAAGGCGGCGCGCGTGCACCTGGCGCTGCCCAAGGCCTCGGCCTTCGTGCGCAGCCGCGACAACGCCAGCGCCTCGGTGCTGGTGGAGCTGTACCCGGGGCGCCAGCTCGACCAGGGCCAGGTGTCCTCGATCGTGCACATTGTCGCCTCCAGCGTGCCGGACCTGGCGCCGGCCGCGGTCACCGTGATCGACCAGTACGGCCACCTGCTGACCCAGGCCGATCCCGACAGCACCCTGGCGCAGAGCGCCATGCAGTTCGACCAGGCGCACCACCTCGAGGCCGACTACGTGCGCCGCATCAACGAGCTGCTGACGCCGATGCTCGGCCCCGGCAAGGTCAGCGCCCAGGTCGCCGCCGACATGGATTTCTCCGTCACCGAGGAGGCGCGCGAGAGCTACCGCCCGGACTCCGCGGTGGTGCGCACCGAGCAGACCAGCGAGGACGTGACGCGCAACGCCGGCGGCGGCGCCGCCCAGGGCATCCCCGGGGCCACCAGCAACCAGCCGGCGGCCGCCGCGCCGGCCAAGCCGGCCGATCCGAACGCGAAAAAGGCTCCCGCCGCCGCGGCCGCGGCGAGCGAGAGCGACAGCCCGCTGACGCAGAGCCGCACCAGCTCGCGCAGCTACGAGCTGGACCGCACCGTCAGCCACACGCGGCAGCCGGTGGGCCGCCTCAAGCGCCTGTCGGTGGCAGTGCTGGTCGACAACCTTTCGCGGACCGATCCGAAGAGCGGCAAGACCACCCAGACCGCGCTGACGGCGGAGCAGCTGACGCGGGTCGAGGCCCTGGTCAAGGAGGCGGTGGGCTTCAGCGCCGAGCGCGGCGACAGCGTGGTGGTGCAGAACGCCTCGTTCATCGCGCCCGAGGTGCCGAACCTGGCGCCGCTGCCGCTGTGGCAGCGGCCGGAGCTGCGCGACTACGCGCGCCAGGGGCTGGGCGGCCTGGTGCTGCTGGTGCTGATCCTGGCGGTGCTGCGGCCGCTGCTGAAGAGCCTGATGGCGCCGCCGCGGCGCGGCGCGCTGGCCGGCGAGGCGCCGCTGCAGGCCGAGCTGCTCGGCGACCAGCTGAGCCTCGGCGGCCCGGGCAGGAGCGGCCCGCCGCCGTACGAGCAGAAGCTGGCCGTCGCCCGCGGCGCGGTCAACCAGGACCCGAAGCGGGTGGCGCAGGTGGTCAAGACCTGGCTGGGCGAAGATGGCTGACAACGGCGCGATGCAGGCGGCGCATCCCGCCACCGGTCCGGAGCGGGCCGCGATCCTGCTGATGTCCCTCGGCGAGGCCGAGGCGGCGCAGGTGCTCAAGCACCTCGGCGCCAAGGACGTGCAGAAGGTGGGGCAGGCGATGGCGGCCTTGAGCAACGTCACGCGCGAGCGCGCCACCGCGGTGGTGGAGCGCTTCGTCGACGAGCTGGAGAACCAGACCTCGCTGGGCGTGGGCGCCGACGACTACGTGCGCCGCGTGCTGGTCGGCGCGCTGGGCGAGGACAAGGCCAACGGCCTGATCGACCGCATCCTGCTCGGCCGCAACAGCAAGGGCCTGGAAGCCCTGAAGTGGATGGAAACCCGCGCGGTGGCCGACCTGGTGCGCAACGAGCATCCGCAGATCGTCGCCATCGTGCTGGCTTATCTGGATCCCGACCAGGCCGCCGACATCCTGGCGCAGCTGCCCGAGCGCATGCGCGGCGACGTGCTGATGCGCATCGCCCGCCTCGACGGCATCCAGCCGCAGGCGCTGCGCGAGCTGGACGAGATCATGGAGAAGCAGTTCACCGGCGGCAACAACCTCAAGTCGTCCAGCGTCGGCGGCATCAAGGTCGCCGCCAACATCCTCAACCTGATGGACTCGGCGGTGGAGGGCCAGATCATCTCCACCATCTCCGAGTCCGACGCCGACCTCGGCACCAAGATCCAGGACCTGATGTTCGTGTTCGACGACCTGGCCGACGTCGACGACCGCGGCGTGCAGGCGCTGCTGCGCGAGGCCAACAACGACATGCTGTGCCTGGCGCTGAAGGGCGCCGATCCGCGCGTGCGCGAGAAGTTCACCAAGAACATGTCCAAGCGCGCCGCCGAGATGCTGCTCGAGGACATGGAGGCCAAGGGCCCGGTGCGCCTGGCCGACGTCGAGGCGGCGCAGAAGGAGATCCTGGCGGCGGCGCGGCGCCTGGCCGAGGCCGGCGAGATCGTGCTGGGCGGCAAGGGTGAAGAATTTGTCTAACGTGCTGCTGGCCGAGCAGTTGCCCGGCGCGCAGCGCTGGGAGGCGCCGCCGCTCGGCCAGCCCGGCGCGAAGGCGCCGATGCACACCGCGGCGCAGCTCGACGCGATGGAGCGCGCCGCCTACGAGGAAGGCTTCGCCCGCGGCCATGCCGACGGCTATGCCGCCGGCGCGCTCGACGCCAGGAACGCGGCGCAGCGGCTGCGCCAGCTGCTGGAGCACTGCGCCCGCCCGCTGGAGGATCTCGACGCCGAGATCGAGCAGGCCCTGGTGGAGCTGGCGCTGCAGGCGGCGCGCCGCCTGGTGCAGCGCGAATACCAGTTCGACCCGCAGCTGCTGGCCGCGGCGGTGCACGAGGCGATCGGCGCCCTGGCGACGATGCCGCGCGAGCTGCGCGTGCACCTGCATCCCGAGGACCTGCGCCTGCTGCACGACAGCCTCGAGCGGCCGCCGGAGCTGGCCGCCTGGCGCCTGGTGCCGGACCCGGCGCTGCTGCGCGGCGACTGCCGCATCGCCAGCGACTCCGGCTGGGTCGACGCCACGCTGGCGACGCGCGAGCAGGCCCTGGCCCGCGCGCTCGGCGCGCAGCGGGACCTCGACGCATGAACGAATTCCGCGCCGCCGCCCGTGACAACCTGGCGCGGCGCCTGCGCGGCGCCGCGCTGCGCGTCGACCTGGCGCCGACCATGGTGGCGGAAGGGCTGCTCAAGCGGGTGGTCGGCCTGACCTTGGAGGCGGTGGGCTGCCAGGCGCAGATCGGCTCGCGCTGCCGCGTCGTCAGCGGCGCCGACAATGTAATGGAGGCCGAGGTCGTCGGTTTCTCCGGCGAGCGCGTGTTCCTGATGCCGGTCGGCGAAATGCAGGGCCTGCTGCCGAACGCCCGCGTCATCCCGCTGCCGCATGCCGCCTCGATCCCGGTCGGCGACGCCCTGCTCGGCCGCGTGCTGGACGGCGAGGGCAAGCCCATCGACGGCCGCGGCCCGCTGCGCTGCGAGCGGCGCCAGCCGTCCGCCGCCGCCATCAATCCGCTGGCGCGGGCGCCGATCGACCGGCCGCTCGACGTCGGCGTGCGCGCCATCAACAGCCTGCTCACCGTCGGCCGCGGCCAGCGCCTCGGCCTGTTCGCCGGCACCGGCGTCGGCAAGAGCACCCTGCTCGGCATGATGACCCGCTTCACCGATGCCGACGTCATCGTCGTCGGCCTGGTCGGCGAGCGCGGCCGTGAAGTGCGCGATTTCATCGACCACAGCCTCGGCGCCGAGGGCCTGCGCCGCTCGGTGGTGGTGGCGACCCCCGCCGACCGCGCGCCGATGCTGCGCCTGCGCGGCGCCTGGCTCGCCACCGCCATCGCCGAAAGCTTCCGCGACCAGGGCCGGCAGGTGTTGCTGCTGATGGATTCGCTGACCCGCTTCGCCCAGGCCCAGCGCGAGATCGGCCTGGCGGTGGGCGAGCCGCCGACCACGCGCGGCTATCCGCCCTCGGTGTTCGCGCAGCTGCCGCGCCTGGTCGAGCGCGCCGGCAACGGCGAGCCCGGCGGCGGCTCGGTCACCGCCTTCTACACCGTGCTGACCGAGGGCGACGACCCCAACGATCCGATCGCCGACACCGCGCGCGGCATCCTCGATGGCCACATCCTGCTGTCGCGCGGCATCGCCGAGTCCGGCATCTATCCGGCGATCGACGTCGAGGCCTCGATCTCGCGCGTCGCCCGCGACATCACCGACCCGGCGCAGCAGAAGCTGGTGCGCCGCTTCCGCCAGCTGGTCTCCGCCTACCAGCGCAACCGCGATCTCATCGCCATCGGCGCCTACCAGAAAGGCAGCGACCCGCAGGTCGACGCCGCGCTGGCGCTATGGCCGCGCATCGAGAGCTTCATGCGCCAGGATTTCCACGAACCTTCCGGCTTCGCCGACAGCCTCAAGGCCCTGGAGGGCCTGATCCCGCAATGAACGGACAACCGATCCAGTCCCGCCGCCTCGAACCGATCCAGCGCCTGGCCCAGGGCCGCGAGGACGACGCGGCGCGGCGCCTGGCCGAGAGCCAGCGCGCGCTGGAGCGACAGGAGGCGCAGCTGCGCGACATGCAGCGCTATCTGGACGAATACAGCGCCAGCCCCGGCGGCCTGCTGACGCCCTCGCTGCTGGCCAACCGCGAAGCCTTCCTGCGCCAGCTGGCCGAGGCCCTGCGCTGGCAGGCCGGCGCGGTGGGCGAGGCGCGCAACCGCCTGGAGCTGGCGCGCCAGCATTGGGTGGGACGGCACCGCGACACCGACGTGGTGGAGCGCCTGCTCGAGCGCAGCCACGATCACGAGCGCCAGCAGCAGGAACGTCGCGCGCAGCGCGAGCTCGACGAGTTCGCGCAGCGCCTGCCGCTGCCCGGCGGCGCGGCCGGCTGAACATGCCAGGCGCGCTCGCCGCGGCTGTGACCGCCGCCGCGGTCCCGCCCGCGCCGGCGCCGCCGCAGGCGGCCGGCAAGGCCGGCGCCGATTCCTTCCTCGAAGCGCTGGGCCTGAACCAGCCGCCGCCGGCGGCCGAGCCGGAAGCCAAGGCCCAGCCTGCCGCGACGCCGGAGGACAAGAAAGCGGCGGCTGCCGCCGGAGACGACAAGCCGGCGGCGCCCGCCGCCAATCCGGAGCTCGCCTGGCTGTTGAACCTGATCGGCATCAGCGAACCGGCGCCGGCGGGCCAGGGCGGCGCCACCGCCGAAACCGCAGCGTACGGCGCGGACGGCGCCAGGGCCGCGGCGAAGAATGCCGCGCCGCCGGCTGCGGCGGTTGCGGCCCGCGCCACTGCTGCCGCGCCGGTTCCCGCCGCGGCGGCCGATCCCTCCGCGCCGGCGGCCGACGCTGCCGCGGCCGGCACCGCCGCGCCGCTGCCGGCCGCGGCGCTCGCACACGACAAGACCAGCTCCGCAGCGGCGACGGCGACGGCTGCGGCGGAGGCGCCGGCCCCGGCCGTGACGGCCGCTGCGGCCGCGACCGTGCCGCAGGCGCCGCTCGCCGCTCCGCCGCACAGCTTCGCCAGCCTGCTCGTGCAAACCCCGCCTGCCGCGCCTGCGGCGGCGCCGCACGCGGCATTGCCGCAGGACAGCAGCGTGTGGCCGGCGGCCCTGCACGAGCACGTGCGCTGGCAGCTCGACGAGCTGGTGCAGGAGGCGCGGCTGGAGCTGCATCCGCGCGAGCTGGGCAGCGTGCAGGTGCAGCTGCGCATCGGTCCGCACGGCGCCGAGGTGCAGTTCGCCGCGGCGCACCCGCAGGCGCGCCAGGCTCTGGAAGCCTCGCTGCCGCAGCTGCGGGCGCTGCTCGCCGCGGACGGCCTGTATCTGGCTCAGGCCAATGTCGGTTCGCAGGCCCGCTCCCAGCAGCAGCCCGCGCCGTCCGGCCGCTCGCGCTTCACCCTGGCCGGCGATGCCGCCGGCGCGGACGCGGCGCCGGAGCCGCGTCGGCGCATCGCCCGCATCGGCCTGGTCGACGCCTTCGCCTGAGCGACGCCTTTCCGTCGGCGCGCCGCGCCGGCCTGCAGTCAAAAAAGCGTCGTCGCTTCGCAAAACGCGGCGGCGGCGGCGTGGCACAGGGCTTGCTCCGGCTCCGCGTCCCCGATGGAGGTACAGGATGGCAAGCGCAGCGAAGTCCGCCGGCAAGCGTGAAGAGGCGGAAGAGGAGGGCGAGGAGCAGCCGGCACCGCCGAAGAAGCCACGCGGCCCGCTGCTGCTGATCCTCGGCAGCGCCCTGCTGTCGGCCGCCCTGGCCAGCGGCGTCACCTGGTTCCTGGCGCCCAGGCACGCGCCGGCGCATCGCGCCCATGCCGCCGAGGCCGCCAAGGAGGAAGCCAGGGACGACGCCAGGGACGAGGCCAAGCCGGCCGAGGACGAGGACAAGAAGTCCGGCCCGCAGGAGGCCGCGCTGTACCTGGACCTGACCCCGGCCTTCGTCGTCAACCTCGCCGACGAGGAAGCGGTGCGCTTCCTCCAGGTCGAGGCCGAGCTGATGGCGCGCGATCCCAAGGTGATCGACGCCGCCAAGGCCAACATGCCGCGCATCCGCAACAGCATCCTGCTGCTGCTGAGCCAGCAGCACTCGCACGACCTGGCCAGCCGCGAGGCCAAGGAAAACCTGCAGAAGCAGGCCCTGGCCGAGGTGCAGAAGGCGCTGCAGGAGGAGAATGCGCCCGCCGAGATCGGCGCGGTCTATTTCACCAGCTTCGTCATTCAATGAGCGCACCCTTGCAAGACCTTCTCTCACAGGACGAGATCGACGCGCTGCTGCACGGCGTCGACAGCGGCGAGGTCGACACCGCGCCGCCGCCCGCGCCCGGCGAGGCGCGGTCCTACGACTTCACCTCGCAGGACCGCATCATCCGCGGCCGCATGCCGACGCTGGAGATGATCAACGAGCGCTTCGCGCGCCTGTTCCGCATCGGCCTGTTCAACATGATGCGCCGCACGCCGGAGCTGACGGTGATCGGCATGGAGCTGCAGAAGTTCAACGAGTACACCCATTCGCTGTACGTGCCCACCAGCCTCAACCTGGTGCGGATCAAGCCGCTGCGCGGCACCGCGCTGTTCGTGTTCGAGCCGAAGCTGGTGTTCGCGGTGGTCGACAACTTCTTCGGCGGCGACGGCCGCTATGCCACCAAGATCGAGGGGCGCGAGTTCACGCCGACCGAGCTGCGCGTGATCCAGCTGCTGATCCGCCAGGCCTTCGCCGACCTGCGCGAGGCCTGGTCGCCGGTGCTGCCGCTGGAATTCGAATACCTGCAGTCCGAGGTCAACCCGCACTTCGCCAACATCGTCGCCCCGTCCGAGGTGGTGGTGGTGTCCAAGTTCCGCATCGAGCTGGACGGCGGCGGCGGCGACCTGCACGTCACCATGCCCTATTCGATGATCGAGCCGATCCGCGAGCAGCTCGACGCCGGCGTGCAGTCCGACCGCGCCGACAAGGACGAGCGCTGGTCGGTGGCGCTGCGCGAGCAGATCAAGGACGCCGAGGTGGAGCTGGAGAGCGAGCTGGTGCGCACCACCATCTCCCTGCGCGAGATGCTCAACCTCAAGCCCGGCGACGTCATCCCCATCAACCTGCCGAAGACCGTCGACCTGTGCGTCGACGGCCTGCCGCTGTTCCGCGGCGCCTTCGGCCTCAACAACGGCCACAACGCAGTGCGCATCAGCGAAGTGGTGCGCCGCAGCCCCGCCTACGTCACCACTCCCGGATCGACCCGATGAACACCACCGCCAATCCCGCCGCCGCGCCCGACGCTGCGGCCGCCGCCCCGCCCAAGGACTACACCCGCGCCAGCTTCCAGAACCTGCAGGCCGAGGGCGGTCCGCGCGGCGAGGGCGACCTCAACCTCGACGTGCTGCTCGACGTCGCGGTCACCATCTCGATGGAGGTGGGCCGGGCGCGCCTGCCGATCCGCAACCTGCTGCAGCTCAACCAGGGCTCGGTGGTGGAGCTGGAGCGCGCCGCCGGCGAGCCGCTGGACATCTACGCCAACGGCACCCTTATCGCCCACGGCGAAGTGGTGGTGGTCAACGAAAGGTTCGGCGTGCGCCTCACCGACGTGGTGAGCCCGGCCGAGCGCATCCGCAAGCTGCGTTGATGGGCGCCACCGCCGCCAACGCCGTGCCGGTCGGCGCCGGCATGGCGCACACCGCGCTGAGCCTGCTGCTGGTGCTGGGGCTGATCTTCGCCCTGGCCTGGCTGCTGCGCCGGGTGCAGTCGGTGCGCGCGCCGGCCGCCGGGGTGCTGAGCATCCGCGGCGGCCTCCAGGTCGGCGCCAAGGAGCGCGTGCTGTGGATCCGCGCCGGCGACAAGGACCTGCTGATCGGCGTCGCCGCCGGCAGCGTGCAGACCCTGCATGTCTTCGACCAGCCGCCGGCCGGGCCGGCGGAAGGCGCCGCGCCGCCGAGCTTCAAGGAAGCGCTGCGCCGCATCGCCGCGGGCGGCAGGGCGCAATGAAGAAGCCGCTCGCCATTGCCGCCGGCCTCGCCGCTTTCGCCGCGCTGCCGGCCTCCGCCGCGGCGCTGACGGTCCCGGGCGTGACCGCCGGGCCGAACGGGCAGGGCTACAGCCTGAGCATCCAGCTGTTGCTGCTGATGACCGCGCTGACCCTGATCCCGGCGGCGCTGATGACGATGACGGCGTTCACCCGCATCGCCGTGGTACTGAGCCTGCTGCGCCAGGCGCTGGGCACCAACAACACGCCGTCGAACCAGATCCTGCTGGGCCTGTCGCTGTTCCTGACCCTGTTCGTGATGCAGCCGGTGGCGCAGCGCCTCTATCAGGACGCGGCCAAGCCCTATCTCGACGGCAAGCTGGAGTTCGAGCCGGCGATGGCCGCCGCGGCCAAGCCGATGCGCGCCTTCATGCTGGCGCAGACCCGCAACGACGATCTGGCCACCTTTTCCCGCATCGCCGGCCACGGCCCTTACGCCAGCCCGGACGAGGTGCCGTTCACGGTGCTGGCCGCGGCCTACATGACCAGCGAGCTGACCACCGCCTTCCAGATCGGCTTCATGCTGTTCATCCCCTTCGTCGTCATCGATCTGGTGGTGGCCAGCGTGCTGATGAGCATGGGCATGATGATGCTGTCGCCGATGCTCATCTCGCTGCCGTTCAAGCTGATGCTGTTCGTGCTGGTCGACGGCTGGGCCCTGGTGATGGGCTCCCTCGCATCGAGCTTCGTCGCGCCATGACCCCCGAATCGGTGCTGACCCTGAGCCAGCAGGCGCTGCAGCTGGCGCTGATGCTGGCGGCGCCGCTGCTGCTGGTGTCGCTGGCGGTGGGCCTGCTGATCGGCATCTTCCAGGCGGCGACGCAGATCAACGAGATGACCCTGTCGTTCATCCCCAAGCTGCTGGCGCTGGCGGCGACCCTGACGCTGGCCGGGCCGTGGATGCTGCAGCTGCTGGTCGAGTTCACGCGCCGCCTGCTCGAGGGCATCCCCGGCGCGATTCATTGACGGGGCCGCGCCGGTGCAGCTGAGCGACGCCCTGCTGGCCGGCTGGCTGCAACAGTACTTCTGGCCGTTCCTGCGCATCGGCGCCCTGGTGCTGAGCGCGCCGCTGTTCAACGCCCGCGCGGTGTCGCCGCGCATCCGCCTGATGTTCGCGCTGGTGCTCACCGCGATGATGGCGCCGCTGCTGCCCAGGCTGGCGCCGATGGCGCTGTTCGCGCCGGACTGGTGGCTGGCGACCCTGCACGAGATCGTGGTCGGCCTGGCCCTGGGCCTGGCGCTGCAGCTGGTGTTCGAGGCGGCGCTGATGGCCGGCGAACTGGTGTCCTACGGCATGGGCCTGGGCTTCGCCCAGCTGGTCGACCCCCTGCACGGCGCCGCCGCGCCGATGCTCGGCCAGTTCTACCAGGTCTGCGCCATGCTGCTGTTCCTCAGCCTCGGCGGCCTGCTGCAGCTGGCCCAGCTGGTGGCCGACAGCTTCCGCCTGGCGCCGGTCGACGGCACCCTGGAGGCGTCGTCGTTCCTCGCGCTGGCGCAGTTCGGCGGCCTGTGCTTCGCCGGCGCGCTGCGCATCGCCCTGCCGGCGGTGACGGCGCTGCTGCTGGTCAACCTCGGCTTCGGCGCCATGAACCGCAGCGCCCCGGCGCTGAACGCGATGTCGATCGGCTTTCCGCTGGCGCTGATCGCCGGCCTGGTGGCGCTGTGCCTGTCGCTGCCGCAGCTGCAGATGGCCCTGACCGACCTGGTGGCGCAGGCCCTGGGCTTCGCGGCGCAGTGGCTGAGGGGCGGCTGAAATGAGCGCCAGCGCCCAGGAGCGCACCGAACAGGCCACGCCCAAGCGCAAGCGCGACGCGCGCAAGCGCGGCCAGGTGCCGCGCTCGCGCGAGCTGGGCGCGGCGGCGGTGGTCGGCGCCGGCGTGCTCGCCGCCATCGGCGGCGGCTCGCGCCTGGCCGCCGGCGCCATGGCGGAGTTCCGCCGCCTGCTCAGCTTCGACGCGGCGGTGCTGGAGCAGCCCGGCCTGATGGGAGCGCGGCTCGGCCAGGCCTTGATGCAGGCCCTGCTGCTGTGCGCGCCGGTGCTGCTGGCCTGCGTCTGCGCCGCGCTGCTGGCGCCGATCCTGCTCGGTGGCTGGAATTTCAGCGCCCAGGCGCTGAAGCCGGATTTCTCGCGCATCAATCCCCTGGCCGGCCTGGGCCGCATGTTCTCCGGCCAGGGCGCGGTCGAACTGCTCAAGGGCCTGATCAAGATCAGCTGGATCGGCGGCGTCGCCGCCCTTTACCTGTGGAACAAGCGCAGCGCCCTCGCGGCGCTGGCGGCCGAGCCGGTGCAGCGCGGCGCCGCCGACGCCGCCGGCCTGATGCTCGGCGCCATGGCCTGGCTGGCCGCGGCGCTGCTGGCGGTGGCGCTGCTCGACGCGCCCTACCAGCTGTGGGGCTACGCCAAGCGCCTGCGCATGTCGCGCCAGGAAATCCGCGACGAAATGAAGCAGAGCGACGGCCGGCCGGAAGTGAAGGCGCGCATCCGCCGCCTCCAGGCCGAGATGTCGCGCCGCCGCATGATGGAAGCGCTGCCCGGCGCCGACGTGGTGGTGACCAATCCCACCCACTATGCGGTGGCGCTCAAGTACGACAGCAACGGCATGCGCGCGCCGCGCGTGGTGGCCAAGGGCGCCGGCGAGATCGCCGCGGCGATCCGCGAGCTGGCGCGGCAACACCGCATCCCGCTGGTGTCGGCGCCGCCGCTGGCGCGCGCCCTGTACCGCAGCGTCGAGCTGGAGCAGGAAATCCCGGCGGCGCTGTACGCCGCGGTGGCGCGGGTGCTGACCTACGTCTACCAGCTGCGCGCCTGGCGCGGCGGTTCGGCGGCGCCGGCCGAGCCGGTGATCGACGGCGTGCCCGGCGGCGAGCCCGATCCGGACTGAAAATCCTGAGCCGCGAATCAGGGCTTTTGCCGTCCGGCAGCCGACGAACGGCAATCGACGGAAACGGGCCCGCTTCGCGGTTGCGGGGAACAGGAACTGCATTGGTCCCGGCACCACCCGCACGCCGAGAAAACCGATGCAAGCAGCGAGAACCCTGGAGGAAATGATCCTGGACTCGGTCCAGGAAGGCTTCCGGCTCAACGCCGTCAAGCTGCCGACCCTGCCCGAAGTGACGCTGCGCGTGCGCCAGGTCGCCGCCGACCCGGAAGCCGGCGTCGAAGAACTGGCGGCGGAGATCGTGCGCGACGCCGCGCTGACGGCGCGGCTGATCCGCATCGCCAACAGCCCGATGCTGCGCGGCCGGATCGAGGTGCGCACCCTGCCGCAGGCGGTGACCCGGCTCGGCTTCTACTACGTGCGCGACCTGGCCACCGCGCTGGCGATGGAGCACACCTTCGAGCCCAAGTGCGACGTCGCCAGGCAGCTGATGAAGCGCATCGCCCGGCGCAGCCGCGAGATCGCCGCGCTGAGCCACGTGCTGGCGCGGCACTGCACCGCGTTGCCGCCGGAGCAGGCCCTGCTGGCCGGCCTGATGCATTACGTCGGGGCCCTGCCGCTGGTGGTGGCCCTGCACGAGCACGACGGCGGCAGCGCCGACGCCGACGAACTGTTCAACCTGATCGAACGGCGCCACTCCGGCATCGGCAGCACGCTGCTGCGCCACTGGCGCTTTCCCGAGGACATCGCCTGCGTGCCGGCGGCCTACCGCGACGCCGGGCGCGAAGGCGCGGGCGATCCGGACTACGCCGACGTCGTCACCGTGGCCGACATGCTGTGCCAGCCGCGCGAGCGGGTGCCCGATCTGGGCGCGGTCGCCGCGGCGCAGCGGCTGGGCCTGCGCAGCGCGGACGAGTTCTACACCAACGATGCGATGCAGATCGACCTGCAGCGCAGCGCCGGCCTGCTGAACTGAAGGCCTCTTCCGCGCCCTCCGCTGCGCTCCGCCCGCCGCCACCGCCATGCAAGACGACAACCACGGCTTCCTGACCCGCCTGCGCCAGATCGGCGGCAACGGCCTGGGCGCGCCGCTGCTGCTGATGGTGATCCTGGCGATGATGGTGGTGCCGCTGGCGCCGCTGGCGCTGGACCTGCTGTTCACCTTCAACATCGCCCTGGCCATCGTCATCCTGCTGGCGGTGGTCTACGTGCTGCGGCCGCTGGAATTCTCGGCCTTTCCCACGGTGCTGCTGGTGGTGACCCTGCTGCGCCTGGCGCTCAACGTCGCCTCGGCGCGCGTGGTGCTGCTGCACGGCCACGAGGGCACCCACGCCGCCGGCCACGTCATCCAGGCCTTCGGCGAGTTCGTGGTCGGCGGCAACTACGCCGTCGGCTTCGTCATCTTCATCATCCTCACCATCATCAATTTCATGGTGGTGACCAAGGGCGCCGAGCGCGTGTCCGAGGTGTCGGCGCGTTTCGTCCTCGACGCCCTGCCGGGCAAGCAGATGGCGATCGACGCCGACCTCAACGCCGGCCTGCTCAGCCGCGAGGAGGCCCGCACGCGGCGCGAGGAGGTGCGCGAGGAGGCCGACTTCTACGGCTCGATGGACGGCGCCTCCAAGTTCATCCGCGGCGACGCCCTGGCCGGCATCCTGATCCTGGCGATCAACATCCTCGGCGGCCTGCTGGTGGGCGTGCTGCAGCACGGCCTGCCGGTCAGCGCGGCGCTGAAGAACTACACCCTGCTGACCATCGGCGACGGCCTCGTCGCCCAGGTGCCGTCGCTGCTGCTGTCCACCTCGGTGGCGATCCTGGTGACGCGCATCTCGCGCGCCCAGGACATGAGCAAGCAGCTCATCGCGCAGGTGTTCGGCCAGCCCAAGGTGCTGGTCATCACCGCCGCGGTGCTCGGCATCACCGGCCTGGTGCCGGGCATGCCGAACCTGGTGTTCCTGGCGCTGGCCGCGATCTGCGGCGGCATCGCCTGGCTGCGCCACCAGCGCAGCGCCCGGGCCGGCGCCGCGCCGGCCCCGGCGCCGCCGCCGGCCAAGCCGGCCGAGCTGAGCTGGGACGACGTCGCGGCGCAGGACGTGCTGGGCCTGGAGGTCGGCTACCGCCTGATCCCCCTGGTGGACGTGCGCCAGGGCGGCGAGCTGATGGCGCGCATCAAGGGCGTGCGCAAGAAGCTGACCCAGGAGCTGGGCTTCCTGATCCAGCCGGTCCACATCCGCGACAACCTGGAGCTGCCGCCCAACTCCTACCGCGTGCTGCTGCACGGCGTGCCGCTGGCCAGCGCGGTGATCCATCCGGAGCGCGACCTGGCGCTGAATTCGGGCCGCGTCTACGGCGCGCTCAACGGCATCGCCGGCAAGGACCCCGCCTTCGGCCTCGATGCGGTGTGGATCGAGCGCGGCCAGCGCGACCACGCCCAGACCCTCGGCTATACCGTGGTCGACGCCGCCACCGTCGTCGCCACCCACCTGTCGCAGCTGATCAAGGAACACGCCGCCGAGCTGCTCGGCCACGACGAGGGCCAGCAGCTGCTCAACGCGCTGGCGCGCTCGGCGCCGAAGCTGGCCGAGGACCTGGTGCCCAAGCTGCTGCCGCTGTCGACCTTCGTGCGCGTGCTGCGCCTGCTGCTGGCCGACCGCGTGCCGGTGCGCAACCTGCGCGGCATCGCCGAGGCGCTGGCGGAAGCCGCGCCGCGGAGTCAGGAACCCGTCGCGCTGGCCGCCGCCGTGCGCGTGGCGCTGCGCCGGCAGATCGTCCAGGACCTTGGCGCGGAAGGCGAATTGCCGGTCCTGACCCTGGCGCCGGCGCTGGAACGCGTGTTGCAGGACAGCCTCGCCGGCGGCGCCGCCGCGGTGGAACCAGGACTGGCCGAGCGCATGCAGAAATCGATCGCAGACGGGGCGCAGCGCCAGGCCCGCAGCGGCCAGCCGGCCGTGCTGCTGGTGCCGGGCGTGCTGCGGCCGATGCTGGCGCGCTTCACGCGGCAGGCCGTGCCGGACCTGCACGTGCTGGCTTACGACGAGGTGCCGGAAGACCGGCCGATCCGCATGGTGGGAGCCATTGCATGACAAGAATTGAACAGGTGACGTTCGAGGTGGCGCGTCGATGAAGATCAAGCGTTTCGTCGCCAAGAGCATGCGCGAAGCGATTCGCCAGGTGCGCGAGGAGCAGGGGCCGGATGCGGTGATCCTGTCCAACCGCCGCGTGCCGGGCGGCATCGAGGTCGTCGCCGCCACCGATTACGACGCCGCGCTGGCGCAGCAGGCGCTGCGCCCGACCACGCCGGCCGACCCGGCGCCGCCGCCGCCGGACAAGCCGCGCCGCCCGCGCGCCGACGACCCGCCCGCCGCGGCGCCGACGGCGGCGCCCGCTGCGGCCGCCGCCCCGGCGCAGGAGCTGGCCTCGATGCAGCGCGAGCTGGGCAGCATGCGCCGGCTGCTGGAGGAGCAGCTCTCCGGCCTGTACTGGAACGAGCTCAAGCGCAGCCAGCCGCGCCGCGTCGCGGTGCTCAAGGCGCTGAGCAACCTCGGCCTCGACGCCGACCTGGCCCGCGCCATCGCCGACGAAATCCCGCCGGAGGTGGACGCCGGCCGCGCCCGCTACCTGCCGCAGGCGCTGCTGGCCCGGCGCATCCCGATCGGTGCGCCGGACCCGGTGCTGGAAGGCGGCGTCATCGCCCTGGTCGGCCCCACCGGCGCCGGCAAGACCACCACCATCGCCAAGCTCGCCGCGCGCTTCGCCGCGCGCAACCGGCCGCGCGACGTCGCGCTGGTGACGCTGGACCATTACCGCATCGGCGCGCAGGAGCAGATCCACAGCTACGGCCGCCTGCTCGGCGTGCCGGTGCACGCGCTGCAGCCGAGCCAGGACCTGGGGCAGCTGCTGGAGCAGCTGGCCGACCGCCGCCTGGTGCTGGTCGACACCGCCGGCATGAGCCAGCGCGACCGCAACCTGCCGGAGCAGGTCGGCCGCCTCGCCGCCCTGGGCCCGAAGCTGCGCAGCTACGTGGTGCTGGCGGCCAACGCCGCCAATCCCGACGAGGTGGTGCGCCGCTTCGCCGCGCTCAAGCCGGCCGGCGCCATCCTCACCAAGATCGACGAGGCCGGCTGCATCGGCGCCTGCCTGTCGGCCGCGATCCGCCACGCCCTGCCGCTGAGCTATGTCGCGCACGGCCAGCGCGTGCCGGAAGACCTGCACCTGGCCCACGCCGACCGCCTGGTGCTTTGCGCCACCCAGCTGGCGCGCGCGCTTCCCAAGGCGCTGGACGACGAAAGTCTGGCCATGCGCTTCGCCAATCCCACCGCCAAGGCGTCCTCGATCCATGCCTGACATCCATCCCAACCAGGCCAGCGGCCTGCGCCTGCTCAAGCCGGCGCCGCCGGTGCGCGTCATCGCCGTGACCAGCGGCAAGGGCGGCGTCGGCAAGACCAGCGTCTCGGTCAACCTCGCCGTGGCCATCGCCCAGTCCGGCAAGCGCGTGATGCTGCTCGACGGCGACCTCGGCCTGGCCAACATCGACGTCATGCTCGGCCTGCAGCCCAGCTGCAACCTGGCCCATGTGCTGGAAGGCAAGTGCACCCTGGAGGAGACCATCCTCGAAGGCCCGGCCGGAGTGATGGTGGTGCCGGCCTCCAGCGGCAAGCAGCACATGGCCGAGCTGTCGCCGGTGCAGAGCGCCGGGCTGGTGCAGGCCTTCAGCGAGCTGAGCCGTCCGCTCGACACGCTGATCGTCGACACCGCCGCCGGCATCGCCGGCTCGGTCATCACCTTCAGCCAGGCCAGCCAGCAGGTCATCGTGGTGGTGACCAACGATCCGGCCTCGCTCACCGACGCCTACGCCCTGGTCAAGGTGCTGAACCGCGACCATGGCATCCGCCGCATCCAGGTGCTGGCCAACCAGGCGCACAACGCCGCCGAGGCCAAGGACATCTACGAGAGCCTGCGCCGCGTCGCCGAGAAGTTCCTCGACGTCACCCTC
Organism: Nevskia sp.; assembly: GCA_035651715.1. Classification (GTDB taxonomy): domain Bacteria; phylum Pseudomonadota; class Gammaproteobacteria; order Nevskiales; family Nevskiaceae; genus Nevskia. The sequence continues at coordinate 85,878 of DASRFD010000047.1, forward strand.
AACTACATGGGCAGCGTGCCGCACGACGAGTGGCTCAAGCGCGCGGTGCGCCGCCAGCTGCCGGTGTCCATGGCCTATCCGAACAGTCCTTCCGCCCGCGCCTTCGCCGACCTGGCCGCCAAGGCCGAGCGCTGGAGCCTGCCGCCCGGTCCGCGCGGCAACCTGGAATTCTTCGTCGAGCGCCTGGTGCACCGCTCGCCCGCGGCGGTGCCGGTGTGAGCGCGCAGCCGCAGTTCTTCACCGAGCCGCCGGTGAACGAGACCCAGCTGGTACAGCGGCACAGCGACCTGGTGCGGCGCATCGCCTATCACCTGATGGCGCGCCTGCCGCCGAGCGTCGACGCCGGCGACCTGATCCAGGCCGGCCTGATCGGCCTGCTGGAGGCGGCGCGCAACTTCAGCGGCGCCCACGGCGCCTCGTTCGAAACCTATGCCGGCATCCGCATCCGCGGCGCCATGCTCGACGAGCTGCGCCGCGGCGACTGGGCGCCGCGCTCGCTGCACCGGCGCCAGCGCGAGATCAGCGCGGCGATGCACGCCATCGAGCAGGAGACCGGCCGCGAGGCCCGCGACGGCGAGGTGGCCGGCCGGCTCGGCATCGAGCTGGAAGAGTATTACCGCAGCCTGCAGGACGCGGCGCAGTGCCGCGTGCTGTCGATGAGCCCGCGCGGCGGCGAGGACGACAGCGACCTCGACGCGCCCGACGGCAGCGCCGGCCCGCAGCAGGAACTGGAGCACAGCGAATTCCAGGAAGAGCTGGCGGAGGCGATCCGCAACCTGCCCGAGCGCGAGCGCCTGGTGCTGTCGCTGTACTACGAGCAGGAGCTGAACCTGCGCGAGATCGGCGCCGTGCTCGACGTCAGCGAGAGCCGCGTCTGCCAGATCCACGGCCAGGCCCTGCTGCGCCTGCGCGCGCGCCTGGCCGAATGGAGGGAGGCGGCGGCGCGCTCATGAACCTCCCGTTTTCATCCGCTTTCAACGACACCCGTCAGGCCGGAGCCTAGCCTTGGACAAGCAAATCAAGATCCTCATCGTCGACGACTTCTCCACGATGCGCCGCATCGTCAAGAACCTGCTGCACGACCTGGGATACGCCAACACCACCGAGGCCGACGACGGCAAGACCGCCTGGGCCGCCCTGCAGGCCGGCAGCTTCGACCTGGTGGTGACCGACTGGAACATGCCGGGCATGACCGGCCTGGACCTGCTCAAGAACATCCGCGCCGACGCGCGCCTGTCCGGCCTGAAGGTGCTGATGGTCACCGCCGAGGCGCAGCGCGAGCAGATCATCGAGGCCGCCAAGAACGGCGTCAACGGCTACATCATCAAGCCCTTCACCGCGGTGACGCTGAAGGAGAAGCTGGACAAGATGGCGCAGCGCGCCGTCGGGGCGGCGGCGTGAACAGCCCGGCGCCCGCGCCGGTTGAAGAGGCCGCGCTCTACGCCGGGGTGGCGCGGCTGACGCGCAGCCTGCACGAGGGCCTGCGCCAGCTCGGCCTGGACGCGCGCCTGGGGCAGGTGGCCGGCAGCGACATGCCCGACGCCGTGCTGCGCCTGGACCACGTGGTGCGCATGACCGAGGAGGCGGCGCACCGCACCCTCGACCTGGTCGACGAAGGCCGCGGCGTGGCCGACAGCCTGGCCGACGTGCGCGCCTGCCTGGAGCGGTTGCAGGAGCGCGCCGGCTTCGTCAACCCCGCCGAGCTGCGCGGCAGCTGCGAGGCCGCCGGCGACGCCGAGGCGCGCCTGCGCGCCACCCTGACCGCATTGGCCCAGGCGCAGGAATACCAGGACCTGTCGGGCCAGATCATCCGCCGCGTCATCGGCCTGCTGCGCAACGCCGAGACCACGCTGCTGGAGCTGCTCGGCGGCAAGCTGCCGCCGGCGCCCGCCGCGACGGCGCAGCCGGAGCTGCCCGGCCCGGCCGTTCCCGGCATGACCGCCGCGGACCAGGGCGACGCCGACCGCCTGCTGGCCAGCCTGGGTTTCTGAGGCGATCCATGAGCACGCCGGTCGATCACGACGAGAGCATCCGCGCCGACTTCCTGGCCGAAGCCGGCGAACTGCTCGCCCAGCTCGGCGAGCAGCTGGTCGCGCTCGAGCGCAATCCCGGCGAGCGCGAGCTGCTCAACGCGGTGTTCCGCGGCTTCCACACCATCAAGGGCGGCGCCGGCTTCCTCGCGCTGCACCCGATGGTCGAGCTGTGCCACGCCGCCGAGGACGTGTTCAACGCCCTGCGCAGCGGCGCCACGGCGCTGGATGCCGCGCTGATGGACCAGGTGCTGCAGGCGGCCGACCTGCTGCAGCGCATGCTGCAGGCCGCCGCCGAGCGCCAGGCCCTGCCGGCCGCGCCGGCGGCGCTGGTCGAGGGCTTGCGCCGCGCCGCGCGCGAACCGCGCCCGGCGGCCGCGCCTGCCGCCGCCGCAACGGCCGCCGCGGCGCCCGGCGACGCCATCAGCGACGACGAATTCGAAGCCCTGCTCGACCAGTACCAGGCCGGGCAGGCGGCGCCCGCGCCAGCCGCGCCGGCCGTTACGGCCGCGCCGGCCGCCGCGCCGCCACCGCCGCCGGAGAGCCCCGCCAGGCCGGCCGCACCCGCCGACAACGGCGTGCGCGTCGACACCGCGGCGCTGGATGCGATGATGAACCTGGTGGGCGAGCTGGTGCTGGTGCGCAACCGCATGAAGACGCTGGTGGCGCGCGACGCGCACAGCCCCGCGGCGCGCGCCACCGCCGAGCTGGACCACATCACGCGCGGCCTGCAGTCGGCGGTGATGCGCGTGCGCATGCAGCCGATCCGCAAGGTGTTCTCGCGCTTCCCGCGCGTGGCGCGCGACGTGGCGCGCGCGCTCGGCAAGCAGGTCGAGGTGGAGCTGGCGGGCGAGGACACCGGCCTGGACAAGAACCTGGTCGAGGCCCTGGCCGATCCGCTGCTGCACATGGTGCGCAACAGCGTCGACCACGGCATCGAGACGCCGGAACGGCGCCTGGCCGCCGGCAAGCCCGCCGCCGGCCGGCTGCGCCTGGCCGCGCAGCAGGCCGGCGAGCAGATCCTCATCACCGTCTCCGACGACGGCGCCGGCATCGACGCCGAGCGCCTGCGGGCCAAGGCGGTGGAGAAGGGCGCGATCGACGCCGCCTCCGCCGCGGCGCTGACGCCGGCCGAGTGCCTGCAGCTGGTGTTCCTGCCCGGCTTCTCCACCAAGGAGCAGGTCAGCGACCTGTCCGGCCGCGGCGTCGGCATGGACGTGGTCAAGTCGGCCATTGTCGCGCTCGGCGGCTCGGTGCAGATCGACTCGCGCCCCGGCTTCGGCACCGACATCCGCATCCGCGTGCCGCTGACCCTGGCGATCCTGCCGGCGCTGATGGTCGGCATCGGCGAGCGCGTGCTGGCCCTGCCGCTGGCGCCGGTGCTGGATGTGTTCGTGCTGGACCCGCAGCGGCTGCGGCGCCTCGACCGCTGGCAGGTGGTGCTGTACCGCGGCGAAACCCTGCGCCTGATCGACCTGCAGCGCTGGCTCGAGCCGGGCCGCGCGCAGCCGCCCAGCGGCCACGTGGTGGTGGCGCAGATGGAGAGCGAGCGCATCGGCTTCATCGTCAGCCGCGTCTACGGCCGCGAGGAAGTGGTGATCAAGCCGCTCGGCGCCTTGCTGCGCGGGCTCGCCGGCCTGGCCGGCGCCACCGTGACCGGCTCCGGCCGCGTCGCCCTGATTCTCGACCTGCCCGGCGTGTCGCGCGCCGCGGCGGAACTGGAGTAACCCGCGATGGACCTGCTCAGCCTGATCGGCGTCTGCCTGGCCTTCGTCGCCATCTTCGGCGGCGGCATGCTGCACGGCACCGGCCCCGGCGCCCTGTGGGGGCCGGCGGCGCTGGTCATCGTCTTCGTCGGCACCACCGCCGCGATCATGGTGCAGACGCCGATGTCCACCTTCAAGCACGCGCTGAAGATCCTGCGCTGGGTGTTCAAGCCGCCGGCGCAGAACCCCAGGGAGCTGATCGGACGCATCGTCGAGTGGAGCAATGCCGCGCGCAAGCAGGGCCTGCTGGCGCTGGAGAACAGCGCCGAGGGCGAGGCCGATCCGTTCATCAAGAAGGGCCTGCAGCTGCTGGTCGACGGCGCCGAGCCCGACGTGATCCGCAACACGCTCGACGTGGAGATGGGCAACCGCGAGCACTTCGACCTGGCCGGCGCCAAGGTGTTCGAGGGCATGGGCATCTATGCCCCGACCCTGGGCATCATCGGCGCGGTGATGGGCCTGATGGAGGTGATGGCCAACCTGGCCGATCCGAGCAAGCTGGGCGCGGGCATCGCCGCCGCCTTCGTCGCCACCATCTACGGCATCGCCACCGCCAACCTGTTCATGCTGCCGATCGCGTCCAAGCTCAAGGCGGTCATCGCCGACCAGACGCGGGTGCGCGAGATGGTGATCGAGGGCCTGGTGTCGATCTCGCAGGGCGAGAACCCGCGCAACATCGAGGCCAAGCTGCAGGGGTACCTGCATTGAACGGCCGCCGGCGCCCGACCGCGGCCGGCAAGCCGGCGGCGGCTCTTGCCGACGACCGCTCACCGACGAACAAGGGCTGATTCTCCCCATGGCGAAGAAGAAGAAACACGAGGACCACACCAACCACGAGGCCTGGGCCATCCCCTATGCCGACATGATCACGCTGCTGCTGGCGTTCTTCGTGGTGATGTACTCGATCTCCGCCGTCAACGAGGGCAAGTACCGCGTGCTGTCCGACGCGCTGTCGCAGGCCTTCGGCGGCCCGCCCAAGTCGATGAAGCCGGTGCAGCTGGGCACGCACCGCCAGAGCGGCACCAACACCGACCAGACCATCAACGTGCTGCAGCAGAACGCGGTGGAGCAGACCCTGGCCGGCGACATGCGCGACCTGCGCACCCCGGTGGTGCTGCCCGGCCGCGACAAGGCCCGGCTGGCGCAGCAGCAGAGCGCGCCTTCCGGCGCCACCGGCTACGCCGAGCAGAAATCGCGCGAGGCGCTGCAGCGCATGGCCGACGCGGTGGAGAAGGCGATGGGGCCGCTGATCGACCGCAAGCTGATCGTGGTGCGCAAGACCGAGCTGAAGCTGGAAATCGAGATCCGCACCGACATCCTGTTCGCCAGCGGTTCGGCCGGCATCGGCGACAAGGCCCAGATCGTGCTGGCGCGGCTGGCGGCGATCCTCAAGCCCTTCCCCAATCCGCTGCGCATCGAAGGGCATACCGACGACGTGCCGATCCACACCAATACCTTCGCCTCCAACTGGGAGCTGTCGGCGGCGCGCGCCGCCAGCGTGGTGCACCTGTTCATGGAGCAGGGCGTCGATCCGAAGCGGATGAGCGTCGAGGGCTTCGGCGAATACCGCCCCGCCGCCGGCAACGACACGGCCGAGGGGCGCAACCACAACCGCCGCGTGGTGCTGGTGGTGCTGGCCGACCCCGGCCAGCCGCTGCCGATCGGGCCGGCCGCCGCGGCGCAGCCATCGGCACCGGCGGCGGCACCGGCGGCGGCACCGGCCGCCGACCCGGCGCCGCCGGGCGGCGACGCGGCCGCAGGCACGCCCGCGACCCCGCCGGCGGCGGCCGCCGGCGCCGCCCCGCCGGCGGGCCAGCCGTGAGCGCCCCGAGCTTCGGCCGCCGCGACGACGGCGTGCTCGGCCGCTGGGTCGGCTTCCGGCTCTGCGGGCAGAGCTATGCCCTGGACATCCGCAAGGTGCAGGAAGTGCTGGTCTCCGCCGAGATCGAGCCGGTGCCCGGGGCGCCGCGCGCGGTGCTGGGCGTGATCAACCTGCGCGGCCGCATCGTCACGGTGGTCGATCCCGCCCTGTGCCTGGGCTTTGCCACCGGCGGAAGCGCCGATTCCCGCACCGTGGTGGTGGCCGACTCCGGCAAGGACACCCTGGGCCTGCGGGTCGACAGCGTCACCGAGGTGTGCAGCGTCGCCGAGCGGGCGATCAAGCCGGCGCCGCCGATCCACGGCCGCGAGCCGGACACGCTGGTGCGCGGCATCGTGCGCCGCGGCGAACTGCTGCTGACCCTGCTCGAGGCCGACCAGCTGGCGCAGCGCGCCGCCGCGGCCTAGGCGGCCGCCGTGCGCCGCTCGCACCCCCGTTCTGCTCCGCTCATCGCGGCCGCGTAGGACATCCCTAAAGCCGCCGGCCCTGCGGGCCGCTAGCCGGAAGTGCCAGAGGGAACCGCCATGCAAACCACTGAATCGGGTGTCGGCAGCGCTGCCCTGCGCCTGCCCGCCCAGCTCGGAATCGAATCCGTCGCCGCGCTCAAGGCCGACCTCCAGCCGCTGCTGGGACAGCCCGACACCGTGGTGCTCGAGGCCGACGAGGTCGAGCGCGTCCACACCGCGGCGATGCAGTTGTTCTGCCTGTTCTGCCGCGACCGCCGCGCCGAGGGCCGCGAGGTCGAGTTCGCCCGGCCTTCCGCCACCCTGCGATCCGCCGCCGAGCTGCTCGGCACGGCCAGCCTGCTGCGCATCGCGCGGGGTGCGGCATGACCCGCGTGCTGGCGGTGGACGACTCGCCCTCGATGCGGCAGATGGTGGCCTTCACCCTGACCTCGGCCGGCTATGACGTGGCCGAGGCGCCGGACGGCCAGGTGGCCCTGGGCATGGCGCAGAAGGAGCGCTTCGGCCTGGTGCTGGCCGACGTCAACATGCCCAACATGGACGGCATCAGCCTGGTGCGCGCCCTGCGCGGCCTGCCGGAGTACAAGTTCACCCCGCTGCTGATGCTCACCACCGAATCGGGCCCGGAGAAGAAGCAGGAGGGCAAGGCCGCCGGCGCCACCGGCTGGCTGGTCAAGCCGTTCAACCCGGAGCAGCTGCTCAGCACCGTCAAGCGCGTCCTCGGCTAGGACCCGCTCCGTGAGCATCGATCTCGCCCGGTTTCACCGCAGTTTCTTCGAAGAGAGCTTCGAGGGCCTGGAATTGATGGAGCGCGAGCTGCTGCGGCTGGACAGCGGCGGCAGCGAGGCGCTGCACGCCGTGTTCCGCGCCGCGCACTCGATCAAGGGCGGCGCCGGCACCTTCGGCTTCGCCGCCGTGGCGGCCTACACCCATCACGTCGAAACCCTGCTCGACGAACTGCGCGGCGGCAAGCGCGCCGTCACGCCGCCGCTGGTTGACCTGCTGCTGAAGGCCACCGACGCGCTGCGCCTGCTGCTGACCGCGGCGCGCGACGGCACGCCGCTGGACAGCGCCGCGGTGGCGGCGGTGCAGGCCGAGGTGGAAGCGCAGCTGCAGCAGGCGCCCGCGCCGGCCGCGCCCGTCGCCGCGCCGGCGGCGGCGGGCGAGAGCTGCTTCCACATCCGCTTCGCGCCGCACGCGGAGCTGTTCCGCAGCGGCAACGACCCACTGCTGATCCTGCGCGAGCTGGCCGCCCTCGGCCGGCTCGAATCGCAGTGCGAGCTGCCGGCCGCGCCGGACTTCGCCGCCTGCGACCCCGAATCCTGCCTGCTGGCCTGGAATCTGCGCCTGCGCACTTCCCGCGCGCGCGCCGACGTGCTCGACGTCTTCGCCTGGGTGGAAGGCGAGTGCGAACTCCAGGTCGAGGCGGAAGGCGCCGCCGTCGCGGCCGCCCCGTCCAGCGCCCCGGCCGTGGCCGCACCACGGCCGGCGGACGCTGCGCCGGCCGATGGCGGCTCGGTGCGCGTCGGCACCGCCAAGATCGACGCGCTGATCAACCTGGTCGGCGAACTGGTCATCACCCAGGCCATGCTGGCGCAGCACGCCGGCGGCCTGGACCCGGTGCAGAACGAAAAGCTGCTCGCCGGCCTGCAGCAGCTGGACCGCAACACCCGCCAGCTGCAGGAAGCGGTGATGGCCACGCGCATGCTGCCGATCGACGCGGTGTTCAGCCGCTTCCCGCGCATGCTGCGCGACCTGGCGGCGCGGCTGGGCAAGGAAGTGCGGCTGGAGACGCAGGGCGAGGCTACCGAGCTGGACAAGAGCATGATCGAGAAGATCGCCGATCCGCTCACCCACCTGGTGCGCAACGCCGTCGACCACGGCATCGAGACCTGCCAGCAACGCCTGGACTCCGGCAAGAGCGCCGAGGGCAGCATCCGCCTCAGCGCCGCCCACCAGGGCGGCATGATCGTGATCGCGGTCGCCGACGACGGCGCCGGCCTGGACCGCGCCCGCATCCTGGCCAAGGCGCGCAGCCAGGGCCTGGCGGTGAGCGAGACGATGAGCGATGCCGAGGTCTGGCAGCTGATCTTCGCGCCGGGCTTTTCCACCGCCGAAAAAGTCAGCGACATCTCCGGCCGCGGCGTCGGCATGGACGTGGTCAAGCGCAACGTCGAGGCGCTCGGCGGGCGGGTCGAGGTGGAGTCGCGCCCCGGCGCCGGCACCCGCGTCGCGATCCGCCTGCCGCTGACCCTGGCGATCCTCGACGGCATGTCGGTGGCGGTCGGCGACGAGACCTTCATCGTGCCGCTGAACTGCGTGGTCGAGTCGCTGCAGCCGCAGGCCGCCCAGCTGCGCAGCGTGGCCGGGCAGGGCACCCTGCTGAAGGTGCGCGAGGAATACCTGCCGCTGGTGCCGCTGCATAGCCTGTTCCGCATTTCCGGCGCAGTGAGCGAGCCGCAGGCCGGCATCGTCGTGGTGCTGGAGGCGGAGGGGCGCAAGGCCGCCCTGCTGGTCGACCAGCTGGTCGGGCAGCAGCAGGTCGTGGTGAAAAGCCTGGAACACAATTTCCGCCGCGTGGCCGGAGTCTCCGGGGCGACGATCCTCGGCGACGGCCGCGTGGCCCTGATCCTGGACGCGGCGGGCATGGTGCGCAGCACCAGCCTCGCCGCGGCCGCCTAGCGGGAATTTCAAGGAGCATGGCCGCATGAGCCAGGTCCACAGCACGATCCAGCCGGCCACGGGCGCGGCGCCCGTCGCCGCCGGCGGCGAATTCCTCACCTTCACCCTGGGGGCCGAGGAATACGGCGTCGACATCCTCAAGGTGCAGGAGATCCGCGGCTACGACGCCGTGACCCGCATCCCCGACACCCCCGACTTCATCAAAGGCGTGGTCAACCTGCGCGGCGCCATCGTGCCGGTGGTGGACCTGCGCCTGAAGCTGCGCCTCGGCTCGGCCGAGTACAACAGCCTCACCGTGATGATCGTGCTGAACATCGCCCGCCGCGTGGTCGGCGTCGTCGTCGACAGCGTCTCCGACGTGATCCAGCTCGCCGCTGAGCAGATGCACCCGGCGCCGGAGTTCGGCGGCCAGGTCGACACCCGCTTCATCTCGGGCCTCGGCACCGTCGAGCAGCGCATGCTGATCCTGCTCGACATCGAAAAACTTCTCAGCTCACAGGACATGGCCCTGCTGCCCGAGGCAGCCGGCGATTCTGTGCGGCACTGACTCCAGGAGCACGTCCCATGAGCACCAAGAGCAAAGTCCAGAGCAAGTCCAAGCCCGCCCCGCGCCGGTCGCGCCCGGCTCCGGCCAAGGCCGCCGGCCCGACGGCCGCGCTGGCGCGGGAGGCCGCCGAGCTGCGGGCGCGCATCGAGGCCACCGCGCGCCTGCGGGCGATGTACCGGCTCGACCTGGGCGGCGTGATCCTCAGCGCCAACGCCAACTTCCTGCGCCCGCTGGGCTACTCGGAAGCCGAGCTGGTCGGCACCCCGCTGAAGCAGCTGCTGCCGGAGTCGTTCCATTCCGGCGAGGCCTACCGCAGGATCTGGGACAACCTGCGCGCCGGCGGCTCCGAGGCGGTCGAGCTTCGCGTCAGGAGCAGAAGCGGCGAGGACGTCGTTTTCCAGACCAATCTCAACGCCGTGGTGGGCGTGGACGGGCGCACCTTCGAGATCCTGGTCTACGCCACCGACGTGACCCGGCAGAAGCTGCAGGAAACCGACTTCCAGGGGCAGGTCGCCGCCATCAGCCGCGCCCAGGCGGTCATCGAATTCTCCCTCGACGGGCGCATCCTGCGGGCCAACGACAACTTCCTGCGGACGGTGGGCTACAGCCTGGCCGAGATCGAGGGCCAGCATCACCGGATGTTCGTCGATCCCGCCTACCGCGACAGCGAGGAGTACCGGCGCTTCTGGGAAAAGCTGGGACGGGGCGAATTCGATTCCGGGCAATACCAGCGGATCGCCAGGGGCGGCCGCAAGATCTGGCTGCAGGCCAACTACAGCCCGATCCTGGACATTTCCGGACAAGCCTACAAGGTGGTGAAGTACGCCATCGACATCACCGCCGCCAAGGAGGCCGAGCTGGCCAGCGCCGAGCGCGAGCGGCGCCAGGCCGCCGAGATGGCGAGGGTCAAGCGCGGCCTCGACGTGGTGGCCACCAACGTCATGGTCGCCGACGCCGACCTCAACGTGGTTTACGTCAACGAATCGATCAGGCGCATGCTCGCCGCGGCCGAGGCCGACATCAAGAAGGATGTCCCCGCGTTCGAAGCCAGCAGCGTGGTCGGCACCAACATCGACCGCTTCCACAAGAATCCGGCCTACCAGCGCGGCCTGCTGGCCCGGCTGCAGACCGCCCACAACGCCAAGCTCGCCATCGGCGGCCGCACCTTCTCGCTGCTGCTCAACCCGATCAACGACGAGGCCGGCGGCCGCCTCGGCTATGTGGTCGAGTGGAAGGACATGACCGCCGAGCTGGCCGCCGCCGAGCGCGAAAGGCGCCAGGCCGCCGAAACCGCCCGCATCAAGCAGGGCCTCGACGTGGTGGCGACCAACGTCATGGTCGCCGACGGCGATTACAACATCGTCTACCTCAACGATTCCATCCGGCAGATGCTGGCCGAGGCCGAAGCCGACATCCGCAAGGACCTGCCGGGCTTCTCCGCCTCCAAGGTGCTGGGCTCCAACATCGACGTGTTCCACAAGAACCCGTCCTACCAGCGCGGGCTGCTCGACAAGCTCAGCCATACCCACAAGGCCACGCTGAAGATCGGCGGCCGCACCTTCAACCTGATTCTCAACCCGATCGTCGGCGGCGGCGGCGAGCGCCTGGGCATCGTCGTCGAATGGAAGGACATGACGGCGGAACTGGCCGCGGCCGAGCGCGAGAAGCGCACCGCCGACGAGAACCTGCGCATCCGCAACGCCCTCGACAACGTCACCACCAACGTCATGATCGCCAACAACAACCGCGAGATCATGTACGTCAACAAGTCGATCATGGAGATGCTGGGCAAGGCCGAGGCCGACCTGCGCCGCGACCTGCCGAGCTTCGACCTGCGCCGCATCATGGGCGGCTCGATCGACCAGTTCCACCGCAATCCCGAGCACCAGAAGCGCGTGCTGGAAAACCTGCGGGACACCTACCGCGCGCAGATCAAGGTCGGCGGCCGCGTCTTCGCGCTGACCGTGAACCCGATCATCAATCCGCAGGGCGAGCGCCTGGGCACGGTGGTCGAGTGGCTCGACCGCACCGCCGAGATCGCGGTGGAGGCCGAGGTCGGCGGCATCGTGCAGGCGGCGGCCGACGGCGACTTCAGCCGGCGCATCAGCGTCGACGGCAAGGACGGCTTCTTCCGCCAGCTGGCCGACAGCATCAACCAGCTGCTGCAGACCAGCGGCCAGGGCCTGGACGACGTGGCCCGCGTGCTCACCGCCCTGGCCGGCGGCGACCTCACGCAGCAGATGTCCGGCGACTACAAGGGCACGTTCGGCAAGCTCAAGGACGACGCCAACAGCACCATCATGCAGCTGACCCGCATCGTCGGCCAGATCAAGCAGGCGTCCGACCTGATCGGCACCGCGGCGAGCGAGATCGCCGCCGGCAACAACGACCTGTCGTCGCGCACCGAGCAGCAGGCCGCCTCGCTGGAGGAGACCGCCTCGTCGATGGAGCAGCTGACCAGCACCGTGAAGCAGAACGCCGAGAGCGCCCGCCAGGCCAACCAGCTGGCGATCGGCGCCGGCGATGTCGCCTCCAAGGGCGGCCACGTGGTGAGCGAGGTGGTCACCACCATGGCGGCGATCAACGACTCGTCGAAGAAGATCGTCGACATCATCAGCGTCATCGACGGCATCGCCTTCCAGACCAACATCCTGGCGCTCAACGCCGCGGTGGAGGCGGCGCGCGCCGGCGAACAGGGCCGCGGCTTCGCCGTGGTCGCGGCCGAGGTGCGCAGCCTGGCGCAGCGCTCGGCCGGCGCCGCCAAGGAGATCAAGACCCTGATCAACGACTCGGTGGAGAAAGTCGGCAACGGCACCATGCTGGTGGAGCAGGCCGGCAAGACCATGGACGAGATCGTGACCAGCGTGAAGCGCGTCACCGACATCATGGCCGAGATCAGCGCGGCCAGCCAGGAGCAGAGCCAGGGCATCGAGCAGGTCAGCCAGACCATCACGCAGATGGACGAGGTCACGCAGCAGAACGCCGCGCTGGTGGAGGAGGCGACCGCCTCGGCCCGCTCGCTGGAGGAGCAGGCCGGCAGCCTGGCGCAGTCGGTCAGCCGCTTCAACCTCGGCCAGACCGCCGCGGCGCCGCCCGCGCCGGCGCAGCCGCAGCGGGCGGTGGAGCGCGCCGCGGCCGCGGGGCGGCGCCCGCCGCCGGCCAAGCCGGCCGTGGTCGAGCGGCGCCGTCCGGCGCTGAACGGCAACGGCCAGGGCCACCCCGCCCCCGGTCCGGCCGACCAGCAGTGGACCGAGTTCTGAGCACGACGGCAGACGAGGGAGGCATCGCATGGACACTGTCGAGTGGATCGCCCGTTCGCCCTGCTGGCTGGCGTCCGCGCTGCGCGGCTTCGCCAACTACGGCCTCAGCCTGAGCGGCATGCCCGGCGTGGTGCCGGTGGTGGTCGCCCCCGTCGCGCCGGCGCGCCCGGCGGCGGCGCGGCGCGCGCCGCCCGACCGCGCCGCCGGGGAACCATGACGGCCACCGCGGCCCTGCGCGAATTCGCCTACTCGAAGCGCGACTTCGAGCGGGCGCGCGAGCTGATCCGCGAGCGCGCCGGCATCGCCCTGTCGCCGTGCAAGGAGGACATGGTCTACGGCCGCCTGGCGCGGCGGGTGCGGCAGCACGGCCTGGGCAGCGTCGGCGAGTACCTGGATTTCCTGGAGCGCTCGGACGAGGCGGAGTGGCAGGCCTTCACCAACGCCCTGACCACCAACCTCACCGCGTTCTTCCGCGAGCCGCACCATTTCGACACCCTGCGGCAGCTGTTCGGGCGCCTCGGGCGCGAGCCGCTGCGCCTGTGGTGCGCCGCCGCCAGCACCGGCGAGGAGCCGTACTCGATGGCGATGACCGCGGTCGAGCACTTCGGCGGCTTCGACGCGCCGGTGCGGGTGCTCGCCACCGATATCGACACCCAGGTGCTGGCCACCGCGCAGCAGGGCATCTACCCGATGCAGCGCACCGAGAAGCTGTCGCCCGAGCGGCTGCGCCGCTTCTTCCTGCGCGGCACCGGCGCCAACGAGGGGCAGTGCCGGGTGGTCGAGGGCCTGCGCCGCATGATCGAGTTCCGCCCGCTCAACCTGCTCGACCCGCAGTGGAACCTGCGCGGGCCGTTCGACGCCGTGTTCTGCCGCAACGTCATGATCTATTTCGACAAGCCGACGCAATACCGCATCCTGGCCCGGATCATGCCGCTGCTGGCGCGCGACGGCCTGTTCTTCGCCGGCCATTCGGAGAGCTTCTTCCACGCCGCCGACCTGCTGCGCCCGCTGGGGCGCACGGTCTACGCCCACGTCGAGCGGAGGCACTGACATGTACGCCATGCGCAAGGCGCGGCAGGCGGTGGAGATCCGCGACCGCGTCCTCGGCGGCTACTACGACAACCGCTTCGAGGCGCAGGCGCTCAAGGTCCTGCCCGGCGAGTACATCGTCACCGCCGAGGAAGTCATGCTGGTGACCCTGCTCGGCTCCTGCGTCTCGGCCTGCATCCGCGACCCGCTTGCCGGCGTCGGCGGCATGAACCATTTCATGCTGCCGGACAGCGAGATCGGCGAGGGCGGCTCGGCGCGCTACGGCGCCTACGCCATGGAGGTGCTGATCAACGAACTGCTCAAGCGCGGCGCCTCGCGCGGCCGGCTCGAGGCCAAGGTGTTCGGCGGCGGCGCGGTGCTGGCTTCGCTCAGCAGCAGCAACGTCGGCGAGCGCAACGCGGCGTTCGTGCTGCGCTACCTGGCCGACGAGGGCGTGCCGGTGCTGGCGCAGGACCTGGGCGACATCTGCCCGCGCCGCGTGCACTACTTCCCGCGCAGCGGCCGCGTCATGCTGCGGCGCCTGCCGGCGGCGCAGGCCGAAGTGGTGGACAACGAGACCCTGTACCAGCGCCGCCTGCGCCAGACCCCGGCGACCGGCGAAGTCGAGCTGTTCTCGTGACGGCGACGCCGATCCGCGTGCTGGTGATCGACGATTCGGCGCTGATGCGCCAGATCCTGGCCGAGTTCCTCGCCGCCGAACCCGACATCCAGGTGGTCGGCGCCGCGCCGGACCCCTATGTCGCGCGCGACCTGATCAAGCAGCTGCATCCCGACGTGCTGACCCTGGACGTGGAGATGCCGCGCATGGACGGCCTCACCTTCCTCGAGAACCTGATGCGCTTGCGGCCGATGCCGGTGGTGATGGTGTCCTCGCTGACCGAGCGCGGCGCCGAGGTCACCCTGCAGGCGCTGGAGCTGGGCGCGGTCGACTTCGTCACCAAGCCCAAGCTCGACCTGGCGCGCGGCATGGCGGCCTATGCCGGCGAGCTGGCCGCGAAGATCCGCGCGGCGGCGTCGGCGCGCGTCCGCCAGCGCACGGCCGCGGCCGCGGCGCCGGCGGTGCGGGGGCGACGCCCGTTCGGCACCACCGAGAAGATCATCGCCATCGGCGCCTCCACCGGCGGCACCGAGGCGATCCGCGAGGTGCTGGAGCGGATGCCGGCCGACGCGCCGGCGGTGCTCGTCGTGCAGCACATTCCGCTGGCCTTTTCCGGCCCCTTCGCCGAACGCATGGACCGGCATTCGCCGATGGCGGTGTGCCAGGCCCGCGACGGCCAGCAGGTGGTGCCGGGCCACGTCTACATCGCGCCGGGCGACCGCCACCTGCTGCTGCGGCGCAACGGCGCGCGCTACGTCTGCGCCCTGAGCGAGGCGCCGCCGGAGAACCGCCACCGCCCCAGCGTCGACGTGCTGTTCCGCTCGGTGGCCGAGCAGGCCGGCGCCAATGCCGTGGGCGCCCTGCTCACCGGCATGGGCGAGGACGGCGCGCGCGGCCTGCTGGCGATGCAGCGCGCCGGCGCCGCCACCCTGGCCCAGGACGAGGCCAGCAGCGTGGTCTGGGGCATGCCCGGCGCCGCGGTGAAGCTGGGCGCGGCGCAGCAGGTCGTGCCCCTGCCGGCGGTGGCGGAGCGCCTGCTGGCGCTGGCCGCCGCCGTCGATTCCCCCCCTCCTTCAAGAAACGCCGCCGCCGGCCGCTAAGGGCTCAGCGGCCCCCGTCCGAGAAAGTCCTATGCATACCCTGATCTACAAGCCGTTCCTGCCGCCGCTGGGGCTGGCGCTGGCCGCCTTGCTGGCGCGGCTCTACGCCACGCCGCCGGAACTGTACTGGCTGCTGCTGGCCGCCACCTTCGCCGCCTGGCTGTGGACCACCTGGAAAGTCGGCGGCGAGCTGGCGCGCGCCCGCGAGCGGGAACGGGTCAGCGTGCGCACCCTGGAAGACCTGGGCACGGCCCTGGCCGTCGAAGCCCAGGGCGTGAACCAGGAGGTCGCGCGCGTGCGCGGCCTGGTGCAGCAGGCCGCGCGCGAGCTGGGCGCCAGCTTCGAGAACATGAACCGCCAGGCGCGCGCCCAGGAGGCCGCCGCCTCGAGCATCGTCAACCGCAACGAGCAGGACGAGGGCGGCGTGCGCCAGTTCGCGCAGAAGACCGGCCAGCTGATGGAGGGCCTGGTCAACGTGCTGGCCGACGCCAGCCGCCAGAGCGGCACCAGCGTGCAGCTGATCGACGCGATGGTGAAGCACTTCGACGCCATCTTCGAGCTGCTCGGCGACGTCAGGACCATCGCCGACCAGACCAACCTGCTGGCGCTCAACGCCGCCATCGAGGCGGCGCGCGCCGGCGAGGCCGGGCGCGGCTTCGCCGTGGTGGCGGAAGAGGTGCGCAACCTGTCGGAGCGCTCCAACAATTTCAACGAGCAGATCCGCAAGCTGGTCTCCAGCTCGAAGGAGGCCATCGCCACGGTGCGCGACACCGTCGGCGCGCTGGCCGCGCGCGACAGCAGCACCAGCCAGCAGGCGCGGACCGAGGTCGGCGAGTTGCTGGCGCAGATCGAGAAGGTCGACCGCAAACTCAGCCAGGGCATGCGCGAGGTGGCGACGGCCGGCGAGCAGATCGGCCAGGCGGTGGGCCAGGCGGTGCGCTGCCTGCAGTTCGAGGACATCAGCGTGCAGGCCCTGGCCGCCGCCGAGCGCCACGCCCGGCGCCTGCTGGCGGCGCAGGCCGACGCCGCCCGCCTGCTCGGCGCCCACGCGCCGGCCCTGCCGGCGCCCGCCAGCCCGGCCGAGGACTGGCGCCAGCCGGCGGCTAAGCCGGTGACCCAGGTGACCATGCAGGAAGGCAGCGTCGAGCTGTTCTGAGGAGGCGGCGGCGGCCGATGGCCGCCGGCGCGTTGCCGCAGACGGCTGCCCGGGGGAACGCAGCGATCGAAACAGCGTTAGCCCTAATCCAGTTCCAGCAGCTCCAGCAGCTTCTCCGGCGGCACCGCCGGATAGAACAGGTAGCCCTGGGCGTAGTCGACGCCGATCTCGCGCAGCACCTCCAGCTTGCGGCGGTCGTCGACGAACTCGGCGGTGGTCTTCTTGCCGGTGGCGTGGGCGATCTGGTGGATGGCGTTGACGATCTCGCGGCAGGACTGCTCGACGGCGATGTCGCGCACGAAGCGGCCGTCGATCTTCACCTCGTCCACCGGCAGCGACTGCAGGTAGCCGAAGGAGCACAGGCCCGAGCCGAAGTCGTCGAGGCTGAAGGTGCAGCCGAGCTTGCGCAGCTCGCCGATCGCCTCGGAGGCCACTTCCAGGTGCTCCACCGCGGTGGTCTCGGTGATCTCGAAGCACAGGGCGTTGTGGCGCAGGCGCGCGCCGCGCACGTCGCTGAACAGGCGGTACATGAATTCGCCGTCCGCCACCGACTTGGCCGACAGGTTGATCGAGACGCTCTCCAGCCGGCGCATCGCCGCGGCGTTTTCCTGCAGCCAGGACAGGATGAAGGCGGAGGAGTAGCTGTCCAGCTCGGCCACCACGCCGGAGCGTTCCAGCGACTCGATCATGCCGCGCGGCAGCGGCATGTGCACGCCGTTCTTCTCCATCCGCATCAGGAACTCGGCCTTGGCCGGGCGCGGGCTGCCGCTGCGCACGTCGACGATCGGCTGCGGGTGCATGGTCAGCTCGCCGGCGGCGAGCATGCGGCGGAACTCCTCGACGTAGTCGCCGCGGATCAGGTGATTGCGCTGCTCCTGGACGCCGGCGGCGCCGGCGACGATCTGGTTGATGCCGCGCCGCTTGGCCGTGCCGCAGGCCAGCACCGCCTGGCGCAGCGCCGTTTCCCAGTCGGCGTCCGGGCGGACCACGGCGACGCCGATCGACAGGCTCAGGGTCCAGGCCGGCGGCAGGCCGGGCACCGCCAGCGACAGCAGGCGCTCGCGCAGGGCGCGCGCCTCCTCCACCGCCGATTGCGGATGGTCGATGGCGCGCGCCACCACGTATTCGTTGCTCCACAGGCGCAGGCCGATGCCGCCATCGCCGGCCCACGCGGCGGCGGCCTTGCCGACGGCTGCGATCAGCCGGTCGGCGGCGACCGGGTCGAGGGCGTTGAGCCCGCGCAGGTCGTGCAGGTCAAGGTACAGCAGCGCGGCGGAGGGCGAGAAGCGCCAGGCGCGCAGCCGCCGCAGCAGCGGCGTGTAGGAGGAAATCGGCATGGTGGGTCAGCACGGTGGCATCACCTCCATAGCGGCAGCGCCGCCGCAAACCTGAATCCGGCCGGCCCGGCCGGGCGCCCGTTCCTCCGCCGCTTCAGGCGGCCTTGACCTGCAGCCCGGCCACGTCCGGCAGCGGCTCGTCGGCCGGCTCCGCCGGGGCTTCGGGCGGCGCCAGGGTGCTCAGCTGCAGCAGCAGCTCCAGCTCGCCGCGGAAGGCCTCGAGCAGGCCGCGCGGGTGCGGCAGCAGGGCCAGGTCGGCGGAAATGCCGAAGCTGAGCTGGCCGGCGTAGCTGAAGAAGCTCAGGCCCAGGCCGATGCCGCCGGACTGCGGCGGCCAGAACACCAGGTTGCGCATGCGCGCCCCGGCGATGCGCACGTGCCGCTTGGGCCCGGGCAGGCTCGACACCACCGCCACCGACTTGGCGCCGATGCGGCTGACCAGGCGGCGCTCGAACGGCACCGGCAGGTGGCTGGCGGCGGCCAGGCCGAGCATGGTGGCATGGGCCTGCGGCGATTCCTTCAGCTGGTTCATGCGCCGCGCCACGGTGCGCAGGCGCTGCGCCGGGTCGGGCTCGCCCACCGGCAGGTCGAGCAGCACCAGGCCGAAGTGGTTGCCGAGCTGGCGGCCCTTGCCGCTGCGCAGGTTCACCGGCACCGAGATGCGCAGGTTCTGGTCGAGCGGAAGCGCGGCGCTGGTGTGGTGCAGCTGGCGGGCGAAGGCGCCGGCCAGCGCGGCCATCAGCAGGTCGTTGACGCGCACGCCGAGCAGGCGCGCCTGGCGGCGCAGCGGATCCAGCGGCAGGTCGTCAGCCCAGGCCACGCCGCGGCGGCCGGACAGCGGCTTGCGCAGCTGCGGCGGATTGTCTTCCGGCAGGGCCAGCACGTTGCGCACCGCGGCGATGGCGTCGCGGCCCTGCTGGTAGTGCCGCACCAGCTCGATGCGCCCGGCGCGGCTGCGCGCCAGCGCGCGCAGCCTGACCAGGCCGGAATTGACCAGCCCCAGCGCGTCGATCAGGCCGCCGAGCGGCCCGGCCGTGCTCTGCACCGGCTCGGCCGCGGGCAGGGTGGCGGGAGCGCGCTGGAAGCCGCTGTCGGTGCTGTCGATCAGCAGGGTCACCAGGGCGATGCCGTCGGCCAGGGCGTGGTGGGCGCGGAACAGCACCGTCACCGGCCCGCTGGCGCTGGGGAACAGCAGCAGCCGCCACAGCGGCCGCGCGTGGTCCAGTTCGCGCGACACCTCGGCCGAGATCGCCTTGCGCAGCTCGCGCTCGCCGGCGCCCCCGCCGCCCTGTGGCCGGGGCAGGCGGCGCACATGGACGTGATAGCGGTAGTCGAGGTCTTTTTCGTCGACCCAGCGCGGCTGGCCCTGGCTGTGGTCGATGCGCTGGCGGAAGCGCGGATAGCGCAACAGCCGCTCCACCATCACCTTCTGCAGGTGCGCGGCGTCCACCGGCCCCTCCAGCTGGAAGATGGCGCTGATCACCATCGGGTTGCAGGGGGTATCCATCTCGAGCCAGGCGCGATCCACCGCGCCCAGGGGCTCGCCGGTCGTTGCATGCTTCATGGCGTTCTTCCGTGTGGCCACAAGGTCCTCGCAAGGATGATGCCGTTCCGTTGCGGCCCGGTACTTCCCGGCGGGAACGATGGTTGTTGCACAGTCTGCGGCTGCAGTCTGTCCTGACGGTGATCCGGGCGTGAAAGTTCCGTGAATATGCCCGGGATGCGAAGCGGGTGCCGCTGTGGCGGAAACGAGGCCCGAAGTCCCGGCGGAACCCGGAAAAAAGCCGCTCCCGGGAGGTCCTCCCTGCTACTCCGTTCGTGCGAGATCAAACGCCGGGCCTTCCTTCAAGATGGGCCCCGGCGGCAAAAACAGCAAGGGGGAGCAGATGGCTGGAGAGAATTGGGACCTTCACACCGACGTCCTGGTGGTGGGTTCGGGCGCCGGCGGCCAGGTCGCCGCCGCCGCGGCGGCGGACCGCGGCGCGCAGGTGGTGGTGATCGAGAAGAGCCCGCTCTACGGCGGCACCTCGGCCATGTCCGGCGGCGCCATCTGGATCCCGATGAGCAGCCTGGCCCTGGCCGCGGGCCTGCAGGACTCGCCGGAGGACGCCTTCCGCTACATCCGCGCCCTGGCGGCGCCGAACGTGCCCGACAGCCTGATCCGCGCCTACGTCGAGCAGGCCCCCAGGATGCTCGACTGGGTCCAGGCCAACACCGCGGTGCGCTTCATGAGCGTGCCCTACACCGACTACCACGCCGAGCTGCCGGGCGGAAAGCAGGGCTGGCGCACCCACATGCCGGTGGAGTTCGACGGCCGGGTGCTGGGCGAGGACGTGCAGATCCTGCGGCCCTCGTCCAAGGCGGCGAACCTGTTCGGGCGCATCAACTGGACCCTGATGGAGGCGCACGTCCTGCTCAACCGGCCGGCCGGCTGGATCAAGGTGTTCCTCAAGATCATGTGGCGCTACTACGGCGACATCGCGCAGCGCCTGCGCTCGCCGCGCGACCGCTTCCTGACCCTGGGCAACGCCCTGGTCGGCGGCCTGCGCCTGTCGCTGAACCGGCGCGGCGTGCCGATCTGGCTGAACACGCGCCTGGTGTCGCTGGTCACCGAGGACGGCCGCGTCACCGGCGCGGTGATCGAGCGCGACGGCCGGCCGCAGCGCATCCAGGCGCGCAAGGGCGTGGTGCTGGCGGCGGGCGGCTTCGAGCGCAACGCGCAGATGCGCGGGCAGCACCTGCCCGGCAGCCCCGACCCGGCCTACACCGGCGCGCACCCCTACAACACCGGCGACGCCATCCGCATCGGCCAGGAAGCCGGCGCGGCGGTGCGCAACCTCGGCACCGCCTGGTGGGCCCCGGTGTTCAGGATCCCGGGCGAGGAGTCGGCGCGGCTGTGCACCTACGAGCGCGCGCTGCCCGGCAACATCATCGTCAACCCGCGCGGCGAGCGCTTCCACAACGAGGCCGCCTCGTACCACATCTCGGCGCAGGAGATGGTCAAGGCCGGCAGCCCGCACGCCTGGGCGGTGTTCGACCGGCGCTACCGCAGCAAGTACCCGATGGGACCGGTGATCCCGAAGTTCCCCGACTGGATCCTGCCCAGGGCGGTGCGCTCGATCCTGCTCAAGGCGCGCACCCTGGAGGATCTGGCCGGCAAGATGGGCGTGCCGGCGGAGGCGCTCAGGCGCACCGTCGAGACCTTCAACGCCGGCGCCCGCGACGGCCGCGACCCGCAGTTCGGCCGCGGCGACGCCGCCTACGACCGCTACTACGGCGACCCCAGGGTGACGCCGAACCCGAACCTCGCCCCCATCGACCAGGCGCCGTTCTACGCCTTCCCGATCCACTCCGGCGACATCGGCACCAACGGCGGCCTGGTGATCGACGAGCGCGCGCAGGTGCTGGACACCGCCGGCCGGCCGATCGCCGGCCTCTACGCCACCGGCAACTGCACCGCCTCGGTGATGGGCGGCGCCTATCCCGGCGCCGGCTCCACCCTGGGACCGGCGATGACCTTCGGCTGGGTCGCCGGCCACAGCGTCACCGGGGGTTGAGATGGCCGTACCGCAGAGCCTGCGCGGCAAGCTGGTGGCGCCGGTGATCGGCGCGCCGATGTTCCTGGTGTCGTTCCCGCCGCTGGTCGCCGCGCTGTGCAAGGCCGGCGTGATCGGCACCTTCCCGCACGTCAACGCGCGCCCGGCGGAGCAGTTCGAGCAGTGGCTGCTGCAACTGGAAGGCGAGCTGGAGCAGCACCGCGCGGCGCACCCGCAGGCGGTGGTGGCGCCGTTCGGCGTCAACCTGGTGGTCCACCGCACCAACCCGCGCTTCCTGCAGGACCTGGCGGTGGTGGTGCGGCACCGCGTGCCGCTGGTGCTGACCTCGCTGGGCCATCCGGGCGAGGTGGTGGGGCCGGTGCACGGCTACGGCGGCCTGGTGTTCAGCGACGTCACCAACGCGGCGCACGCGCGCAAGGCGGCGCAGGCCGGCGTCGACGGCCTGGTCTGCGTCGGCGCCGGCGCCGGCGGCCATGCCTCGACCCAGAGCACCTTCTCGCTGGTGCGCGAGATCCGCGAGTTCTGGGACGGCTGCCTGGTGCTGGGCGGGGCGATCAACGACGGCTGGCAGGTGCGCGCGGCCGAGGCGCTGGGCGCCGACTTCGCCTACATGGGCACGCGCTTCATCGCCGCGCAGGAGTCGCAGGCCAGCGCCGAGTACAAGCAGATGCTGGTCGCGGCCGGCGTCGACGACCTGGTCTACACCGACCGCCTGTCCGGCATCGGCTGCAACTTCCTCAAGCCTTCGCTGGCGCAGCACGGCGTCGACCCGGCGACCCTGCCGCCGAAGGCGCCGGACCTGAGCGTGCTCACCGACAGCAAGGCCAGGGTCTGGCGCGACCTGTGGACCGCCGGCCACGGCGTGGCGACGATCCACGACGTCCCGCCGGTGGCGCAGATCGTGGCGCGCCTGGTGGAGGAGTACCGCGCCGCCTGCGCTCTCGGCCCTTCGCCGGCGGTGCACGGATGAGCGCCCCGGACACGGTCGATTTCTACTTCGACTTCGCCTCGCCGTATGCCTAT
Source organism: Nevskia sp. (assembly GCA_035651715.1). Lineage (GTDB taxonomy): Bacteria > Pseudomonadota > Gammaproteobacteria > Nevskiales > Nevskiaceae > Nevskia. Next base: position 108,327 of record DASRFD010000047.1, read on the forward strand.
TTCGCGCACGGCGCCATCGGCGCGCTGGCGCAGCGCCACGGCCTGCGCCTGCGGCGCCGGCCGGTGCTGCTGTGGGCGATCCTGAAGGAGCTGGGGATGCCGCCGCCCGCGGAGCAGCCGGCCAAGAGCCGCTACATGCGGCACGACATGAACCGCTCCGCCGCCTACTACGGCCTGCCGTTCCGCCTGCCGCCGCGCTTTCCGCAATCCAGCCACGCCGCGGCGCGGCTGTACTACACGCTGGAGGCGCGCGCGCCGGAACGCTGCGGCGAGTTCACCGACGCGGTGTTCCGCGCCTACTTCGTCGACAACCTGGACCTCGGCGACGCCGCGGTGCTGGCGCCGCTGGCCGCGCCCTTGTCCGCGGACGAGGCGCGGCAGGCGCTGGAGGCCGAAGCCGCCAAGGCGGCGCTGCGCCAGGCCAATGCCGAGGCGGCGCAGCGCGGCGTGTGGGGCTCGCCGTACTGGTTCTGGGGCGAGGAAGCCTTCTTCGGCGCCGACCGCCTGCCGCAGTTCGAACGCCTGCTCGCGGCCGGGCGCTGAAAGGCGGCGTTCCGGCTGGGGCCATGGGCCCGAGCGCGCCCGGCCGGCGCCCCGGCCCGGCGTACCGGCCCCGGCGTACCGGCAGGTTCATCGCAGCCGCCTGCCACGGCTCCCCGGCCGGCGGACGCGCGCACTCCTTACACGAGTCTTTCACCAAAGGCATGATCGCCGGCCCCGCCGCATCGCCCGCGATTTTTACGAATTCCCGACAGAGGGTTTATCGTGCTCAACCGCGGCAGGCGGCCCGGCGCGTTGCGCGGGGCGCTCGCGCCGCGCAATGATCGGACACTGATACGGAGACCCGGACTTGAGCATCATGCGCATCGTGGCGGCGGCATTGCTCGCCTCCATCCTGCTGGCCTGTGCCGAAGACCCCGAGCTGCAGCGCCCCGAGCTTGCCTCGACGCCGGAGCGGCTGATGCTGGCGGCGCTGACCAAGGTCAAGGCCAGCGACGCGCAGCGCCTGGCGGTGCTCAACGCCTACGACAGCCGCAACGGCCAGCTGGTCGCGCTGGGCAAGCGCTCGCGCGAGATCGTGGCGCAGTGGCACAAGCTCGACCGTACCGCCCCGGACTTCGAGCAGCAGGTCGACGCCCTCGCCGCGCAGTGGGCCGAGCTCAACGGCGCCGAGATGAAGGCGCGCGCCGGCTACGAGCGCGCCATCGCCACCCAGCTGACGCCCGCGCAATGGTCGGAGTGGCAGGACTACATGCGCAGCGTCGGCGAGGCGCAGCGGCGGGCGGAGCTGTTCGGCGCCGAAGGCTACGAGCGGCACGGGCCGCGCTAGCTGCCGCCATGCCTTCCGGCGCGCGGCGGCGGAGGGGCGGATGCTTGTAAAACCTCTGTAAATCTGCGCCGCCGGCGGCGGCGAGGGCCTTAGCGTGATGCGCCCGCGCGATCCCGCGCCTGCAAGGTCCCGCATGAACCGCCATCCGCCCCTTCCGCCGCCGTGGCGCGCCACCCTGTGCCTCGGCGCCGTGCTGCTCAGCGCCTGCGGCGGCGCCACCGGCCAGGGCAACGCGCCCAAGCTGCTGGTGCTCGGTGCCTCCGGCAGCACGCCCAGCCAGACTTCCGGCCTGGTCAGCCTGCGCGTGTTCGAGTGCATTCCGCAGCGTTTGTCGGCGACCCTGTATTTCCAGGACGGCTCCGCCGGCGACTTCAGCGCGCGGGTGCAGTGGAGCAGCTCCAACGCCGGCGCGGTGGCGGTGAGCAACGGCGACATCGCCGCGCCGGGCGGCGGCTACTATGCCGCCGGCACCCTGGTGCCGGTCGGGTCCGGCAGCGCCGTCATCACTGCCGACTACGACGGCATCCGCGCCCAGACGGCGGTCAGCGCCGGCACGCCGCAGGGCCTGACCATGAAGATGCAGCGGGGCAGCAACGACGTCGTGCCGGACGGCGGCAGCTTCGAGCTGGGCATCGGCACCACGCAGCAGCTGCAGCTCACCGCCCGGCTCGACGGCGTCGAGACCGATCTCGGCGACTACGCCGGCTGGAGCCTGCTCGCGCCCAACCCCAGCGTCGCCACCATCAGCGCCAGCGGGGCGATCAGCGCGGTCGGCGCCGGCAGCGCGCCGCTGACGGTGGTGGCGAGCCTGCCGGTCTGCGGCCTCGGCACCGCGGCCGATCCGGCGACGCAGCTGAGCTTCACCGTGCATCACATCCAGGGCATCGCCATCGCGCCGGAGTTCAGCGGCAACCCGCAGCTGGTCGTCGGCAACAGCGAGCTGATGCGGGTGGTCGCCACCCTGGACGACGGAGCCACCCAGGATCTCAGCGGCCAGTCCACGCTCAGCTCGTCCAATGACAGCGTGGCGAGCTTCAGCGGCTACACGCTGAGCGCGGCGGCGGCCGGCGGCAGCATCATCGGCGCCAGCTTCAGCGGCGGCGCCTCCACCTACACCGCGCCCTCGCTGGCGGTCACGACGGTCGCGGCGAGCCTGCAGGCCGTGAGCGTCTGCTGGACCGAGCCGGACGCGGCTTTCAGCGCCTGCCCGGCGGGACAGGATGCGGCCGGTGTCGGCGCCGGCAGCCTCACGCCGGTGCAGTTCCACGCCGTCGGCACCTACGACAGCGGCAGCGTGACGCAGGAGATCACGCGCCAGGTCAGCTGGTCGTCCAGCGACAGCACGGTGGCCAGCGTCTCCAGCGGCGGCCTCACCGCCGGCCAGGCCCTGGGCCTGAGCGCGCAGCACACCGTGACCATCACCGCCACCGACGGCGACGCGCAGAACGTGACGACGGCGTCGCAGCAGCTGTCGGTGCGGTAGCGCGGGGACTCAGCGCCGCTCGCCCTTGCCGCCCGCGGCAGGGGGGAGCGCCTGCTGCTCCGGCAGGTCCTCCCAGCGGTACAGCACCGGCGGCCGGCCGCCGATCGCCGGCGCCGGGCCGTTCGAGGCCTCGACCTGGGCGCGCCGGGTGTCCTGGTACTTGCGCTGCGTGTACCAGTCGCTCTGCCCGCGCTCGCGCAGGATCACCGGGTGCAGGAAGATCATCAGGTTGCGGCGGGTGCGGCTGGTGCTGCGCGACTGGAACAGCCTGCCGAGCAGGGGGATGCTGCTCAGGCCGGGAATGCGGGTGGCGCTGTCGTTGAGCTGGTCGTCGATCAGGCCGCCGATGACCAGCACCTGGCCGCCCTCGACGCTGACGGTATTGCTGACCGTGCGCTTGTTGGTGATCAGGCTGGCGGTGCCGGCGGTGCCGCTGGCGATGGTGGAGTTCTCGAATTCCAGCTTGAGGCGGATGGTGTCGCCTTCGCCGATGGTCGGGGTGATGCCGAGCTTGAGGCCGATGTCCTCGCGGTCGATGGTCTGGAACGGGTTGACCGAGCTGTTGCTGCTGCCGCTGTTGGCGTAGCTGCCGGTCAGCTCCGGCACGCTCTGGCCGACTTCGATCTTGGCCTCCTCGTTGTCGAGGGTCACCAGCGAGGGCGTGGAAAGGATGTTGGTGGCGGCGTCGCTGGCCAGCGCCTTGACCAGGGCGCCGTAGATCGAGCCGTTGCCGGTCCTGGTGCCGAGCAGGGCGGTGCCGCCGCTGCCGAGCACGCCGGCGGCGGCCCCGGCCAGGGTGCTGGTGCTGAGGGTGCTGCTGCTGGAGCCGGAGAGGGCGCTGGCGGCGCTGGACAGCGCGCTGGAGGTGCTGGAGTTGAGGATGCCGGCGGCGGCGACGGCGTTGGGGTTGTAGGCCAGCCAGTCCAGGCCCAGCTCGCTCGACTTGTCGGCGCTGACCTCGGCGACGATCGCCTCGACCAGCACCTGCGAGCGGCGGATGTCGAGCTGCTCGATGATGCGGCGCAGCTGCTGCAGGGTCTTGGGCGGGGCGGTGATGACCAGGGCGTTGGTGTCGCGGTCGGCGATCACCCGCAGGCCGGGATTGCTGCTGTCGCCGTAGCCGCCGATCTGCGCCGGGGAAGCGCTGCCGCCGGCGGCGGACGAGGCGGACGCGGCCTTCGACAGCGAGCCCAGGCCGCTGGAGGACGAGGCGTCGGAGGAGCTGCCGAACATCGAGCCGCCTCCCGGCTTGCTCCTCGCCGCGGGCTGGTTGCCGGTGAGCACCGCGGCGAGGGTGTCGGCGTCGGCGTACTTGAGATAGATCACCTGGGTGTCGCCCTCGTTCGGCGTGGGCTGGTCGAGCCTGGCGATCAGCGCCAGCAGCTGGTCGCGCCCGGCGCGGTCGCCGCCGACCAGCACGCTGTTGCTGCGCGCGTCGGCGATCACCACCGGCTGCGCCGCGCCGGCGTCGGCCTGGCGGTTCTGCTGCAGCAGCGCGCTGAGGCTGCGCACCAGGTCGTCGGCGGCGGCGTTGCGCAGCGGCACCAGCTCGACGGCGCGGTCGCCGTTGCGGTCCAGCGCCGCCGCCAGGCGCTCCACCCGCGCCACGTTGGCGGCGCGGTCGGAGACGATCAGGCTGTTGCTGGAGGCGATGGCGGCGAGCTGGCCGGACTGCGCCACCAGCGGCCGCAGCGCCGCCACCAGCTGCGCCGCCGAGCCGTTGCGCACGTCGATGACGCGGGTCAGCAGCTCGTCGCCGGCCGCGGCGCCGGCGAGGTCGCCGGCTTCGCTGCGCGCGTTGGCGTCCGGCACGATCTTGATCGCGGCGCCGGCCGGCACGGCGGCGAAGCCGTTCACCGCCAGCACCGACAGGAAGGTGGCGTAGACCGCGTCGGCGTCCATCGGGCTGGACGAGATCACGGTGACCTTGCCCTTCACCCTCGGGTCGACCACGAAGTTCCTGCCGGTGACCTCGCTGACGGTGGCGATCAGGGTGGCGATATCCGCTTCCTTGAGGTTGAGCGTGACCACCGCGCCGTCCTTGCCGGCGCGGGCCGCGGTGGCGAGGACGGCGCAAAGCAGCAGCAGGCGCAGGACCGGGCGCGGAGATCGATGGACGCTCATGGATCGGGTGAAGGGGCAGGGCGGAAGGTGCCGCCTTCGCCGGGTCCGGTGGAGGGTCATCGTCACGGAGCAACAACCCACATCGGCGGGGCACGGGACCCGGGCGAAGAGCGGCCGCGTATTGTTAGCAGCGCCGGCGCCGCGGCGCGGCGGAATTAACCGGAGCTTTACGTCGCGGCGCGCACGGCTCTTGTAAAACTTTGGTAAAGGCGGACGGGACGGTACCCGGCGCTGCCGCAAAGTGGCGCCGCGCGGCGCAGGCCGCACCACCGAAGGAACCGTCATGATCAAAGCTCCCGCCCGGTCGGGCGCCCTGGCGCTCGCCGCCGTCGCCGCGCTCGCCGCATGCGGCGGCACCTCCGGCAGCAGCTGCCACAACCTCCCGCTCGCCACCGGCCTGATCGGACAGTCCGTCTACACCAGCGCCACCGCCAATCCCGACGGCGTCGACAGCAGCCACATCAGCGGGCCGCGCGGCGCGGTGGCGACGGGCGGCAGCCTGATGTACGTGGTCGATACGCTCAACAGCCGCATCCTCGGCTACCACAGCGTGCCGGCCAGCCCCGGCGCCGCCGCCGACTTCGAGCTGGGGCAGGGCGATGCCGGCGGCACCGACTTTTCCGACAACGGCACCAACGGCGGCGCCAACGGCCTGGCCAATCCCGGCAAGGTGTCCATCGGCAGCTACAACGGCGCCAGCTACCTGGTGGTGGCCGACACCGCCAACAACCGCGTGCTGATCTGGGATTCGCTGCCCACCGCCAATGTGCCGGCGTCCTACGTCATCGGCCAGGCCGGCTACGACGGCGACTCGCCCAACCAGGGCAACGCCGCGCCCACCGGCGCCACGCTCAGCAATCCGACCTCGGCGATGATCGCCAACGGCAAGCTGTTCGTCGCCGACCAGAACAACAACCGCATCCTGATCTACAACATGGCGGGCCTGGCCACCGGCATGAGCGCGCAGTACGTGCTGGGCCAGTCCGGCTTCACCACCGCCACCGCCGGCATCGACACCTATTCCGCCACCAGCCTGAGCTACACCATGGCGATGAACCAGCCCTCGGACCTGTGGACCGACGGCCGCGGCAACCTGTTCATCGCCGACACCGGCAACAACCGCGTGCTGTACTACTCGGTGGTGCCCACCGGCAACAACCCGCAGGCCACCTACGTCATCGGCCAAACCGGCTTCACCCAGAACAGCTCCGGCTCCGGCACGCAGCACTTCGACGCGCCCTGGGGCGTGTACTCCGACGGCTCCAACCTCTATGTCGGCGACACCGGCAACAACCGCGTGCTGCAGTTCTCGCTCAGCTCGCTGGCCTCCGGCGCGGAAGCCGAGTACGTGTTCGGCCAGCAGGACTTCACCCACACCGCCTACAACGACGACGACCAGAACGGCGAAAACGGCGACCAGCAGAACGACCAGACCAACGCCAATCCCACCGACAACACCCTGCACAGCCCCAAGGGCGTCTACGCCACGTCCGGCGGCGCGCTGTACGTGGCGGACTCCGGCAACAACCGCATCCTGCAGTTCGCCAGCGACGGCGGCGTCAACGGCACCGACACCAGCCTGTGCCAGTGAAGGCCGGGGCGCTTGTGAAGGATTGGTAAAAGAGCGCGGCGCCGCCGGCCGCGCCGCCTATGCTGCCGCCGCCCGCGCCTGCGGCGGCGGCGTGAATCCGGAACACCCCGCGCGGTGCGAGCGGGACCGGGGTCGCAATGGATCTGCCTGGGCCGAATGCCCTCGGGGAGGAGATGAAAACAGCAACGGCCGGCCGCATCCCCCATCGCGGGCTCCTGCTGGCTGCCTGCCTCGCGGCCGCCTGCGCCGCCGCCCGGGCCGCGCCGGAGCGCCGCATCGTGCAGGTCATCGACCTGAGCCCCGCGGTGGTCCTGCGCGGCGGCGTGCAGCCGCAGGCGCAGGCGCGCTACGACCGCGGCCGCGCCGACGGCGAGCAGGTGCTGCACGGCCTGACCCTGCGCTTCCGCCTGTCCGACGCGCAGCAGCAGGCGCTGGACCGGCTGCTGCGCGAGCAGCAGGATGCGGCCTCGCCGCAGTACCACGCCTGGCTCAGTCCCGCCGAGTACCGCGAGCGCTTCGGCATGAGCCAGGACGACCTGGCGGCGGCGCAGACCTGGCTGCGGGCGCAGGGCTTCAGCATCGAGGGCATCGCCAGCAACGCCAACCGCATCAGCTTCGGCGGCAGCGTGGCCCAGGTCGAGGCGGCGTTCCACACCGAGATGCACCGCTACCGCGTCGGCGGCGAAAGCCACCTGGCCAACGCCACCGCGCCCGCGCTGCCGTCGGCGCTGGCCGGCGTGGCGATCGGCCTGGGCAACCTGTCCGACTTCCGGCCGCGGCCGCGCGGCCGCGCGCTGCGCCGCAGGATCGCCGCGGCGCCGCGCTTCACCTCCGGCGTCTCCGGACGCCACTACCTGGCGCCGGGCGACTTCGCCACCGTCTACGGCCTGCAGGCGCTGTACAGCGCCGGCATCCGCGGCGCCGGCCAGAAGCTGGCGGTGGTGGGGCAGAGCGCGATCCGCAACAGCGACATCAGCGCCTTCCGCAGCGCCGCCGGCCTGTCTTCCAACCTGCCGGCCTCGATCCTGGTGCCGCACAGCGGCAGCTCGACCATCCAGAGCGAGTCCGGCGACGAGGCCGAGTCCGACCTCGACCTGGAGTGGTCCGGCGCCGTCGCCCCGGACGCCTCGGTCTATTTCGTCTACACCGGCGGCGACGGCAACTACGGCGTGTTCGACGCGCTGACCTACGCGGTGGACAACGACATCGCGCCGCTGATCAGTCTCAGCTACGGCGCCTGCGAGCAGGAGATCGGCGGCGGCGACATCGCGGCGCTGGAGAGCGTGCTGCAGCAGGCCGGCGCCCAGGGCCAGACCGTGGTGGCCGCCTCCGGCGACAGCGGCGCGGCCGACTGCGACTATTCCACGGCGGCCGATACCGTCAGCGAGGCCAGCCACGGCCTGGCGGTGGACTACCCGGCGTCCTCGGCCTACGTCACCGGCGTCGGCGGCAGCGGCTTCGTCGAGGGCAGCGGCAACTACTGGAGCGCGGCCAACGACGGCTACAACGCCTCGGCCCTGTCCTACATCCCGGAAGCGGCCTGGAACGACAGCTCCCCGGCCTACGGCCTGGCCGCTTCCGGCGGCGGCCGCAGCCGGCTGTTCGCCAAGCCGTCGTGGCAGAGCGGCAGCGGCGTGCCGGCCGACGGCGTGCGCGACGTGCCGGACCTGGCGCTGGCCGCCAGCCCGGAGCACGACGGCTATCTGTACTGCACCGGCGGCAGCTGCGTCGACGGCTTCCGCGACAGCCTCGGCACCCTCGGCGTGGCCGGCGGCACCTCGTTCGGCGCGCCCGCCTTCACCGCGGTGCTGGCGCTGCTGGCGCAGAAGACCGGCGCCGCCGCGCTCGGCAACGTCAATCCGCGCCTCTATGCCCTGGCCGCCGCGTCGGGCGGCGTGTTCCACGACATCGCCGCCGGCGGCAACCAGGTGCCCTGCACCGCCGGCAGCAGCGACTGCGGCAGCGGCGGCAGCCTCGGCTACAGCGCCGCCGCCGGCTACGACCTGGCCACCGGCCTGGGCAGCATCGACGGCTTCAACCTCGCCGACCAGTGGCTGGCCGCCTCCGGCGGCAGCTCGGGGGGTTCGGGTTCCAGCGGCGGCTCGGGCAGTTCGTCCTCTTCGGGCAGTGCCGCGGAAACCACCTCCGGCGCCGCGGCGCCGTCCGCCGGCGGCGCCTTCGATCCGGCGCTGCTGCCGGTGCTCGCCATGCTGCTGCCGCTGCGCTTGCGCCGAGCGGCCGTTCGGAAAAGGAAGCCGCTGAACGCCGCGACGCCGCGCCCGCGCCGAAGCCGCTTCAAGGAGCATCCATGCGCTTGAACCATCCAATGCCCCGGGAGACCCGCGTGCGCCCCATCCTCTGCTGCATCCTGCTGCTCGCCGCCCTGGCCCTGGCCGCCTGCAAGAACAACCACACCGCCTACGTGCTGACCAGCACCGGCAAGATCCTGCGCTTCGGCACCAACACCCCCGGCACCATCGACAACAGCGCCGCGGTCAGCGGCCTGTCCTCCGGCGTCAGCCTGGTGCAGATCGGCTACCGCCCGGAAGACGCGCAGCTCTACGGCGTCACCAGCGGCAACGAGCTGGCCACGGTCGACCCGGACAGCGGCGTGGCCACGGTGGTGTCGGCCAGCGCCTTCAGCAGCGACAGCCTGTCCGGCGCGGCGGCCTCCTTCGACCCGGTGCACGACCAGCTGCGCCTGGTCAGCACCGAGTACAACCTGCGCGTGAATCCCGACGGCACCCTGGCCAAGTCCGCCACCAAGCTGGCCTTCGCCAGCGGCGACGACAACAGCGGCAAGACGCCGCAGATCGCCGCCATCGCCTACGACAACGCCGTGTCCGGCGCCTCCAGCACCACGCTCTACGCGCTCGACGTCACCACCCACGAGCTGCTGCGGGTCGGCGACGCCGGCACCGGCTCGGTCGGCAGCGTCGACGACGGCCTGCTGCACAGCATCGGCAGCACCGGCGTCGGCTTCACCGCCGACGCCGGCTTCAGCGTCCGCTCCGACAACAGCGCCTATGCCGTGCTGCAGCCGAGCGGCAGCGGCGCCGCGCTCTACACCCTCGACCTGGACAAGGGCACCGCCACGGAGGTCGGCAGCATCGGCGACGGCGACCAGACGATCATCTCGCTGGCGATGCCGGCGGGCGACTGACCGCCGCAGTCCTGCTTCCGCGCGCGGGGAAGAGGCGACCAGGCGATTGTAAAGAGCGGGTAAATCCCCCCGCTGCGGGCGGCGGGCGATCCTAAGATGGCGGCACAGACAAAGCGGTCCCGGCAGGCAAAGCGCCTGCACGCGTCGAACCTCACCGTCCATTCCCCTGGCGACGGTGATCGGCCGGCCGGCGTCCTTCCCTAGCGCCGGCCACTGCGGGGGCGCCAGCGAACTCAGTTCCCCTGCCTCGCTGGCGCCTCCACTTTCATTTCCGCCGGCATTGCGCCGATTTGAATTCCGGAGCGGCAAGCGATCAAATGAACACGAATCCATCCTACAGCCGTGCGATGAAACCCGAAGAGCGGGTGCCGGCGCGCATCCTGCTGGTCGACGACGACCGCAAGCTGGCGGGCATGCTGGCCGAGTTCCTGGAGGCGCAGGCCTACACCGTCGCCGTGGTCCACGACGGCGGCGAGGGCCTGGCGCGGCTGCGCGCCGAGCCCTGGGACCTGGTGGTGCTGGACGTGATGATGCCGCGCGTCAACGGCTTCGAGGTGCTGCGCCTGCTGCGGCAGAGCTCGCAGCTGCCGGTGCTGATGCTCACCGCGCGCGGCGGCGACGAAGACCGCATCAAGGGCCTGGAGGGCGGCGCCGACGACTATGTCGCCAAGACCGCCTCCTCGCGCGAGCTGCTGGCGCGCATCCGCGCCCTGCTGCGCCGCGCCCGCAGCGCGCCGGCGGCCGAGCCGCAGCGCGAGATCGTCGTCGGCGAGCTGCGCATCGACGGTGGCGCGCGTACCGCCATGCTCGGCGGCGCGCGGGTGGCGCTGACGCCGGTGGAGTTCGACCTGCTGCTGGCGCTGGCGCGCTACCGCGGCAACGTGCGCTCGCGCGAGCAGCTGATGGAGCAGGTGCGCGACCGCGAGTTCGAGGTGTTCGACCGCTCCATCGACGTGCACATCGCCAGCCTGCGCCGCAAGCTGGCCGACGACCCGCGCGCGCCGCGCTACATCCGCACCGTGCGCACGGTGGGCTACATGCTGGTGGACGGCGGGGAGCGGCCGCAGTGAGCCGGCGCCGCCGCAGGCTGCGATGAAGCTGCGCAGCTCCCTCTATTCCAAGCTGCTGCTGTGGCTGCTGCTCGACCTGCTGCTGATCGGCGGCCTGTTCTTCGCCATCGCCGGCAGCTCCGGCCTGGGCTGGAGCATGCTGCTGTCGCAGCCGGTGCGCGAGCGCCTGCTGTCGATCGGCGAGCGCGTCGGCAAGGAGCTGTCGCTGACCCCCGAGGCCGGCTGGGACCAGGTGCTGGCCTCCTACAGCGGCGAGTACGGCGTCGTCTTCTCGCTCGAGCCGACGCGGCCGGTCGGCGTGTTCGTGTCGCGCTTCGCCGGCCCGCCCCCCGGCGGGCGCCACGGCCCCGGCGAGCAGGGCTTCGCCGTACAGGGTTTCGCCGCGCAGGGTTTCGGCGCGCCCCCGCCCGAGGGGCCGCCTGCCGACGGCGGGCCGCCGCAGGACGGCCCGGTGACGGTGCAGCCGCCCGATCCGCCGCCGGCCGGTGCGACGGTCGCCAACCAGATCTTCCACCTCGGCACCGGCCCGCTGGTGGTCGGCATGGCCGGCCCCGGCCCGGCCATGCCCGACCGGCGCATGCGCGGCAATCTCATCGCCATCGACCACGCCCATTCCTTCGACGCCTACGAGCTGCGCATCCCGGCGACCCTGGAGCGCAGCAACCAGCCGGTGCGGCCGCTGATGCTGCACGCGCGCGCCGGCGGCGTGGTGCCGCTGCTGCGCTTCCTCGGCGTCACCGAGTGGCTGTCGTTCGCGCTGCTGGTGATGCTGCTGTCGGCGCTGCTGTGGACGCCCTTCATCTGGGGCATCACCAGCACCGTGGTGCGCCTGACCCGCGCCACCGCAGCCATCGCCGACGGCCGCTTCGAGACGCGGGTGCAGAGCCGCCGCCGCGACGAGCTGGGCCGGCTGGCCGAGTCGGTCAACCGCATGGCCGAGCGCCTGCACAACTACGTCGCCGGCCAGAAGCAGTTCCTCGCCGACGTCGCCCACGAGGTCACCTCGCCGCTGGCGCGGGTGCAGATGGGCCTGGGCATCCTCGAGTCGCGGCTGGGCGGGAGCGAGCAGCGCACCCTGCACAACGTGCAGGACGCGGCGCAGCAGATGTCGCGCCTGCTCGACGAGCTGCTGCTGTTCTCCCGCGCCGACATGCAGGCCGAGCGGGTCGAGCGCGGCGCGCTGGAGCTGGAGCCGCTGCTGCGGGAGGCGCTGCGCCGCGAGGACCCGCAGGGCCGGGTGCGCCTGGACGCGGCGCCGGGCCTGCGCGTGCTGGCCCAGCACGCGCTGCTCGAGCGCGCCGTCTCCAACCTGGTGCGCAATGCGCTGCGCTACGGCGGCAGCGGCGCGGTGGAGCTGCGCGCCGCGGCGGCGGAGGGTGCCGTGCGGATCGTCGTCGGCGACCGCGGCCCCGGCGTGCCGGCCGCCGCGCTGCCGCGCCTGGGCGAGCCCTTCTTCCGCCCGGCCGCCGCGCGCGACCGCGACAGCGGCGGCACCGGCCTGGGCCTGGCCATCGTGCGCCGCTGCGTCGCCTCCTGCGGCGGCAGCGTCGACTTCCGCAACCGCGAGGGCGGCGGCTTCGAGGCGGAGATCCGCCTGGACGCGGCCTGAAGCGCCGGCCGGCCCGGGGTTTCAGCCCAGGCCGAATTCCTTGCGCAGGCTGGCGTCGACCGGGCCGGCCGGCATGAACCGCCGCAGCTTGCTCAACAGGGATGCCTGCCCCTTCACCGGGCGGCGCATGCGCCAGGCGCCGAGCGCCGCTTCGACGACCGTGCTCACGACCGCGTCGGGTTCCGGCGCCGCGGCGATGGACCTGCCGATCGCCTGCGCCACGCGGTCGCGTTCGGCGTCGTACGCCGGCATCGATGAAGCCGCCTTCGGCGAATTGACATCCAGGTTGGTCCTGGTGAAGGCGGGCTCGACCAGCACCACGCGGACTCCAAACTGGCGCACTTCATGATCCAGCGACTCGGACAGTCCCTCCACGGCGTGCTTGGAGGCCGCGTAGAGCCCCATGTACGGCGCAGGCAGGAAGCCCACCACGGAACTGATATTGATGATCCGCCCCGAGCCTTGCTCGCGCATGTGCGGCAGCACCGCCCTGGCCGTGCGCAGGATGCCCAGCACGTTGGTATCCAGCAGCGCGGCCGCTTCGGCCGGCGACGTTTCCTCCACCGCCGCGATCAAGGATACGCCGGCGTTGTTGACCAGCACGTCGATGCGCCCGGCCTGATCGACGACGGATTGCACCCCGCGCCGGACCGAAGCTTCGTCGCGCACGTCCATCTCGACCAGTTGCACGCCCGGGATGGCCTGCGCCCGGGCGAGGGCGCGCACCGTGCCGAACACCCGGCACCCCTTCTGCGCGAAACGTTCCGCCGTTGCGCGGCCGATACCGGAAGACACCCCGGTGACCAGGACCACTGCTTGATTCGACATGAGAGTCCTTATCCGATGTGAGTGAATTGCCGGCCGGCGTTACGCCGCCCGCGCCTGGTCCAGCTTCGCGAGCTGTGAACGCACGGCCTCGAGAATTTCGTCGGACAACGCGGCGTCGGTGACGGTCCGCGCCAGCACCACCGCTCCGACCATGGCGGCGCTGCTGGCGAGCGCTTGCTGGCGGCGCGCCTTCGCGGTCCTTCCCGGGATGGCTTCGGTCAGAAGCGCGACCAGGCCCCTGGCCGCGTCGGTGATCGCCGAGCGGACCGACGGTCCCTGCCGTGCCGCCTCGACGCCCAGGGCCGGCAGGACGCAGCCTTCGCCGGGATGATCGCGATGACCCGGTGACAGGTAGACCGAGGCCATCGCGGCCACCGGCTTTTCCGGCGCCCGGTCCAGCACCTCGCGCCATCGCCGACTTGTTTCGTCGTACGCCTCGGCGCAGGCCTCCACCATCAGGTCTTCCTTGGACGCGAACTGGCCGTAGAAGCCGCCGTGGGTGAGGCCGGCGGCGCCCATTAGATCGGCGACGCTCACGCCGTCGAATCCTTTTTCCCGGAACAGTTGCGCCGCCACCTCGACGATGCGCCGACGATTTTGTTCCGCCTGTTCACGCGTGACTTTCATGCCGGGCCTCCGGGGCCGCCGCTTGACTTCTTAAATGATACACATAATATATCATTCATGACAAGTGACATTTAAAAGGTTTTCCATGGGGATTCGAGGCGGTGCGGCACGGGCGGGATGGGCACTGACGGCGGGATTGGCCGCCGCCGGCTTCTTCGGCATCGGCGTTTCGGGCTGCGCGGTCGGCCCTGACTACCGGCGGCCCGAAACGAGGCTGGACGGGTTCCACGCCGCCGCCGCGGTGCAGGCGCGCGGCGCGAGCGTGCCCGCGCCCGATCTGGACGCCTGGTGGCAGGGTTTCAACGACCCCCTGCTGACCCGCCTGGTGCAGCGGGCGCAGGCGCAGAACCTCGATCTCGCCGCCGCCCTGGCGCGGGTGCAGCAGGCCCGCGGCGTGGCCAGCGAGGCCGGCGCGCAGCTTTTGCCGAGCGCCGATCTGGATGCCCAGGCGGCACGAATCCACCAGTCCCTGGAAAGCCCGATCGGCCAGGCCGCCTCGCATCTGCCCGGCTACAGCCGCAACCAGTCGGATTACACGCTGGGCCTGGGCGCGAGCTGGGAGCTGGACCTGTTCGGCGGCCTGCGCCGCGGCCGGGAAGCGGCGTCGGCCGAAGCGGACGCCGCGGTCGCCGAGCAGGCCGGCACGCGCATCTCGGTGGCGGCGGAGACCGCCGACGCCTACCTGCGCATCCGCGGCGACCAGGCGCGCATCGCCGTGGCCGCCGAGCAGGTCGCCACCGACGCGCACCTGCTCGACCTGGTGAACCAGCGGTTCGGGCGCGGGCTGGCGGCGGTGCGCGAGGTGGCGCAGGCCGAAGCCCTGTTGTCGCAGGCCCGCGCCTCGCTGCAGCCGCTGCGCATCGACCTGGAAGCGCAGCTGAACCGGCTGGACGTGCTGCTCGGCCAGCAGCCGGGAACCTCCGCCGCCGAGCTGCAGACGCCGCAGGACATCCCCGCCGCGCCCGCCATCCCTGCCGGCGACCAGCCGGTCGAGGTGCTGCGCCGCCGCCCGGACGTGATCGCGGCGGAACGCCGCCTGGCGGCCTCCAACGCCCGCGTCGGCCAGGCCATCGCCGAGTACTATCCGCACCTCTCCCTGTCGGGACTGCTCGGCTACGAGGCCTCGCACCCGGGCGACCTGTTCAAGGCCGCGACCTTCCAGCCCGGGGCCGCCGCCGGCCTGCGCTGGCGGGTGTTCGACTTCGGCAAGGTCGGCGCCGAGGTGACGCAGGCCAAGGGCGCCGAGGCCGAAGCGCTGGCCCGCTACCGTCAATCGGTGTTGCGCGCCGCCGAGGACGTGGAAAACGCCTTCACCGCGCTGGTGCAGCTCGAGGCCCACGGCCAGGAGCTGCACAACGAAGTCGCCGCCCTGACGCGGGCCCGGGATTCCTCGAAGGAAGCCTACCAGGGCGGGGTGATCGCGCTGACCGACGTGCTCGACGCCGACCGCCAGTTGCTCGTCGCCCAGGACCAGCTGGCGCAAACGCAGGCCGATTCGGGCCGGGCGGCGGTCGGCGCCTTCCGGGCCCTCGGCGGCGGCTGGTGATCGCGGTGCAGCGGTTCAACGAAATCCACGGGAGAGTCACGATGTCACCATTCAAGATCATGGCGGTGTGCGGCGGCCTGTGGGCCGCGGCGGCGGGGCTCGGCGGCTGCGGCTCCTCCACGGCCGCGGCCGACCCCAGGACCAGCGAGCCGCTGGTCGAAGTGGCGGTGGCGCAGCCCGCCGGCGAGGGGCCGCGGGCTTTCACCGGCGTGGTGTCGGCACGGGTGCAGAGCAACCTTGGCTTCCGCGTCTCCGGCAAGGTGATCGAACGCCTGGTCGACGCCGGCCAGCCGGTGCGGCAGGGCCAGCCGCTGCTGCGCCTGGACCGCACCGACTATGCCCACGCCATCACCGGCCAGGCCGGCAACGTGGAGGCGGCGCGGGCGCGGCAGCGGCAGGCGGCCGCCGACGAGGCGCGCTACCGCGGCCTGGTGGCGTCCGGCGCGGTCTCGCAATCGGCCTACGACCAGGCCAAGGCCCAGGCCGACAGCGCCCAGGCCCTGCTGTCGGCCGCCGAAGCCCAGCTCAAGGTGGCGCGCGACGAAGGCGAGTACTCGACCCTGGCGGCGGACGCCGACGGCACCGTGGTCGAGACCCTGGCCGAGCCGGGGCAGTTCGTCGCCGCCGGCCAGATCGTGGTCCGCGTGGCGCGCGCCGGCGCGCGCGAGGCGGCGGTCGACCTGCCGGAAACCCTGCGGCCGGCGCTGGGCTCCGCGGCGCAGGCCAGCCTCTACGGCGGCAGCGGCGACGCGGCGGCGCGCTACCCGGCGCACCTGCGGCAGCTGTCCGACGCCGCCGACCCGCTGACCCGCACCTTCGAGGCGCGCTACGTGCTGGAAGGCGCCGCCGCCAGGGCGCCGCTCGGCGCCACCGTCACCGTCTACCTGGACGGCGCGCAGCCGGCCGCCGGCCTGGCGGTCCCACTCGGTGCCATCGACGACGAGGGCAAGGGGCCGGGGGTGTGGCTGCTCGACCGCAAGTCCTCGTCGGTCTCGTACCGGCCGGTCGCCTTCGTGCGCTTCGACGGCGAACAGGCGATCGTTTCCGGCGGCGTCGGCCCGGGCGACTCCATCGTCGCCCTCGGCGGGCATTTCCTGCACGAAGGCCAGCACGTGCGGATCGCCGCCACGCGCCTGGCGAGCAACTGACATGAGCCGCTTCAATCTCTCCGCCCTGGCCGTGCGCGAGCGCTCGATCACGCTGTTCCTGATCGTCGCCATCATCCTCTCCGGCGTCTACGCCTTCCTGCGCCTGGGCCGCGCCGAGGACCCCGCCTTCGTCATCAAGACCCTGACGGTGACAGCCGCGTGGCCCGGCGCCACCGCACAGGAGATGCAGGACCTGGTGGCCGAGCCGCTGGAGAAGCGCCTGCAGGAACTGCGCTGGTACGACCGCGTGGAAACCTTGACCCGGCCCGGCATCGCCGTCCTGCTGGTGTCGCTGAAGGACAGCACGCCGCCGGCCGACGTCCCCGAGGAGTTCTACCAGGCGCGCAAGAAGCTCGGCGACGAAGCGCCGAAACTGCCCGCAGGGGTGCAGGGGCCGTTCATCAACGACGAGTATTCCGATGTCATCTTTGCCGTGTACGCCCTCGAAGCCAAGGGCCTGCCGCCGCGCGAGCTGACGCGCGAGGCGGAGACCTTGCGGCAGCGCCTGCTGCACGTGCCCGGGGTCAAGAAGGTCAACATCCTGGGCGAGCGCCCCGAGCGCATCTTCGTCGACTTCTCCTACCCGCGGCTGGCCAACCTCGGCATCAGCCCGCAGGAGGTGCTCGGCGCGCTGCAGCGGCAGAACGCCGTGACCCCGGCCGGCTCGATCGATACCAGCGGCCCGCAGGTGTTCATGCGCCTCGACGGCGCCTACGACGGCGTGCGCAAGATCCGCGACACGCCGGTGGCGGCCGGCGGCCGCACCCTGCGGCTGGGAGACATCGCCCAGGTCGAGCGCGGCTACGAGGATCCGCCGAGCTTCCTGATCCGCCACGACGGTGAGCCGGCCCTGGTGCTCGGCGTGGTGATGCAGGACGGCTGGAACGGCCTGGAGCTCGGCCGCTCCCTGGATGCCGAGGAAAAGGAGGTCGCGCGGGACCTGCCCGCGGGCATCCGCTTCACCAAGGTGGTCGACCAGGCGGTGAACATCCGCGAGGCGGTGGACGAGTTCATGCTCAAGTTCTTCGTCGCCCTGGGCGTGATCATGATCGTCAGCCTGATCAGCCTCGGCTGGCGCGTCGGCATCGTGGTGGCCGCGGCGGTGCCGCTGACCCTGGCCGCGGTGTTCGTGGTGATGCTGGTCACCGGCCGCGTGTTCGACCGCATCACCCTGGGCGCGCTGGTGATCGGGCTCGGCCTGCTGGTGGACGACGCCATCATCGCCATCGAGATGATGGTGGTGAAGCTGGAGGAGGGCGTCGAGCGGATCAAGGCCGCGGCTTATGCCTGGAGCCACACCGCGGCGCCGATGCTGGCCGGCACCCTGGTCACCATCATCGGCTTCACCCCGGTCGGCTTCGCCCATTCGACCGCCGGCGAGTACGCCGGCAACATCTTCTGGATCGTCGGCTACGCGCTGATCATCTCCTGGCTGGTGGCGGTGGTATTCACGCCGTACCTGGGCCTCAGGCTGCTGCCGCAGATCGCGCCGGTGGCGGGCGGCCACCGCGGCATCTACTCGACGCCGCGCTACCAGCGCCTGCGGCGCCTGGTCGCCTGGGCGGTGGACCACAAGTTCAAGGTCGCCGGCCTGGTGGTCGCGGCCTTCCTGGTCGCGGGCGCCGGCATGAGCCTGGTCAAGCGGCAGTTCTTCCCCAGCTCGGGCCGGCCCGAAGTGCTGGTCGAGGTGCAGATGCCGGAAGGCACCAGCATCGAGGCGACCAGCGCCGCCGCGGTCAAGGTCGAGCAATGGGTGCGCCAGCAGCCCGAGGTGAAGGTGGTCACCACCTACATCGGCCAGGGCGCGCCGCGCTTCTTCTTCTCCTACAACCCCGAGCTGCCCGATCCGTCCTTCGCCAAGCTGATCGTCCTGACCGAAGACGCCGAGGCGCGCGACCGGCTCAAGTGGCGGCTGCGCGAACGGATCGCCCAGGGACTGGCGCCGGAGGCCCGGGTGCGGGTGTCGCAGCTCATCTTCGGCCCGTTTCAGCGCTACCTGGTCAACTTCCGCATCATGGGTCCGGACCCCGGGCGGCTGCGGGCCATCGCCGGCCAGGTGCAGGAAGTCATGCGCGCCAATCCGCACACGCGGCAGGTCAACCAGGACTGGGGTGAGCGCACGCCCACCGCCCATTTCGTGCTCGACCAGGACCGGCTGCAGCTGATCGGGCTGAGCCCGGCCGAGGTGGCGCAGCAACTGCAGCTGCTGCTGACCGGCGCGCCGGTCACCCAGGTCCGCGAGGACATCCGCACCGTCGACGTCGTAGCACGCAGCGCCGGCCCGGAACGGCTCGACCCGGCGCGGCTCGGCGACCTCAGCCTGACGACCCGGACGGGCCGCCTGATTCCCCTGAGCCAGATCGGCCACGTGGAGATCCGGCCCGAGGACCCCATCCTGCGGCGGCGCGACCGCGTCCCGACCATCACCGTGCAAAGCGATTTCGACGAGTCGATGCAGCCGCCGGAGGTTTCAATGGAAATCGAGAAGGCGCTGGCGCCGGTCATTGCGCAGCTGCCCGCCGGCTACCGCATCGAGACCGGCGGCAACATCGAGGACTCCACCAAGGCGAACACCGCCCTGCTGCCGATCTTCCCGATCATGGTGGCGCTGACCCTGCTGGTGCTGGTGGTGCAGACCCGCTCGCTGTCGGCGATGACCATGGTGTTCCTCACCGCGCCGCTCGGCCTGGTCGGCGCGGTGCCGATGCTGCTGGCCTTCCATCAGCCGTTCGGCTTCAACGCCATCCTCGGCCTGATCGGCCTGTCGGGAATCCTGATGCGCAACACGCTGATCCTGATCGGCCAGATCCACGCCAACCAGGCGGAAGGGCTGGACCTGTACCACGCGGTGATCGAGGCCACGGTGCAGCGCGCCCGCCCGGTCCTGCTCACCGCCCTGGCCGCGGTGCTGGCCTTCATCCCGCTGACCACCTCGGTGTTCTGGGGCTCGATGGCCTGCACCCTGATCGGCGGCACCGCCGGCGGCACGGTGCTGACCCTGCTGTTCCTGCCGGCGCTCTACGCCATCTGGTTCCGGGTGAACAAGCGGGCCGCGGCGGTGGCGGAGGATGCTTTGGCGACGACGCCGGCCTGAGCCGATGAATCCGCCTCTTGCCGCCGGAGCGCCGCCGCCATGAGCGCGACCGGGATCAGCGGCCTGGAACAATTGCGCATCCTGCTCGGCGCCGACCTGCGGCCGATGGGCATCGCCCAGGCCTTGCAGATCGACCTGGTGGAAGTGGAGGAGGGGCGCGCGGTTTTCGCAGGCACGCCCGGCGCCCACGTCTGCCGGCCGCAGGGTCTGGTCCACGCCGGATACGCCGCCACGCTGCTGGAGTCGGCCATCGGCTGCGCGGTCCATTCGCTCCTCGGCGCCGGACAAGGCTGCACCACGCTCGAGCTGAAGATCGCCTACCACAGGGCCCTGACCCCGGCCACCGGCCGCGTGCGCGCCGAAGGCAAGGTGGTTTCCATGGGGAAGCGGGTGGCCTTCGCCGAAGGCAGGATCCTGGATGCGGGCGGAACGCTTTACGCCAGCGCCAGCTCGACCCTGCTGCTTCTCGAGCAGCGGGCGGGCGCATTCGAGCCGCCCTGAGCGAGCGGCCGCGCGCCGTCACGCACGGCGGACGGCGGGAACCATTGGCGTCGCGCGCCGGCCTGAACTGGACAGGACCGCCGGAGAAACACCGATGCTGATCGTCGAAGCCCTCGCGCAGGACCACCGCAAGCTGGAGCAGCTCATGGACGAGCTGGCCGACGCGCCGAGCACCGAGCCGCGCGCCCGGCTGGAGCTTTTCGGGCGGCTGCAGAGCCTGCTGCAGGCGCATTCCCGCGCCGAGGAGGAAGTGGTGTACCGCGCGCTGCGGCGCAAGCTGCCGGAGGACCCCGAGCCGCTGCAGGCCTACGAGCAGCACCACGTGGCCGACCTGCTGCTGCAGGAGCTGGCCTCGTCGGCGCCGGGCCATGCGCGCTGGTCGGCCAAGGCGCGCGTGCTCGACGAGTGCCTGCGCCTGCACATCCGCGAGGAGGAGATCACCACCTTCGCGCTGATCGGCCAGCACTTCGACGACGTGGCGCAGGCCGGCATGGCGCACGATTTCCTGGCGGTGAAGCACGAGACCGTGGAGGCCCTGCTCGGCCCGCTGCGCCAGGCGATGCCGGGCTTCGCCGGCCGCGCGCTGCTGCCGGCGCAGGTGTTCGCGGCGCGGCTGATGCGGCGTGGCGAGCTGTACCTGCGCCGCGCCGACGGCGGCGCGCACAAGCTGCGGGCGGCGCAGCATCGCCGCGCGGCCGGCTGAGCGCCGGGCGACCGTGGCGGGCCGGGCGGGCGCGGCCGGGGTGGCGGCGGTCCGCTGCGGCCTGGCGCTGCTGCTCGGCCTCGCGGCGCTGGGCGCCGCCGGCTGCGGTTCGTTCGGCGCCGAGCGGCTCGGCCAGGACCAGGTCGACTACGCCCGCGCGCTGACCACCTCCAAGCGGCGCCAGATCCTCGGCAACATCGTCAGCCTGCGCTACGCCGACTCGCCCTCGTTCCTGTCGGTGACGCAGATCATCGCCGGCCACTCGGCGGTGGCCGGGGTCACCGCCAGCGGCAGCTGGGCCGCCACCGGCGCCAACAGCAGCACCGGCCTCGGCGGCTCGCTCAGCCTCACCTCCAACCCGACTTTCACTTTCACCCCGACCACCGGCGAGGAGCTGGCGGAAAGCTACATCCGGCCGCTGGCGCCGCAGGTGGTGCTGCCGCTGGCGCAGAGCGGCGTGCCGATCGACCTGCTGATGCGCCTGGCGGTGCAGTCGGTCGGCACCGACCTGCAGAACAGCGCCTCGCTGGCGGGCGGCTATCCGGGCACCGTCGGCTTCTTCCAGCTGATCCACGCGCTGCGGCGCCTGCAGGAAGGGGGCCTGATCGCGGTGCGCTACGCCAGGCCCGACCAGGGCCCCGGGCGGGTGTTCCTGGCGATCAACACGCACGACGGGATTCCGCCGCAGCTGCGCGCCGACGCCGCCCTGGTGCGGCGCCTGCTGCGCAGCGACCGGCGCGAGGTGGAGCTGGTCTACGGCTCCGGCCCGCAGCCGGACGGGCGCGTCGCCGTCGTCACCCGCTCGGTGCAGGGCATCCTCAGCGAGATCGGCGCGCAGATCGCCGTGCCCGCACAGGACGTGGCCCGCCACGCGGTGCTGCCGACGGTCGGCCTGATCGGCGAGGAGACGCGGCCCACGATCGTCATCCATGTCGGCGCCGAGGCGCCGGCCGACGCCTACGCCGACATCCGCCGCGACGGCCGCCACTACTGGATCGACGACAACGACTTCGACTCCAAATTCGCCTTCAGCGTGGTGCAGGACCTCATCGCCCTGGCCCAGTCCAGCCAGAGCGGCAAGCAGGCGCTGGTGACGATTCCGGCGACGCCCTGAGGCGGCGCGGCGAAGCCCCGGCGGGCCGCGTCACGCCATCGCCAGCCGGCTGCGCGGCCACGGCAGCAGCCGGAACGCGGTGAAGTGCGTGATCATCAGCAGCGGCACGTAGAGGACCGGGATCGCGTACAGCGCGCCCAGCTCGCCGGCGTGCGCCGGCAGGTCGAGCAGGGTCGCCTGGGTGTAGTCGACCAGGATGTCGGCGGCGCCGACCACGTTGTAGGCGACCACCAGCGGCCAGAACAGTCCGCGCACCCGCGCCGCGGCGAGCGCCGCCAGGGCCAGCAGCCCGGTGGCGAAGTCGCCCCAGGCGGCGAAGCCGGCGAAACCCGGCGGCAGCCGGCCGACCACCCCCGGCAGGATGAAGGCCAGGCCGAAGAAGCGGAAGCTGTGAAAAGTGGCGATGGCGCGCTGCGCCTCGAACCGCGGCATCGCCTTGAGCCGCGGCCAGGCATACGTGCCGAAGAACAGCAGGCAGGCGACGTAGCCCAGGATGAGGTGGGCGCGGAAGATGTTTTCGGGGGCGTCGATGGACATGGCGGCTCTCTCAGTCGGTGGGCGCGGCTTCGAACACCGCGGTGAGGACGCCGAGCCGGCCTTCCAGCAGGTTGCGTCCGAGGTTGGTGGCGAGCTGGGCGAAGTCCGGCCCCATCACCACGCCGAGGTTCGGCGGCGGCGGCGGGCCCGAGGCGCGCAGCTGCTCGATCCAGGCCCTGGCCGCCGCGGTGTCGTCCTGCCAGACGCGGGTGCGGAAGCCCGCCGCTTCCACCGCCGCGCGCGTCGCCGCGGCGTCCAGCAGGAAGCTCGTCGCCGCGGTGCGCGCCCACGGCACCGGGTAGTGCGGCTCGCCGCCCGCCAGCACCACGTCGAACGTCGCGAACGTCCCGCCCGGCTTCAGCACCCGCCGCAGCTCGCGGTACAGCCGCGCGCGGTCGGCGATGTTCATCGCCACGTGCTGCAGCAGCGCCGCGTCGAACTCGCCGGCGCCGAACGGCAGCTGCAGCGCGCTGGCGGTCTCGAAGGTCACCTGCCCGCCCTGGCCGGTGCGGTGCGTCAGGTAGCGCGCGGCCTCGACGAAGGTCTCGCTGAGGTCGATGCCGGCCACGCGGCAGCCGGTGGCCGCGGCGAGGAAGCGCGCCGGGCCGCCGATGCCGGCGCCGGCGTCGAGCACCCGCATCCGCGCGTCGATGCCGGCCAGCCTGGCCAGTTCGGCGGTCGCGGCCAGGCCGCGGGTGTGGAACTGGTCCAGGGGCGCCAGCTGCTGCGGCGTCAGCCGCTGCTCCTCCGGCCCGAGCGCGGCGAGCGCGGCCTGCAGCCGCGCCGCCAGGCCGGTCGCGCGATAGTGGTCGCGCACGCCATCCAGTGCATCGCTCATGTCCCGCTCCTTGGTGCCTGACATGGCGGCTACCGTACGCCGCTGGCGCTGTTCGATAAAGCGGATTAATCTGAATGAACAGTGAAGAAAAACTACACAATCCCGCGCGGCACGCTCGACGGCGTCGAAGCCTTCGTCCGCGTCGCCGAGCGGCGCAGCTTCCGCGGCGCCGCGGCCGACCTGGGGGTGACGCCCTCGGCGGTGAGCCAGGCGGTGCGGGCGCTGGAAGCGCGCCTGGGCATCGCCCTGTTCATCCGCACCACGCGCAGCGTCGGCCTGACCGAGGCCGGCGAGCGCTTCCTCGAGCGGGCGCGCCCGGCGTTCCAGGAAATCGTCGCCGCCGGCGACGCCGCGCGCGACCTCGGCGCCAGGCCTTCCGGCCTGCTGCGCCTGGCGGTGCCGCGCGGCGCCGTGCCGCGCGTGCTGCGGCCGCTGCTCAGCTCGTTCTGCGCCGCCTATCCCGAGGTGACGGTCGAGGTCGCGGCCAGCGAGGAGCTGGTCGACCTGGCCCGGGAAGGCTTCGACGCCGGCGTGCGCATGGGCGAGTTCATCGCCGCCGACATGGTGGCGGTGCGGCTGACGCCGGCGTTCCGCTTCATCGTCGTCGGCAGCCCCGCCTATTTCGCCCGGCGCGGCCGTCCGCGCGCGCCGGCCGACCTCGCCGCCCACGCCTGCGTGCGGCTGCGCCGCTCCAACGGCGCGGTCGGCAGCTGGCGCCTGCAGGACCGCGGCCGCCCGGTCGACCTGGCGGTGTCGGGCCCCCTGATCGTCAGCGACTTTCCCACCATGCTGGACCTGGCGCTCGACGGCGTGGCCCTGGCGCAGGTGCCGGAGCCGATCGCGCACGAGCACCTGGCGTCGGGACGGCTCGAGGAGGCGCTGGCGCGGCACGCCTCGTCCACGGCGGGCGTGTTCCTGTACTTCCCGCACCGGCGGCAGGTGCTGCCCAAGCTGCGCGCCTTCATCGACCACGTGCGGGCGGCGACGGCACCGCCGCCGCCGGAGCGGAAAGGGACGGCCACGCGGAAGCCGCGGGCGCGGTAGCGCGCCGCGCCGTCAGGTCCCGCCGGTGCCGCGCCGGCGGCGGCGCACGCGGAGCGGATGCCTAAGCCGCCGCCTTCTCCGCCTGCATCTTCGCCACGATCTCCCGCACCTTGTCCTCCAGCACGTCCTCCGTCACCGGCTTGGGCGCGCTGGCCTTGGCCTGGTCCTCGTCGTTGAACCAGCCCTTCACCGTCGACGAGATCTCCGCGCGCAGGCCGTCGGCCGAGTCCTTGATCGCCTTGGTGGTCTGGGCGCTGAGCGAGTCCATCAGCTCCTTCTTGCCGTTGTCGTAGATGCTCAGGATGTCCTTCTTGCTCTGCTCCCACTGGTTGAGCAGCTCCTTCTTGCCGTCGTCCCAGGCCTTCTGGCCGATCTGCTTGACCGTGTCGGGGAAGTTGGTGACGGTCCGGGTGAAGTCGTCCATCTGCCCGCCGAGCTTGCTCAGCAGGCCGGCGCTGTCGTCGGCCTTCTTCTGCGCCGCGGCGATGTCGGCGTTCTGCTTGGCGATCTGCGCCACCAGGTCGTCGAGGCGCTGCTTGTCGGCGGCGGCGCTGGCTTCGGAGGCCTGCTGCTCGGCGGCGGCCTGCAGCTTTTCCAGGCCGCTCTTCACCTCGGTGATGTCGTTGTGCAGCACGTCGATCGTGCCCTGGAACTCGCTGAGCTTGTCGTTGATCTCGGAGATCTTGTCGCTGAGCTGGGAAAACACCTCGTCCGCTTCCATGACGCCCCCTTTCCGTGGATATGGCCCGCGGCGACAGCCTAGCCGCAGGTTGGTGCCGGGATGTGTGAAACAGTACCGGGCAGGCTTGGTAAACCCCGTGTAAATCCCCGCCGCCGCGGCCCGGACCTGCCTTAGCGTGGGCACAGGTTGTGACTCGAGGAGGGCTTATGCACAAGACGATTGCGGCGGGGCTGCTGGGCGCGGTGTGCTTGTCCTGGTCGGCGTGCGGCGCCGCCGCGGCGCAGGAGACGGCGCCGCCGCAGGCGCCGGCACCGGAGCTGCTGGCCGGCCCGGATGGACCGCCGCCGCCGGGCGCGCCGGGCGGCGACCGCAGGTTCCTGATGCTGCAGGGCCCGGGCGCCGGCGGCCCGCCCCGGGAAGTGATCCACACGCTGCTCGAGATCGAGCGCCTGTACCGCGAGCAGGGCCGCAGCAAGGAGGTGGTGGCGCTGTACCAGGACGTGCTGGCGCGGACCCGCGACCCGATGGTGCGGCACTTCGCCTACGACGCCATCGTGCGCAGCCAGCTGCAGCCGGCGGACACCGACAAGGCGCTGGCGACCCTCAAGCAGAGCCTGGAGGAGAGCCTGCAGCGGCTCAACCAGATGCCGCCGCCGGGGCCGGGACGGAACGACAAGGCGGCGCCCTGAGCGCGCCGCACCGCTGTTCCCCACCGGAGGAGCGGCCGGCTTCAGGCTTCCTGCCGCACTTTCCCCGGCGCGAAGCCCTGCACCCGCTTGAAGGCGCGGCGGAACGCCGCCTCGGTCTGGTAGCCGAGGCGCTCGGCGATGCGCGCCACGCTCTGCGCCGGGTCGCGCAGCAGGCGCAGCGCCTCGGCCATGCGCCACTCGGTGAGGTATTGCATCGGCGCCATGCCCAGCACCTCGGCGAAGTGCTCGCAGAAGGCGGTGCGCGACAGGTGCGCCACCCCGGCCAGCTCGGCCAGGCTCCAGTCGCGGCCCGGGTCTTCGTGCATCGCCAGCAGCGCGCGGGTCAGGCGCGGGTCGTTGAGCGCGGCGAGCAGGCCCTGCCGCGCCGGCTCCCGCAGCACGTGGCTGCGGATGGCCAGGGTCAGCAGCGAGTCGGACAGCTTGTTCAGCATCACCTGGTTGCCGAACACCGCATTGTGCGACTCCTCCGCCAGCAGGCGGCCGAGGCTGCGCAGGCTGCCGCCGTCGTCGCGCACCACGAACCAGTCGGGCAGGGCTTCGAGCAGGGGATTGCGGCGGCCGCCGCTGGAGGTGAACTCGCCGCACAGCATGCCGGTGTCGGGCGGCAGCTCCGGGCCGCTGCGCATCACCTGGCACAGGGTGTGGGCGGCGCCGCGCGGGAAGACGATCAGGTCGCCGCTGTGCAGGACCACCGGCTCGGGCAGGTAGCGGGCTTCGACGCGGCAGCTGCCGGCGCTGACCAGGTGGAAGATGCCGCGGTCGACCTGCGGCTCGCGGTCGATCCACTCGCCGCAATAGACCACGTTGTCGGTGATGCGCGCGGCGATCTGGTGGGTGCCCAGGATCGAGGCGAAGACCTTCTCGGCGGCTTGGTCGAGCATGGCGGTAATTTAAGGAACCTCTGAACAAGTCCACGCCCTGCCGCGGCTTGCCCTTTGACGCAGGGCAAGGCACGGGGAGCGTGGCGTACTGAAGGTCCGCGAGCGGCGAGCAACGCCGCATGGATGCCAATCCGGGGGCAACCCTGCGGGAAGGGGTCTATTTTGGCGCATTGCCACGTTGCTCCCTCCTTGTATACACCCAGTACGCCGCGTCGGTCGCGCCCTGCACTGCGCCAAAACTACAGACCACCGGCTTGTTGCCGTGACGGCGGCGCGCCCGGAAAGGGCCGGCCGCTCACCACACCAGGTCGTCCGGCACCACGTAATCCTTGTAGGGATCGTTGTCGTCCGGCTTCTGCTCGGCGGCGGGCGGCGGCATGACGCTGCGCTCGTCGCGCTCGCGGATGCGGGCGGCCGTCTCGGCGGGGACCACTTCGTAGCGGCCTTCGTTGCGCACGACATACAGCTCGCCGGCGCCGAGGCGGCGGCGCATCTCCGGGTTGACCGGGATGCGGCGGATGTTGCGGCCGTCGAGGAAATTGTAGAGGTCGTCGCCTTCCACTTTAGGCAGCTTGTTCTGCTCCACCAGCTGCCGGATCTCGGCGCGCCGGGCCTTCTGCGCGGCCTTTTCCTGCAGCTGGCGGTTGCGTTCCTGGTCCTGGCGGCGCTTTTGCGCCTGGGCGGCGGATTCCGCCGGCGGCGGCGCGGCCTTCTTCTTCGGCTCCTGCTTGCGCTGCTGGTGCTGCTGCTTGCCGGCTTCCTGCGCCTGCTTCTTGGTGATCAGGCCGGCCTCAAGCAGCTGGTCGCGCAACGATAGGCTCATAAAGCGTCTCTGGATCGGATACGGGGGATGGATTCCGGCCGCAAAAAGCAAGCCTGCCGGCGCCGGAATCGCCATGAGATGATACACCCCGGACCCCGCTTTTCACCGCCTCCCATGCGCCTACTCGCCATCTGCGGCAGCCTGCGGGCCGCCTCGTCCAACCGTTCGGCCCTGGAGGCGGTGCGGCTGCTGGCGCCGGCCGGGGTGGAGGTGCTGCCCTGGCACGGCCTGGGCGGCCTGCCGCACTTCAACCCGGACCTGGACACCGAGCAGGCCCCGGCCACCCCGCCGGCGGTGGCGGCGCTGCGGCGCCTGGTGGGGGAGTGCGACGGCCTGCTCATTTCCAGCCCCGAATACGCCCACGACGTGGCCGGCTCGCTGAAGAACGCGCTGGACTGGCTGGTGAGCTGCTCCGAGTTCCCCGGCAAGCCGGTGGCGCTGATCAACACCTCGCCCCGCGCCACCCATGCCCAGGCGGCGCTGGCCGAGACCCTGCGCACCATGTCGGCGCGGCTGGTCGAGGCGGCCTTCGTCACCCTGCCGCTGTCCGGCCGCACCCTCGACGGCGCCGGCATCGCCGCCGATCCCGAGTTCGCTCGGCCGCTGGCGGCGGGGCTGCAGGCGCTGGTGCGCGAGGTCCGCGCCGGCGCCTGAGCGCAGGCTCTGCCGCCGCGGCGGGGAGGATTGCCGCGGCGGAATAATCCCGGTTGCGTGCTGGTCTGTGTCAGTTGTGTGACGGCCGCCGGCGCCGCCGCGCGGATTTTTTCCGCGCGGCGGGAATAGCCGCGCCTGCGCGCCGGTCCTGGATGGAGACGCATCGTGTGGTACCGAACGGTACCGCATGGGGGAGGCTTTTGCCCGGCGCCGGGCGCAAGCGCGATGCCTCGCGTCGTCCATCCACCACCGGGAGCCAGATGTGAACCGATTGAAGATCCGCGGCATCGCCACGATGCTGCTCGCCGCCGCCTGGGCGGCGCAGGCCGACACCACCAGCACCACCGGCGGCATCGTGGTGCGCTCCGAGGACGGCCAGTTCGACGCCGCCATCGGCGGACGCATCCATTTCGACTTCAACGACCTCTATCCCGACAAGGGCAGCCGCTTCGACAGCGGCGCGGTCGACAACACCGGCGGCTTTTTCTTCCGCCGCCTCTACCTGACCCTGGGCGGCGACCTCTACGGCTGGCGCTACTACGTCGAGGAGGACCTGGCCAATACCGGCAGCCCGGCGGCCGGCCTGCAGGACGCCTGGATCGGCCATCGCCTGCTCGGCGGCCTGCTGTTCATCGGCCAGCACAAGCCCTGGCGCAGCTTCGACGAGATCACCAGCAACAACGAGATCCTGTTCCTGGAGCGCGACGTGATATCCGCCAACGGCATCTTCGGCGGCCGCGACTACCAAGACGGCGTGTTCTACAAGTACCAGCGCAAGGGGCTGCTGCACGGCGCCGACAATTTCTTCGGCGGCTGGTCGGTGTATTCGCTGGCCAAGGGCGGCCAGCCCTCGACCCAGGGCCTCGGCTACAACGCGCGCCTGGCCTATGCGCCGCTGTTGCGCGACCGCGCCTGGCTGCACCTGGGCGGCAGCTGGTCCAGCGACCATGCCGACAACGGCAACAAGCTCAGCGCCGGCTACACCACCTACTACGCGCGCCAGGGCGCGGCGCAGACGGTGGCCGCCTTCACCGGCACCGCGCTCGGCGCCAACCCGCACGCCGACACCTGGACCGGCGAGCTTGCCGGCGCGCTCGGGCCGCTGTATCTCAACGGCGAGTTCGCCGAGGCGCGCTTCAGCCAGCCCGGCCAGTCCGGCCAGACGGTGGACGCCTACGCGCTGCAGGCCAGCTGGTACCTCACCGGCGAGAGCAAGCCCTATCGCGCCGAGGACGCGGCGATCCGCGCGGCGCGGCCGCTGCACTCCTACGGCGCGCTGGAGCTGGCGCTGCGCTACGACCACGAGCGCAACCGCGACCTGCCGGCCGGCAACGCCAAGGTCTGCGCGCCCAGCGCGCCCGCCGGCTTCACGCCGCCGGCCGGCGGCGCCATCGACCGCTGCTCGCTCAGCTCGATGGCGGTGGGCGTCAACTGGTACCTCAACCCGGCGGTGCGCCTGATGCTCGACTACACGCGTGGCGAGGTCGACCTGGGCAGCGCCGGCAAGGACCAGCCGCGGGCGCTGTCGGGACGGGTGCAGCTGGTGTTCTAGGCCGGCCCCTCGGGGCCGCGGGTCCGGCGGGACCGGCCTGAGCCGCCTGCGGCGGCTCAGGATGCGCCGGCCGCGGCGGCGCTGCCCAGGCCGCCGCGCGACTCGATGCCCGCCAGCAGGCCGGGAAAATCCCCGGCCGGCACGGCGCGGCTGTAGTGGAAGCCCTGCACCTGGTCGCAGCCGCGGTCCTGCAGGTAGCGCAGCTGCTCGTCGTTCTCCACGCCCTCGGCCACCACGCGGATGTCGAGGCTGTGGGCCATGCTGATGATGGCGTTGATGATCGCCGCGTCGGCGGCGTCGGTGGCGAGGTCGCGCACGAAGGAGCGGTCGATCTTGATCTTGTCGATGGGGAAGCGCGTCAGGTAGGACAGGCTGGAGTAACCGGTGCCGAAGTCGTCGATCACCACCGTGACGCCGAGCCGGCGCAGGTCGCGCAGGATTTCGGCGCTCTCCTCCGGCTTTTGCATCAGCGTGCTCTCGGTGATCTCGATCTCCAGGCAGGACGGCTCGAGCCCGCTCTGCCTGAGCACGTTGCGCACGATGTCCGGCCACGCCTTCTGCTGGAACTGGCGCGGCGACACGTTCACCGCCAGCATGATGCGCCGCCCCAGCCGGCGCTGGATCGCCACGCCCTCCTCGCAGGCGGTGCGCAGCACCCATTCGCCGATCTGCAGGATCTGGCCGCTCTCCTCCGCCACCGGGATGAAGCGCTCGGGCGAGACCTCGCCCTGCAGCTGGCACTGCCAGCGCAGCAGCGCCTCCATGCCGGTGACGCGGCCGTCGCTGAGCGACACTTCCGGCTGGTAGTGGACGCACAGCTCGCGGCTTTCGATGGCGCGGCGCAGCGCCGAGCCCAGCGCCAGCTTGTCCTTGGTCTGCTGCAGCATGGCCTGGCTGAACCACTGGAAGTTGCTGCGCCCGGCGGCCTTGGCCTGGTACATGGCGGTATCGGCGTACTTCAGCAGCGAGGTGGCGTCGCCGCCGTCGGCGGGATACAGGCAGGCGCCGATGCTCGGCGTGACCAGCAGCTCGTGGCCCTCGATCAGCATCGGCGCCGACACCGACTGCATCACCTGGTCGATCACCGGCAGCAGGTCCTCGCGCCGGCGCACCTCGGTCAGCAGCAGCACGAACTCGTCGCCGCCCAGCCGCGCCACCGTGTCGACCTCGCGCACGCAGCGCCGCAGGCGCTGCGAGATGGTCAGCAGCAGCTGGTCGCCGATGGGATGGCCGAGCAGGTCGTTGACCCGCTTGAAGTGGTCCAGGTCCATCATCAGCACCGCCACCTGCAGCTCGTGGCGCTGGGCGTGGCGGATCGCCATGCCCAGGCGGTCGAGCAGCAGCGCGCGGTTGGGCAGGCCGGTCAGCGCGTCGTGGTGCGCCATGTGGCGGATGTAGGCCTCGGCGTGCTTGCGCTGGGTGATGTCGTAGGCCACCTTGAGGAACCCGTTGACGCGGCCGCCGTCGTCGCGCATGGCGGTGATGGCCACGTTCACCGGCAGGCGCGAGCCGTCCTTGCGCAGGTAGGTCCATTCGCGCTCGTCGGCGTAGTCGCGGCTGCCGGAGGCGACGATCACCTGGAAGTTGGGCGGGATGTCGGTGCCGACCTGCTGCGACAGCTCGTCGGCGCGCCGCTCCAGCTCGGCCGGGTCGTGCATCACCACCGCCGGCTGGCCGACCAGCTCCTGCCGCGCGTAGCCGAGCAGGCGCTCGGCGGCGGGATTGGCGGCGAGGATGGTGCCGTCGGTGTTGGTGGCGATGATGCTGAACGGCAGGCAGTCGAGGATCGACTGGCGCAGGGTGTCGGCCTGGGCCAGGCGCAGCAGCTTCTCGGCGTGGAGGCGCTCGGTGATGTCGATCACCGAGGCCAGCACGAAGTCGCCCTCGGCGGTGCGCAGCGGGTTGAGGCCGATCTCGATCGGCACCTCGGTGCCGTCCTTGCGCAGGCCGAACAGCTCGCGCCCGGCGCCCATGGCGCGCGTGTCCGGGCGGGCGAAGAAGTGGCCGCGGTGCTGCGCATGGTGGGCGCGGAAGCGCGGCGGGATCAGGGTTTCGATCGGCCGGCCCAGCAGCTCCTGGCGGCTGTAGCCGAACAGCTTCTCCGCCTGCGAGTTGACCAGCACCATGCCGCCGTGGCGGTTGACCAGCAGCATCGCGTTCGGCGCCGCGTCCACCACCAGGCGCAGCCGCTCCTCGGCCCGCTTGCGCGCGGTGACGTCGATGATCGAGGCCAGCACGAACACGCCTTCCGGCAGGTGCAGCGGGTTGAGGCCGATCTCGACCGGCACTTCCGAGCCGTCCTTGCGCAGGCCGTAGAGGTCGCCGCCGGCGCCCATGGCGCGCGCGTCGGGCCGGCTGAAGTAACCCTCGCGCGACTGGCCGTGGCCGCCGCGGAAGCGCTCCGGCACCAGCATCTCCACCGGGCGGCCGAGCAGCTCCAGGCGGTCATAGCCGAACAGCTTCTCGGCCTGCGCGTTGACCAGCGCGATCGCGCCCTCGGCGTCGATCATGATCATGGCGTTGGGCGCCGCCTCCATCACCGGGCGCAAGTGCTGCCCGGCGCCGCCGGGCGCGGACGGCACAGCCTCCCCCATGGACTGATTCGCCGCCTGTGGCCGCTCCTGCCTCGACATGCTGCCTCTCTCCCGTACCGCCTGCTCCGCCGCGCCTCGCGCGCGATCCCCTGCGACTGATCGGAATGCTAGTGGCTGCGGCCGCGGCGGCGGATGGTCAATACTTCCTGTCGCCGCCGACGGGCGCCCGGCGGTAGTGCCGGACCGACGAGCAGGACGCGAGCTGACGCCGGCCTCAGGCGGGCGCCGCGGCGGCAGACCTTTGCAGTACCCGATCCGCCGCGGCCGGGCGGCAAAACAAAGCCCCGCCGGGCGCTCAGGCCCGGCGGGGCGGATCCGCTGGCCGCTTCAGAACAGGCTGGGCAGCGTGGTGGTGCCTTCCTTCTGCACCGCCTGCAGCTGCGCCGGATCCAGGCCCAGGGCCTTGAGGATGGTCGGCGCGATCTGCGTGGTGCCGACCGCCGTGGACACGGTGCCGGCCTTGAGGCCGCTCTTCGACACGATCAGCGCCACGTTGGTGTCGTCCACCGTGCCGCCGCCGTGCTCGGCGATCTTCTTCGAGCTGCCGGAATAGATCACGCCGGCGTCGGGCTGGATGAAGATGTCGGGCGCGCGCGCCGCGGCGACGGCGTCGGTCTTGGAGGTCGAATCGCCGTAAATCCCCGCCAGCGCCGAGCCGGAGATGATGCCGTTGCCGCCGCTGCCGAAGATGGTGCCGGACGGCAAGGTGTCGGCGTGAATCAGGGCGGCGTCGGCTT
>DASRFD010000048.1:0-54797 GCA_035651715.1 Nevskia sp.
CTCCAGGCAAAGGCGCCGCCGCAGACCCAGCCAATGAACGGCCGCCAGCCCGCGACGAACAGGCTGGTGCTGGCCGCTTCCTGCTTGTTCACCTCCAGCTGCGCCCGGGCGTTGTCCCAGGCCGCCTGCTCCTCCTGCAGCTGGCCCTGCTGCTGCGCCAGCGCCAGCGCCGCCTTGGCCTGCTCGGCCTGGGTCTTGTCGGGGAAGATCTTGTCGATGAGCTTGGCGCCGAATTCAAACAGCGACCCCAGGCCGGTGATATCGATTCCCATGTCTATCTCTCCTGTGCAATAACGCGCCGAGCCGCCGCCGGCCTGGCGCGGGCAACAAAAAAGCCCGCCGGTCGGCGGGCTTTTGCTACAGCTTCCGGTTCAGAGATCCTTCAGCAGCGGATCGTCGCCGGCGTACTTGTGGTAGCGCTTACCGCTGTGCACTTCCGGTCCAAGCCGCTGCAACGGCTCATAGTCAATGTAGCTCTTGAATTTGCCGCCATCGAACAGCAGCAGGTCGAGCGTGACGTAGTTCTGCTTCGCCCGCTGCATGAAGTGCAGGGCGACCTCCTTCATCAACTCCCGGACATTCGGGGGGACCTGGAGATCCTTCTTCTGCGGCTTGCCGAACAGGGGCTTCACCACGGCGATGCAAATGCTGCTGGTGCCGATCTGGTCCTCGGTATCGAGCGTTTCAAAGCCGAGAAAGATGCTCTTCCATCCCGGTGGAGCCGCCTGAGCGAGCAGGGACGCCACCTGGTTCAATTGCTGCGCGGCTTCGTCTGGTCTCATGAGCCTTCCCTAGTGCTTGTTCTCGAAGATGGTTTGCTCCTCCTTCGGTCAAGCGGGTGCGCGTCAGATCGTCGGTATGGTAGGTGTGCCCGTTGAACTCGTAGGCGGCATTCCGCGCCGGATCATTCGCCTCGGCGAGGAAATCCTCCGCGGTGATCTGGGTTGTCGGCAGCCGGCAAGCCCACACCGGGAGCCGGCACGGTGTCCCTGACGGGCGGCGTCAAGCCTGCCGCTGGTTGACCCCCGCTGTTGCCGCTCATGGCAAAAACACCCGGTGCCCGCTCGCCGGCGCCACGATCTGCAGATGGCACCAGCCCGGCGTGGTACCGGGCGACTCCTGCCACAGGCCCAGCTCCTCCAGCAGTTCGCCGTGGTCGATGCAGTACTGGTCGATGCGCCCGTCGGCGTCGTGCAGGTCGCAGGCCAGGGCCAGCAGGTGCTTGCTGCGGCGCGCGGCGCCGCGGGTGGCGGCGTTGAGCGCGGGCGGGCGCCAGCCGCTGTTGACGTGGCCGTCGAAGCCGGAGCGCTGGAGGAAGCGGTTGATGCGGCCG
Organism: Nevskia sp.; assembly: GCA_035651715.1. Lineage (GTDB taxonomy): Bacteria > Pseudomonadota > Gammaproteobacteria > Nevskiales > Nevskiaceae > Nevskia. The sequence goes on from DASRFD010000048.1 coordinate 1,334, forward strand.
ACGGTGGCGACGGCGTTGGCGGCGATCTCCTCGGTGTAGTCGGCGCGGTAGCTGGCGTCGCGGCCCATGAGGTAGTCGGACAAGGTGATGAGGCGCATGGAAGTTCTCCCTGGGTTATCGCCTCTCCCTTCGGAGAGGCCGCGCCGGGGCGCGGGTGAAGGGCGTGCCGGTCTTCGTCCGCGGAGAGAGGGGCTGGCACATCTCAGGCGTGCGTGACGATCACTGCGAAGCCGGCGCCGCCGGCGCCGCCCGCGGCGGCGGTGGCGCTGGACGAGCCGCCGCCACCGCCGCCACCGCCGCCGGCCCCACCCGGCCCGCCGGCGCCCGCGGTGCTGCCGAAGGCGCCGGCGCCGCCCCCCCCGCCACCGCCGCCGACGAGGTAGCCGCTGCGTGCATCGCCTGCGCCGCCGGCGCCGGCCGGGTTGCTGCCGCCGGCGCCGCCGGTGCTGGCGCCGATGGCGCAGCCGCCGTTGCCGCCGCCGTAGCTGGGCGAGCCGGCGGCACAGCCGCCGCCGGAACCGCCGCCGCCGCCGCCGTCGAGCAGGGCGCCGCCGAAGCTGCCGGCGGCGTTGTTGGTGCCGCCCGCGCCGCCGGCGCCGCCGGCCGTGGGCGAGACGCCGTTGCCGCCGGAGCCGCCGTTGGCATAGAGGCCGAGGCCGGCGCTGTTGCCGGAGCCCGAAGTGCCGGCCTGGTAGTTGGAGCCGCCGCCGCCGCCACCGGAGTTGGTGCCGCGCTGGCCGCCGGCGCCACCGCCGCCGCCGTAGGCGGTGAAGGCGCCGAAGCTGGTGTTGCCCCCGGCGGCGCCGTTGCCGCCGCTGGCGGTTCCGGCGCTGCCGCCGCTGCCCCCGGTACCGATGGTTACGGCCACGCTGGCAGCGAGGCTGCTGGCCTTGACCAGGTTGCGGTAGCGCGAACCGCCGCCGCCGCCGGCGCCGCCGCTGCAGTTGGTGAGGGTGGCGGTGGTGCAGCCGCCGCCCCCGCCGCCGCCCGCGCCGAACAGGATGATCTCGACCAGCGAGTTGTTGTTGGCCCAGGCCGGCTTGGTCCAGGTGCCGCTGGCGCTGAACTCCTGCACGTCGACCACCGGCGCCAGGTCCTGCGCGGCGCCGCCGAGCTTGGTGCGCAGGCGGCCGTTGGCGCTGCCGGCGAAGGTGTCGCCGTTGTTGAAGGGGGACGGGTCGGCGGCGAGGCTGGGCAGGCTCACCGGCACCTTGAAGGTCCTGGCCATCAGCCGTGGATCACGATGCGGATGGCGTTGGTCGCCGGCGCCACGGCGAAGCCGAAGCTGGCGTGGGCGCTGTCGGTGAGCGTGATGTCGCACTCGACCTGGGCGCCGCTGGCGGCGTCATAGGGATCCGCTCGATGAAATCGCCGTCCTGGCAGCTTTGCGCCTCCGGCGCCGGATAGCAGTCGAACGGATTCACCGCCGCCCAGGCCAGCTCCGGCGCGCTCACCACGTCCGGCTGCCCCGGCCGCGTCCACGCCAGCCGCTTGCCGCGCCGCAGGAACGGCCCCTTCAGCACCGCCGCCGGATAGGTGCAGAAGTGCTGCACATACTCCGCCAGCGCCGAGTAATACCCGCCCCGCTCCATCCGCTCCTCGATCACATCCTCCATCCGCGCCGCGCGCGCCTTCGCCTCCACCCGCGCCTGCGCGAGCGTTTCATCCTTCAGCCGCTCATGCAGCTGCACCATCGTCTGCGTGAATTGCGAAAGGCTCGCGATGCGCTCGCCGCGCGCCGCCGCCTGTTGCATCTGCTGCCGCGCCATCTGCCCCGCCCGCTCCAGCAGCGGCGCCATCACCTCCGGCGGCAACTCCGGCAAGGGCGAAGGGTCCAGCCCCCAGGGCCGCTCCCCCTCCGGCAGCAGCAACTCGCGCAGCGCCGCTTCCGCCGCGCGCATCTTCGTCGCCGCCAGCGGCAGATAGATCGGCTCCCCCGCATCCGCCGTCCACATCTCCTGAAGCTCCGCCTCGCAATACACCCCGCGCCGCGCCCGCAGGCACGCCAGCAGCCGCTCCTCCACCAGATCCCGCGCCCGCTTGTTGCGCGCCCAGCTGCTGCGGATGTAGCCCGCCAACGCGCTCAGCTCCGCGGCAGGCTGATCCGCCCCCGCTTCCGCGGCCCGCTCATCCTCACCACGCGCGGCTTCCACCTCCTCTCCTGCCGATCGGGACCAGGCGTCGCCCATGGCACTGCCCTCCCGATCTCCGCCGCGCCTCTTCTTCCTCCCCCGGTAAGCCGCCGCCGCCACATTCTCCTGCGGCGGCGCCAGACCCGCGATCACATCGCCCGGCCCGCTCATCGCAGGTCCGCCCCGAACGGCAGCACCAGCGGCGAAGCCCGCCGCACCTGGAACGCCAGCGCCGGATCCGCCGGATCGCGCACCACATCCCAGGCCGATTTCAGCAGCCGCTGCAGCTCCGGCCCGATCGGCACCCGCCCCCGCTGCAGCGCCACCATTGTCGCCGCCAACGTCGTGCGCAACGTCGCCGCTTCCTGATCGCTCAGCTTCTTCATCGAATTCACCTCGGCCGTATTGCGTGATGGCGCCGGAAGAACAGCCGTCGGCGCCACCCTCTCAATCCCGTACTCAACCCGCCCCAATAACCGTCATTCCAGCGAAAGCGGGAATCCAGCGCAGCCCGGGTGCCGTGCCGCACGACCCCGTCATGCCCGCGCAGGCGGGCATCCATTTTTGCTTCCCTTGATGCAACGTCACCGTTCGTCCCGAGTAGCCCTGCCGCGCAGGGCGTGTCGAGGGAGTGAGAAGACAAAACCTCGGTCTACCCGCCCGGCCGCCTCAACACCAACCGCGCATGCAGCCAGAACCACAGCACCGGCAAGCTCGCCACCGCCCACAGAATCAGGAAATTGACGGCCAGGAAGAAGGCAACATGTCCCAGCTGCAAAACCCCGCCTTCAGCCACAAATTCTTCCTGCGGATTGTGCAGAACTGCCAAGTGCAGCAGGCCACAGCTGCCCACCAGGGCCAGGCCCGCGGTCATCAGCAGCAGCCATTTCATCGCTGCTCCCCGTTCAACCAAGGCTGTTCATCGTAGATCGCGGAAACACGCGCGCCGTAGTCATTCACCTTGTTGGCGTGCAGGTCGTTGTATACGGTCGCTATCTGAGCCACCGATGCATCCTTGGGCATGTTCGCCACAATTCTCGATAGAAGATTGGCGCCAGCGCGGATATTCACCTCCGCATAGCGCAGTTCGTGCCGGGTGCCAAAGGTATCACCCCAGTATTTGGTATTGATGTTCATCGGCCGTATCGAGCTATCCCGGTCGAACCAGCGGAACGGCTCATCGTAATACCCGTGGGTTTCCTCCATATGCATGATCGATCGCAGCAGCCGCGGATCGACGTTGTAAATCCTCGCGGCCCCGTCCAACTGCTTGGCGTAACCCGCGACAGTCGAAAGCTTCGTAGCCTCGTAGTCGGGGCGCTTGCCATTCGCCTGCCCGTTCTCGGCCACATGGAACAAGCAGCCGCCGTTGTTCAAAATGCAGTCGCGTCTCGACCGAAACCCACCACGTGGAAACGCATCCTGAGACAATCCGGAACCCGCAGCATTGAGCCCGCCGCCGGGCGTGGTTGGCGAAGGCGGATCAAGGCCAAGCCCCTGCGATGGGAATACGAATGTATAGTCGGGCCGATCGTCGCCCTCGGCGGCATCGCGGTTAAAGGCTGGCCCCCGAGCGTCTGCCGTGCCTTTCCAACGGAACGAATATCACCGTCAGCGGAATACTCGCCGAATTCCGGGTATTCCTGCCGGGCCCCGAATCCTGCTGTTCGAGCCATTGGCCCTCCTCGAATCTGTCTCCCCGTAAGTGGGCTTATGCTGTCACCCCGGCGTGCAATATGGACGCCCGAGCTGTGCAAGTGCTGTGCAGCTATTGTTTCGTCCCCCCGTTCGTCCCGAGTAGATCCGAAGGATCGTATCGAGGGAGGGCGCAGGCATAAGCAGCGTATGTACAATGAAACCATGCGCAAGCACTATGACTTCAGCAAAGCCCGCCGCGCCAAGGATGTGCCGGCCCTGGCCAGGCTACAGGCCGAAGCCGCGGAACCCACCACCTTCGAGGTGCTGGACCATTTCGAAATCGCCGGCCGCGGCGTCGTGATCTTCGGCCGCATCCTGAGCGGCGTGTTCCGCGTCGGCTTCATCGTATCCCCTACCTCCACCTCTCCCTCCTAACCTCCCGCGCCGCCACCCGCTGCACCACCGCCTGCATCCCCTCGCAGGTGATGCCGGTGCGGAACGCATCCGCCGGATGCGAGGCCCAGTCGTGCAGCGGCTGGTCGCGGTACACGCCCAGCGCGTCGTTCCACTCCTTGCGGTAATGCTCCAGGCCGCGGATGCCCTCGGCGCATTGCGCCTCGTCGAACACCACCCGCGGCAGCGCCGCGCGCACCGCCTCGATGCCGTCGGCCAGCGGCAGCATCGGCGCCACGTCGAAGTGGATGCCCAGGCCCGCCGCCGTCTCCTGGCGGCTCTTGCCCGTGTTCAGCTCGCGCACCTTGATGTCGTGCGGCGCGATATGGCGGCCGTAGACGATGCCGTGCTGGCGCCGCCACTCGTCCAGATACGCGGCGTAATGCGGCAAGCCCTCGCCGCTGTTCTTGTAGCAGTGCACCGCGCGCAGCTCGTACCCGTTCCGCTGGATAAACCACAAAAAAGTCTCGTCGTTGATCCCAAGATCCCAGAACGTGTCCACCAGCAGCGCGCGGTCCACCGGTACCGCCGTCACCCGCCCCTCCTGCCAGGCCTCCAGCATCTGCGAGCCGTAATACGCCCCCTCGGTCGAGGCCTTGAACGCCTCCTCCGGCGTGCTCGGATACTCGGCGTAAATGTCGTCGCCCAGCTCGCGGTGCTTGTGGCACCACCACTGCCGCTGCTCCGGCGTCAGCGCCTGCTCCAGGCCCGTTGAAAGCCGGTCCAGGTAATCGCGCTCCTTCGGATACTCCAGCGGCGTCGCCACCGTCAGCGCATACTCGGCATGGCGGAACCACGGCAGGAAGGTGAAGCGCCAGCCGTTGCCGCGCTGCGCCGCCTGGCACAGCTCGAAGAAATGCCCGGCCCGCCCCTTCGCTGTCGACTCCACCACGATGATCCCGTCCGCCGGCACCGCCTGGAACGCGCCGGTCTTGATCTCGTCCGCCCGCTGCGGCTGCCGCTGGCAGACATAGCCGTACTCCGTCACGTGCAGCACCTGCACCGTGCCGGAACGGAACGTCACCCCCACCCGGATGCCGCTGCCGTTGGACAGCAGCAGCTCGCCGGAATCGCACTTCACCGCCCGCGCCCACTCCAGCACCTCCGGCGGCAGGTTGTCGTAGGCAAACTTGATCTTGTCGCGGAAGATGATCTTGGCGTCTTCCTTGGTGTGCGCCACGATGCCCACGCGCAGGTTGTCGGAGAACAGGCAGGCGTCCAGCCACAGGATGCAGTACCCGGTGGTGATCCCCAGCTGCCGCACCTTCAGGTCCACGTTGCGCCTGCCCAGCGACTCCGCCAGCTCCACCTGCGCCCAGTTCGGCACAAAGCGCACGCGCGCCCCGCTCTTGTCCGTGATCCAGTAAAGATTCGCCAGCCGCCACGCGCGGTCCTTAAGCCTTGCGGCGAACGAGTCCAGCGAGTCCATTGTTCCCCTTCGCCGCATTCAGGATCGCCGAAAGCGCCTGGCTCAAATCCCCCGCCTCGCCCGCCGCCTCCGCCGGTGCATTCCCCAGCGCCTTGTCCAGCAACACCTTCGCCGCCGAAACCTGCGAAGGCGACAGCTCCACCTCCCCCAGCACATACTGCTGCAGCCGCTCGATCAACCGCTCCGCCGCGATCCCCTTGCGCAGTTCCCCCTGCCCGCGCGGCCGCGCCTTCCGCGCCGCCATCAGCCCGGCATCCTGTCGCAGCAGGCATGCTCACGCACACCGCGCAGTACGGATCGGCTCATGCGGCCTCCACCCACAAAAAAGCCGCCCACCGGCGGCCAGGATTTAGATGCGCCGGCGAGCCGGCGCTCCCGCCGCCTCACCAAGGCTGGACACGGGATTCGGTCAGGCCGCCGGCGCAACACCATGCGGCGGCCACAAATGAAAAGCCCGGCTCGGGGCCGGGCTTCAGACACAACTCTAACGCTGATGACTTTTTAATGATTCTTACCGCGGAATGCAAGCGCCGATGATCGGGCATTGAGAATCAGGCAGATAGCGCGCGTGACACGCCGCCCTTCCCCGATGCGCGGTCAGGGTTGCTCCAATGCACGGTTAGTGGGTCCTACGGTGATCCCAAAAAAGCAGGATTGCAAAAAGTAAAGCCATGATCGACCACTCTATTGCGCCATTCCTGTATTGGTTCTGAAGGAGATGCAGGGAGCCCATCAGCGCGTGATGAATTGACTCAATAGACCGTCGATCGCCATTGACGCCATTCAGGATCACATCACGCTGCTGCTGGCTGAGCGGCATCATGCCAAGTGCGCGCTCAACCACATGCACATCTAGAGGAATCAGATAGTCCGCTTCCGGGATTGCCGATTCATACACAAGGTAAGTTCGAACATTGGCTGCACAGCTTAAAGCAGCCAGCACAAGGCCTAGCCAAAGGCACGCTCTGAATCTACGATGCGCCATTTTCATAGTTCTCTGACGTCGGGCATTGGGTTCGCGCCAGCACTGTAAGTCGTGGACGTTGGTATCAAGGGGATGTGGAGGGTTTGCAGCCTCGAGGAGAAAGGTTGACGCCATTTCTGAGTTGGCGCCATTTCGGACGTAAGCCGAGGTACCAGCTTTTACGACCACCAGGCCGCACACTATGGCGACTTTATCTCACTCTGCTTGACTGACCATGTCTAATGGGGCGCGTGGGAATCTTTTATATAGTCCCGATAATCCAAGATCCCCCCAACGCGTGCGCCAGCTTCATCTTCAATCCAGAAAGCCACGGTGAAATTTCCAAAACCGCTCTGCCCATATTTCACTCGATAGCGATGTCCGGGCTCCCCCACAAACCAAAGGTATGTCCCTACTCCTCCGGCATTGGACTTTGGTGTTGAGAAATACAATCCGATGTCATGCTTGCCGGGAGACATGTGAACTTCCGAAGGCTTGCCTCTCGTGGGCTTCCCGTCCACTTCAGCAATACGGAGCTCTTGACTGATCAGGAAGGTGGACGAGTCCTCCTTTTGCCCTTGGCAAAGCAGCACTACTTCATCGGAGCCCTGATACAGGAAGATCGGTTGGTCTGAAAGGCAGCCTGAAAGATTTGCGCCGAAGCAGATCGCGACAGCTATCCGGATGTTCTTCATTTGCCTTTGGCCTCCTCAATGGCCACGGTCATCTTGTATCCAGAGAAGCCCGTATGGTATCGATATGTCTTACCGGCTTCCGGCATCACGATCACATCGAAAGCCGTGTGATACCCATCCTTCTGAGCGATTCCCGACAGCTCGTGCTTGCCGGGAGTCAGATAGAGAACGTGGTGATCAACGACGTAGTTCCGGATCGAAACGCCGTCCACATAGTAGGTAGCCACCTCGCTCCCTTCGTAGATCACCGCCGAGCCTCCAGGGTGGTCGGCCCCCGGCTGATAGTAATCCAAGGTGACTGCACAACCGGACAGGCACGCAAACGCGAGGCAGCAACCTCCTGATGCCAGCGATGCTTCAGCGGCGCTCGGCAAGGCTCTCTGGCCCATGGTCTCCCCCCAAAGCCGGAATTGCGTGGACAGAATATCCACCAATATTGACCGCACAAGCCGGAAGTCGCAAACCGGCAGAAGCCGCCCCGCATGAGGGCCGCTCTTAGGAGTCAGACTCGGTCTTTCTAACCATTGAAGGACAGGCCACGAGCAGCAGGCGGGCTCATTCGCTACCGGAAGTAGCCGCAGCAACCTCTTGCAGTGCCGGTGTCGCTACGCCCAGTGCGGAGGGTACGTTCGTTCATATCCGGGGAGAGCCTCCACCCTCTTGGTCCAGGCGTCCAGGGCGGGATAGCGCGATTCGAACGGTAGCAGTCCGAGGCCGAACCGGTCCGCTTCCTTTCTGCCCGCCGCTCGCAAAAGCAGTTTGACAAATGGATAGACCGACACATCCGCCGCGCTCATCGCATCGCTGGCCAGCCAGGGCTTGCGTGTCAGGCGGTCTTCCATCCTTGCAAGTTCAACACTCATTTCAGGGACCGCCGACTGGATGTCGCCGGCCAGACTCTCCGACTTGCCGGTCAGCAGGGGTGTCCAGACTCGAGCCATCGGATGATGCAGGTAGGACGTGTACTCGGAAATGGCGCAGCAGATCGCCCCTGTCTCCACGGGTGTCCGGCCGAACATCGGAGTTGCGGGATATGTGCGCTCGAGGTATTGCATGATCGCGAGCGATTCGTGGAGCACGACTTCTCCGTCGAGCAGCACCGGCACCTTTCCGCGCGGGTTCAATGCCAGGAAGTCGGGCTTCTTGTGTTCGCCCCTGGAGGCTTCGAGCAACCTCGACGTATACGGAATCCGCTTGGCCTCAAGCGTCAGCAATACGCGCCATGAAAATGGACTGCCGCTGATCCAGAACAGTTCGACGGGGTTGGCATTCATCAGATCTCTCCGTTCGGTAGGGTCGGTGTGGAAATGGATGTGGACGTTGGCAAGCGCAGCATGCCGCTATGGAACCTAGAATCCGCGCCGCATTTCCAGGTACGCGGTGGTGTCGTCCCTGAGGAATCCGTAGAGCGACCTGCCGTCGCCGCCCAGAACCTCGCCGCCGACCGATGCGGTCCACTCGTCGGTAACGCGGTACTTGACCAACGGGCGGATCACATAGCTGCTGCGCAGCACCGAGAACAGTCCGGCGACCTCCGCTTCAAGCGTCTCGTTGTACCATTGGTCGGAGATCCGGAACGTGATGCCGCGGTCGTTGCGATCAAACTGCTGGGCGCTCAGGGCGAACACCCGGGCGATTGCCTGTTCCGGCGCCGGCAGGTCGGGAGGCACCGCCTGTCCCTCCACATGCCGCCAATACAATTGCAGGTTGACGTTGAAGTACTCGCCGAAGGTGCGATCGCCGCCGGCCACCGCGTAAACCTGCCGCTGCTTGGCAAAGATCGCATCGCCGCGGGCCGCGGGCGGCACCATGTATGCGACTTCGCTCCGCAGCACGAAGCGGCCGACCGGCCTGGCGATGTCGCCTCCCGCAACCTTCAGCCGGTCGTGAAACAGCAGAACCCGCGGCGCGCCCCCGGGCGCCAGCGCGGCAGCCAGCGCCGCCTGGGTCGGCAGCACGTCGTAACCGTCGAAATACGACAGGCTGCCTTCCAGCGCATCCCGCACCAGCTCCACCCGCAGCGCCGCCTGGCCGGTTGGCTGCCGTGGCTTCAGGTCCTGCACCGCCGGCGCGCCGGCAGGCCAGGGCAACACGCTGGGCTGAAACCCGGCGAGCCAGATCGCGTTGACCGCCAGCGGCCCCTCGAACCAGGTCGCGCGCACCGCCGGTATGCCGAAACGCTGATCGTCCATGTCGCGCGTCAACAAGGTGTACTGCCGCGGCGACAGGTTGTCGGTGGGATTGATCGCATCGGCGCGGCCCCAGGGAAAGATCTGCCAGCCGGCGCGAAACTCGAACGGCCCCGTGCCGAGCTGGGCATAAGCTTCCCGGTCCCGCCCGTCGACGCGCCGGGGTGTCCCGCGCGGCAGGTATTCGATCCAGCCTTCGCCGTGAAACCCCACTGCGGCACCCCCGAGCGCAAAAGTCGCGCCGGCGCGGCCCCAGGCCTGTAGCGGCGTCAGGTTCCGCTCGTCGTTCAGGTTTCGCGAAGACGACCAGTAGGCGGCTCTGGCGCTGGTTTCCACATCGAAGGCAAGCACCGGCTGCGGGACCACGGCAAACATCACGGCCAGGACCAGACCCCGCCATCGGATCACGACCCGAACTCGAGCGTCCGTACCGAGAACACCTCCTGCGGGATGGCTGGGTCGAGCCGGTAGTTCCTGAATACGACGTCGGTGGAGTGCCCGGTCTGCAGGTTCCTGGCCACCGCATGCATGGCGAACCACTTGCCGTGCCCCGGATCGACATTCTGGATCGCGTCGTACTCCTCTTCCTTGATTTTCTGGCCCTCGGTATCCCAGGCTTCCATCCGCAAGGTCACCAGGCGGGCCTTGCTGATGTACGTCCTTCGCTTGGAGTATCCGCTGGCGTCCTTGACCGCGGCGGTCGCCGGAGTCGACTCGACGACGTAGCAGGCATCTCCGGCGATGGTCTCCTCACCGGCCAGGGTGTGCTTCCAGTCGTCGACGGCATAGCCGATCACATCGCCGTAGCTGAAGTCGGTGCCGGCGAAACTGTCCTTCTTGTTGGAGGCCACCAGGCGCCGGACTTTCTTCAGCGCCGGCAGGAAGATCCACATATCGTCGTCCGCTTTCGAGTGTTCCACCAGCAGGATCGAGGTGCCTTTCACATCGGCCGGAGCCTGGAACAGCACCAGGCGCTGGTTGTCCAGGCCGTTGTCCTGCAGGCGCGTGGAGGTGATCGATTCGCGCACCCGCTCCTGTCCGTGCTCGTTGTGCAGGGTGAACGAAACGTCGGCGCGCGAACCGGCGACCTTGTCCACCAGGAAGTTCTGCCGCATCAGCTGCTCGGCCGTCGGCGGCTCCACGGCACGCGCGTCGCTGCCGTACACCAGAGCCAGTCCGGCTGCCAGGACCACCGCCGCCGTGGACGCCGCCGGGAGCGACGGCGTGCGGCCGTTGTAGATAAAGGCCGGGCGCAGCCAGACCACCAGCACCGGCACCAGGCTGACTGCCGCCAGCGCGCTGGTCATCATCGCCGTGCTGATCAGGATGCCCATCCAGATGTGGTTCCAGAATCCATAGGACAGCAGCAAGACGCTGTAGCCCGCCGCCACCGCGCCGGCGACGAAGACAATGGCCGAGCCGGCTCCCACCAGAGCGCGCCGCATGGCATCGGCCGGCGAGCCGCCGAGCGCCTGCTCCTCCCGCAGCCGGAACAACAGGTAGATCACGTAGTCGGCGCCGACGCCGACCGCCATGGCGGCGGTGATGGAGTTGTTGATGTTGTACGGAATGCCGGTCCATCCCATCAGCCCGAAATTGAACGCCACCGTCATCGCCAGCGGGATTACCACCAGGAAGCCGGCGAGCAGCGAGCGGAACACCAGGGACGACAGCACGAAGAACACCGCCGCCACCTGCAGCATGTTCAGGATCTTGGCGCGTCCGACGATCTCCAGGATCGCGGTGCCCTGCGCCACCGTGCCGCCGAAGGATACGGTCACGTCGGGCGGGTAGGTGCGGGCGGCGAAGGCCTTCAGGTCGCGCACCATGTGCTGCAACTTCGCGGTGTCGTGTTCCTTCAGCAGCGCCCAGATGTTGGCCCGCTGGTAATCGTTGTCGACGTAGGTATCGAAGTCCCCCGGATCCCCGGAGTTGGCGTAGAGGAACAGGTATTGCGCGATCAACTCCCTCTGCTCCGGTATGACGTCGTAGCGCGGGTCGTCCGCGTGCACCGCCTGGTTCATGCGGCGCACGAAATCGGCGATGGACAGCGAGCGGCCGACGTTCGGGTCCGCCTGCAGGTGCTTCTGCATGCGGTCGATCGCCAGCAGGACGTCCGGGTCCTGCATGCGCCCGGGAGTCTTCGACTCGGCCAGCACGTAGAGCGTGTTGGTCCCGGCGAAGGACTGGTTGAGATGATTGTCGTCCTGGATCACCGGCAGGCTGGTGAAGAACCACTCCTTGAGCGCCTCCGCATAGCGGATGCGCGTCGCACCCCACAGCGACACGCCCAGCACGACGGCGGCGACGATCATGATCGTGCCGGCACGCGGCCCGGAGACCCGGTCCGCCAGGCGCGCCATCGCTCCCTGCAGCGCGCCCGGCCGCTGCCCGAGCCGGATCCGGGGCGGCCTCATGCTGGAGCGCAGGGCCGGGATCAGGGTCAGCTCCAGGACCAGCGAACTGAGGATGCCGCAGGCCGACATGATGCCGAAGGTGCGCACGCTGGAAATCTCGAACACCATCAGCGACAGGAAGCCGGTCGCGGCGATGACCCCGGCCACCAGCATCACCGGCCCCACGTGGGTGAGCGATTCGACCACCGCCTGGCGGTTGGCGGCGGCGAGGTCGTCCGGCGTCAGGGCCCGCTGCCGCTGGAACTCCTCGTAGTAGCGCTTGAGAATCTGCACGGCGTGTCCCGAAGCAACGGCCAGGATCAGCACCGGCGTCGTCGCGTTGAACACGTCCAGCGGCACGCCCAGCCAGCTCATGACCCCCAGCGACCAGATGACGGCGAGGAGGGCGGTCACCAGCGGCAGCACCAGGCCCTGCACGCTGCGGAACGCAAACCACAGCACCACGGCGATCAACAGGGTCGCCAGCGGCAGCAACACACCCATCCGCTGGGAGAAGATCTCCAGCGTGCCCAGCATGACCGGCAATCCCCCCAGGGCGATGCGCACGCTCGAATCCCGCTCGGCATCGACGATCGGCTTGACCTTGGACATGATCGACTGGAAGCCTTGCGGGTCGTCCTTGAAATCCGCCAGCACCGCCACCGAGCGGCCGTCCTTCGAAACGAGGATGTCGGCGTAAGCCGGGTTGCTCGCGACGCGCTGGCGCAGCAGCCGCATGGCCGCCGCGTCCTCGGGCACCGCCGGCATCAGCGGCCGCACCTCCATGCCCTCGGCCGTCCCGGTGATGCTTTTCGCCTTGTTCGCGGAAAAGCTGAGGATGCTGCTCTTGACCACCCCCGGCACCTCCCGCAGCCGGTGCGTGATGCGCTCGACCTTCGCCAGGATCGCCGGATCGTAGATGTCACCGGCGCTGGCCGTGATCCCGATGACCAATACCGAGCGGGAGCCGAAGATGTCCTCGACCCGGTCGGAGGTCACCACGTAAGGATGCGACTGCGGCAGGAAGCGGTTCGGGTCGATCTCCACCCGCAGGTGCCCGACGCGGCTGGCCAGCGCCGCGGTAACCGTCAGCGCGGCCAGCAGGAACCAGCGGCGCCGGCGCACGACAAATTCGGTCCAGCGGCGGATCGGGGGTGACTCTTTCATGGCTTTGTGCCTCGTCGGGTCTTACGTCCACGACGATCCAGGCCACCCAAAGGATTCGGTGGGTCTACCCCCGCATCCGATCCTCTGCCCTCGCCGCCGCGGGATTCCCCGCAACCGCATCCACCTCCATGAGCCGCCGCCGCGGCTTGACCAGCGCTCTACCTACTAGTAGAGTGGCGCCCGTAGGCACACCCAAACAGCGCCTGATGCAACGCTACATGTCCACAGAACTCTCCCCGAAGGCAGCCGAGATCGCCGCCCACGCGCGCGCCCTGCTCGCCGCCGGCGGCTACAACAGCTTCAGCTACGCCGACATCTCGGCGCAGGTGCGCATCAGCAAGGCCAGCATCCACCACCACTTCCCCAGCAAGGCCGAGTTGGTGCGCATCGTGGTGGCGCAATACTGCGAGGAAGCGCGCCAGGGCCTGGCGGCGCTGGACGCGCAGCTGGCCGATCCGCCCGCTGCGCTCAGGGCCTATGTCGACTACTGGTCCGCCTGCATCCGCGACGGCAGCGCCCCGTTCTGCATCTGCGCCATGCTCGCCGCCGAGCTGCCGACGATTCCCGCCGAGGTCGCCGCCGAGGTGCGCGGGCACTTCCAGGATCTGAGCGCCTGGCTCGCCGCGCTGCTCAAGAAGGGCAAGGCCCGGGGCCAGTTCCATCTGCACGGCAGCGTGGCCGCCGAGGCAAAGTCCTTCATGGCCACGGTCCACGGCGCCATGCTGGCCGCGCGGGCCTTCGGCGATCCCCAGGCGTTCCAGGCCATCGTCCAGCCCGTGCTCAACCGGCTTACCGCCGCCTGATCCAGGTCGGCCCAATGCCGCGCCGCAGGCGGCTTTTTATATCACCCGCACCCCTATCAACTAGTAGATAGGAATCATAGGAGAAGCACCCATGCCGCACCCCCTCTCGACCCTCGGCGCGATCCACACCGCCCTCAGCCTGGTCCCCCTTGCCGCCGGCGCCCACGGCCTGATCCGCGACCGCCGCATCGACCCGGCCACCGCGTCGGGCAAGCTCTACCTGGGCGGCCTCACGCTCTCCGTGCTCACCGCCTTCGGCCTGTCCAGCACCGGCGGCATCAACCCCGGGCACATCCTCGGCGTGGTCGCCCTGCTCGCCGCCTTCGGCGGCGTCGTGGCGCCGCGGCTGCGGTTCCTCGGCAGCCTCGGGCCATACCTTTCCACCTTCGGCCTGTCGTTCAGCTTCCTGCTGCTGCTGGTGCCCGGCACCAACGAGACCCTGAGCCGCCTGCCGCCCTCCCACCCGCTGGCCAACGGCCCGCAGTCCCCGCTGGTGCAGGGCGCCCTGCTGGCCTGGCTGCTGCTGTTCATCGCCGGATTCATCGCGCAATGCCGGCTGATCCGCGCGCACCGCAAGGGGTAACTCCCGCGACGCGGAAGGTGGGCAGGTTACACCTGCCCACCTTGCAACCCGTCGAGCGAGCCTCCGCGGAGTTTCCTCTCGCTGAGCGCAGGTAGGCCTGTAAACGCTATATCGATCGCCGCGATCGAAAGCCAGCGTAGGGCGGGTCAGCGCAGCGTAACCCGTCGCCGAAGGCCGCGAAAGGCGGGTTACGCCGCTTCGCGGCTAACCCGCCCTACTCGGGCTGCATGTTGGGCCGTACTTCCACGCCTTTGGTGAACAGTGCTGCACCCATCCGGCCTCCGATGGCGCAGAGGGAGGCAGGGAGGCGGATGGACGGGCGATGGCAACACCGACTACCGGGTCAGGCCGTGTGAGGATTGAGCGCCGGGCGCGTCCAGCCGGCGATCAGGACCCAGAGTGCCGCGGCGGTTAGCGCCAGGCTGCGGGCAAAGTGCGCCACTTGAAGCTGCTGATAGGCGCTGTCGGAGAATCCATGATCATGCATATCGCCCAGCGCCCCGGCAGCGAAAGGTGTGGTGACAATGGAAATGATGCACAGCGTGGCTGCTGCCCAGAGAACCGGCTGCGATAGCCGCACCGGCTCGCTCCACAGTCCCAGCACCGACACCAGGCAAGTCAGGCCATAGGGCAGCACGACGATAGGCAGGTGCGCGGTGTAGGCGCGGTTGAAGGCGTGCAGCGCCTGTTCGCCGAGGACGTTCATGTCGACGTGGATGCGGTAGACGTTGAAATACAGCAACCAGCACATGCCGACGCCGGCCCAGAGCAAGGCCACGCTCGCTCCTTGGAGCCGGTGTGCCAGGCTGCCTTTGATGAAGGCTGGCGCGGGCCGGCGCCGGATCGCAACGAAGGCGACAGCCGCGAGGTAAAGGAGCACTGTTGCGGCTAGCGTCGCCAGGAAGCCCAAAAAGTAGAGCGGCATCTTCAATCCCTGAAGTTTATTGGCACGTCATTGTTGCCCGGCAGCCTCTATCCCACAAGATGAGCCGCTGCCGACCGGCGCCCCGCAGGTGGCTTTTTATTTCACCCGCAATCCTGGCAACTAGTAGATATATCAATAGGAGAAGCACCCATGCCGCACCCGTCTCGACCCGTGGCGCGATCCACACCGCCCTCAGCCTGGTGCCGCTTGTCGCCGGCGCCCACGGCTTGATCCGCGACCGCCGCATCGACCCGGCCACCGGGTTTCACCTGCAAGCGCAGCTAAACGCCGCCGTCGCACCAGCGCGCCGGCCAGCGTAGGGCGGGTTAGCGCAGCGCAACCCGCCGCCGAAGGCCGCGAAAGGCGGGTTACGCCGCTTCGCGGCTAACCCGCCCTACTCGGGCTACTGCTGTTCGTCCTTGCCTTGTTCGCGGTGATCCTCCCTGGACGGAAGGAGGAACACATGCACAAACAGCCCGACAAACAAGATAACGCCCTGCGACTCCCGACCATCCAGGTTCAATAAGTGCCATTCAAGAAGCCAATTGAGCCCGGCCAGAACGATCAACGCAAGCACGATAACCGATAGCACCCGGCGATATGGCGCCAGGCTTGCTCTTGCCCGTCGGCGCCAGGACGGCATGTCATCGTTGCTTTCAAGGTGCTTCAGAGAGTACTCAAGGGCCTCGCGTTTTCGCTCCGCCACCTCTAGCCGCACACGCTCAATATCCGGCGCCGTGACCTTCAATCCACGGCTTGCAAGCACTGCCTTGGCGAGCGCCTTGGCTTCATCCGTGTAGTACTGTTCGAGAAAACCGATCTGAATGAGTTTATCCGCGTCTTTCTCGGCGTATGTTGGGGCCGCCGATTTCGGGTCGAATTGCATCGAGTCAGGAGAGTTCTGGCTGGCGCGACCTGCAATCAGTCACGAACATAGCGCAGGCCCTGCGCCCGGATTCCAATAACATCGCCTGATTGCATGGTCATCGTGTAATGATTCGAATCTTCCGTAAGCTCAAGGATGCTGCTTGACGGTCCCCAAGGTTCCGAATGCGGCACAGACATACTGGCAACGCCGCTGAATTCGAGGCAGAAGAGCTGCGGCGCGCCTTCATGGTGAGCGCGGACAAAGCACCGACAAAGTTTGTCCTGCCAAAGTACTTCGATACGTTCGAGAATGGCGTCGTGAAGGTTGATGGATGTGCCGCCGGTCACGTCCATACGGCAATCATTGAAAACTTGTCGAATGCATGGGCATTAGCGTACCGCAAAGCTGCCGATCACAAGCGACCGTTTCGGGCAGTCAGCGTCGATTTGGCACACCTAGGCTTGGGCACCATCTTCCCTCCAGGGCCCCGGCAGTCGCTGGCGAAAACGTCTTCTCCTCTTTGTACAACCGGCCATGGGTGCTCCTCCTTAGTACGATAACGGCCTGGTGCGGTCGGTCGCGAACGTCGCCTTTCGGGTAGGCTAGGTGCATGCTCACCCTGCGGATACTGCTAATCGCGATGGCCGGCCCGCTGTTGACCGCATGCGAGGCCACTGTACTGACTTCCGCCGTCGCAAGCGATGCACTCACCCAGCCGCCCTCACTTGAAAGAGCGGCCAAAGACGTCTCATCACTTCAGCTAGATCCGGCCGTCTTTCGCCTGCAAGCAGACGGATTTTCTTGCAGCGAATCGAAGCTAGAGCCGGGCTCGACCAGTTGCCTCTCCGAGTGAAACTTCTAGATCAACCGGTGTCTGGAAAATCGGGGGAAGCTCATTCCAGTCCGTACCAGTCAGTCGCAAACGGCGGCTTTCGGGTAGGCTACAGAAATGAAACCTGACGACCAGATCAAGCGCTTCTTTGCCGAAGTGAAGAGTGGCAACTGGCTGCAAAACGCACAACGCCGCTCGGAGCGGCGAAAGAGCGCCTGGAACCTTTTACTGCCGCTCTTCGCACTCCCGCTATGGTTTGGGTTCACGTCCTTGTTCGTCGCGCTGACTTGGCTTGCGCATACCATCATTCATCCGGAGTACGCTGGATCGGCCCGTCAGTTCTTCGCGGACTCTCCAGGATTGTCCGGGGGGCTCATGCTTCTTCCGCCACTAGTTGCAGCCATCTTCCCCGCGCTGGTGGTTACCAACTTCCTTGTATACCTCATACCAGCAGCTAGGCGCGCCATGGACGATGAGGATCGTGATCACCCCGGTACAGACTACGCTTCGTCGCAGCGCGCCTTGATCAGGGCCGGCGCTGTAGCTGTTGCGGGTGCGCTGATCCTCGCACTTGCTGGGGCGGCGCTTGGGTAGGCTGATCGTCGTAGGCTACGACTCCCGCTACGCCCGGTGTCGGCCCGTAGCCGCCAGTGGCGAACGACCGGTTCCGGCGAGCAGAATACGGGCGCCAATGACATATGAACCGCCAAAACATTGGGCATCGGCAATTGTCGGAGCCGTCGTGCTCGCACTGGTCGGCGCAGCTTGCGTGACCGCAGTCATCGGCTTCTTTGGTCATTCGTTGCTGGCTGCTGCACTCGTTGGTGGTGCTATAGGTTGCGGCCTTTCCCTGGTAATACTGTGGCTGTTTTATTGGCGACAGGTAACGGCAAAGGAAATTTGGCAGGGCATTTCGGCGCTTTGGCATGAGTTCGGCAAATACTAGCGTGCACTTGGGCGTCGCCAGCCGGCCCCGAGCGGTCATCCACGAGCGGCAGTTTCCAGGCAGCCTGTCGCCAGCGACAGCTTTGAGGTAACGATGCCATTCATAAATGAGAAGATCGGTGAAGCGGACAAGGCTCGAATCGACTGGACCAAGTTCAAGACGATTCCCAACGATTCCGATCCCGGGATGCGCGATCCGGATTGGTGGACCATTGATCGCGAGAGGGACGTTTTTTTCATCTGCATACACCCCGGCGGCCCTGACGGCGGAGGAGTGCCCACTTATGCCCTCAGTTGGAAGGGTGCGTTGATTCGAATATACGCCAAAGGGATATGGGAAATTGAGAATCTGGGGGACTGGGAGATAGCTGGCTTACAAATCCCCCCTGATCTGCTGCAATCTCAGAGCTCAGAGATTCTTCAAGTACTAAAGGAGGCGCTGATTGTTCATGGGTTCAACTATGACGGCCCATATACAAAGGCCGTAAAAATCGTAGTTCCTGGGCATCAAGAGTGAGCGGCCGTTGATCTTGAACAAGCCGCTTATCTTGCAGCTTTGCGGCGACGAACTTCAGGACCTGACTGACCGCAGTTGGCACGCCGCCGGCAAGCTACAATCGGCAGGTCGCGGCCCGAAGGAGTCACTCGCCAACGGCAGGTTTGGGGTAGGGTACGTTTGTGGATATTTTTTCGCTAAATGACCAGACGATAGAGGCAATTTATACATATGCCTCGGCACCCGTGCATCCTGCTTGGATAAATGAGCAGACCACTCCTGTTGCCACGTCTGCCGCAGTCCTCAAACTCACGGGTGGTCAGCTCGTCAGCATCGATCCATGCGAAGTGCAGATAGAGGAAGGGAAATACCCGTCCCTGGGATTGGAGTTCTCGAAATGCGATGCGAGTGCACTGCGCTTTCAGACCGCGAGTGGCGAGGTGATTGCGATGCAACCGTTGGAACTCGCATCGGCATTTCTTCCATTTCACGTCAACTCCGTAGCGCAGTCCGACCCATTGCAAGAGGGCGCTGTGAGCGAGTACCTGCTCATCGGTCCAGGTGGCGCTCGCATTGTGTTCAGGCACATCATGCCGCCAATGACTTTAGGTATTGCATTCTGACGCGGGCAGCTCACGGCCCTCAGGCGTCAGTCGCGGGCGTCCGCTTTCGGGTAGGCTAAAAAAAGAATGAGCGCATTTTCATCCGCTGCTGAAATGATTGCTGCGCACGGCTATTCGCTCATCCGCGGTCACAGACCCCACTGTGCGTCGATAGAGGCCTTTTCCGACTTCGGAGAGATCGACGCGCTGGAAGGCTTAAGTGCCGTACAGACCCTCATTCCATACGATCGAATAGGGGCACCGCCCAATACATACAGCGGCACGTTTGGAGTCGCTGAATTCCCGCTCCATACTGACCTCGCCCACTGGGCTGTTCCTCCAAGGTTCCTCGCCCTACGTTGTGTTTTTGGCTCCATGTCCATCGCAACGCGACTCCTCGATGGGCTGGCCTTAACAGAGCACTTTGGCCCTGAGCTCCTACGCACGATTCTCGTGCAGCCTCGCAGGCCAATGCGGAACGGTAAACAACTTCTGCAGCTGCTCGAGCGCGTTGGGTCCTCAGATTCCTTTCGACTTCGTTGGGATAGCATTTACTTGAGGCCAGCCACAAGCCACTCAGCCGAACTATTTGGCAACGTACTTTCTTTTGTCCGCTCTAGTTCACCTGCCGAACTTGTGTTGCTTGAACGAGGCGATACACTCATAGTGGATAACTGGCGGTGCCTCCACGGTCGAGCATCCGTACCTGCAAGCGGACGAACTCGGCAACTCGACAGAGCCTACTTTAGATCGATCTCATGACAATTCGCGCTAGCAAAGCCGCAAAGACCAGTCACGCGTGGTCGAAGGAAGCTCTACTGGCAAAGGCCCAACGCTATGCCCAGGAAATGCTGTCCAACTCGCGTGACGATTGGCGCTTCGGTCTAACTTCCACTTTCGTTCTGGAGTTTCTAGCACGTGCAGCCCTCGCCAATATTAGTCCGGCCCTGCTCGCGGACTCTAAGAGCTGGAATAATTTGTACTTTTCTCTCGGTCACACTCCGAACGCACCGAAATTCATTCCAAAGTCAATCGACATTACAGAGGTCTTCGGAAGACTGCGCGACACAATTCCGACCTTCACTACCGAACTGGAAGGCTTCGCGGCGCAGCATATCAGCCGTCGCAACGAAGAGTTGCATGCGGGTAGCACGCCGTTCGATGGCCTCAGCACAAGCTGGCTGGCCCGCTTCTACGAAACCTGCACAGTGCTCCTGGCTTCCATCGGAGAAGACTTATCTCTTCTGATCGGAGATAAAGAATCTAAAGTTGCAACGAAGCTCATTGCGGCTTCGAAGGATGAATCCGCAAAAGCCGTCGCAAAGGCGATCGCTGCCCATAAAACCGTCTGGGACTCCAAAAGCCCCGAAGAACAAAAAAAGCTGGCGCGCAAAGCGTCCGTCTGGGCAACCCGCCAGGCCGGTCATCGTGTTGTTTGTCCGGCCTGTTCAAATGAAGCCCTCGTCTCGGGCAGTGCCATCTCTGAGCCGCTTCGCAAACTCGATGGCGACCTGATCGTTGAAGCACAGGAGTACTTGCCGTCCAAATTCGAATGTATTGCGTGTCAGTTGAAGATCGCTGGACTGTCGCAGCTCAGCGCAAGTGGGCTTGGCGCAACCTACAAATCAACATCCACTTATGACGCCGCGGAGTACTACGCTCCTGAAGATGAGCATCCTGGCTTTGACGATGACAACAATGAGTACTGAGAACTAGTACAGCGAGGCATCCAAGTGACTACATGCTAGTCGGCTAGGCTACGGTTATGGCGAATCAAAATAGCGTAAGCCTGAGAAAAGCGCTAGCTGTAGCGCATAGTCACTTCTTTCATGTTACAGAAGAGACGAACCATGATTCGATCAAGACTAATGGTCTTTCTCCGACTGTAGCCAAGACGAGGTCCCTGGACGAAAATCAATACAGTAGCTACCAAGTTGGCAATCGACCGGTGCACTGCTTGTGCACAGAGAAGGCGTTGGACGATATCGTCGGAATGTGCGCAAACGCACGGAAGGATGAGAACTTGTCGCCCGTGTCGCTTCTGATTTTTCGCATCCCGGCATCCGCCGTACTGTGTAGGGACTTTGATTTAGACCGCTCTCACGGCAACTTGCGTGCTGAGATTCAGAATGCAATCGGCGATCCGCTCGGGCCTGTTCCAGAGGATTGCTTCTTGTACCTCCTATGCCGGCACGGATGTCTAGCTCTATTTGAGGATGTCTTGCCGCGTGAACTGGAGCTCTATAAACGCGTAAAGGTATGACCGGGGGAACAGCTACCGCCCCGATGCTGCCTCTCGGTCAGCTTTGGCCAGGTTATCTACCGTTCATCTGACCGCATTGCGGCGGCGAGTTTTAATGGCTGAGTGACCGCTCCTGGCACATAGCGGCCCCACAGAAGCCCCTACACCCGCAACCACTCCTCCCCCACCACCCTCTCCACATGGCACGCGGGGTCCCCGGCCTCGAAGCGGTACCGCAGGTAGCAATAATCCCGCGCATTGCTCAGGTACCGCGCGTCGAACACCACCGCGTTGTCCCCCGCGCAGCGCGCCGAGCGCGTCAGCAGCCCCGGGTGGCCCCCGCCGGCCACCGCGCGCCCCACCTCCTGCGTGAACGCATAAGAATCCGGCGCCACCAGCGCCGGCCACTGGCCCACCTTGCCGCGCAGGTCGAACAGCAGCGCGTCGCACGCCACCTGGTACACGCGCCGCTCGAAGATCACCGTCGGCTCCGTGTCGACGAAGCCCGGATCCACCAGCAGCTGCTGCCGCGCGTGGAACACCGTCTCGCGCACCGTCGTCTCCAGCGCCGTGCTGCCGTACCAGGCGCCGAAGGTCCCGTCGGAAAAGCGCGTCGCGCTCCAGCGCGCCGGCGCGAACGGAAAGGCGATCGCCACGCCGTAGCCCGGCTCGAACGGCCGGTTCAAGGTCGGGCTCGGCAGGCGCGGCTTGCTGTCCATCTCCAGCCGGGCGAACACCGCGCCCGCCTGCGCGTCGTCGGAGAGATCGTCATACAGCGCCTGCGCCTGGCGCAGGCTCACGATGTTGCGGAACAGGTCGTCGCGGAAATGCAGCGCCGTGTCCAGCAGCCGCGGATCGATCATAGCCCGCGCAGGAAGTCCACGTAGTTGCGCACCGTGATGATCCCCGGCAGCCCGTGCTCGATCATCACCTCCACCGGCGCCAGGTTGTCCAGCGCCCGGTTGCGCGCCGTCGGCCAGCGATACGCCAGCTCGCGGTTGTGCGGATACAGCAGCCGCAGCGACTTGTGGATCCCCAGCAGATTCCCCACCCGCTCCAGCAGGTCGCGGTGCGGCCCCAGCGGCGCGCCGCCGCGGTAGCGCGTCAGGGTCGAGCGCGTCTCCGGCGAAAGCCCGAGCAACTCGCACTGCTGCGTGGTCGAAAGCTTCCAGTGATCGAACAGCGCCGTCACCATCTTCGCCGCCGTCGAACGCTCCGCCGCGCTCATCGCGAAGCGCCCCTGCCCCGGGGCCCCGCCCGCCGGCCCTTCCCGCAAGGTGATCGCTTCGTGCACCATGGTATATCTCTGGTACAAATTTCGTACCAAAGACTAGCAAAGCCCCGCCCGCCCGGCAAGTCCGGCCCATGAAAAAGCCCCGCTCCAGGCGGGGCTTTTCCTCGATTCGTCCGGCGGCCGCGCCGCCCTCACCCCACCGGCAGCAGCACCGGCTCGCGCGTGTGATCCTCCACCGCCTTCACCCCCGGCGTATTCTCCGCCGCCACGCGCAGCGCCCGCCGCTCGTCCTCGGTGATCACATCGCCCCACAGGTGCAGCACGCCGTCCTGCACCACCACCGTCGCCGGGTTCGCCCCGCTCCACTTGCGGTCCTTCAGCTCCGCCAGGAAGGAATCGCGGATCGCCTGGTCGCTCGCCGCCGCCAGCGGGTCCGGCTCGCGCGCGAACACCATCAGCGCCCGCACCAGGTTGGCGCGGCTGACGATGCCCACCGGCCTGCCCTCGCGCACCACCGGCACGCGCTTGATCCGCTGGCGCTCCATCAGGTCCACGATATCCACCAGCGGCATCGCCTCGTCCACGCTCGTCACCCGCGTCGTCATCACGTCGGTGATCCGGCGCGAATGCGACTTCACATACTCCGCCGCCAGCGCCCGGTTCGAGGTCATGAACTCCAGCACCGCCGGGCGGCGCCGCTCCGTGCCGATCTCCTCGCGCCGCAGCAGGTCGCCCTCGCTGACGATGCCCACCATCACGCCGCCGCCGTCCACCACCGGCGCCGCGCTGATCCGGCGCGCCACGAAAAGCTTCGCCACCTCCAGCACCGTGGCGCTGTCCGGCACCGTCACCACCGGGGAAGTCATCACATCGAGTGCACGCATGGCCGCTCCTCCTTCAACAAAGCTTTAGCGGCCACCAGTGTCCGGCGCGCGCCTCCGCGCCGCCTTGACCCAGGTCAATCCGGGCGCGCCCGCCCGCGCCTCACCCACTCCTCCACGCCGATCTTCCCCAGCTTCGCCTCGCCCAGCGGCACCAGCGACAGCTCCTCCACCGTGCCGCCGTAATACCGCGCCGCCGGATCCATCACCACCTCGCGCGGATCGCCGGACAGCTTCAGGTAGCGCCCCACCACGTCGCACAGCGGCGCCCGCTCCGGCCCCGCGATATCCACGATCCCCATCCGCGGCTGCGCCAGCGCCGCTTCCGCCACCAGCGCCGCCACATCGTCCGCCGCGATCGGCTGGAACAGCCCCGGCGCCAGCCGCACCTGGCCCGCGCTGGTGCTGAAGTCCGCGATGCCGCCGAGGAACTCGATGAACTGCGTCGCCCGCACGATCGTATACGGCACCTTGCCCGCCTGGATCAGCCGCTCCTGCTCCAGCTTGGCGCGGAAATAGCCGTTGTCCGGCATCCGGTCCGTGCCCACGATCGACAGCGCCACGTGATGCCTCACCCCCGCCGCCTGCTCCGCCGCCAGCAGGTTGCGCGTCGAGGCGCGGAAGAACTCCAGCACCTCATCCTCCTTCCACGACGGCGCGTTCGCCACGTCCACCACCACCTGCGCCGCCGTCAGCGCCTCCTCCAGCCGCTCCCCCGTCACCGCGTTCACCCCGTTCTTCCGCGGCGAGGCCGCCAGCGCCTCGTGCCCCGCGGCCTGCAGCATCCCCACCACCTTGGCCCCGATCAGCCCGGTGCCTCCGATCACGACGATTTTCATCTCCATCTCCCCATGCGAAGGCGCCACGCGCGCCGGGCTATCCCTGAAGACGAGGCAGGCCGCCCGCCTGTGACATGCGCCCGCGCCGCCGGCAGTCCATGGACCGCCCCCGCGCCGGCCGGTTCCTCCTGCCCCAACCGCTCGTCCCCCCGCACCCAGCCCGCCCAGCCCCGCCGCTTGCCCCGCCCGCTCACCGCGCGCCTGCTCACCCCTCGCCCGCAACCTGCCCATCCCCTCCGCCCGCGGGCCGACCCCATCCCCTCGGTACGGTCCCGTACCAACTGGAACCTTTCCGCCGCAGCATCCGTTTATATCGATTAGCCATGCCCCGAAAGCCTCCCCCCATCAAGCCGCACCCCCGCCGCGAGTCCCCCCTGGGCGAACAGTGCTCCGCCTGCACCCACTTCATCGGCTCCGCCGTCTACGGCGCCACCGGCCGCTGCCGCGCCTTCCACCAGATCCCCGCCGACATCTGGGCCGGCACCTTCGACCACCGCAAGCCCCACCCCCAGGACGGCGGCATCACCTTCAAGCCCTGGAAAACGGAGCGCTGAGTCGCTGCGCCAGCGGTGCGTCAGCCGCATCGCCATCCCGCGTCGCGGCGCCGCTCACCCTCCGTGAGGACCGAACGCCGGGATCAGCAGCAGGATGAACCCCGCCACGGCAAGCGCCGCGTGTCCCACGGTCAGGGAGACCGGCAGTGCGAGCCGCTTCCAGTGGTAGTTCAGGTTGAGGACCAGGCCGCCGAGCGCGGCGACGATCAGCACGGCCAGCCCATACGCGGCGAGGCGTGGCAGCCCCGCCACACACGCGGCGTAGAGCAATAACGTCAAGGCGCCCGCGGCGAGCAGGCCGTGCAGCATGGCGAGCCAGGACGGCGGGTGCGGCCGGCCGCTGAAGCGAATGCCGGCCATCACCAAGCCGCCCGCCGCCGCCAGCACGAGCAGGATCACGGAGGTCTGAAGCATGGCCAATGCGGTCATATGGCACACCCGTCTGAGCCCAGCCTTGGGGGTGTGTTCGAGCGGCGCAAGTTCCCGACCGCCGATGAACGGCCTCCTTCAGTGCCTTCGTCGCCGGATCCCGCGGCAGCATTGACGCCGCACCAGCCAGGGCCGCACCCCAGTTTTCCGGCGTGCCGGCCAGGGATTGCGCCAGGCCGGCAGGCGCCCCGGGCCGTCCCGCCGGCGCACGATGTTCGGGAAGCCCTGCAAGGACGCTAGCCGGGTTCCGCCCGATGCACCAGCTTCCGCCGGTGCAGCAGCAGGTAGGCGACCGGCAACACGATCATCGACAGCAGTGGCGCGGTCATCATGCCGCCCACCATCGGCGCGGCGATGCGCCGCATCACCTCCGAGCCGGTGCCGCCGCCGAACATGATCGGCAACAGGCCGGCCACGATCACCGCCACCGTCATCGCCTTGGGCCGCACGCGCAGCACCGCGCCCTCCTCGATCGCCGCCAGCAGGTCGTCGCGGCTGGCCAAGCGTCCCTCCGCGCGCCGCTTGCGGATGGCGTTGTCCAGGTAGATCAGCATCACGACGCCGAACTCCGCCGCCACCCCGGCCAGGGCGATGAAGCCCACGGCGGAGGCGATGGAGAAGTTGTAGCCCAGGAAATACAGGAGCCACAGCCCCCCGGCCAGGGCGAACGGCAGGCTGCCCATGATCAGCGCGGCGCTGCCGAGGCTGCGGAAGGTGAGGTACAGCAGCACGAAGATGATCGCCAGGGTGAAGGGCACCACCAGCTCCAGCCTCTTCGCCGCGCGCTCCAGGTACTCGAACTGGCCGGACCAGGCGATGGAGTAGCCCGGCGGCAGCGGCACCTGCTGCACCACCCTGCGCTGCGCCTCGCGCACGTAAGAGCCGAGGTCGCGGCCGGCGATATCGACGTAGACCCAGCCGTTGAGCCGCGCGTTCTCGCTGCGCAGCTGCGGCGGGCCGTCGGCGACGGCGACCTCGGCCACCGCGCCGAGCGTGGTGGTGGCGCCGCCGTCGGTGACGATCGGCAGCTCGCGCAGCTTGTCCACCGAGTCGCGCAGCTCGCGCGGGTAGCGCAGGTTGATCGGAAAGCGCTGCAGGCCTTCCACCGTCTGCCCCACGTTCTCGCCGCCGATGGCCAGCGCCACCACCTGCTGCACCTGCGCCAGGCTCAAGCCGACGCGCGCGGCGCGCACCCGGTCGGTGCGCACCTCGATATAGCGCCCGCCCTGCACCCGTTCGGCGTAGGCGGAGCGCGTGCCCGGCACGGTCTTCAGCACCGCCTCCACCTGCCCGCCGATCCGCTCCAGCACCTTCAGGTCCGGCCCGGCGATCTTCACCCCCACCGGGCTCTTGATGCCGGTGGAGAGCATGTCGATGCGGTTGCGGATCGGCTGCACCCACAGGTTGGCGAGGCCGGGGATGGTCAGCGCCGCGTCCATCTTCGCGATCAGCTGCTCCTGGCTGATGCGCTCCGGCCACTGGTCCTGCGGCTTGAGCCGGATGGTGGTCTCGAACATCTCCGAGGTCGCCGGGTCGGTCGCCGTCTCGGCGCGGCCGACCTTGCCGAACACCCGCTCCACCTCCGGGAACTGCCTGATCAGCCGGTCGGTCTGCTGCAGCAGCTGCCCCGCCTTGCCGGCCGAAAGGCCCGGCAGCGCCGAGGGCATATACAGCAAGTCGCCCTCGACCAGCGGCGGGATGAACTCGCTGCCCAGGCGCGCCGCCGGCACCGCCGACAGCAGCACCGCCAGCAGCGCCACTCCCAGGGTCGGCCACGGCCGCCGCAGCGCCGCGGCCAGCAGCGGCCGGTACAGGGCGATGAGGAAGCGGTTGAGCGGGTTGCTGCGCTCGTCGGGGATGCGGCCGCGGACGAACTGGAACATCAGCACCGGGATCAGCGTCACCGACAGCCCCGCCGCCGCCGCCATCGAGTAGGTCTTGGTGAAGGCCAGCGGCGCGAACAGCTTGCCCTCCTGCGCCTCCAGGGTGAATACCGGCACGAAGCTCAGGGTGATGATCAGCAGGCTGAAGAACAGCGCCGGTCCCACCTCCGCCGCCGCGTCGCCGATGAGGGCCAGGCGCTCGGCCGGGCCCGGGTCACGCCGCGGATGCGCGTGGTTCCAGGCCTCCAGGTGCTTGTGCGCGTTTTCGATCATCACCACCGCCGCGTCGACCATGGCGCCGATGGCGATGGCGATGCCGCCCAGCGACATGATGTTGGCGTTGACCCCCTGCCAGCGCATCACGCTGAACGCCGCCAGCACGCCCAGCGGCAGGCTGACGATGGCCACCAGGGCCGAGCGCAGGTGGAACAGGAACAGCGCGCAGACCAGGGTGACGACCAGGAACTCCTCCACCAGCTTGTCGCGCAGCGTCTCCACCGCGCGGTGGATCAGGCCGGAGCGGTCGTAGGTCGGCACGATCTCCACGCCCTCGGGCAGGCCCGGGCGCAGGGCGGCCAGCTTCGCCTTCACCGCGTCGATGGTCTCCAGCGCGTTCCTGCCGGCGCGCATCACGATGATGCCGCCCACCGCCTCGCCCTCGCCGTCCAGTTCGGAGATGCCGCGGCGCAGCTCCGGCCCCAGCTGGATGCGCGCCACGTCGCCGAGCAGCACCGGCGTGCCGCCAGGGCCCAGGCCGACCGGCACGGCGCGGAAATCGTCGAGCGTCTTCAGGTAACCGGTGGCGCGCACCGCGTACTCGGCTTCGCCCAGCTCCAGCACCGAGCCGCCGGTCTCGTTGTTGGAGTCCTTCAGCGCCTGCACCACGCGGCCGATCGGCACGCCCAGCGCGCGCATGCGGTCCGGGTCCAATACCACCTGGTATTGCTTCACCAGGCCGCCGACGCTGGCCACCTCGGCCACGTTCGGCACGGCCTTCAGTTCGTACTTGAGGAACCAGTCCTGCAACGCGCGCAGCTGGCTGATGTCGTAGTGCCCGCCGCGATCGACCAGCGCGTACTCGTAGATCCAGCCGGTGCCGGTGCCGTCCGGCCCCAGGGCCGGCTTCGCCGCCGGCGGCAGCCGCCCGGCCGCCTGGCTCAGGTACTCGAGCACGCGCGAGCGCGCCCAGTACAGGTCGGTCTTGTCGTCGAAGATGATGTAGACATACGAGTCGCCGAAAAAGGAGTAGCCGCGCACCGTGCGCGCGCCCGGCACCGACAGCATGGTGGTGGTCAGCGGGTAGGTGACCTGGTCCTCCACCACCTGCGGCGCCTGGCCCGGAAACTCGGTGCGGACGATGACCTGCGTGTCGGACAGGTCGGGAATCGCGTCCAGCGGCGTGCTCCAGGCGGCCTGCACGCCCCAGGCGGCGAGCAGGGCGGTGGCCATCAGCACCAGCAAGCGGTTGCGCAGGGACCAGTGGATCAGGCGCGCGATCATGTCACCGCCCCTGGCCCGGCATCGGCATCTGCATCGAAGGCGTATCGCCCGCCCCGGGCGGCGCCGCGCCGCCGCCGAGGCTGTAGAGGGCGCCGCGCAGGTTGGCCTCGGAGTCGATCAGGAACTGTCCGGAGGCCACCACCTGCTGTCCCGCCGCCAGCCCTTCGACAATCTCCGAGCGCCCGGCCTGCTCCGCGCCGATCCGCACCAGCGCCGGGCGGAAGTGGCCGGCATCCTCCGCCACCAGCACCACGCTGCGCGTGCCGGTGCGGATCACCGCTTCGGCCGGCACCGTCAGCACGTTCTCGCGCGGCTGGCCGAGCAGGTGCACGCCGGCGAACATGCCCGGGCGCAAATGCCCTCGCGGATTCTGCACCACCAGCCGCACTTTCAGGGTGCGCGTCGCCGCGTTCAGCTCCGGGTAGAGGTAGTCCACCACCGCGTCGTAGCGCTCGTCCGGCAGCGCCGTCAGTTCGGCCTGGGCGTGGTCGCCGGGCTTGAGCCAGGCGGCCTGCGCCTCGGGGATCTCGGCGTTGATCCACACCGTGGCGGGGTCGGCGAGCTGGAACAGGCTCACCCCCGGCTGCACCGCCGCGCCCAGGCGCGCGCCCAGCTCCATCACGTAGCCGTCGAACGGCGCGTAGTAATCCACCCGGCGCTGCGCCCGGCGGGTCTTCTCCACCCGTGCAATCTGCCCGGCCGTCAGGCCGGTCAGCAGAAGCCGCTGCCGGGCCGCGGCGATCAGGCCGGCATCCCCGGAATCCAGCGCGACCAGCAGTTCCTGCTGCGCCGCAAGCAGCTCCGGCGCATAAACGCCGGCAAGCAGCTGTCCCCGCCGTACCGGGTCCCCCGCCGCCCGCACCGCCAGCATCTCGACCCAGCCGGCCGCGCGCACCTGCACCGCCTCGATCCGGTGCTCGTCCACCGCCACCACGCCGACCGTGTCCACCGTCCGCGCGAAGCGGCCCGGCGTCACCGGCGCCAGGCGCACGCCGAGGTTCTGCACCACCCGCGGATCGATCGCCACGGTGCCGCTTCCGCCCTGCGGCCCGCGTTGCGGCATCTTCGCCACCAGCTGCATGTCCATGAACGGCGACTTGCCCGGCCGGTCGAAGTGCTTGTCCGGGTACATCGGGTCGTACCAGTACAGCGGCTGGTCCGCCGCCGCGGCGCCGGCCGCCGCGTCAGGCCGGTGCAACTGCCGGGCGACCAGGGCGGCGAACACGGCCGCGCCGGCGACGAGGGTGGCGAGCAGAATCGTGGAAGTGCGCATGGCTCAGTTTCCGGAGGCGAAGTACTGCAGGCGCACCTGGGCGCGGGCCGCATCCACGGCGAGCGCCAGGCGCTGGAGCTGCACATCGAGCAGGCTGCGCCGCGCCAGCAGCACGGCGTCGAAGCTGCCGCCCCCGGCGGCGTAGGCGCTGCGCGCGGCGTCCACGCGCAGCCGCGCGTCGGGGAGGACGCCGGTGTCGAAGGCGGCGACGCGCTCGCGGGCGTGGTGCCAGTCGATGTAGTCCTCGGCGGCCTGCGCGTGCAGCTGGCGCAGCGCGTCCTCCCTGCGGTCCTCCGCCGCATCGGACTGGCGCAGCGCCGCGGCCAGGCCGCGGTCCTGCCTCCGGCCCGTGAACAGCGGCAGGTCCATCGAGACGCGCAGGCCGACGAAGTCGGCATACGCCGGCCGGTAGCCGAGGTAGCCTTCAACCGCGAAGTCCGGACGGTAGGCCTGCCGCGCCTGGGCCGCGTCGTTCCGCGCCATGTCGACCTGCTTCTCCAGGCCCGACAGCAGCGGATGGCGATCCACCTGCGCCAGCGTCTGCGGCAGCTGCTCCGGCTCCGGCAGTCCGTCGAGGCCGCCGGCGAGCGGGCGCTGCGCCGCCTCGCCGATCCAGCGCGAAAGCGCCGCGCGCATGCGCTCGACGTGGTGCTGCCCGTCCTGCACGCGGTCGCCGGCCAGCGCCGCCTCCACTTTCGCCGCCAGCCAGTCCGCCTGCGCCGCGCGGCCCGCGCGGTAGGCGCTCTCCAGCGACTGCACCTGCAGCGCCGATTCCTCGGCCAGCTGCCGCGTCAGGCGCAGCGACTGCTCGGCCTGGTAGACGTCGAGCCAGTCCAGCGCCGCGTCGCGGCCGATGCCGCGGCGGTCCGCCTCCAGGCCCAGGCGGTCCGCCTCCGCTTCGAGGCGCTTGCGCTCGCCGCGGAGCTGACGCTTGCCGAGGCGCGGCAGCTCCTGGCTCAAGCCCAGCGTGAACGTGGTGAAGTTGTCGTCGCGCACGCTCAAGGCCTCGCCGCGATCCACCGGCAGGTCCTGCACGCCGGCGGAGAGTTTCGGGTCCGGCAGCTGCGCCACCGCCACCGCGGCGTGCTCCTCGGCGTCGATCGCCGCCTGGCGCGCGCCGAGCAGAGGCTGGTCGCTGGT
The DNA here is from genome assembly GCA_035651715.1 of Nevskia sp. Classification (GTDB taxonomy): domain Bacteria; phylum Pseudomonadota; class Gammaproteobacteria; order Nevskiales; family Nevskiaceae; genus Nevskia. The sequence goes on from DASRFD010000048.1 coordinate 32,426, forward strand.
GGCCAGCCGCATCGCCTCCGCCAGCGACAGCGGAGTGCCGGCCGGCGGCGCGTCATAGGGATGCGCATGCGGCGCTTCGTCGGCGCCGGCGGTTGCCGCGAACAGCAGCATGGCGGCGAGAGCCGGCACGGCCCGGCCGGCCATTGAAGTGTGGAACATGAAAGGCGCCTCGCAATCTCGATGGACGATCCGGCCGGCGATCCGGCCGGGCACGGCGGCAGCGGTGCAGGGGCGGCCGGAGGCCGCCATCCATCGGATTACAGGCGCAGGCGCGCCGTCAGCAGATACAGCGGGAGAGCAGCTCGCGGATGCGAGGGTGGATCGGGACGTCGCAGGCGGTCATCGCCCGGATCGGACGCGGCCGCCAGAAGGCGCGGTGCCGGCCCCCAGGCCACCGGGGGATGATCGGCATGCAGGAAGTGCGGCTTGAACGAGCTTGCTTGCGCCAGCGGCGTGTCGCCCGGCGCCGCCGCATCGCAGCAGGAGCTGACACCACCCGGCACACCGGCACCACCCTCCAGGCCCGGGCAGCAGCGCTGCGCCTGCATCTGGCCCGGCATCATCGTGCAGGCAAAGGCGGTCCGCACCTGGGCCGAAAGGCCCAGCAGGACGATCAGTGCCGCGACGACTTGCCTGATGCGCATGTTGAATCGGGATTCCGCCGGTATACGACGCCATCTTGCACGCCGCCGCTCCGGAAGTCGCTTCCGGGCATCCGGCGCTTATGCCTTATCGTCCCCAAGCATACTCCAGGGTCAAGCGGCGGAGGCGCTGTAGCCACGACAGGCGATGGCGTGGCCGCATCCCCGCACCCGCCTGGACGCCGCCCCGCGCCACCAGCCCACCCGTACCGCCCGGAACGCGGCCCAACCACCGCCAGCCTCAAGCCGCCAGCGATCCGCCCATCCGCACCACCTTCGCCGGCGCCGCGGCCGGCTCCGCCGCCGCGAACGGCCGCTGCGTCTTGCCCGCCGCCGCGCGGCGCGCGCTCACCGTCTCCTCGACCGGCTGCGCGCCGTAGCGCCCTTCCTCGAACGCCCGCGTCCGCCAGCGCTGGCTCCATGCCGCCCGGTTGCGGTCGTTGCGCAGGTCCAGCTCGAAGCGCACCTCCACCGGCGAAGACCGCGTATCCGTCACGAACCCCGGAAACGGCAGCTCGTAAAAGCCGATCTCGTCCTGCCGGAACTGGTCGCGGACCCGCGAAAGGAACCTGAACATGGCACTGCTCCAATGCCCCGGCCTGCGCACCCGGCCCGGGTGCGACGGGGCTTCGCACCCAGGCGGCGCCACGATAAGCCCTCCCGGAATCGGCGCCCAGCCGTGATTTCAGCAAGCCATCCTCCTGAAAAGCGGAAGGATGCCCCGCCCTGTTCCGGCCAGATTCTCCGCCGCCCTCCCGCTTTCCGGTAGGAACGTTCCCGCAAAAGCCGTCTGGTTGCGCAAATGAGAGGGGCCTAGCCTGTGCGCACTCGGCCATCCGGCCCCACGGAACAGGAGAAGCACATGAACACACGGACCCGCTCGCCACCGTCATTTCCGCCGCCCTCGTTGGCACCCTCGCCCCGGCCTTCAGCGCCGGCGCCGACGGCATCGAGGCCTCCAGCCTCGAACTCCAGGTGGACCAGGCCAGCGCCCCGCTCACCGTCAGCCGCTCGCTCGAAGGCGTCGTCGTCACCGCGCACGGCAACCCCTTCCTCGGCTCCGACCAGCGCCTGGCCATGCTCAACGCCTCCCTGCCGCTCGACACTGGCAGCAGCGCCGCCGGCCCCACCGACCTGCAGCGCCTCGCCGCCCTCTTCCCGCGCAATCCCGACGCCGCCATCGGCGAAGCGCGCCGCATGATGGAGCGCACCGCGGCCCCGGTCAGCGCGAACTGAAGGCGTGGGCGCACGCCCGGGCCGCGTCATCCGCAGGCGCCGCGAGCCGTCATTCGTGCCGGAGCCGGTCGCGCGCCCGGCAACGGCCGCGGCCGGCCTGACGCGACGAACGCGGCGAGCGTGACAAGCACGACGAGCGCGACGAAGAAATAGACCCGCAAGCCGGGATGAGCCCGGCAGGCACAGCTCCCGCGCGCCGCCCGCTACCCCGGCTTCGGCACCACCCGCAACGTCGCCTCGAACAAGGCGCGGTTCGCCGGCACCGTGATCGCCTGCGCCGCCTCCGCCGCCTTGCCGTAGTGAAGCGCATGCAGCGCCGCATCGCCGTTCACGCAGGCGGCGTGCGCCAGCACCGCGTGCGCAAAGGCGACCTCCCACGGCAGGCTGTCCCCGCCGGAGAAAAAGGCGAAAGCCGCCTTCGCGCAGCGCATCGCCGGCAGCGCATGGCCCAGCAGCGCATGCACCTGCCCCAGCAGCAGCTCCGCCCGCGCCGCGTTCCTCTCCGTGCCGATGCCCCGCCACAGGAAGCGCGCCGCGTGCGCCGCATCCAGCATCTCCGCATCCTCCTGCGCCGACCGCGCCGCCGCCTCCGCCAGGGTCCAGGCGCGGTTGTTCGCCGCCGCCGCGAAGCGCCGCTGCCACTCCAGGCTGTCATCCGCATTCGTTTGCTGGGTCATGCGCCCGCCTCCTGCCGCTCTCTCCTGCCCGTGCCCATTATTCCGGCGAAGGCAGCGCCCCATCGATCCAGACGTGATGGAATTCGCCCTCGTAATCGTCCAGTCCATCCAGGAAGCGGGCGAAGCGGTGCAAGCCCATGAAGCCGGCGAGGCCGGCCACCGCGTACTTGTACGCGTCGAAATCCGCAGCCTGCGGCAGCAGCGGCGCCAGCATCCGCGCACCCCGCGGCGCCGCCGCGGCAAACTCCTCATGCAGGAACTGCGGACAGGGAACGGCTCTCGGACCTGCGGCACCCGCGTAGATCAGCGGAAATATATACCCGCCGCCACAAACCGCTATAGCTAGCTAATTTTGCGGTGTGGCCGGATCATCATCGCTGCGACTGACTTCCCCCCAGAGAGAATCCCTGAGGATTTCTTTCGCAAGGGCAATAAATCCGTCGCGATAGTTCTCACTGGAAAAGTGAAACGTCACTTTATGACCGTCCTGCTTCCAGTCCCTATCCTTCGTTCCACCCCAAGGAATGTTGTTATTGCCGGTTTTCTGCGCAGCCTTTGATATGGCGCGCAGGCATCCTATAACCGCTAAATCGTCGGAGTGGATCGTAACGCTGAACCTGTAATTAGCGTGGCTCATTGCGCCTTTTTGCGAGTCTTCTTCTTCGGCGCTGTCTTATGCTGTGGCTTGGCGCGCAGCAGCTGGTGCAACACGTCTTCGAATGGAGCGTGTGTTGAGTCAAACTCGGACAGATCAGCGTCTGCCTTTTGATGTAAGTTCCTTTTCAAATTCAATCAGATCTTGTTCCGACATAGGCGGCACTGGCGGCGGTCCAGAAGTCGAAGGAAGGCATATTTTCAGCATCGTGCCGTCTTCCTTTTGAACTTTACCGTCTAGTTTCAGTAAATCAGACCCATCGAACGTATGCATTTCATCGACGTTAAGAATCGCAGCCGTTGCAAGGTGAATGCCATCAACAGGCTTCTTGAATTCAGGTGAAAAACGGCGCAGAAGCCTTCTAGCACCGATTGCAATCCTTTCGTCTACGATGACTGGTCGAATCCACCTTTGCTGCAAAACCTGCTCAATTCGCTTGTCCTCTTCGATCGTCAGCGCGGTCCCTGGCACAGAACATTTGACCTTATAAACTTCAGTGAATGCTAAGTAGGAAGTGTAAATAGTGGTATAGCCGTTTTGCGCTTCAACCCAAACATCGGAGCACGCATTTATCTTATCGGGCTCCCGATTAAGAAGCCCAATGAAAGCGCAAGAGTCCCAATACACTTTCCTAGGCAAGTTCGCCTTCGTGGAATTTTTGTAGATATTCGACAGGATCAAGCCCTGCCGTGAAATCGGGGTCTACTACATCAGACAACTCGATAAGCGGCGCGTCAAACACCACTCTGATGTTCCTAGCCTCAAGCCTAGATAACTTGCCACCCTTGGCGTAGATCAGGTCCCCCTCTACCGCCAGCGTCTTACCCTCCCAGACCTCTTTAAGCTTGTGAGTGTCCCCAAATTGCTCTACGAGATGTGGAGGAAGGGTGCAAGAAATCCACTTGTATAGGTCCGTGAATATCCGAATCGCTGGTTTGCGACCGTAATTTCCAACGCCGCACATAACACCAATCAATTCACCTACCGCAGTTCGTTCCGGTAGATCAAGGTCCAGTACAACCGCCCTAATGCCGGCAATGGCTTCGACGCCAGCTTCCGCATTTATCCGGTCAATGGAAATTGTGTCATTGGCGGCAATCTGTATCTCAGTCGTGACAATCCCATTGAGACTACGTTTAAATACTGCATCTACTGCATCCACGGCATCCGTGGTCATCCACGACGGTAGTGCTCGCTTCTGGATCAGGTCGGTAATGCCGGACGATACGCGCTCCTTTACCTTACGCACGTGCGCGGTTACATCAGCACCGGCATGACGTGGTTCGGCTCTGGCTACAACGGTAAACGGACTATTGGTGGATGCACTCTCAAGGCGCCACTCGAAAGCTTCATCTGGAGAAGCAATCGCGCGCTCGGCCTCATCAAAAATACGCAGAAAATCGATCACCTGTTGCATGGCATCAGCCACGCGCAACATTCCGTCATGCTCGGTGCTAGGGCGGATCGTGATAACGAGTTGTTCCATCACACTGCCTGTGATGAGTCCCGGTACATCAGGCGCTTCCCCCGATTTTGGTTGGTAGCGCAGCGGCGCGCTCCGTATCAGTGACTCTACGATGATTCCACGGGAAGTCAAATTCCTTTGCGTAACGCTGTAGGTGCTGCTGGCCTACGTGATGGAATGTGCCAATCAGGCCGCGTTTCAGCAGGGCAAAACTGCTTTCAACTGTGTTCGTGGTGATATCACCACGGACATATTCATTGGCCTTGTGAGTCACCACGCCATGCTCCAAGCAGCTTGTGGTGTCAAGTATATAATTCCGTAGATCAGCCCGCCTCGCTGAGCAGCGTGAGGGCATCCCCCGCGGTCGCGCCGGCCGCCAGCTCGATCAGGTGCCCGGCCACGGCATACATCGCCGTGGAGGTATCTCCTTGGTGCTGCACCTCATTGATGAGATCCCCGAGCCTGTCCCCGGACAAGCCGCCCGCGTCATAGGCTTCCCGCAACAAGGCGACCACATCCCCGCAGGTCCCGTAGCTGCTGCATAGTTCACTCCAGCGCGGATCGGTGAGCGGCAATGGCATGGCGTCCTCGAGTTCTGCAGTCCGCGGGCAGCGCCGGCCTGCATGTTTATGGATGAACCGTATTAAAGCACCCGTGCGGATGAAGGGGGCCGCGGCACGAGCGTGAGCGACCTCAGCAACAGCTCGCCCCCTCCCGCCCGCGGCCCCGCCTTCAACCTCCGCCCCCGGTACCGCACCGTCCGCTTCGCGCCGGCGCGGACCCCGCGCCCAGCCCCATCCCCCGCAGCTCGCGCCCGGTCCGCGCCAGCACCCGCAGCCGCTCCAGCAAGGTCCGCCGCGCGTGCCCCAGCATGACGCTCACCAGCTGCTGCCTCAAGCCCAGCTGCTGCGCGATGGTGGTCTGCGAGTACTCCAGGGCGGCGCCCAGCAGGCAGACGCGCCAGTCCCGCGGCATGTCCATGACGATGGCGTGGATGCTGGCGGGCCAGTCGTGGCAGCGGCGCTCGTCGCCGAGCAGCTTGTTCACGGTGGGGTCGCTGTGCCCGCCGTCGTAGCGGCCGAAGGCGCCGGCAAAGGCCTCGTACAGCGTGCCGGCCTCGTCGATCAGCGGCGCGCTGCGCCGGCCGCCGCCGGCGTGCACCGTGCCGAGCCAGTCCAGCCACTGCCGCAGCGCCTCGCGGAACAGCGCCTTGTCCACGTCCTCCCTAGCGCGCTGCCGCGCGTTGCCGTTGCGCATCGATCGCCTCCCGGGTCTTGATCTGGCAGTCGGGGCACTTGCGCCGGCCGCGGCTCATCTGGCGGTAGCCGGCGGCCAGCGGCTTGCGCCGCGAGCACCAGCAGCAATAGAACGTGTCGCCGCTCATAGGCGCTCCACCACCGCCGTCACCGTCGGCAGCGGCTGCCGCGGATCGGCGTGCGGATAGGCCGCGCTGTACACCATGAAGCCGAGCTTGTGCCCCACGTGGCTGGCGCTGACGATGTCGCCGTCCTGCGGCAGGTTGCGCACCCGCGCCTTGCCGCGCAGCAGCAGGTTGAAATGGTCCTTGTCGAGGACGAATACCTTCACCTGGTGACTCATGTTCCGATCTCCTGTGTGATCCCGCCTCTCCCCGCGGAGAGGCGGAAGAGAAATCCGCCGCCTCACGCCGCATCCGCCCCGTCCTGCCAGTGCGGCACCGCCGCCTGGCGCGGCGGCGGCCCGGCGCCGCCGCGCGCCGCCGCCTCGGCGAAGGTCTGCGTCGCCCCGTCGAACTGCACCGCCTCCTGCAGCCAGCCCCGGCGCCCGCCGCGGTTCTTGAGCAGGCCCAGCTCCACCGGGATCGCCGCCCGGTTGTCCTCGCTGTCGCTGTGCAGGAACAGGCACACGTCCGCGTCCTGCTCGATATTCCCGGAGTCGCGCAGGTCGGCCAGCGTCGGCCGCCGCCGCTCGCGCTCCACGCCGCGGTTGAGCTGGCTCAGCGCCAGCACCGGGATGCCCAGCCGCTTGGCCAGCTTCTTCAGGGTCCGCGTCACCGCCCCCACCTGTTCGTTGCGGCTGTGGAAGCCCTCGTGCTCCACCAGGCCGATGTGGTCCACCGCCGCCCAGCGGATGCCGTGTACCCGTCGGTACTCTCCGGCCTGGGCGCAGATGCCGCCGAGGCTGTAGGTCTCGGTGTCGACGAACAGCGGCAGCGCCGCCAGCTCCACCGCCTTGCGCGCCGCCGCCTCGTGCGGCCCGCGCAGGCCGCCGGCCAGCGCGGTGAGGTTGACGCCGGCGGCGGTGGCCATGGCGCGGATGCCCAGCGTCTCCGGCCCCATCTCCAGGCTGAAGATCAGCCCGGCGTGGCCGCGCCGCGCCGCGTGCACCGCCATCTGGTTGAGCAGCGCCGTCTTGCCCAGGCTCGGCCGCGCCGCGATCACCACCAGGCTGTCCGCCTGCCAGCCGCCGGTGCGCCGGTCCAGGCACGGGATGCCGCTGGGGATGCCCAGGTCCTCGCCCGCCTCGCGCCGCCGCCGCGCCGCGCCGATCGCCTGGTCCGCCAGGTCGATCACCTCGGCGAAGCTGCGCGCCCGCTGCTGCCGCGTGCGCCCCACCTGCGCCAGCCGTCCCTGCGCCGCCTCCAGCAGCAGGTCCGCGGCGCGGCCCTCCGGCTGCCAGCCGAGGCCGGCGATGTCCTGCCCCGCCGCGATCAGCCCGCGCAGCGCCGCCCGCTCGCGCACGATCGCCGCATAGGCCCGCACGTTCGCCGCGCTGGGCGTATCCACCGCCAGCGCGCCCAGCCCGGCCAGGCCGCCGGCCTCCTCCAGCTCGCCGCGCTGGCGCAGGTGCTCCGCCACGGTGACGAAGTCGCAGGGCTGCTCCCGCCGCAGCAGCTCGCCGATGGCGCGCCACACCAGCCGGTGCCGCCGCAGGTAGAAATCCTCCTCGCGCAGCTGCCCCGCCAGCTCGTGCCAGGCCCGGTTGTCCAGCAGCAGCCCGCCCAGGGTCGACTGCTCCGCCTCCAGCGAATGCGGCGGGCACTTGCGCAGCGCCGCGCTCATCCCAGGTCTCCGTCGCCGATGAAGTACGCCGGCGGCGGTGCGGCGGCGCACCCGCCCTGCCCCTGCGGCCCGCGGTTCTGCTCCCGCGCCAGCCAGTTGGCGACGAAGCGCGTCATGCCCGCGGCGGTTTTCCGGTGGCGCGGATTCCCCTCCAGCCAGGCCTGCATCTGCCGGAACTGCTGCCGCACATCCACCGCCGGGAACTGCCCCTGCAGGCGCGCCACGTAAGCCGGGTCCACGTGGAACAGCCCGCCCGTGTTGGTGGGCAGCGACAGGAACGGTTTTTCCGCGCTTGCCGACGCTGCCGGCGGCGGGGCCGGAACGGAGCCCGCCGCAAGCAGGGTTTCAGGAAGCGGTGAAACCTCCCGCTGCAAGCTTCTCTGTGAAGGTGATGGTGAAGGTGAAGGTGACGTGCACGCTTCAAGCGTGCTTGCAGCACTGCTTACAGCAGTGCTTGAAGCAGTGCTTGTAGCACTGCTTGCACCACCGCTTGCAGCATCCTCGGCCTGCTGCCTGGACGCCTGCGCCGCGTCTTGCAGCAGCTGCCCCAGCCGCTCCCGCCGCGCCACCCCGCCCTTGGACGCACGCTCCACCCGCGCCTCCCGCATCCGCCGCGCCCGCGCCAGCTCCTCCTCCAGCCGCCGGTGCACCAGCCGCCCCTCCGCCACCGTGAAGAAGCCCAGCACCGCCGCCTTGTGCCGCCGCCAGCCCGGGCGATCCAGCCGCGCGATCTGCGCCAGCACCGCGTCGTTCGCCGGCGGCGCGCCGTTGCGCCAGTAATCCATCAGCAGCAGCAGGTAGGCGCCGTGCTGCTCGGTCGTCAGCCGCGCCGTCGCCCCCAGGTAGTCGCCGATGTACAGCGGCATCCACGTATCCACCTCCGTCTCGCTCACCGTCCCTCCCCCGTCCGTGCCAGCCGCTGCGCCTCCAGCTCCGCCAGCCGCCGCGGCGGAATCTGCGCGCGGTACCCTTGGGCCCGCCGCCAGTGCTCCCGCTGCGCCGCCGGCGCCCGCTCCGCCCTGCCGCGATGCGAAGCCGCCAGCGCGCCGAACACGCGCCACAGCTCCTCCGCCCGCTCCGGCGCCACCGCCGGCACCGCCTCCGCGTACCTGTCCGTGCTCATCGCTTCCTCGCATGGAAAATTGCCTGGGCGCCCCGGCCGCCGCGGCGCACGCCGGCGCGCCCACCCGCGGCGGCCGCCTCACGCCCGCCCCCGCCGCCGCCGCGCCGCGCTGGTCCTGGCCGCCCGCCACAACAACCGCAGCCAGTGCCCGCCCAGGACCAGCACCACCCCCAGCACGCAGGCGATGACGAACGGCCCCAGCACCATCAGATAAACCACGCCCGTGCTCATGCCACGCCTTCCCTGTCGGGAGATGTTGTACAACACGTTACAACATGTGTTGTACAACCGTCAACAACAAATGGTGTTTGCCATTGACAACGGATGTTGTTACATGTAGCGCCATGAACCTCGGCGGCCGCATCAAGAAAGCAAGGGAACACCTCAAGCTCACCCAGGAGGAGCTGGCGCGGCGCGCCGGCCTGCCCGGCAAGCAGCAGACCATCCAGGCGCTGGAGACGCGCGACAGCAAGCGCAGCGAATACGCCTCCGCCTTGTGCAAGGCCCTCGGCATCAACCTGCAGTGGGCCCTCACCGGCACCGGCCCGCAGTGGCGCAAGGACGGCGAAGTCGAGCCCGAAAGCGGCACCCGCGCCTTCCACCCCGAAGACCCCGCCGGCGACCGCGAGATCCGCATCTCCGAGGAGATCGTCAAGTTCAGCGGCGGCCGCGGCCACCTCGTCAGCTACGAGCCCTCCACCGACCGCGAGCCCGCCACCTACCGCCTCTCCTGGTTCCACAAGGAGCGCATCAACCCCGCCCGCGCCAAGCGCTTCCGCGTCGTCGGCAACAGCATGGAGCCCCTGCTCTACTCAGGCGACTCCATCCTGGTGAACCTCGACGAAACCCAGGTCCGCGAAGGCCTGGTCTACGTCTTCCGCCACGGCGACGAGCTCAAGGTGAAAAAGCTCTTCCCCAAGTCCGACGGCTCCCTCATCCTGCGCAGCGTCAACCGCGAGGAATACCCGGACGACATCGTCCCCGCCGACCAGGTGGCCGACCAGATCACCATCATCGGCCGGGTGCGCGACAAGAGCGGGCGCGGAGGGCTGTAGGTGAAGGTGTAGGTGCAGGTTGTAGCGCCGCGCTGTCAGTCCCCTCTCCCCTTGCGGGAGAGGGTTATCTCGACAGAGTCGTAGGCTGGAATGAAGCGCAGCAAGGCCCAAGGCTTCGCCCATGGATGGCCGAACAATCCAGCGCTACTCGAATCTGCGCAGAACTCTCGCCTCGCCCCACCTTATCCAGGCGAAGCCGGCACAGGCATCTCCTACCCCGGCTGCCTGTCGGCAGACAGCTGCTGAAAAACGGAGAGACGATCCACGATCTGCCAGTGGCCGCAGATCTTGAGCCCCTCAAAGTAGTACACCGTGGCGCCCGACATCCGGATCTGCCGGCCGGTCGCCGGGAAGCCGGCCAGTTCGGCCCGATGCGTTCCCGTCCACAGCCAGGTCGCTACCACGGCGTCGCCATCGGCAAACAGCTCCTGGATTTCAAAGCGCTGATCCGGAAACGGAGCCCTGGAGACGCGCAGGCGTTCCTTGAATGCTTCTGCATCGAGTTGCTTGCCGTGCCAGGGATCTCCTGGATCGTGCCGCACGGTATAGCGCAGCGCCAGATAGGCATCAACAGCATCGAGCCGCCCCTGGTTCCAAACGTCCTCCATGAAACGGCGGAGGATTTCCTTGCGCTCCTGCGTAGGGCTCATACCGGCTCCAGTTCAATCACTCGGCTACCACCTCACCGTCGCCCTGTACATCGCCATCAACAAGGCCAACGCCGCATCAATCGATCAACCCCTTTCTCCCCGGCGGCCTGCGCAAGACGCTGCAGGCTTGCGCGAAAACGCAGGTCAAACCTCACGCCTACGGGGCGAGCGCTTCCAGTGCTTAATCAACTGCGGAACACCCGCGGCTTCAGGCCATAGATAAACGGCATATAGGTCATCAGCCTGCTCCCACTCCGTCTTAATGGACTCTATGCCACTTACCAAGAACAGCGCTCGATAACAGCCAGGAAGCAAATCGATTCGTGGCGCGTCGGGCAAATATCCAGTGCAACCCATCACAATAAGCTTCCCGGAAGGCAGTTGAATAGACGCCTCAACGGCATGGTCGTACTGGTCAAGATCAATGGAGGGCCGCTCAACCGTGAGGCGGATCTCTACCGGAACATCCACGTTGCGTAGTGTCCCTGCACATATTGCGCTCTCACCTGCAGCCAGCATCCGCTCTAGCGCAGGCTCTGTCCAGATTGTGGAGAAGTCGTCGGCCGACGTTTCATCCATCAGCACAAACTGAAAATAGTCCGCAACAATCGTAAAACGATATAGGGACGGCATATCCTTGGAAGTGGTCGGCGCGCGTTGCGCTAGGTTATCGCAAAGCCGTCGTTCGCGAAGGGTCGCAACGGACCCCATAGTGGAAGTTCACAGAGTACGGCGGATTAGCGCGAATGGCGCGGAAGGCGGATTACGCTTCGCTAATCGGCCCTACTCGAGCTGCTGGATTTGTACGCCACGATCAGCAAGGCGGAAGAGCGACGGTCTGGGCTTGCGGCTCACCCCTCTGGCGTACCCGGTAAAGCCTGCTTAGAAGGGGCGCGCCTGACTCAACGCGGTTTCAAAGGCGCGGAATAGCATAACCGCACCGGCAATACCGACGACCACCTGTATTGAAAACACGACCGCTGCGGCTTCATGCAGCAGCAACCATTGCTCGATGGGCAATTTCAGCAACCGTGGTGAATACATCAGCACCACGTTGATGATGCCGAGCGCGGTAGAGGCTGCCAGAAGCATCGCGCTGTTGTGCCGGGTGGATCGGTAAAGTCGCAATTGCAGCACGATCATGATGAATTGCGCCACTAATTCCACCAGCCCGACATAACTGCTGACAAGATAAAAATGTTCAGCCATCGCCTCATTCATTCGCATTCTGCCTTTTTTACTTGCTGGCACCACCAATGAAGCCAGAGAGAGAGAGAGAGAGAGAGACAGTCAAAAGCCTTAGCTCTCTTGACGGCCCGCCTCGGCCGAATCGGCCCCAGGCGTCATCCGAATAATAGGAGACAGACCACGATTTAAGCCCCTGCAGCCTCACAATTCACTGTACAGCCGGTGGGCCTGTTCATCACTGGATTCGTCTTCCCGTTGAGGCGGTAGCTGAACCAGAAACTAGCCCTAAGGCTTCGCCTGCCACAGCTCGATCTTGTTGCCTTCCGGATCCAGGATCCAGGCGAAGCGGCCGTTGGGGTCGCTATCGTCGCGCTTGAGCACCGTGACGCCCCTGGCGTTCAGGCGCGCCAGCAAGGCATCCATATCGTCGACCGCGTAGTTGATCATGAACGGGCTGGTGGACGGCGCGAAGTAACTGGTCGAGTCGGGAAACGCGTTCCAGGCCAGGGCCGGCGGATGCTTGGGCGCGTCGTAGCGCAAGGCCGCGCCGCCCCAGGCCTCCACCGGCAGCCCCAGGACGTCGCGGTACCACGCCGCCAGCGCCTTCGGGTCCTTGGCCTTGAAAAACACGCCGCCCACGCCGGTGACGTGGCCGGCCGCCTCGGCGGCCGCGGCCTCTCCCGGGTACGGCATCAGGAGCAGTGAAAGGCACAGCATCCATCTCGCGTTCATCCCGGTATCCCTTTGTGGGCGCCAATGGCGGCGCAGACGTGAACCGATTTGCAGCGGACCGCCGGCAACCGCCCGGCTCCCTGCATTCTCAACGCCGGGCCCCTGCGGGATTCTTTCGGCCGGGACGCGGGTCCAGCTGTTCGGCGAGCCCGAGGAGAATCCCCTCGGGGCCACGGATGTAGCACAGCCGGTAGATGCCTTCGTAATTGACCACCTCATCCACCACCGCCGCGCCGAGCTCGCCGAGCCGGGCGAGGGTGTCGTCGAGGTCCTCGACGGCGAACATCACGCGCAGGTATCCCAGGGAGTTCACCGGCGCCCGGCGGTGGTCGGAGGCGATGGCCGGGGCGTCGAAGCGCGACAGCTCCAGGCGGCTGTGGCCGTCGGGGGTGCGCATCATGGCGATCTCGACACGCTGGCCGCGCACTCCGGTCACGCGGCCGGCCCATTCGCCCGCGACCGCCATGCGGCCTTCCAGCTGAAGGCCGAGTTCCATGAAGAACGCGACGGCGGCATCCAGGTCCTCCACCACGATGCCGACGTTGTCCATCCGCTTGACCGTCACGATGCCTCCTTGGCGTCCAGCGCGGCGGGAGCGTCAGCCGCGACTGCGGCGATCGGGCCCGGCAGCACTTCCATGAAGTCTAACGCAGCCTCGACGGGCCACGCCCCGGGCCGCCGCCCGGCGCCGCGCCCGGGCAGGAAACGCCGCTCAGGGCGCGACCGGCCGCAGGCGCCGCCGGTCACATCGAAGGACTGGCCAGCGCCTTGTAGAGGATCGAGCAGGCCTGCTCCGGGGCCAGGATCAGGACCGGGCTGTCCACCCCGATGCCGGCCGCGATCCGGTCCAGGTTATCGACGCCCGGGTTCATCTCGCCCCGCTCCAGGGCGCCGATGTAGGTGCGCTTGAGCCCGCAGCGCAGGCCGAGCTGCTCCTGCGAAAGCTTGAGGATCGTGCGGGTCAGTTGCAGGTTGCTCGCCAGGTTGGTGCGCGAGGAACTGCGGGGCTGCGGCCGGCCGCCGGCAGCGCTGCGCTTGCTGTTTTTCTTCCCCATTCAATCATGCTGCCCGAATGCCGGCGCGGAGTTCGACCCCCAATCGATGGCACCTGGCCTAGCGTTTATGGCATGACGCCCGGTTGGCGACACCTCACGGTGGGCTGCCGTCGCGGCGGCCGCCATGACCCAGGTCATCGCGCATCGGCGTGGCCGCCACCCAGCCGGCGCCCGGTTGATCCAGGTCAACACGCCGCCGGCCGCTCCGCCATACATTCATGGCACGCCCCTCGTTGCCGGGCGCAGCCGGTTGGGGGTAGAGCAAGTGAACATGTGCGAAGCGGGACCGTCTTATGCATCCCGGCCGACGCCGGAAGCGCAGGCTGGGGATCATCCGGCTCTGCCCGCGGCGGAGCTGCGGCGCCGCCTGCAGGAGACGCAGGCCCGCCTGGACGCACTCATCGGCGGCAGCTCCGATCTCATCGCCTTGATCGCCGCCGACGGCACCCTGTCCTTCGTCAGTCCCAGCATCGGCCGCCTGCTCGGATTTACGCCCGCCGAGGTCGTCGGCAAGGCCTGGCTGGAGCTGCAGCATCCGGAGGACGCGGCGGAATCCGCGGCCAAGCTGCGCGGCCTGCTGCAAAAGCCCGGCATGACCACCCGCCGCAAGGGCCGCCTGCGGCATCGCGACGGCAGCTGGCGCGTGTTCGAGATCTCCGCCACCAACCCGGCCGGCACCCGCGGCATCGACGGCATCGTCGTCAACTGCCAGGACGTCACCCGGAGCGAATTGTCGGACAAGCGTTACCGGGCGATTTTCGACAATGCCGGCGAAGCGATGTTCGTCACCGACGGCAGCTTCCTGATCCGGCATGTCAACGCGGCCTGCGCCACCTTCAGCGGCTACACGCCGGAAGAGGTCGTGGGCCGGCACCTGGTGGAGTTCGTGCCGGAGGAATACGGCAGGCGCGCTTACGCCGTGCTCGAAAAAATCCGCCATCACGGCAGTCTCAAGTTCACCTTCCCGTTCCGCCGCAAGAGCGGCGAGGCGCGGCTGGCCCAGGTGTCCGCCGCGGCCGTGTCGGAAACCGAGTACGCCTTCATCTGGCGCGACATCACCGACAAGCGCCGCGCCGAGGAGCGCATCCACAAGCTCGCGTATTTCGACGCGCTCACCGGCCTGGCCAACAACACCTCCTTCGTCCAGGCGCTGAACGAGGCCTGCCGCCGCGGGCCGCTGTGCCTGCTGCGCCTGTCCATCGAGAACTTCCGGGAGATCAGCGACACCGTCGGCCACCTCAACGCCGACGAGCTGCTGCGGCAGACGGCGCAGCGGCTGCGCAGCGCCCTGCCCGCCGATGCCACCCTGGCCCGCACCGGCACCGCGCAGTTCGGCATGCTGGTGTTCGGCTGCACCAGCCGCGACGACGGCGTGGCCGCGGCTTACCGGGCGCTGGAGGCGTTCGAGATCCCGCTGCGGATCGGCTCCCTGCCGGTCACGCCGCGGCTGGCCATCGGCTGCGCCCGCGCCCCGGAGGACGCGGCCGAACCGCAGGAGCTGCTGCGCCGCGCCAACGTTGCCATGACCCAGGCAGGCGCCTGCAAGCGGGGCCTGCATCTCTACAGCCCCGCCATCGACCGCTATGACCCGGACAAGCTGGCGCTGATCGCCGAACTGAAGCAGGCGCTCGGCAGCAGCGAGCTGGAGGTCTGGTACCAGCCCAAGCTGTCGCTGCGCACCGACGCGCTGGACAGCGTCGAAGCCCTGGTGCGCTGGCGCCACCCGCGCCGTGGAATGGTGCCCCCGGACGACTTCATTCCGGCGGCGGAGCGCACCGGCCTGATCGACCAGCTCACCTATCGGATCCTCGAGACCGCCATCGCCGACGCCGCGGCGTGGCGCAAGCGCGGCCTGCAGATCGACGTCGCCGTCAACGTCTCGCCGCTGACCCTGGTCCACGGCTCCTTCCAAACCACCGTGCTCAAGGCCCTGCAGTTCGCCGGCCTGCCGCCGTCGTCCCTGATCCTGGAAGTCACCGAAGGCGCGCTGGTCGAGGAGGTCCGGGCGGTCAAGACGGTGCTGGGCGAGCTGCGCGACCACGGCGTGCGCGTCGCGCTCGACGACTTCGGCACCGGCCATTCCTCCTTCGCCCAGCTCGCGTCGCTGCCGATCGACGAGCTCAAGCTGGACAAGTCCTTCATCGGCGGCCCCTTCGATACGCGCGCCGCGGCCGTCACCCGGGCCGCGCTGCACGTCGGCCGCGAACTGGGACTGAAAGTGACCTGCGAAGGCGTGGAATCCGAAAACAGCCTGCGCCTGCTGCGCCAGATGGGCTGCGACTGCGTCCAGGGCTTCCACATCAGCAAGGCGATGCCCGCCGCCGATTTCCTGGACTGGTTGAGCCGGAGATAGGCGGGGCCCGGGCGGGGACAGCGCCCCGGCGTCACCCTGTCAAAAGCATCCTCACAGGTCCCCGGTCCGGGCCGCCCACTCCTTCGTCCCCCGGCAGGTTTCCATGGCCCACTGGTAGGCCGGGCGCGCGCGGACGCGGGCCAGGTAGGCCTGCTCCGCCTCGCCCAGGGTCACGCCCCCGGCTCGCTTGGCCAGGCCCAGGGCATAGCTCACCGAGATGTCGGCCGCGGTGAAGGCCTCGCCGGCGAGATAGGGCGAGCGCGCCAGCTGCCGCGTCACCAGGCCGAGCCGGCTGTCGAAGACCCCCTGTGCCTGGCTGGCGCTCCAGTTGTGCCGCTCGGACTCCGGCGCGAAGTTGCGGGCGCCGACGACGAAGTAGATGGAAGCGGCAAGACCGGCCTCGCCCAGGTGCAGGAACTGCTGGTACGCCGGGAAGGCGGGGTCGGCCGGGTCCGGCGCGAGCGGCGTCGGCCCGTAGCGGGCCATCAGGTATTCCATGATCGCGATCGACTCCACCATGGTGACGTCGCCGTCCCGGAGCGCCGGGATGAAGCCGGCGGGATTGATGGCGAGGAATTCCGCGTCGTGCTCCACGCCGGCCAGCAGGTCCACCGGCCGCAGCCGGTAGGGCAGCCCCATCTCCTCCAGCAGCCAGACCACCCGGAAGCCCCTGCCCTCGCCGTACACCGTGATCATCGCCCGCAACCTCCTTGTTGACACGAGCCGGTCCAAAGCCGCCGGCCACACCAGGAAAGCGCGATCAGGCACACGACTGCTGCTCGACGATCAGCCGTACTGCCGCTGCCTCCCCTGATACTCCCGCAAAACGCTTACGAGCGTCCGAACGGGCGGCACGGTGCAGCGACGGTGGAGGCTTCACCGCTCCACCTAGGACATTGGGTTGTGCCTTCGACTTTCCCGGCCCATAGGCTACCCGAAAGCCGGCTGGACCACGGCACCGTGCGCACCGCCGTGCGCCGCGTCGATCCCCCTGCGCTACCCGCCCCTCACCCGCCGGGATAATGCCCCGCCGCGATATCCTCCAGCAGCCCGGGGTGCCGCGGCTCCCAACCCAGCAGCGCGCGCGTGCGCGCGCCGGAAGCCGGAATGTCGGCGCCGAAGAACCGGCCGAGCCAGCCGAAGTGCTCCTGCGCGCGCGCCGCGGGCACCGGCTGCGCCGGCACGCCGAGGAACCCGCCCAGCGCCGCCGCGATGTCGCGCGCGGCGATCCCTTCTTCCGCGACGGCGTGCAGCACGCTGCCCGCGGCGGCCTTGTCGATGGCCAGCCGCACCAGCCGGCCGGCGTCGAGCCGGTGCACCGCCGGCCAGAGGTTGCGGCCTTCGTCGATATAGGCCGAGACGCCCTTGGCGCGGGCGATACCGGCCAGGACCGCGACGAAGCCGTGGTCCCCGCCGGCGCCGTGCACCGTCGGCGCGAAGCGCACGACGATCGAGCGGATGCCGCGCGCGGCCAGGCCCAGGGTGTAGGCCGCGTTGGCGACGCGCGGATGGCTCGCGGGGTCGGGCCGGTCGTCCTCGGTGCCGGGCCGGCCGGTGGCCAGCCCGAGCAACCCCGACGCGATCAGCAGCGGCCCGCCCGTGCCCTGCAGCACGTCCGCGAACACCTCAATCGCCGCGCGATCGGTCTGCGCGGCGGCCTCCATCCGCGAGAAGTCGTGGTTATAGCCCAGGTGCACCACGCCCTCGGCCCGCGCCGCCGCTTCGCGCAGGCTGGCCGGGTCGTCCAGGCTGCCGCGCACCGCCTCCGCGCCCAGCCCGGCGATGCGGGCCGCGGCCTCGTCGCTGCGGGCCAGGCCGAGCACCTGGTGCCCGGCGCCGATGAGCTCCGTCACGCTGGCCGAGCCGATCCAGCCCGAGGCGCCGGTCACGAGAATCCGCATGGCAATGCTCCAGTGATGTCATTAAGTGACATCATTATAGAACTATGATGTCACTCAGTGTCAACACTCGAGGGGAACCATGGCCCGCTGGGAGCCCGATGCCGAAAGCCGCTTCCGCGCCGCGGCCATCGAACTGTTCGCGGAGGTCGGCTACGAGCAGACCACCGTGGCGGCCATCGCCGAGCGCGCCGGCCTGACCGCGCGCACCTTCTTCCGCCATTTCGCCGACAAGCGCGAAGTGCTCTTCAACGGCTCGGAGAACCTGCAGCGGCTGATGGTGGACGCGCTGGCCCAGGCGCCGGCCGCAGCCCCGGCGCTCGAAGCGGTCGCCGCCGCCCTGGTCAAGGCCGGCGATTTCTTCGACCGCGACCGCCGCCACTACGCGCGCCAGCGCCACGCCGTGATCGAGGCCAACGCGGAGCTGCGCGAACGCGAGCTGATCAAGCTGGCGACCTTGTCCGCCGCGCTCGCCAGGGCGCTGCGCCAGCGCGGCATCGCCGAGCCGGAGGCCAGCCTGGCCGCCGAAACCGGCATCGCCGTCTTCCGCATTGCCTTCGCACAGTGGGTCGGCAAGTCCGAGCGGCGCGGCTACGTCGAAATCGTCAACGACTCGCTGGCCCGGCTGCGGGCGCTCACCGCGGATTAGCCGGGCGGCAAGCGCGGGGCCGCGGCGCCCAGGCCGGTCACTCCGCGTGACCGGCCTGCCCATGACCAGCTCCTGCCGGGGGAACCAGCGGCGGTCGCCGCCGTGCGGTTGCCCTTGCGACAAGGCGCGCCGCGATGCCGCGGCGCGCCCTCACCGGGTGCCTAGGTTCCCTAGAGCTTGGCGGTCTTCAGCTTGCCGACCTTGGACAGCCACATCGGATTGGTTTCCTTGCCGCCGGTGACATTCCTCACGCACATCGCCTGGTGCACCGGCCGGCATCCGCACCTGGCCGCCGCCGGCGCTCCTGTGAATTGCGTCACAGCGGTTCCGTCAAAGGGCGCGGCCATCTCCAAACCACCTCGGCGGCGGCACGCGCAACCATCGATTTTTCAACGCAATTCATCGCTGTACTTTTGCCATGCTTCGTAGAAAATCGCCCTGCATCCAACAACCACACGAGGAGTCTCCATGGCGCTGCAGAAGCTGCTGACCACCCGCCTCGCCGACGTCCCGGCCCCGCCCGGCCTCGACCGCCTGGTCTTCATCGACGGCCGCGACATCGTCCTCGACGTCCGCTACCCGTACCGCGTCCCCCTCGACCGCTGCAAAACCCACGCCGACCTGCTCGGCTGGGCCCTGCGGCTGTCCCCCAAGACCTGGATGACCCCCGGGCTGCTCCACCGCTTCACCGCCCTCGCCCTCGAGCACCACGGCCTGCCTTATCCTTCGCCGTAAGGAACTTGTACTCCGTGGTACCTTGGGGGAGACCGATGAGAACCTTGCGTTCCTGCTGCCTTGGAATCGGCGTGCTTGCCGCGGGCCAGGCCTGGGCCGCCAATTGCCACCTGGACCGGTACGGCACCCTGCCGGTGGAAATGATCGGTTCCCGCCCGACCGCCCTGATCCGGATCAACGGCAGCGACACCCGCCTCATCCTCGACACCGGCGCCTTCTTCAGCATCATGTCGAACGCCAATGCCACAGCGCTGAAGCTCGAGCCCCGCCCCGTGCCCCTGGGCTTGCGCGTCCGCGGCGTGGGAGGAGCGGCGTACTTCGAAGTCGCGAGGGTCAAGGACTTCGAAATCCTCGACGCGACGCTCCACGACGTGGATTTCCTGGTCGGCGGCTCCGATCCGGGCTACGGCCTGCTGGGCGCCAACATCCTGGATTTCGCCGACCTGGAGCTCGACCTCGCCCATGGCAAATTGACCCTGTTCAAGACCCAGCACTGCGGCAAGGCCCGGCTGGCGTACTGGCTCAAGGACGAGGACGACTACAACTTCGCCGACCTGGACCCCTCCGGCGACACGAGCGACCAGCGCACCTTTGTCGAAGCCACGATCAACGGCAGGAAGGCCCGCGCCCTGCTCGATTCGGGAGCGCCGGTTACGGTCCTCAGCCGCAGCGCCGCGGAACGGGCCGGCATCGACCTCAAGGGGCCGGGCGTGGAAGCCGGCCACCGCGCCTTCGGCCTGGGCGCCAGGTCGGTCGGGGCATGGATCGCCCGGATCGACACGTTTACGGTCGGCACCGAGGTGATCCAGAACAGCCAGATGATGGTCGTCGACGATACGCTCGGCGACGCCGACCTCATCCTGGGCGTGGATTTCCTCCTCGCCCACCGCATGTTCATCGGCAACAGCGTCGGCAAGGCTTACTTCACTTACAACGGCGGCCGCATCTTCAGCCTTGCCGACGCGCCCGCCGGCAGCGGACAGCCCGGCCTCGACACCGCCGCGGACGACAAGGAAGTCAGGACCGCGGCCGATCATGCCCTGCTGGGCCAGGCGCACCTGTCCCGCGGCGAGACCCGGGCCGCCATCGCCGACCTCGACGAAGCGGTGCGCATGGCGCCGCAGCAGGCGGCTTACCACCTCGCCCTGGCACGGGCGCAGGTGGAGGCCGGGCAGCCCGACGCCGCGCTCTCCAGCCTGGACAAATCCCTCGGCCTGGAGCCGAAGGACGCCGACGCCCTGCTGCTGCGCGCCAGCCTTCGCCTGGCGGGCAAGGACCGCGCGGGCGCGGCGGACGACGCCGCCGCGGCAAGCGCGCTGCTGCCCGCGGGATCGAACCAGGCGCTGGCGGCGGCCAGCCTGCACATCCAGCTCGGGCAGCCAGCCGCGGCGCTGCCCCTGCTCGACGACTGGATCCGCCTGCACGAGGACGACGTCATGCTCGGCAACACCCTCAACGAGCGCTGCTGGGCGCGCAGCCTGGCCAACCAGAAGCTGGAGGACGCCCTGAAGGATTGCCGGAAGGCCATTCGCCGCGATGGCGAAACACCCGCCTTCCTCGACAGCCTCGGCATGGTCGAGCTGCGCCTCGGCCATTACCCCGAATCGATCAAGGCCTACCGGAAGGCCGTCGCCGGGCTGCCCCGCTCCGCATGGACGCGCTACGGCCTGGGCCTGGCGGAGCTGCGCGGCGGCCAGGCCGAGGCCGGCAACGCCGACCTGGCCGCCGCGCGCGCGCTCGATCCGCAGATCGACACCCGTGCCGGCCAATATGGCCTGGCCGCGGGGCCCTGAGGTGAGCCGGCGCGCGGCGCTGCGGGCGCTCGATCCACCGGTGCGCGCGCCCGCCCGCCGGCGCGATTCCTAATCCCGCCACCCGGCAAACACCACCACCATGTAGAACAGCCACGCCGGGATCAGCGTCGCCCAGTACCCCGCCATCCAGACCATGCCGACGATGCCGCCCCAGGACTCGGCGTCGGTGCGGTGGTTCTTCAGCTGGATCGCCCGCCTCAGACCATGGGCCAGCCCGCCCGCCACCGGCACCGCCCGCGCCTCGCCGTTCGCCCGCAGCACGCCCAGGTGCAGGTACTGCCACGGCAGATAAGCCGCGCCGAAGACCAGGCTCAGCTGCAGCAGCAGCTCGCGGCCGCCGTGGGCGTGGAGGGTCAGGTACAGGTAGGCGCTGATCGCGGTGTTGACGATGAAGATCAGCAGCCAGCCCAGCTCTTCGTAGAAGTAGTAGCGGAACTGCCCGGTGAGCACCGCCGTCCAGACGAAGACCTGGCTGGTGGTGGCGAACAGCACCATCGACCAGGACAGCGTGTTGACCCAGGCCACGTCGCCTGCGTTCAGCAGGCGCAGCACCCGCGAGAACGCATAGATGTAAACCACCTCCGACACCGTCGCGAACACCCGCGTGGCGAAGATCGAGGAGAACACCGAGCGGTGGAACACCGCGCTGGTCTCGTAGCGCACCGGGAACAGGCAGCGGTAGGCGGACACCGCGAAGAAGATCTGCGCCGGCACCCCCAGCCACGGGTCCAGCCCCTGCCCCAGGGCCGACGCCGTCTCCAGCAGGAACCAGAGATTGGCGACGGTGCCGAGCTTGAGCAGCCACAGGAACGCCGTGCAATCCCCCGCCGGCCCTTCGGCCCAGCGCATCGCGTCGATCATCCGGCGCGGCGGACGAGCGGAGTCAGGCTGCATGCGGAACCTCCGGGCACAGTGACGACATGGACGCCTCCTCGTGCGGCCCCGCTCCGGCGAGGCCCGGAGCAAGCTTAACCCGCGCCGCCGGGACGCAGTGTTCGCCGCCGCACGGACGGCGCCCCGCCGCGGATCCACGCCGGCATAGAATGGGCCTTGCCCAGGACCCCGGCGCGGAAGGTGACGGCGATGCATCCACTCCCTGCCGGCCGGCCCCGCAGGCTTCCGGTGAAGTACCTCCTCGCCGCCATCGCCGTCTTCGCCGCGGTGATCGGCCTGGCCGCCGCGCTGTTCGAATCCGCGTCCCGCCACGACCGCGACAACTTCGCCGCCGCCCGCAACGCCTGCGAGCGCGGCTGCATCCAGGACTCCGGCGGGCTCGATCAATGCCGGCAGTTCTGCAAGACGCATCCGGATCACTACCCTTGAGGCAGGAGGCGCCGGCGCTTCCGGCGCAGCGCAACAGCGGGGCGCCAGGCGCAGCCCGCCGCGCGCCGGCCGGGGCGCGGAT
>DASRFD010000049.1:0-68582 GCA_035651715.1 Nevskia sp.
CGGCCACCCCATCGCCTCCTCCAGCGACTTCCCGCCGATCGTGCAGGGCTTCGCGGCGAGCTGCGGCACCGACGCCCTGACCTTCGTCCGCGAGCGGCCGGGCCTGAGCAGCTTCGTGCTGGAGGACGGCGTGATCTATCACACCTATTCCACCTATGCGCGCGGCCTCGACGGCATCTGGGGCATGTACCAGTGGCTCGACCGCGCGCCGCGCGGGCGCAACGAGACCGGCGCCTGGTGGCGCCGCCACGACGAGTACGGCAAGCGCTGAGGCCGCCATGGCGAGCGCCCTCGCGCCGGCCGGGCAACGCGCCTTTGTCGCCACCGCGGCGCTGCTGTTCGCCGCCAGCGCGGCCATCACCGCGGCCTGGTGCGGCGCGATGTCGGCCATGGACGGCATGGCGATGCCCGGCGGCTGGACCATGTCGATGGCCTGGATGCGGATGCCGGGCCAGACCTGGCCCGGCGCCGCGGCCTCGTTTTTCGGCATGTGGCTGGCGATGATGGTGGCGATGATGTTGCCGTCGCTCCTGCCGATGCTGTGGCGCTACCGCGCCGCGGTCGGCGCGGCGGGCGCGGCGCGCCTGGGCAAGCTGACGGCGGCCGTCGCCGCGGCGTACTTCCTGGTCTGGACCGCGTGCGGCATCGCCGTCTTCCCGCTCGGCATCGCACTGGCGCAAGCCGCGATGCGGCTGCCGGCGCTGGCTCGCGCGATGCCGGCGGCCGGCGCACTGGTCATCCTCGCCGCCGGCGGGCTGCAGTTCAGCCGCTCCAAGGCGCGCCTGCTGCACTGCTGCCGGCAGGCCCCGTGCCACGGCCTGGCGCCCGACATGGCCGCCGCCTGGCGGCACGGCCTGCGGCTCGGCTGGCGCTGCGTGCGCTGCTGCGCCGGCCCGACCGCGGTGCTGCTGGCGCTCGGCGTGATGGACCTGCGGGTGATGGCCGCCGTGACCGCGGCCATCAGCGCCGAGCGCCTCGCGCCTTCCGGTGTGCGGGTGGCGCGGTTCACCGGCGCCGTGGCCGTCGGCGCCGGCCTGCTGCTGCTCGCGCGCAGCGCCGGAGCCGGCTGAGGATCAGGCCTCGGCGATCTGCCGGTTCAGCAGGTCGAACAGCCAGGCGCAGAACGCCTGCACCTCGACCCGCGCCTCGTCGGCGGGGCGATGCACCAGGTAGTAACCCTGCGGGATCTCCACCTGCAGGTCCGGCCAGGGCATCGCCAGCTTGTTCTGCCGCAGCCAGGGATTGACGATCGGCACCATGCCCAGCGTCAGGCCCACGCCCTGCTCGGCGGCGCGCAGGATGGCGTAGTAGCTGTCCAGCCAGAAGTCGCCCTTGGGCTTGGGCGGCTTGACCCCGGCCTGGGCGGCCCACTGCTGCCAGGCCTCCGGCATCGGCGTGGAGTGGATCAGGCTGACGCCGCTGACGTCTCCCGGCTTGAGCTTGCGCAGCTTCCTCGCCATCGCCGGCGCGCACACCGGCACCGCGCGCACCGTCAGCAGGCGCTTGGCCACCGCGCCGCGCCAGCGGCCGCTGCCGAAGCGCAGCGCGATGTCCATGTCCTCGCGGCGCAGGTCCACCGGGTGCAGGCTGGTCTCGATGTTGAGGTCGATGTAGGGATATTCCAGCTGGAACGAGGGCAGGGCCGGGACGATGATCTCGCTGGCGATGAACGGCCCGGCGCTGATCTTCAGGGTGGTGTGGCGGCCGTAGCGCTGCTGCGCGCGCAGGCTGCCCTCGCGCAGGCCGTCGAGCGTCTCGCCGATCACCCGCAGGTAGTCGCGGCCGCCCTCGGTCAGCTCCAGCGCGCGGTTCATGCGGCGGAACAGGGCGAAGCCGAGAAACTCCTCCAGCCCCTTGATCTGATGGCTGACGGCGGAAGGCGTCAGGTGCAGGGCTTCCGCCGCCTTGCGGAACGACAGCTCGCGCGCCGCCACCTCGAAGGCTTCGAGTGCGTGCAGCGGCGGCAGGCGGCGCAGCTTCATGGGGTCTCCGGTCGACCGCGCCATGGTGGCATGGCCGGGGCGCGCCGTCATTGGCCGGCGTGCATGCGCCGGCCCGAGCGCCGGCCTGTCAAAGGTCTTCCCGGGACGGGCGCTGGCGTCCGTTATTGAATTGTGATCATAATATTATGACTATAATGCAATGGAGCCGCCCATGGCCCCCAATCCGCTGGCCTCGATGCCGCAGGGCACCCGCATGCTGGTGTTCTTCATCATGGCCCTGGGCATGTTCATGTCGCTGCTCGACGTGCAGATCGTCGCCGCCTCGCTGCCGGGAGATCGAGGCGGGCCTGTCGGCCGGCTCGGACGAGGGCTCCTGGGTGCAGACCAGCTACCTGATCGCCGAGATCGTGATGATCCCGCTGTCCGGCTTCCTCAGCCGGGCCTTTTCCACCCGCTGGCTGTTCACCGCCTCGGCCGCCGCCTTCACCGTGGCCAGCGTCGCCTGCGGCTTCGCCTGGAACATCGACGTGATGATCGCCTGCCGCGCCGTACAGGGCTTCGTCGGCGGGGCGATGATCCCGACGGTGTTCGCCACCGGCTTCGTGCTGTTCGAAGGCAAGCGGCAGGCGCTGATCCCGGCGATCCTCGGCGTCGTCGCCACCCTGGCGCCGACCCTGGGGCCGACGCTCGGCGGCTGGATCACCGACGTCGCGTCCTGGCACTGGCTGTTCTTCATCAACATCCTGCCCGGCGTGCTGATCACCATCCTGGTGCCGGTCTATGCCCACGTCGATGAACCGGACCCGTCGGTGCTGCGCGGCTTCGACCCCTGGGGCATCCCGCTGCTGGCGCTGTTCCTCGGCGGCCTGGAGTATGTGCTGGAGGAAGGCCCGCGCTGGGACTGGTTCGAGGATGCGGCCAACCGCTGGGTCGCCTGCGCCTCGGCCACGGCCGCGCTGTTCTTCTTCTACAACAGCTTCACCCACCCGCGGCCGGTGGTGGACCTGCGCGTGTTCCGCAGCGCGCGCTTCGCCCTCGGTTGCCTGTTCCAGTTCGTGCTCGGCGTCGGCCTGTTCACCTCGATCTACCTGATCCCGCAGTATCTCGCCGGCGTGCAGGACTACCGCAGCCTCGACATCGGCAAGGCGGTGTTCGTCACCGGCGTGGCCCAGGTGCTGGCCACGCCGCTGGCGGCCGGGCTGTCGCGCCGGCTCGATCCGCGCCACATGATCGCCTTCGGCTTCGCCCTGTTCGGCCTGTCGCTCTACCTGTTCCGCTTTCTCGACTCCAGCTGGGGCCGCGACCAGTTGTGGTGGCCGCAGGCGCTGCGCGGCTTCGCCACCATGTTCTGCATCGTTCCGGCCACCAACATGGCGCTGGGCGAGATGCCGCCGCAATGGCTGAAGACCGCCAGCGGCCTGTCCAACCTGATGCGCAATCTCGGCGGCGCCATCGGCATCGCCCTGGCCAACACGGTGATCAACCACCGCTTCCACCTGCATTACACGCGCATCGTCGAGACCGTCACCACCGCCAGCCCGAACCTGCAGCCGGCCCTCGACGGCCTGGCACGGCAAATGCAAGGACTTACCGCAGACGCCCCGGAGCAGCAACAGATGGCCCTGGGGGTGCTGAACCAGCTGGTGAACCGGGAGGCCATGACCATGACGTACGCCGATTCTTTCCTGGTGCTGTCGAGCCTGTTTCTGCTGACGCTTGCGGTGCTTCCCTTCAGCCGGCGCATGCGGCCCGCCGCCGCGGCGCAGGACGCGCATTGATGCCGTAACCCGTGTTGTCTGCTGTCGGCTGCTGTACGCACTCCTCCTCCTGCGAGCCGACTCCTTGGCGGCGGGCCGCGATGCGGCCGTAAGTCCGCCTTTTTAATTTTGCGGTGGTATGATGAATATCATATCCAATGCCGCCCGATCATGCGCTACCCCGAAAGCCATAAGGAAGAAACCCGCGAGCGCATTGTCGCCCGCGCCTCCGCCTTGCTGCGCGAATCCGGCGCCGACGGCATCGGCGTCGCCGACCTGATGCGCGCCGCCGGCCTGACCCACGGCGGCTTCTACGCCCATTTCCCCTCCAAGGAGGCGCTGGTGGCCGAGGCGGCGGGCACCGCAATGGGGCAGACCATCGCTCATCTGCGCGCGGCGGCGGAACAGGCGCCCCGCAACGAGGCGCGCCGCGCCATCGTCGACAGTTATCTCGACGGCCGCCATCGCGACCATCCCGGCAAGGGCTGCGCCGCCGCGGCGCTGGGCGCCGACATCGCCCGCCTGTCGCCGGAGGCCCGCGGCGCACTGGAGCGGCGACTGGAGGAAATGTTCGCGCTGCTGGAGGAATATTCCGGCGCGCGCAGCGAGGGCCGGCACAAGGCCATCGCCATGTTCTGCACCATGGTCGGCGCGCTGCTGCTGTCACGCACCACCAGGTCGCGCACCTTGTCCGACGAGATTCTCGAGGCGGCGCGCAAGGCGCTCTAGGCGCCGCCGCCGGGTCCGGCGGCCGGAACCGGCGGCTCAAGCCCGCGCCCGGCGGGAGCGCGGGCTGAGCGGCAGGTCAGCGCAGCACTTCCGCCACCCGGGCGCGCAGCAGCGGCAGCAGCTCCCGCTCGAACCAGGGATTGCGCTTGAGCCACAGGTTGTTGCGCGGGCTCGGGTGCGGCAGCGCCAGCAGGCGCGGCCACTCGCGGCGCCAGGCTTGCACCGCCGCGGTCAGTGAAGCGCCGTCGTGGGGCAGGTGGCTGGCCTGCGCGTACTGGCCCACCGCCAGGGTCAACCGCAGGTTTTTCAGGTGCGAAAGCAGCGGCGCCCGCCATCGCGGCGTGCATTCGGCGCGCGGCGGCAGATCGCCGGACCTGCCGCTGCCGGGGAAGCAGAAGCCCATCGGCACCAGGGCGATCCGCCGCGCGTCGTAAAACACCTCGGGCGTGATGCCCAGCCATTGGCGCAGCCGCTCGCCGCTGGCGTCGTCGAAGGGGATGCCGCTGTCGTGGACCTTGCGGCCGGGGGCCTGTCCGGCGATGAGGATGCGCGCCGAAACGTGCGCCTGGACAATGGGGCGCGGGCCGTGCGGCAGGTGCGCGGCGCAAGCGGTGCAGGCGCGCACCTCGCCGAGCAGCGACGCCAGGGTGGCCTTGGCCAAGGGTGCCGGCCTCGATCCTTGCGGCCCTAGCCCGGGGCCAGGCTCACGGTCACGCCGTCCGCGCCGTCGTCCGCCACGATCAGCAGGTGCGCTGCGCCGGCCTCCGAGACGACATGGCCGCCGTCCACCTGCACGGTGTAGCCCTGCGGATAGTGCAGCGCCGGCACGTAGATGTCCGTCACCAGGCCGGCGGCGCTGCCGCCGCCGGGCAGGACGGTGCGGTACTCCAGGCTGAAGGCCCTGGTCCGCGGGTCGAAGCCGTAACTCAGCGGCGTGCCGGCCACCGCCTGCGGGTAGGGGCGCTCCAGCACCGCCAGCTTGGCCGGTTTGACCGAGGCCAGCTCGGTGTCGCGCGCGAACAGGCTCTGCGCGCCGCTGCCCTGCGCCTGGGTGGTCGGGTCGGCCCAGTTCTTGTACGACCACACCATCCAGCCGGTCAGGTTGTCGTCGGCATAACCCACCAGGCGCGCCGTGTCGACCAGGTCCTCGCTGGCGCTGAACTCGGTCATCAACGAGGCCGCGCCGAGACGGCGGCTGACCGTGCGCGCATTGCTGAACACGCGCTGCTCCAGCGGCTCGCAGGCCGGCAGCTTCCTCAGGCCGAAGGCCTGCAGCAGGGTTTCCGGCAGGCAGTAGTCGTGCCACGAGAAGCCGAGCTGGCCGTCGGCGATGCCGCGCTCGCCCAGGTGCGAGTCGGTGCCGAAGTCGAACAGGATCTGCGGCTCGAGCCAGACGATGTTGTCGCGGTCGACGCTGCGGATGCCGGCCAGTACCTTCTCGTACATCGGCTGCAGCTTGTCGCGCTCGAAGTGCGCGCACCCCTGCGGGCCGGCGCAGCGCGGCCAGTTGCCGCCGGGCCAGGGCTCGTTGATCAGCTCGTAGCCCATCAGGTGATCCTGGGCGGCCCAGCGCGCCGCGACCGCCATCCAGGCCGAGCGGTAGTCGTCCTGCAGGCCGTCGGCATCGTCCCAGAAGCGGTCGAAGGCATTGCTGGCCGGCGGCGTGAAGTAGTTGAGCGGGAAGCCGGCGCGGGCCAGCGTGTCGAAGCGGCTGGGCTGCGTCGCCCAGTCGGGGAAGCCCTCGCCGTGGTAGCGCTCGCTGTACAGGTCCTGGTGAAAGTCGAGCAGGATGTAGATGCCGCGCGCGGCCAGCAGCTGCACCACGCGGTCGATGCGGTCGAGGTAGGACGGGTCCACCATGTGCGGCTGCGGCATCACGCCGGCGAACAGCACTCCCAGGCGCACCGAGTTGAAGCCGTGGGCCGCCAGCCAGTCGGCGTCGGCGGCGGTGAAGCCGTCGAGCGAATCCGGCGCGACGTACGGCGCCTGCTTCCACACCGCGTTGACGCCGTGCAGGATCACCGCGCGGCCCTGCGCGTCGACCAGCCAGGCGCCGTTGCGGCGCAGCTGGTGGTGGCGCGAAGGAGCTTGCGGGCCGCTGTAGGCGGGGACGTTGTCGGCCGCGGCAGCGGTGTCGATGCCGGGCGTGCGGGTGCATCCCCAGACGAGGATTCCGGTCAGAGCGGCAATCAACACTCCCAGACGAAACCGCTTCAACCGAATCTCCAGTATCTACCACGAGAGTGTGACAGCTTAGTGACGTATTTTCGGGCAAACGAATGTGAAAGCCAAACGTTTTCTTCGGGGAGATCGACGGTCGTTGTCACAATTGCGCGGCGGCGTTTGTCACAATCCGCGCAGTACGCTGGCCCGACCGCTGTCATATTCGGCCGCGCGCCGTGCCGCGTTTGGGAACGTGCGAGGACGCGGCAAGAAACAGTTCACGAACCGTGCCGCCGCCGGCGCCGGGCCGGCGCGCTCCCGCCGGAGGGATTACCTTCTAGAAGGAGTAGGCAAACCCGAATCCCGCCGTGTCCTTGTCGCGCAGGTAGTTGATCGCGCCGCCGCCGGTGGAGCCCTGGTAGAAGACCTGCGCGCTCCAGCGCGGACTGAACTCGACGGCGTTGATCAGCTGCCAGGTCTTGGCGCCCTGGATGAAGTTCTGCTGCGGCAGCGGCGAGCGGCCGTACAGGTCGTGCGACCAGATCAGCTGCGGCTTGAAGTTCCAGTCGAACAGGAAGTTGTCGTACTCGAGGCGGAACACCAGGCGATAGCCGGTGGAGAACGCGGTGGCGAAGCCGCCGCTCTGCTGCGTCGGCGTGTAGCGCTCGGTCACGTAGGAGCCCAGGCTGCCGTCGGGATAGATGATGCGGGCGCCGTTGCCCTGCGCGTCCGGCGCGGTGGTGGTGCCGGGCCGGTCGCCGCTGCCGTCGGCGCCGGGGCTGGCATGGGTGCCGCTGAAATCGCCGGTCTCGAACTGCAGCCGGCTGGTGGGCGGCATGTCGGGGAACCACATCATGCCCAGCTCGGCGATGATGATGATCTGGTCGGCGCCGATCGGGTTGTCGCTGTTGCCCAGCGCGCGCAGGCCGGTGAAGTCCAGCTGCAGCGCCTGCAGGCGCTCGAAGCCGGGGATGTACTGGCCGGGCTGGATGGTCTGGCCGCGGTAGACCGACAGGTAGTCCGGCGCGAAATCGCGGATCGCCGGAATGATCAGCGGCCGCGGGCTCGCGGCGACCTGCGCCAGCGAGGTCGCCAGGGTCGGCGAGCCCAGCACCTGCAGCGCCGTCGGCAGGTATTGCGCGTTGGCCGGGTTGGCGGCGAACTGCGTCAGCCCGGTGAGGAAGGTGGTCGACGACACCTCGATCGGCAGCCGCGGCAGCGCCGGTTGCGTCGCCGTCATGAACACGTCCTGCGACTGCACCTGCACCGGCAGGTTGGGCCGGTAGGACAGCTCGCCGGCCAGCGACCACTTGCCGAAGTTGGTGTTGAAGCTGAAGCCGTACATCTGGATGTTGTCGGGGTAATCCCAGAAGGTCTTGGCCGTGTCGAGCGGGAACGGGTTGCCGCCGCCGGGAGCGAAGTTGCCGCCCTTGCAGTCCACCACCATGGCGGTGACGATGTTGGTGTCGCCGTCGCGGATGCAGGTCTTGTCCATCGCGTAGAAGCTCAGGTACGGCAGGCGGCTCTTGTAGCGCAGCGCGTAGAAGGACAGGTCGGTGCCGCCGTTGAGCTCGGGCAGGTACCAGCTCAGCTTGGCGCCGAACTGGCCCTGCTTCCACGGCTTTTGCGCATGGCCGACCGGCAGCACCTGCGAGTTGCCGTGGCTGGGCGAGAAGGTGGCGCCGATGCCGGGCAGCGGCTGCCGGTTATACGGGTCCTCGTGCAGCTGGCCCAGCGACAGCAGCGCCGGCTTGCTGCCGTCGCGGGTGTAGACGTCGAACGGCCCGTAGAACGTGCCGCCCTCGGCCACCTGCACCGGGTCCCAGCCGAACATGTAGAGCAGGTCGAGGTTGACGTTGTCGCGCAGCGCCGTGCCCAGCAGCAGCGCCGGGGTGGGGCGGAAGATCTCGGCGATCTGCGTCCCCGGCTGGAACAGCAGGCGCTCGTCGGGCGCGTTGATCTCGGCCAGGCTGTTCAGCGCCACCAGGGTCGATTCGCCCCAGCGGATGTGCTGCCAGCCGCCGGTGAAGCTGAAGTCGTGGCCGAACGCATTGAAGACGCGGTTGACCAGGGCGTCGGTCAGCACCCAGCTCTTGCCGCCCTGGTCGCGCGCCGGCGTGGCCAGCGCGGTCTGCGACGGCTGGTAGAAGGTGTCCGGGTGGAACTCGTCCTTGGTGTCGTTGCGCGGGTCGTAGTAGCCGAGCGCGCCGACCTTGAAGTTCCAGTCGCCCCAGTGGCCGCTGACCTGGGTGTTGAGCTTGGTCAGGGCCGCGGTCAGGCTGCCTTGCGGATAGTTGAGGTCGCCGTCGTCGCGGTTGGGGCCGTTGAAGGCGCCGGGCGCGGCGACCAGGGCGCGGTTGAGGCTGGCGTCGCCGTTGAAGGAATAGCAGGCGTTGCCGCTGGCCTGGCTCTGGCAGATGTGCGGATCGAGGTTCTGCTTGTAGATCAGCCGCGCGTCCCGCGGCTCCAGGCGCCAGGCCATGCTCTGCGAAACGTAGCTCTTGGCGGTCAGGGCGAATTCGTCGCCGATCTCGATCTGTTGCGCGGCCGCGGTGCCGCTCAGCAGCAGCAGGCCCGCGCCCAGGCACTTACTCCCCCGTTTTCTCATCACCTTCTCCTCCTCTCAAGGGGCGGTGCGCGGCATTACCGTCAGCCGCACTTCATCTTCCCCCGTTTGCGATTCCAGAACCAGCTGCGGCGCATTGCCGGCGGAAGCGACGCGTGCCCGCCGGGCTGCGGCATGCAGGGCCGCTCCGGATCATGTTGATGCGGCTCAGGGTCAGCACCCGGCCAGCTGGCGGCAAAGCGCCTCACGGCGCCTGGCCCTGCAGCGCCGCGGCGAGGTCGCCGCCCGGCGCCACCGGCAGCAGCAGGCGCGAAGGCGTGGCGCCGCCGATCGACACCAGGTTCACCCCCGGCAGCGGCACCGTATAGAGCGGCACGCCGACCAGGTACAGCCGCAGGCGGTGGCCCGCCGGGAAACGGTTGCCGACCGGCCAGAATTCGATGTGGTACTCGCGCGTCTGCAACGGCAGCGCCGGCTGCACGTCGCTGTAGTCGCCGTAAGGCTGGACGATTTCGCCGTTCTGGTCGATCACCGAGCGCTGCCGGTCGACGCCGGGATAGGCGCTGCGCAGCCGGCCGACGCCGACGGCCGTGGCGTGGCCGTCGGGCCAGACATCGGCCAGCACGGCCCAGAGATCGTCCGCCGGCAACGCCGTCGCCACGTACAGGTCCAGGCTCGCCGGACCCGCCACGTTCACCGCGGACCGGAGCGGCGCGCTGCTGTAGGTCAGCGCCAGCGGCTCCTGGCTGTTGAGCTGGGTCAGCAGCGGCAGGGCATCGAACAGCGACGCCGCCCCGGCCGCGGCAACGGTCCAGGTGGTCGGATCGGTCGCGGTCGGCAGCGAGGCCAGGTCCAGGTAGGGCTGCGTCGCGGCCTGCTGCGGCGCGGCGCCGCTCAAGCTGCCGTCGTTGGCCGAAACCGCGCTGCCCGAGCGCGCCGGGTCGAGGAACAGCGGCTGCCAGTGCGTGCCGGGCAGCGGCCAGCCATCGCCGGTGAGCGTGGTGTTGTCGCCGTTGCTGAAGGCGTCGTGTCCGCCGTTGCCGAGCAGCAGGGTCACGGCGGGTTCGCGTTCCGCGCCGTTGTCGGCGCCGAGCAGGTAGTGATCGAGCCAGCGCTTGAACTCGGGGAAAGGCCCCAGGGTGTTGGCGGGAAAACCATCGTGCGCGCCGTAGGTGATCAGCCGCGCCGGCACTCCCGCCGCGCGCAGCTGCCGCACGCTTTCGAAGGCGCCGCGCGGCTCGGGATCGTAGAAGCTGCCGTCGGCGAGCACCGGGAAATGGTTCGGGCCGGGCAGCGGGCGCATCGCCCGCTGCCGCCAGAAGTCATCCTCGGTCGGGTGGCCCGCCAGGATGTTGAAGTAAATGCCGATCTGCCCCAGGCCGGTGTACAGCATGTCGGGAATCGGCCGCCCCTCGAAGAAGGCCGGCGGAAAATCCGCCAGCAGCGGCAGGCCCACCGAGGCGCCGACCACGATGGCCGGCGCCAGGTTGAGGATGCCGCCCGGGTACAGCAGGTCGCGGTACAGGTCGTTGGTGCCGGACATCAGCGCCGCGGCGTCGACGCAGGCCAGCGGCAGGTGCAGGGAGTTGTAGACGATGATGGCGCTGGCCGAAAAGCCGTACAGCCCGATGTGGCCGTTGCTCCAGGGCTGCGTGCAGGCCCAGGCCAGGAATTCGGCCACGTCCTGCTGGTCGCGTGGACCGACCGGGCCCCAGGCGCCGCTGCTCTGCCCGGTGCCGCGGGCATTGACCTCGACGTAGTTGTAGGCCGGGCCGAAGGAATTGCCGAACGCGGCCGGGGCGCTGAACTGCCCCGAAAACGAGGTCGGCGCATAGGGGCTGAACTCCACGATCAGCGGCCGCGGCCGGAAATCGCCGGCGCCGCTGACGTAGGCGCGCAGCTGCGCGCCGTCGCTGGCGGTGAAGGTCACCGGCGCGGTGACCAGCGTGGCCGCGCCGGGCGTGCTGCCCGGGTCGCCGCCGGAGAGGGGCGCGCTGGAGCCGCCGCAGCCGGCCAGCTGGAGCAGCGCCAGTGCCGACAGCGCCGCAAGGCGCGCGTTCACGCCGCCTTCTCCGGCTGCGGCCGCAGCAACAGGTTCAGGCGGTCGTTGAGCAGGCGCATCACCCACTCGTAAGGCGGGGCGAACAGGCGCTGCGCCCACCAGCCCAGGCGCACGTCGGCGGAGGTGAACACCATGTAGCGGCGGCGGCGGATGCCGCGCAGGATCGCCCGCGCCGCGCGCTCGGGCGATACCGCGTGGCTCTGGAAGCGGCGCTTCAGCGCCTGCATCTGCGGGCTGTTGCCGTCCACGCCCTCGATCTCCACCGTGCGCACCAGCCCGGTGTCGACCCCGCCGGGGCAGACCAGGCTCACGTCGATGCGGTGGCGGCGCAGGTCGAAGCGCAGCACCTCCGACACGCCGCGCAGCCCGAACTTGCTGGCGCTGTAGGGCGCGTGCCAGGGCAGGCCGAACAGCCCCGCCGCGGAGGACACGTTGACCAGGTGGCCGCCGCGGCTCGCCGCGATCATCGGCGGGATGAAGCATTCCATCACGTGGATCGGCCCCATCAGGTTCACCTCGATGGCGCGGCGCCACTGCTCGTGGCGCAGGCGCTCGATCGCCCCCCAGATGGCGATGCCGGCGATGTTCATCACCACGTCCATGCTGCCGTGGGCGCGGTGCAGGTCGGCGGCGAACGCGCGCACCGCCTCGTAGCTGGACACGTCCAGCGCGCGCCAGTCCGCCACCTGGCCGCCCGCGGCGCGGATCTGCGCGACCGCCGCCTCCAGCGCCTGCGGGCTGATGTCGGTGAGGAACAGCCGCGCGCCTTCGCGCGCGGCGGCGAACGCGGTGGCGCGGCCGATGCCGCTGGCGGCGCCGGTGATGAAGACCTTCTTGTCGCGCAGGCTCTTGATGACGCTTCCTCCCGCTGAGCGGCGCTGCGGCCGGGCGCGACCGCGCCGGAGGCGCGCCGCACATGCGGAAAAATCTTAGGAAGGAGGCGGCTCCGGGCCTAGGCCCGGGATCGGCCAAAGCCTGTATCAAAAACGGCCATAATCCCGATGCTGTCCGTAGTTGTGACAGGATGCGCCATCGCCGCCGCAGGGGGAGGACCCGGACGAGCCATGCCCAAGTTTGTCAGCAATCCCGCCCTGGGCTGGGTCTCGGCGCGCCATCTGCAGCACGTGGTGGCGCGGGCCGAGGCCGCCGGCATCTCGATGGACGCGCTGCTGGCCGAAGGCGGCCTGGACAAGGCGCGCCTGGCCGACGCCGACGCCGCCATTCCGCTCAGCGCGCTGGAGGCCATGCTCGCCGCCGTGTCCGGCCGCTACTCCGATCCGCTGATGGGCCTGCACCTGGCCAGCGATATCCAGCCCGCCACCTACGGCGCCATCGGCTACATCATGCAGGCCTGCACCACCCTCGGCGACGCGCTGGAAGTGGTGACGCGCTACAACGGCCTGCTCAGCAACATCGGCCGCACCTCCCTGGTCCCCGCGCCCGGCCTGCTGCAGATGCGCTGGGAGTGCAGCGTCGGCAGCGCGGCGCTGCGGCGCCAGGCCACCGAGTACGTGTTCGGCTCCTTCGTCGGCCTGGTGCGCCTGCTGCTGCCGGAGCAGGCCGGCCTGCTGCAGGCCGTGCACTTCGCCCACCCGCGCCCGGCCGGCGCCGAGCTGGTGCGCGAGTACTTCTCCTTCTTCAAGTGCCCGGTGTACTTCGACAAGCCGGTGTCGAGCCTGTTCATCGCCGGCGCCGCGCTCAAGGCGCGCCTGCACCACGGCGACGCCTTCCTCAAGGACGTGCTCGACCGCCACGCCCAGGAGCTGCTGCGCCAGCGCGGGCAGAAAGCATCGCTGCGGGACGAGGTGCGCCACCTGGTCGCCGCCATGATCATCGACGGCGTGCCGACCAAGGACATGGTGGCGCAGCAGCTCGGCCTCAGCGCCCGCAGCCTGCACCGCAAGCTGGAGGAGCAGGGCACCGGCTACCGCGAGATCCTCGACGAGGTGCGCCTGGCCATCGCCCAGCAGCGCCTGCGCGACCCGGCCGAGTCGGTCAGCAGCATCGCCGCGTACCTCGGCTTCCACTCGCACCAGGCTTTCCTGCGCTGGTACAAGCAGAACACCGGCAGGACGCCGGGCGAACACCGCAGGCAGCTGGCAGGCCGCCCGTCATGAATCTCGAACCCGTCCTCGACCACACCGGCCTGCACCCGGCCGCCGGCTGGATCGCCGCGCCGCAGCGCATTCCCACGCCGCCGCCGGGGCGGCGCGGCCTGGCCTTCCGCGGCATGTCGCTGGCGGCCCGCGCCTTCGGCCGCGCCGAGGTGCCGGACATCTTCGCGGTGTTCCACCTCAATGCGCGGCTGTTCTGGCCCTGGCTGTTCTTCGCCTCCCGCCTGATGCCGGGCGGGCGCCTGCCGGCGCGCGAGCGGGAGAAGCTGATCCTGCGCACCGCCTGGCTCACCCGCAGCCTTTACGAGTGGGGCCAGCACGTGGAGATCGGCCTGCGCGTGGGGCTGGGCGACGCCGAGATCCTGCGCGTCGCCCGCGGGCCGGAGCAGTGCGAAGATCCCGCCGAGCGCCTGCTGCTGCAGGCCTGCGACGAGCTGGTGCGCGGGCGCCACCTCGCCGAGGCCACCTGGGCGCAGCTGGCGCAGCGCTACGACGACAAGCGGCTGATCGAGATCGTGATCCTGGTCGGCCACTACGTCATGGTCGCCGGGTTCCTCAACAGCGCCGGTTTGAAGCTGGAGCCCCCGATCGCGGCGAAGCTGGAGGCCTTCCACCAGCGGCTGGCGGCTCAAGGCCTTCAGGCCGGAGAGCCGGCCATTCCCGGTTGAAGCGGTGGGGCGGCCTGCGGCCTGCCTGGATCGGTTCACCGCGCCATCAGGGTCTCGAACCGCCGCCTCACCTCCGGCCATTCCGCCGCCACGATCGAGTACCGCGCCGAGTCGCGCGCGATGAAGTCCGCCGCCATGCGGTGGGAGCGCAGGACGCCCTCGAAGCGGCAGCCGATCCGCTCCATCGCCGCGCGCGAGCGCGCGTTGCGCACATCGGTGTGCAGGCAGACCCGCAGCATGCCCCAGGTGTCGAAGGCGTGGCCCAGCATCAGCCGCTTGGCCTCGGTGTTGGCGCCGCTGCGCACCGCGCCCGGCGCCAGCCAGGTGTAGCCGATCTCGCCGGCGTCCGGTGCGGCCCGCCCATGGCGTTGATGCCCCGGCGGCCAGGCCCACCATTCGAGCAGGAAGAAGCGGGTCGAGCCCAGCACCACGCCGTCCTCCTGCCGCACGGTGGCGAAGGGCAGGGCGGCGCCGGCATCGCGCATCGCCAGCGCCGCGGCGACGTAGCGCTCCGCCTCCGCCGCGCCGCGCGGCACCGGGCTCCACTGGTACAGCCCCGCGTCGCCGGCCGAGGCCGCCGCCAGCCCCGGAATATGCCGGGTGTCGAGAGGTTCGAGCCGGATGTGCCGGCCGTGCAGGGTCAGCGCTTCGATGTTCATGGCGCGGCACTATGCGCCCCCGCCGGGTGGGGGACAAGAGACAGGCCCTAGGCGCGGTTCCTGGTCCACTCGGGCGGGGCCCACAGGTGCTTCAGGCGCAGCCACAACGGCCCGGGCCGCAGTACCTCGCGCCACATCCCGGCGAACTCGTGGAAGTTGAGCTTGAGCAGGTTGCCGCTGCGCGGCTGGCGCGGCACGCCGTAGTCCACCGCCTCGCGCTCCTCGACGTAGGTGCCGAACAGGCGGTCGAACACGATCAGCACGCCGCCGTAGTTGTGGTCGATGTAGCGCGGGTTGCGGCCGTGGTGCGCGCGGTGGTTGCTGGGGGTGTCGAACAGGTACTCGACCCAGGGGTGCAGCTTGCCCACGCTCTCGGTGTGGATGAAGAACTGGTAGCTCAGGTCGCAGGCGTAAAGGAAGAACACCACTGCCGGGTGCACCCCCAGCAGCACCAGCGGCATGAAGAACAGCCACCAGCCGGTGACCGAGTAGAGCAGGCCCTGGCGCATCGCCGTGGTCATGTTCATGCGCTCGCCCGAGTGATGCACCACGTGCGCGCTCCAGAACCAGCGCACGCGGTGGCTGGTGCGGTGGAACCAGTAGTAGCAGAATTCCACGCCGGCGAAGATCGGCAGGATGGTCCAGCCGTTGGCGGGGATGGTCCACAACCGGTGGGCGTAAAACCAGCCGGCCGCCGCGCCGGTGACCAGCGCGTACGCGCCCAGCTCGAACAGCTGGTAGGCGGCTCCCAGGCCGAGGTTGACCAGGATGTCGCGGCCGCGGAACTGCTCCGGCCGGCCGCGCCGGCGCATCGCCCACCACTCCAGCGCGAAGCCGAGCAGGAACAGCGGCGTCATCGCCGTCAGCAGCAGCTGCTTCCAGTCCGCGTCCGGCCCCAGCAGTGCCTGCACCTGCGTCATCCAGTCCATCATGCCCGGTCCTCCCGGAATTCCGATGGCGGCATTGTTCCGTCAGGCGGGCCCGCGGGGATTGACCCGGCCGGACAAATTTTTGACACTTCCCGCCATGGCCGGGACGGGGGCAAGCGCGGAAGTGCGGGGCATGGTGCCCAGCGCCTACGTGCGCCTGCTTTACGAATACCTGGAGCGCCAGGGCCTGGACCCGCGCCGGCTGCTGCGCGAGCCGCCGCCGCAGGCGGCCGACCGCGGCGGCGGCCGCTATCCCGTGGCGCGCTGGCGGGCGCTGCTGGAGCGCGCCGCCGCCGCGCTGGACGACCCCCTGCTCGGCCTCAAGCTCGGCCGCAGCATCACCCCGGCGCACCTCGGGGTGATCGGCTACGTCCTGCTCGCCTGCGGCAACCTCGGCGCCGCGCTGCAGCGGCTGGAGCAGTACCAGCGCCTGGTTTACGACGTGAACCCCATGCGCACCCAGGCCGAAGGCACGGCAGTGGTGCTGGAGTGGGGCGTGGAGCAGGGCCGCCCCGGTTCGCTGGCCGACGAGACCGCCATCGCCGCCCTGGTCCAGATGGCGCGGGACCTCAGCGGCAGGCGCTTCGCGCCGGACGAGGTCGGCTTCGTCAACCCCGCGCCCGCCAGCCTCAAGCCCTACCGCGACTGGTTCGGCTGCCCGGTGCGCTTCGGCCAGCCCCGCACCACCTTGCGCTTCCCGGCGCGGTACCTCGGCCTGCCGCTGCGACAGCCGGATGCCGCACTGCTGGCGCTGCTGCAGCGGCAGGCCGATGCGCTGCTGGCCGAGCTGCCCGGCAGCGACGACCTGGAGCAGTCGGTGCGCCGCTGCATCGTGCGGCTCAGCCGCGAGGGGCAGGTGGCGCTGGAGCGCGTCGCCGCCGAGCTGCACACCACGCCGCGGACCCTGCACCGCAGGCTGGAGGAGCGCGGTCGCAATTTCCGCGGCTTGCGCGAGGACACGCGCCGCCGCCTCGCCGAGGACTACCTGCGCGATCCGCGCCTGCGGCTGGTCGAGATTGCGCAGCTGCTGGGATTCTCGGAGCAGAGCGCGTTCAGCCGCTCGTTCCGGCGCTGGACGGGCGAGACGCCCAAGCGCTGGCGGGACGCGCAGAAGGGCTAGACCCCCAACACCCCGAGCACCTCGTCCAGCCGGCGGATCGACCGCACCGGCGCCGGAATCTGCGGATCCGCCTGTTCCGGCTGGAAGGCCAGCACCCGCATCCCCGCCGCCAATGCCGCCTGCACGCCCACCAGGCTGTCCTCCACCACCAGGCAGGCGGCCGGCTCGGCGCCCAGCGCCCGCGCCGCGTGCAGGAACAGCCCCGGGTCCGGTTTCCAGGTCTGCAACTCGTAGCCGCTGAAGATGCGGTCCTCGAAGTAGGGCAGCAGCCCGGTGAGGCTCAGGCTCAGCTCGATTTTCTCGCGCGGCCCGCTCGAGGCGACGCAGATCGGGATGGCGCGATCGTGCAGGGCGCGCACCAGTTCCGGCGCGCCGGGGACGGGCCGCAGTTCGCGGCGGAAGGTTGCGGCGGTGCGCAGCCGCACCTGGGCGACGAAGTCCTCCGGCAGGGGCTTGCCGAGCCAGACGCGGATCTGGGCGACGCAGTCGTCCAGCCTCCAGCCGCGGAACAGCCGGTTGGTTTCCTTCAACGGCCGCCGCACGCCGAGCTCCGCCGCCATCTCCAGCAGGACCCTGGTGCCCAGCTCCTCGCTGTCGACCAGGGTGCCGTCGACGTCGAACAGCACCAGCGCCGGGCGCATCGCGGCGGCGTTCAGCGCCGCGCCGCCTTGGCCAGCTTGGCCGGCTTCTCCCGGGGCGGAGCCGGCGCCTGCGCCTGCGGCGCCGCGGCGCCCGCGGGCGGCTTGTAGCGGAAGATCGGGAACAGGCGGCCGACCCAGCGCATGATGCCGTGCTCCTCCATCCACAGCGCATAGGCGACGTAGTCCGGATCGCGCAGGCTGAGGTGGTTCTCCTCGGTCCGCGCGCGCAGGTAGTACACCAGGTTGAGCAGGCCGATCAGGCAGCAGTTGCGCAGCGCGTCGTACCACTGCGCCTGCGGCTCCCACACCCAGGGCACCGAGATGATCCACCAGCTCAGGTTCTTCGACAGGTAGGCCGGGTGCTTGGTGAAGCGGTAGGGGCCGCTGGTGATGACGCCGCGGTAGGTCAGGTTGGAGAAGCGCATGCCGAACGACACCGTCGCCAGGCCGTAGATGAACACCAGCACGATGATTGCGGCCGCCCACAGGCTGCGCAGCGCGGGGTAGGCGGCCAGCCAGTTGTCCCAGTAGACGCTGTCGTCGTAGTGCAGGTAGGTGCCGCCGATGATCGAGTAGAACGGCTGGTAGCACATCAGCGCGATGACCCAGCCGAAGGCGGTGGGCTCGGTGCTGCGGATGTGCGAATCGAACAGGCGCAGGGTGATGGTGTAGCCGACCACGCAGAACAGCAGGTCGACCATGTATCCGATGTCGTAAAGGAACTGGTACCAGTTGTGCCAGTCGGTGCGGAAGTTGAGGTAGGCGGCGCCGAGCGAGCCCACCTCGCCGGCCAGGTACACCGCCATCAGCGGCAGAAAGAAGGCCTTCACCGTCCAGCCCATGAAGTGATTGCGCAGTTCCGGGCCTTCGATGCAGTTGCGGCCCAGCACCAGCATGCCGAGCTGCCAGTAGCCGTCGTTCGGCTGGTGCAGGCGTCGCTGGATCCAGGCGAAGTAGAACGGCGCCAGCGGCACCACCACCCAGGCCAGGGCGGTGATGTAGGCCCAGAAGGGGCCGTAGAAGCGGTTGCGGTCCAGCGAGTACTCGGGGAACAGCCAGTAGACGAAGCCGATGATCGCCAGCGTCGCGGCGAAGCCGAGCAGGCGCACCACCAGCCGCCCGGCGTCGAACGGCCGCAGCGGCTGCGGCGCGAGGCCGCTGCCGGGATTGCGGTAGCTGCGCTGCCAGAACAGCTCGCCGCCGCCGATGATGGCGACCACCACGCCGCAACCGACCATGGCGATCAGCAGGTGGTTGTTGGCGATGCTGCCGAGATCGCCCGGCAGCGGCCCGATCAGGGCGTCGAGCGCCGGCCCCCACTGCAGCAGCACCAGGATCGCGCCGAGGCCGCCGGCGAGGCCGAGCAGGCTGAGGCCGAGATGGGCGGCGGAGCGCGGCACTTGCGCGGGCGCGGCGGGTTGGCTGGGTGCGGGCATGCGTGGTCCTGAAGGTCCCTGGCGCTGGTCGGACGGGTGGTCAGCTAGTGTTGCATGCTCCCGGCGCTGCGTTCAAAGCGATCAGCCGGCCGGCGGAGCGTCCAATGCCCGCGCCGGGTCGAACTGCAGCTTCACGCCGGACAAGCCCTTGGCCAGGGCGGCGCGCAGCAGGGCCGCCAGCTGCGCCGCGGCCTCGGCGTAGCCCAGGCCCTGCGGCCGGATGTTGGAGATGCAGTTGCGTTCGGCATCGTGCCGGCCGACCCGCGGCGCGTAGGTGAGGTAGGCGCCGAGGCTGTCCGGCGACGACAGGCCGGGACGCTCGCCGATGAGGCTGACGGCCACGCGGGCGCCGAGCCGCTCGCCGACCTCGTCGGCCAGCGCCACGCGTGCCCGCGTCGCGATCACCAGCGGCGCCAGGCTCAGGCCGCCCAGCCAGGGCCGCAGCGCGCGCAGCAGCGGTGCGGCATGCCGCTGCAGCGCCACCGCGGAAAGGCCGTCACCGAGCACAAGCGCCAGGTCGGCGCCGCCGCCGGCCGGCAGTGCCGCCAGTGACTCCGGGGCGAGCCGGCGGCCCCAGTCCGGCCGCGCCAGGTAAGCGCCCTGGTCCGGCGCGCGGCTGCGCACCTCCAGCACCGGCCACCCTTCTGCTTCCAGCGCGGCGCGCAGCGCCGCCGCGTCGAGCGGCGCCAGCACGGCGTCGCGCGCCTGGGCATGGGCCAGCTCGAAGGCCAGTACCTCGCGCGTCGGCAGGCTGGCGCCGCTGCGGCCCAGGGCGATGCGCGCGGCGGTGTGGCGGCGCAGCGCGGCCCAGCCGTCCTCGTTCACCGGCGCGGCGTGCGGGTCGCGGCGCTTCAGGCTCATGCCGCGGTCTCGGCAAAGGCGATCAGCTTCGGCAACGCAATGGCCCGCGCATCGCACAGGCGCCCGCCGTCGTCGACGATGCCCTGCGCCTGCAGCCAGGCTTCGAACTCCGGCGCGTGGCGCAGGCTCAGCGCCCGGCGCAGGTACAGCGCGTCGTGGAAGCTGGTGCTCTGGTAGTTGAGCATGATGTCGTCGGCGCCCGGCACGCCCATGATGTAGTTGACGCCGGCGGCGCCGAGCAGCAGGAGCAGGTTGTCCATGTCGTCCTGGTCGGCCTCGGCGTGGTTGGTGTAGCACACGTCCACGCCCATCGGCAGGCCCAGCAGCTTGCCGCAGAAGTGGTCCTCCAGCGCGGCGCGCACGATCTGCTTGCCGTCGTAGAGGTACTCCGGGCCGATGAAGCCGACCACGGTGTTGACCAGCAACGGCGAAAAAGCGCGCGCCACGGCATAGGCGCGCGCTTCCATCGTCTGCTGGTCCACGCCGTGGTGCGCGCCGGCCGACAGCGCGCTGCCCTGGCCGGTCTCGAAGTACATGACGTGGTCGCCGAGCGTACCGCGCCGCAGCGACAGCGCGGCGTCGCGCCCCTCGCGCAACAGCCGCAGGTCGATGCCGAAGCTGCGGTTCAGCGCTTCGCTGCCGCCGATCGACTGGAACACCAGGTCCAGCGGCAGGCCGCGTTCGATCGCCTCGATCTGCCGCGTCAGGTGGGCCAGCACGCAGGACTGCGTCGGAATGTCGAAGCGCGCGATCAGTTCGTCCAGCAGGCGCCACAGCCCGGCCAGCCTGGCCGGATCGTCGGTGGCCGGATTGATGCCGATCACCGCGTCGCCCGCGCCGTAGAGCAGGCCGTCGAGGATGCTGGCGGCAATGCCTTTCGGATCGTCGGTGGGATGGTTGGGCTGCAGCCGCACCGCCAGGCGGCCGGGCAGACCCAGCGTGTTGCGGAAGCGCGTCACCACGCTGCACTTGCGCGCCGCCAGGATCAGGTCCTGGTTGCGCATCAGCTTGCTCACCGCCGCGGCCATCTCCGGCGTCAGGCCGGGCGCCAGCGCGGCCAGGGCCGCCGTGTCGGCCCGGTCGGACAGCAGCCAGTCGCGGAATTCGCCGACGCTGAAGCCGTGCAGCGGGGCGAAGGCGGCGGCGTCGTGCGTGTCGACGATCAGCCGCGTCACCTCGTCGCTCTCGTAAGGCACCAGCGGTTGTTCGAGGAACTCCGGCAGCGGCAGGTCGGCGAGCGCCAGCTTGGCCGCGGCCCGCTCCTCGCGGCTGGCGGCGGCGATGCCGGCGAGCTGGTCGCCGGAACGCGCCGGGCTGGCCTTGGCCAGCAGCTCGCGCAGGTCGGCGAAGACGTGGCTGCGGATGCCGATGCGCGCCGAGTAGCTCATGCCGGACCGCGCCGTGCGCCGGTGTCAGGGCCGCGCCGCCGGCAGCAGCGCCGAGAGCGATTCGCCCAGCGGCGTGACCAGGTCCTCCAGCTGCCAGCAGCCGCTGGCGGCCGACCGGCGCAGCTTCAGCCGCACGGTGCGGGCCTGGCCGCCGTCGCCGGCGTAGCGCATCGCCACCACCGCGCGGTCGCCGTCCTGCGATTCGCGCTCGAAGCGCAGGGGCGGGGCGATGCTGCCGTCCGCCGCGCCCAGCCAGGGGTCGTAGCGCAGGCCGCAGCCCGGGTGCTTCTCCCAGCAGTCGCGCTGGGCCTGGAGGCGGCCCAGCAGCGGCGGCGCCACCAGTTCGCTCACCCGCTGCGGCGATTCGTTGAAAAAGGAGTAGCCGGAGCGGTAGAAGGCTTGCGCGAAAGTTTCCGGATAGGGGGAGCAGGACTGCGCGGCCGCGGTGGCGGTCAGGCTGCCCAGCAGGCAGGCGGTCAACAATCGGCGCATGGAAGGTGCAGGCTCGTCGTATGCCGTTCAGGCCGGCGTGGCGATCTCATCATAGCCGCGTCCCAGGAACTGGATCAGGCAGAAGCCGTGGCCGAAGGGATCGGCGAGGTGGGCGATGCGGCCCCAGTCGTGCGTTTCCGGCTCGCCTTCCAGCGTGGCGCCGGCGGCCCGGGCACGGCTCAGCGCGGCGCCGAGATCCGGCACCACGAAGTCCAGGTGCACCGGCGTCCAGTGGCGGCGGTAATCGCGGCGCTGCTCCAGGGTTTTCGCGGCGCGGCTGCCGGACGCCTTCAACAGCAGGTAGAACGGCGCCGCGGCGCCCTGCAGCTCGACGCCGGCCGCGCCGAAGCGGCGGCTGGGGCGCAGCCCGAAAGCGCCGGTGTAGAAAGCGACGGCCCGGTCCAGGTCGTCGACGTCGATGTT
This sequence comes from Nevskia sp., assembly GCA_035651715.1. GTDB lineage: Bacteria > Pseudomonadota > Gammaproteobacteria > Nevskiales > Nevskiaceae > Nevskia. The sequence continues at coordinate 21,952 of DASRFD010000049.1, forward strand.
GACCAGCAGGTCCATGGAAAAGCTCCGGCGGGAACGGCAGCCCGCAGTATGCCGCCGCCGGAGCCGCAGCGGCTTCAGGCCGCGGCGTGCTGCTTGAACGCGTCGATGGTGCGCGCCGAGTAGACCAGTGCGGCGCCGGCGTTGACCGCGATCGCCACGCCCAAGGCTTCCGCCAGCTCCTCGCGAGCCGCGCCGGCCTTCGCCGCGGCGTCGGCATGCACCGTGATGCAGCCGTCGCAGCGCAGCGATACCGCCACCGCCAGCGCGATCAGTTCGCGGGTCTTGGCGTCGAGCTTGCCGGTCTGTTTGCCGGCGCCGGACAGCGCCAGGTAGCCCTTGATCGTGTCCGGGCTGAGCTTGCCGATCTCGCCAATGGTGGCGGACAGCTGGCCTTGGTAGTTCTTCCAGTCGAGCATCATGGGAATTCTCCTGTGGATCGGGGATTGGTTTTCCCCCGCGTGCGGCGGAGGGTAGGGGAGGCGGGGGCGTAATCTTCAGTTCTGCTTCACCGCGACTTCGGCGACCGCGGCAGCGCTCGCCGGAGCCGCCGCCTGCGGCGGCAGCAGCTTGCCCTGCAGCAGCAGTCCCAGTGTCTTCCAGGCCAGCGCGCCGATGATCAGGTTGGCGGCGACGAACAGCGCCGGAGCCAGCCAGGCGGCCGGGCCGGTATCGCCGCGCTCGGCCATGCGCATCGCCAGGGTCGGCAGGGCGGCGACGCCGAAGCTGAAGCCCCAGTAGGACGGTGCGAACGGCTGCCGGCGGATCCAGGGCAGCAGCCGCAGAAGCAGCAGCGCCTGGAACAGGCCATAGCCAAGCATCGCCTGCGCCAGCAGGTCGGGTGCGCCCGAGCTGACCGCCAGGTAGCTGACGCCGCCGACCACCGGGGGCGCCAGCTGGATGCCCAGGGTCGGGCGCAGCGCTTCCGGCAGCGGCTCGTGCACCGCGGCGCGATGCAGGATCATCGACTCCATCGCCAGCCAGGCGAAGGCGCCGACGCCGAAGAACAGCGCGCCCACCTGCGGCCAGCCGAAGCCTGCGGCGGCGGTGCCGGCGACGAAGTTCTGCGCCACCATCGGCAGGTAGATCGTCGGCGTGACCTGCTCCGGCGCGAAACCGCCCTGCCAGAAACGGCCATAGAGATGGAGAGCCAGCGCCAGCTGCCCGGTCACGGCGATGCCGAACACCAGCAGCGCCGCCGGCCGCCACCAGGGCAGCAACAGCTGCGCCGCCAGCAGGCTCGACACCAGGCCCAGCGCGGCGAACGCCGACTGCACCGGGTGGCGGATCTCGGCCAGCGCCGCCTCGCGCTGCGCCAGCCACTTGCCGGCATAGGCGATCAGCAGGCTGAGCCATACCGCCAGCGCCGCCGCCGACAGCACTGCCGAAACCGTCTGCGGCAGCTGCCACAGGTGCACGCCGACGCGCCAGGCATTGGCCAGGGCCAGCAGGCCCACCGCGATGCCGAAGTACGCCACCGGCATCGGTCCCCGCTTTGCGACTTGCTGTGCACTCATGACCGCTCTCCTTGAAGCTGGCGCGTGGCCGCGCCGGAATTCACGAGCACAGTCTGGGCCGCCGGGGTAAGATTCCGAATGCTTCGGAATCCACAAAAGTTGTCCAATCGTCTCAAATGGACGCCCTGAGCCGGCTGGTGGGCCTGCTCGACCCGCGCGGGCGCATGGACCTGCGCTGCCTGTTCGGCCAGGCCTGGAGCGCGCCGCACCAGGCGAGCGGCCCGTGGCGGGCGCCCTTCCACATCGTGCTGCGCGGCGAGTGCGAGCTGGTGCTGGCGCCGTCGAAGACGACGCTGCGCCTCGGCCCGGGCAGCCTGCTGCTGTTGCCGCGCGGCGCCGCGCACGAGCTGCGCGGCGTGCGCGGGCAGCGCGCCACCCCGGTCCGCTCGCGCGACGGCGAGCTGCTGACCTTGAAGACCAACCTGGCACGCCCGGAGCAGGCCGACGTGGAGATCCTCTGCGGCGAGCTGGAGTTCACCGGCCGCCGCCGCAGCGTGCTGCTGGAAGCGCTGCCCGAGGCGCTGCTGGTGAAGTTCGGCCGGGAAGAGGACGGGGGCGAGGGCTTTGCCCGGCTCGAGCACCTGGTCCGCCTGATGGCGCAGGAAGTCGAGCAGAACCGGCCCGGCGCGGCGGTGATCGTGGCCGAGTTGTCCGGCACCTTGTTCACGCTGGCGCTGCGCGCGCACCTGGAGTCGCAGCCGCAGCTGCGCGGGGTGCTCGGCCTGCTGGCCAATCCGCGCCTGGGACCGGCGCTGCAGGCCATGCTGGAGGAGCCGCAGAAGCCGTGGACGGTGCAGGCGCTGGCGCGGCGCTGCAACCTGTCGCGCGCCAGCTTCGCCCGCGAGTTCAGCCGTCACTCCGAGCTGGCGCCGCTGCGGCTGCTGACGGCGCTGCGCATGGAACTGGCGGCGCAGCAGCTGGCGCGCGGCGGCCAGGACACCGCCGCGGTCGGCGAGGCGGTGGGCTACCGCTCCGAGGCCGCGTTCAACCGCGCCTTCGCCCGCTTCGCCGGCACCACGCCGGGGCGCTTCCGCCGAATGGGGGTGCCGGGGCAAGCCCGCGAGCCGGACCGCCGCTTGCAAGGGCGCAGTCAGGCGCCGGGTCCGCGCCGAAAGTCGGAACTCTGAAAAGCGCCGGCAGGCAAAAGCCCGTTTGCGCGCGCCGTGCTTCCGGGGGTCCTTGCCTGACCTGGTTTTATGCGGCCGGTCGGGCCGGCTGCTCGACATCCGGCAGCAGGGCGGCGAGCAGGCCGATCGCCGGCAGGAAGGCGCAGACCTGGTAGACGAAGGCGATGCTGCTGCGGTCGGCCAGCCAGCCCAGCGCCGCCGCGCCGACGCCGCCCATGCCGAAGGCGAAGCCGAAGAACAGGCCGGCGACGGTGCCGGTCTTGCCCGGCATGAGTTCCTGCGCGTAGACCACGATGGCAGGGAAGGCCGAGGCCAGGATCATACCGATCGGCACGGTCAGCACGGCGGTCCACAGCAGGGTCGCATGCGGCAGCGCCAGGCTGAACGGCAGCACGCCGAGGATCGAGGCCCAGATGATGCGCTTGCGGCCGAAGCGGTCGCCGAGCGGGCCGCCGGCGATGGTGCCCACCGCCACCGCGCCGGTGAAGACGAACAGGTACAGCTGCGCGCCCTGCACCGACACCTTGAAATGCTCGATCAGGTAGAAGGTGTAATAGCTGGTCAGGCTCGCCAGGTAGAAGAACTTGGAGAAGATCAGGGCCAGCAGCACGTAGATCGCCTTGCGCACCTGCGTGGGCGGCAGCGCGGCCGCCGCCGCGGCGCCGGGGCGCGGCTTGAGCCGCAGCAGGCCGTGGGCGCGGTACCAGCGGCCGACCAGGCCGGTCAGGACCATGCCGAGCAGCGCCGCCAGGCAGAACCAGGCCGCGCTGCCCTGGCCGCGCGGCAGGATGATCAGCGCCGCCAGCAGCGGCCCGATGGCGGAGCCGGCATTGCCGCCGACCTGGAACAGCGACTGCGCCAGGCCGTGGCGGCCGCCCGAGGCCATGCGCGCCACCCGCGAGGACTCGGGATGGAACACCGACGACCCGGTGCCGATCAGCGCGGCGGCAAGCAGCAGCAGGCCGAAGGCGCTGGCCTGCGCCAGCAGCACCAGGCCGCCGAGGGTGAAGGCCATGCCGGCGACCAGCGAGTAGGGGCGCGGCTGGCGGTCGGTGTAGGCGCCGACCAGCGGCTGCAGCAGCGAGGCGGTGCACTGGTAGGTGAAAGTCAGCAGGCCGATCTGGCCGAAGCTGAGGGCGTAGGAATCCTTCAGCATCGGGTACATCGCCGGCAGCAGCGCCTGCATCAGGTCGTTGAGCAGATGCGAGAAGCTGATCGCGGCGATGACGCCGAAGGCGGTGCCGGCGGTGTCCGTGGCAGGGGCTGCGGCGGCGGCGCTGGCGGCCGGCGTGCTCGCTGGCAGGGCGGCGGTTTCGCTCATGGTGGCTCCGGTGGGAAGGTGCGACGCCGGTGCAGGATACGCGCTAGCATACGGCCTGCTTGCGTGCCTGGGTCGGAAACCATCGAGACCGGGCCAAAAGGAACCGCCTCATGCGTAATCTGCAGTATCCGGCTGCCTACGACACGGTGCCGCGCGCCGTGGTGGTGGTCGGCAACCAATACCAGACAGGCTATGTCAGCGCGCCCCACAGCCATCGCCGCGCCCAGCTGCTCAGCGGCGCCGCCGGCATGATGACGGTGCGCACCGCGCACGGCACCTGGGTGGTGCCGCCGGAACAGGCGGTGTGGCTGCCGCCGGGCGAGGTGCACCAGGTCGAGATCAGCAGCGGGCCCGCCGCCACCCACAGCGCCTATATGTGGCCCGACGCGGTGGAGGGCCTGCCGTGGCAGTGCCAGGTGCTGGGCATGACGCCGCTGCTGCGCAGCCTGCTGCAGGAGGCGGTCGACGTGCCGCTGCACTACGACGAGCACGGCCGCGACGGCCTGGTGATGGCGCTGCTGCTGCAGGAGGTGCGGCGCCTGCCGGTGCTGCCGCTGGCCTTGCCGTTTCCGCGCGACCGCCGCCTGGCGCGCCGCTGCCGGCGGCTGATGGAGCAGCCGACGCCGCACGACACCATCGACCAGTGGAGCCGGGCGCTGCAGATGAGCCGCCGCGCCTTCACCCGCCTGTTCCGCGCCGAAACCGGCATGAGCTTCGCCGAATGGCGCCAGCAGGCCTGCCTGTTCGCGGCGCTGCCGCGGCTGGCCGCCGGCGAAGCGGTGACCGCGGTGGCGCTGGACCTGGGCTACGACAGCCCGGCGGCGTTCACCGGCATGTTCCGCCGGGCGCTGGGGGCGCCGCCGAGCCGCTACTTCCAGGCCGGCGCGGCCCGGCGCCGGCGGCGCGCTTGATTGTTTGTACCGATTGGTAAAAGATGGACCGATCGGTACAAACCAGGAGTCCGCCATGAATGCCCGTCCGCCGCTGCCGCCTTTCACCCGCGAAACCGCCGCGCAGAAGGCGCGCCTGGCCGAGGACGCCTGGAATTCGCGCGATCCCGAGCGCGTGGCCCTGGCCTATACCGAGGACAGCCGCTGGCGCAACCGCGCCGAGTTCTTCCAGGGCCGCGCGGCCATCGTCGAGTTCCTGCGCCGCAAGTGGGCGCGCGAGCTGGACTACCGCCTGATCAAGGAGGTGTGGGCGTTTCACGACAACCGCATCGCGGTGCGCTTCTGCTACGAGTTTCGCGACGACTCCGGCAACTGGTTCCGCGCCCACGGCAACGAGCAGTGGGAATTCGACGGCCACGGCCTGATGCGGCGCCGCGAAGCCAGCATCAACGACGTCGCGATCCGGGAGAGCGAGCGCAGGTTCACCTGGCCCGCGCCCGGCCCGCGTCCGGCCGACTTTCCCGGCCTGACCGAGCTGGGGCTCTGAGGCCCGATGCCCAGGGCGATCGGCACGCGCGCCGCTACGGTGCCGCTGCTGGCCGAGGTGTTCCGCTGCCACGGCTACGAAGGGGCCTCGCTGGCCCTGCTCGGCCAGGCCACCGGCCTGGGCCGCGGCAGCCTCTACAACTTCTTCCCCGGCGGCAAGGACGAGATGGCGCAGGCGGTGCTGGACGAGGTCGACGGCTGGTTCCGGCGCGAGGTGTTCGAGCCCCTGCGCAACGCGCCCGAGCCGCGCGCCGGCATCCGCGACATGCTCGCCGCCACCGCGCACTACTTCCGCTCCGGCCGCCGCGTCTGCCTGGTCGGGGCGTTCGCCCTGGGCGAGGCGCGCGACCGTTACGCCGCCGCCGTGGAAGGCTATTTCGAGCAGTGGGTGCAGGCCCTGGCGGCGGCGCTGCGCCGTGCCGGCCGCGGCCCGGCCGAGGCGCGCGGCGCGGCAGAGGATGGCGTCGCCCTGATTCAGGGCGCCCTGGTGCTGGCGCGCGCCGCCGGCGATGCGGCGGTGTTCGGCCGCATCCTGCGGCGGCTGGAACAGCGGCTCCTGGCCTAGGGCCGGTTAACGCTCAGAGGTTCCTTAGCCCTTGCGCGCGGTCAGGTCGAACAGCAGGCCGAAGGGATCGCGCAGGTAGCACAGGCCGGGCTGGCTGGCGATATGTACCGGCTTGCAGCCGGCGGCTTCGAGGTATTCGCGCGCCGCCTCGCGGTCGGGCACGTGGAGGGAAGGGACGAAGCTGGTGAGCGGACGGCTGTCGAGATTGACGTAGAGCCGCAGCGCGCCGGTGTCGTACTCCAGCTGGCGTTCGGTGCGGCCGAGCAGCCGGAAGCCCAGGACATCGCCGTAGAAGTGCGCGGCCTTGCCCAGATCGGCCACGTGCACCGCGATTTCGTTGCTGGCGCGGAACGCCGGCTTCGGCTCCATCGCTTCGTCCGCCATGCTGATCCCCGTTCGGCTGGTCCGGCTGCCATTAGATAGCCAACGCGGCCGGCCCGCAACGTCGGTCCGCGGCGGATGCGCCGGCCTGCGCCTTGAAGCGCGCCGGCTGCCGGAAAAATCCTGCGCGCATCGCGGCGATGCAGCCGGGCGGCGGTCGATTCAGGCCAGCAGCAGCGGGCCGAGCTTGTTGATCGCCAGGCCCTGGACGTAGCGGATGCCCACCGACTTCAGCGGCTCCAGCATCGCTTCGTTCTCGATGCCGGTGGCGATGGTGCCGATGTTCATGGCCTGGGCTATGTCGCTGGCCCATTGCAGGTGCTTGAGCCCGATCGCGTCCTTCAGCCCGGGGTCCAGGCAGTGCAGCAGCGACTCGTGCAGCTTGATGAAATCGAGCGGCACCGCGCGCAGCTCGTAAAGGCCGCCAATGGCCCGGTAGCGGTCCATCGAGAAGCGCACCCCGGCAGGACGGACGATGTCGATGAAGCGGCGCAGCGCCGCCTTGTGGCTGAGCGCATCGGCCTCGTCGATCTCGAAGCAGATGCGGTGGCCCGGCACGCCGGACATCGCCAGGGTCTGCAGCAGCTCGCCGGCGAAGCCCTCGCTGGCGAAGGAAGCGGCACTGAGGTTGATGCAGGCGCAGGCGTATTTTTCGGTCAGTTCGGGCTGCAGCTGCAGCTGGCCCAGCGCTGCCTGAAACACTTCCAGATCGAGCTTCGCCGTGAGCTGGTGGCGCTCCGCGGCGCCGAGGAAGGCGCCCGGCGTGATCCAGACGCCGTCCTCGTCCTCGATGCGCACGAACACCTCGAACATCGGCAGGCTGCCGGCCCCCGCGGCCAGCGGGCGGATCTCCTGCGAGGCCAGGCGCAGGAAGCCGGCGGACAGGCGCTCGCGCAGCCAGCGGCTCCATTCCTCGTCGGAGCGGCGCTGCTGCGGCGCACTGTCGGCGGCGGCGTAGACATGGGTGAGGCCGCGGCCCTCGCGGCGGGCCGCCGCCAGCGCGGCGTGCGCCGCCTGCATGGCCAGCTCGACGCCGCCGAAGCCCGGCGTGATTTCGGCCAGGCCGATGCTGACCGAGGATTCGAAGCGCAGTTCGCCGGCGCTGAAGACCCGCGCGCCGACTTCGGCGTGAACCTTGCGCGCCAGCTCCTGCGCCTGCGCGGCGCCGGTCCGGGGCAGCAGGGCGCCGATCACCTCGGCGCCGGCACGGTAGCAGGTGCCGCCGGTCCCGACCTTCTCCCGCAGGATCTCGGCCACGCTGTACATCAGCTCCTCGGCGGCCAGGTAGCCCAGGCCGTCGGTCATCGCCGAGAGGTTGTCGATCGCCAGGAACAGCAGGCTGTGGCTGACGCTGGCGGACCCGGCATTGCCGAGCAGATCGCGCAGCCGCGCTTCCATCTGGTCGCGCCCGGGCAGCCCGGTGACGTAGTCCAGCGCCTGCGCTTTGAGCGCGATGGCCTGGGTGTCGCTGGCCTTGTAGGGCTCGAGGCGGATCAATGCGCCCGAGGCACGGCCCTGGCCCTCGGTGATCGCCGCCACCGACACCAGGATGCGCACCGCCTCGCCATGCATCGGGGCGAACAGGGCCTCGATGATGCGCGGCGTGTCGGACGCCGCCTCGATCGCCTCGCGCGCCAGGCCGAGCAGGCGGTGCTGCTGGGGCTTGTCGCTGCCGGCGTCGAACAGGCGCACCACGTCGTCGAAATCGCGGCCGATCACGCGCTGGCGGCTCAGGCCGAGCATTTCCGCGGCGAACGGGCTGATCTCGGTGACGCGGCCGTTGTCGCCGACCAGGATCAGGCGGTCGGTCATCGTCTCCATGGTGGAGCGGAACACGCGGTTGACCTGCCCCTGCGAGGCGGCCAGCAGCTGCAGCTTGCCGCGCAGGACCTCGTTGTCGGTGAGCGCGGCGTCGAGCTGCTCGGAGCGGCGGTCGCGGTCGAAGGTCAGGGCGGCGATGGCCTCGTCCTGCTCCTGTCCCTTCAGGCGGGACTGGCCGCGCATCTGGCCGCGGTAGTACTCGAGCGGGCGCACCAGGCCGAAATGCAGCACCGCGTAGGCGGCGGCCGTGATCAACGCCACCAGCAGGACGTTGCTCAGGTACAGCTCGCGGAAGAAGCGCTCCGGCGGGGCGCCGATGCGGCCCTGCAGGTAGCCGAAATCGAGCATCGAGATCAGCGCCAGGCTGGTGATCGAGATGCAGGCGCAACCGATGACGATGTTGACGCGCAGGCGGCCGCGGCTGCGGTATTGCCGCTCCAGCATCTGCTCCAGCGCCCGGCGCGGATGGCGCCAGGACGGCGCGCCGGCAGCCGGCTCTCCGTCCTTTGCTTCGGCGGCTTGCGGGGATGCCAACGGGGCGCCGGAATCCATCTACCGCCGGACCGCCGCGGCCACGTCGGCGCGGCCCTCGGGCCGCGGCACGGGTTCCGCGAGTTCCCGCTCCAGCTCCTGCAGCAGGCGCTCGGCCGAGTCGTAGCGCCGCAGGTCGAGGAAGGCGTCCACCAGCAGGACGCGCCGGGCCAGGTCATGGTCCAGCTTGCCGCGCGACAGCTTGCGCAGGCGGTCGCGGATCGGCGCGGCGGGATCGTCGGCGAGCGGGGCCATCGCCTGTGGCGCCGCAGCGGCGGCGGCGGGCGCGATCGCCGGGCGCGGCTCGCGCGGTCCGCCGCGGCGGCGTGACAGCAGCCATAAGCCGGCGAGCAGGGCGGCGGCCAGCGACCAGGACACCCAGGTCGGACGCGAGGCGGGCGAATCCGCGGGTGCGCTGCGGGGTGCCGGAGCCGGCTGGCGCGGCTGCGGCTCCGCCGGCCTGGCCGCGGCGGGAGCGGGGGCCGGCGCGGCGGGGGCCGGCGCCGGCGGGGTCTGCGGCTGCGGGTGTGCCCGCTGCGACTCGGACAGGGAGTCGAAGTTTTCCGCCAGGCGCAGGCCGGCGCTGAAGGAGCTGTAGCGCAGGCCGGGGCTGAGCTGGAACACCGGCGCGGCAGGCGCCGGCGCCGGCTCGGCGCGGGCTTGGTGGCGCGGGCGATGCGCCGACCGCGCGCGCACCGGCGTCGCGGGGGGCTCGGCTGCGGCCGCGCGCGCGGTGATCGCGGCGGATGCGGGCGGCGCCGCGGCGGCGTCGGCCGCGGCGATTTCCGGGGTTTCGGTGGCCGTCGCCGATGGATTGAAGTCGAACAGCAGCGGCACTTCCTTGACGATCGTGGTGGCGCCCAGGCGCACGCGCAGCAGCAGGATCGCCGCCGGTTCCAGGATGTCCTGGCGGCTGCCGATCTCGATCCAGGCGCGGGAGTCGGCCGAGCGGCTGGCGGCATAGAGAACGCCGACATCCACCGACTGTTCGGCGACGCCGTAGCGCGGATATTCGCTTTCGGGGATCAGGTCGGCCTGCACCGCATCGGCCTGGGTGCGTTCCTCGACGCTGTCGAGGTTGACCGGCACCCGCACCCGCAGCGGCTCGCCAAAGCCCGACAGCAGCTGCGGCTCGCCCACGCCGAGCGCCAGGGCCGACTGGCACGACCCGGCCAGCAGGATCGCCGGCACGGCATGCCGCCAGCGTGGCGTCACGGCCCTATGGTGGCAAAGCCCAACGGATGCGGCCATCGGATTCCCCCCGGTATGGATCGCCGTCTGGGATGCGCAGTCTGGAAGGCGCGGCGGGACCGACCCATTGTGATCCCGATTATCCGAGGCGCGGGCCTTATTGGGACCCCCTACGGTAAGTATTTGCCATGGTCCGCAGGGCGTAGCATGGGGGCGGGCCGCGCCTTCCCGCCGGCCCTTACTGCCATGGAGGAAGGCGTATGAGCGGACACGTTTACAAAACCCTGGAGCTGACCGGTTCCTCCCCCACGGGCATCGAGGACGCGGTCAGCCGCGCGGTCGCCAAGGCCGGCAAGAGCGTGCGGGACATGAAGTGGTTCGAGGTCACCGACATCCGCGGCCAGATCGAGGGCGGCAAGGTGGCGCATTGGCAGGTGACGATGAAGCTGGGATTCACGCTGGAGAGCTGAGCGCGGCGCACGCTGCTAGGATGCGGCATCGACGCCGCAGCGGCCGCCGGCGATGCCGGGGACGGCCCGGCTGCGCCGCGTCCTGACCATCGGGAACCGCATCCATGAACCGCAGGCTCGGCAGATCCGCATTCGCATGGGCTTTCTGCGCCGGGCTGCTCGCGCCCGGCGCGCAGGCGCAGGACCAGGCGGCCGCGCTGCACGCGCAGATCGACCGGCTGGCCGACGCGGTGGAGCCGGAGGTCATTTCCAACCGCCGCTACCTGCACCAGCACCCGGAACTGTCGAACCGCGAATTCGAGACCGCGAAGTACCTGGTGAAGCAACTCAAGGCCCTGGGCTACGAGGTGAAGGCCGGCGTCGCGCACACCGGCGTCGTCGCGGTGCTGCGCGGCGGCCGCCCCGGCCCGGTGGTGGCGCTGCGCTCGGACATGGACGCGCTGCCGGTGGCGGAGCAGGTCGAGCTGCCGTTCAAGTCGACGGTGCGCTCGACGTTCGACGGCAAGGACGTCGGCGTGATGCACGCCTGCGGCCACGACGCCCACATGGGCATCCTGCTCGGCGTGGCGCGGATCTTCGCGCAGCTGAAGGAGCAGTTGCCGGGCACGGTGAAGCTGATCTTCCAGCCGGCGGAGGAGGGCCATCCGCCGGGCGAGGAAGGCGGCGCCAGGCTGATGGTGAAGGAAGGGGTGCTGAGCGGCGCGCCGCAGCCGGAAGTGATTTTCGGCCTCCATGTCTTCACCAAGTTCGAGACCGGGCAGCTGGCGTGGCGCGCCGGCGGCGCCATGGCCAGCTCCGACGATTTCGAACTGGTGGTGCACGGCAAGCAGACCCACGGCGCGATGCCCTGGGACGGCATCGACCCGATCGTGGTGGCCGCGCAGATCGTCAACGCGCTGCAGACCATCCCGAGCCGGCAGATGGACCTGACCCGGGCCCCGGTGGTGGTGACGGTGGGCCGCTTCGACGCCGGCGTGCGCTACAACATCATCCCCGACCAGGCCCTGCTCAAGGGCACCCTGCGCGCGCTCGACGAGGACATGCGGCGCCAGTTGAAGGAGGACGTGCGGCGCACCGCCACCAATATCGCCGCCGCCTCCGGCGCGACGGTGGACCTGAAGTTCGACCAGGAGTCGGACTATCCGGTGACCTACAACGATCCGCAGCTGACGGCGCGCATGCTGCCCACGCTCAGGCGTGTCGGCGGCGCCGGGCTGATCGAGTCGCCGGTGTCCATGGGCGCGGAGGACTTCTCGTTCTACGAACAGCAGATCCCGGGCTTGTTCGTGTTCGTCGGCGTGCGCAGGCCCGGCGCGACGCTGGACGAATACGGCCCCAACCATTCGCCCCGCTTCAAGCTGGACGAGAGCGGGCTGAAGCTGGGGGTGCGGACGCTGGCCAACCTCACCGTGGACTACATGCTGGAGAGCGGCGCCTAGGGGAACCTCTGAACAAGTCCATGCCCCTGGCGGCGCGCCCGCACGATCCTCTCCGCGCCGGGGAAAGTCAGTACGGCAGCTCGGCGGCGGCGGCGCAGTCGCCGGCGATCATCCGCGCCAGACGGTCCGGCACGCCCAACCTGCACAGTTCCGCCACGCCGAGCGGCGGCCGGGAGGGCCCGGCATCGGGCCGCTGCCACGCGGCGCCGTCGATTTCGTCCGCGGCGCGGATGCGCAGCTTGAGCGGATGGCGCTGCAGCAGCGCCTGACCCAGGCGCTGCATGTGGCGCAGCGCCAGCATGGCCACCGGCGTATCCAGCGGCAGCACCTCCAGCTCGATGCCGGCGGCCGGTTCGAGCGGAGCGGTGGCGGTGACGATGCGCTCGCCGTTGCTGAATTCGCTGGCGAACTGCGCGGTGCATCCTGCTCCGCGCAGCACTCCCTTTCCCAGCAGTTGGCGCAGGCTTCCGCGCAGGCCTGACCGCAGCTCAACCAGCTCTGCCCATGTCATGCCGTCGGCGGAAAGCGCCCTGCCGGTGTTTCCCGAGCCTTGGGTTGCGTTGCCAAACGGCTGGAAGCCGGCGCGCCAGAGCTCCAGCATGGCTTCCTCGAGCGGTCCAGCCTGGTGCCTCATCCCCGTTTCCACCGTTGCGCATTCCTACCGTTTGGCGGATGCAGAATGCCACTGATCGGTCGGCGGACGCAAAGAAACAGATGACTCAGTGTTCAGCTGCGGCGGCCGGTCATTCCTCGGCTTCGCCCTGGGTGGTGTAGCCGGGCTGCGATTCCCAGATCTGGGCATGCAGCTGGCCGAGCACGCTGTAGTGGGTGTACAGGTCCACCACCTCGGTGTTGGCGACGCTGTACTCGCCGCCCAGGGCCGGCGGTTTCTTGAAGCCGTAACAGTGCCCGGGCCCCGGCTTGAGGCCGGCGGCGACGCATTGGTCCACCAGCGGCATCATCAGCCACTCGGCGGCGTTGCTGCCCTCGCGCAGGCGTGCGTCGAACTCGCGCTCGTCGGCGGCGATGCGGCGCAGGGTGCCGGCGCCGACGTCGAGCATGCATACGCCGCCGCCCTCGGGCAGCACCAGGAACAGGTCGCCGTAGCGGTTGACCAGCCACAGCCGGAAGCGCGGCGGCAGGATCCAGTTCCAGTCGGCCAGCAGGCGGGTCCAGTCGCTGCCGCCGCCGTCGAGCAGGTAGTCGTTGATGTCCATCGGCGGAAGTTTAACGGGTCCCGCCTAGAACTCGACCACCTCCACCGCGCCGGCATAGGCGCCGGTCAGGGCCTGGGCGAACGACACCGCCTCCTCCACGGTGCCGTCGACATGGCTGGAGGTGAGCATGGCCTGGCTGCCGGCGGGCGCGTCCTGGCACAGCTCGTCGATGATGTCCTCGATGATGTCGCAGTCCTTGCCGACCACGCCCACGAACAGCACGCCGTCGCGGCGGAAGTCGGCGACGAGACTGTCGAGGCCGGGGTGGTAGCCCCAGCGGGAGCGCAGCACGATCTTCTTGGCGTATGGCACGTCCGGTGCTCTTTGGAGTTGGTGCCCGCAGCATGACGCCGAAATGCTGCACTTTTTTGATTGCCGCCCGCCGCGGCCGGCACCGGGGCCTATACTGCCGGCGTAGCCACTGCGCGCGGAGGCAGGGACGCATGCCGCTGTTCGTACCGAAGACCTTGCTGCAGGCCGCCCAGGGCGGGGCCCAGACCAAGCGCTATCGCGAGTTCGTCATCGCCTATTTCGAGGGCGAGGGCGCCATCGCGGTGCCGCAGGCGGTGTGGACCCCCGCGGCCGCCTGGGCCCATGGCCGGCAGCCGTCCGGCAACCGGGTGCGCGACCGCGGCACCCTGCTGCAGCGCCTGGATGTGCTGGTGACCCGGCGCGGCACCACCGTGACCTCCACCGCCGGCGGGCTGGTGCCGCTGGCGCGCCTGCGCAACGCCATGAAATCGGAAGGGGTGGACCTGAAGGAATGGAATTTTCCACCGGACCAGGTGCTGGACCAGGCGCTGGACCCGAACGCCGGCAAGGAACCGGCGGCGGAGGCGGCGGCCGCGCCGGTGGGCGATCGGGGTGTCGGCCAGCTGATGCGCCTGGACCGGCACGGCGTGCGCAGCAGCAGCGGCTACGAGGTGCGTGCGCTCGACGACAGCCGCTACGCCTACGTCAAAGGCGGACGCGCCATCACCATCGGCGGCCTGCCCGGCGGCAGCGCCGGCCGCCCCAGGCTGCTGCTCAAGCCCGGCGCCTTCGCGCAGTGGCCCGCGGCCGAAGGCGAGGACCCGGCCCAGGCGCGCGCCTGGGCGGAGCGCGATTTCAGGGCGGCGCTGGCGTTCATGGGGGTCGAGGTGATGCAGGCCAGCGGTTGACGGGGTAGCGCGGCCGGCGGCCGGCCAGCGCTTCGATCAGGTTGTGGGCCGCGCACAGCTCCATGGCGTGGCGGGTCTCCCAGGTGGCCGAGCCGACGTGGGGCAGGGCCAGCACCTGCGGCATCGCCAGCAGCGGCGAGTCCGGCGGCAGCGGCTCCCGGGCGTAGACATCGAGGCCGGCCCCGGCGATGCGCCGGCTGCGCAGGGCCTCGATCAGCGCGGCCTCGTCGACGATGGCGCCGCGCGCGGCGTTGACCAGGTAGGCGGCCGGCTTCATCCGCGCCAGCTCGCGCGCGCCGATCAGGCCCCTGGTCTGCGGCGTCAGCGGCGCCAGCACGCAGACGAAATCGGACTGCTCCAGCAGCGCGTCCAGGCCGCAGCGGCGCGCGCCCAGCTCGCGCTCGGCCTCGGGGCGGGGCGTGCGCGTGTGGTACAGCACGCGCATGCCGAAGCCGAGCGCGGCGCGGCGGGCCAGCGCGGTGCCGATGCGGCCCATGCCGATGATGCCGAGTGTCTTGCCGTGGACGTCCACGCCGTACTGCGGCGCGGCGACCGGGCGCTGCCAGTGGCCGTCGCGCAGCCACTGCGCCAGCTCCGTGACCCGCCGCGCCACGCCGAGCAGCAGCAGGAAGGCGGTGTCGGCGGTGGTCTCGGTCAGTACGTCGGGCGTGTTGCACAGCAGGATGCCGCGGGCGTTCAGCGCCTCGAGGTCAATGGCGTCGTAGCCGACCGAGACGGTGGAGACCACTTCCAGCCGCGGCGCGCCGGCGAGGAAGGCGGCATCGATGCGGCCGTACATGCCGATCAGGCCGTGGGCCTGCGCCAGCGCCGCGCGGAACGCCGGCGTGTCCGCCAGTTCGAGGCCGTCGAACGCGGCGACCTCGAAGTGCTGGCGCAGCAGCTCCAGCACGTCGGGCTGCACCACCTTGTAAAGCAGGATGCGCTTTTTCATGCGGCACCCATTGTGCTACACCTGCGCCTTCGAGACCGACGCGGGGTGCGGCATGGATCTGCGGGACAAGCTGGTGGTGGTCACCGGGGCGGGCAAGGGCATCGGCCGCGCCATCGCCACCGCCTTCGCCGACCGGGGCGCGGACCTTGCCCTGCTCGATCTCGACGAGGCCGACCTGGCGGCCAGCAAGGCGCAGTGCGAATCCCGCGGCGACGTGGTGGCGCACACCTACCGGTGCAATGTCGCCAGGGAGGAGCAGGTCATCGCCGCGCTCGACGCGGTGGTCGCCGACTTCGGCCGGCTCGATGTGCTGGTCAACAACGCCGGCATCACCCGCGACGCCTTGCTGGTGAAGGTGAAGGACGGGCAGGTCGGCGGCAAGATGACCCTGCAGCAGTGGCAGGCGGTGATCGACGTCAACCTGACCGGGGTGTTCCTGTGCGGTCGCGAGGCCGCCGAGCGCATGGCCCGGCTCGGCCACGGCGGCGTCATCGTCAACATCTCCAGCATCTCGCGCCACGGCAACGCCGGGCAGAGCAACTACAGCGCCGCCAAGGCCGGTGTCGCCGCCATGGCCGTGGTGTGGGCGCAGGAACTGGCCCGCTACGCGATCCGCGCCGCCGCCATCGCCCCCGGCTTCGTCCGCACCGATATCCTCAACGCGATGAAGCCCGAGGTGCTGCAGAAGGTCATCGCGCCGGTGCCGGCCAGGCGGCTGGGCGAGCCGGAGGAGATCGCCAGGGCCGCGGTGTTCATCGCCGAGAACGATTACTACAACGGCCGGGTGCTGGAGGTGGATGGAGGCCTGAGGCTGTAGCTCAGCTTTCCTGCGGCGCGGCCGCCGGGGCGTCGCGCCGCGCCGCGTAGCGGCGCGCCAGCACCGCGCAGACCATCAGCTGCATCTGGTGGAACAGCATCAGCGGCAGCAGGATGACGCCGACCGAGTGTCCGGCGAACAGCACGTTGGCCATTGGCACGCCGCTGGCGAGGCTTTTCTTGGAGCCGCAGAACACGGTGGTGATCTCGTCCGCCCGATCGAAGCCTTCGAGGCGCGCGGCGGTGCGCGTGGCGAGCAGGGCCAGCGCCAGCAGCACCGCGTTGACCGCCAGGGTGCCGGCCAGCGACAGCGGCGGCACCTGGTGCCACAGGCCCTGCAGCACGGCGGCGCTGAAGGCGACGTAGACCACAAGCAGGATCGAGCCCTGGTCGACGAACTTGAGCAGGCCCTTGTTGCGGTCGACCCAGCCGCCGATCCATTGCCGCGCGACCTGGCCGGCGACGAATGGCAGCAGCAGCTGCTCGACGATCTTCCATACCGCGTGCAGGGTGTCGCCGCCGCCGGCGGACGAGCGGGCCCCCAGGAGGACGCCGACCAGCAACGGCGTCAGGAAGATGCCGAGGATGCTGGATGCCGAGGCGCTGCAGATGGCGGCGGGGACGTTGCCGCGGGCGATGGAGGTGAAGGCGATGGCCGACTGCACCGTGGCCGGCAGGGCGCAGACGTAGAGCACGCCCAGGTACAGCTCCGGCGTCACCAGCGGCGCCAGCAGCGGCCTCAGCGCCAAGCCCAGCAGCGGGAACAGGCCGAAGGTCGCGGCGAACACGGTCAGGTGCAGGCGCCAGTGGCTGGCACCGGCGATGATCGCCTCGCGCGACAGCTTGGCGCCATGCAGGAAGAACAGCAGGGCGATGGCGAACACCGTGGCGCGCTCGAACAGCTCGGCGAACCCGCCGCGCGCCGGCAGCAGGGTGGCGGCGGTCACGGTGGCGACCAGGGCAAGGGTGAAGTTATCGATGCCGAGGCTTTGGCGGGTCATGGCGGCGTGCGGATGCGGTCAACGCTGTCTATTTCAACGCCGCGGCATTTAGAATACAAATGGATTTATCAAATGACTTCATGATTAATCTGCATTAATGCTCCCGGGCCAGAACGCATGAATGTCTCGCTGCGGCAGATGCGGGTGTTCCTGGCGGTGGCGCGCGACCGCAACTTCAGCCGCGCCGGGGCCCGCGTCGGCCTGTCGCAGCCGGCGGTAAGCCGCAGCATCCGCGAGCTGGAGCAGCAGCTCGGGCTGCGCCTGCTCGACCGCACCACCCGCGAGGTGGAGCTGACCGAAGCCGGGGTGAAGCTGGCGGGCGCCCTGGAGCGGCTGATCGACGAGCTGGAGAACGTGCTGCTGGAGGCGCGCAGCGCCGGCGAGCAGCACCGCGGCAAGGTGCGCGTGGCCAGCGCGCCGACGCCCTCGGCGGCGCTGATGCCGGGCTACATCTCGGCCAGCGCGCGGCGCTACCCCGGCATCACGCTGATGATGCGCGACCAGAGCCAGCAGCTGGTGCTGGACAGCGTGCGCGGCGGCGAGGTCGACTTCGGCGTGGCGATCGAGCCGCAGCAGGCCGAGGACCTGCACGTCGAGCCTCTCATGAACGACACCTTCCGCCTGGTGTGCCGCCGCGACCACCCGCTGGCGCGGCGGACGCGGGTGCCGTGGACGGCGCTGCAGGGCGAGCGGCTGGTGCTGCTCGACTATTCCTCCGGCAGCCGGCCGCTGATCGACCGCGCGCTGGCCGAGCGCGGCGTGCGCTGCGAGGTGGTGCAGGAGGTGGGGCACCTCAGCACCGGCTACCGCATGATCGAGGCCGGCATCGGCATCAGCGTGGCGCCGGCCTTGTTCCCGCCGGAGCCGCGCTCCGGCCTGGTGTCGCTGGCGCTGACGCCGCGGGTGACGCGGGGCATCGTGCTGCTGCGGCGGCGCAACCGCTCGCTGTCGCCGGCGGCCGAAGCGGTGTGGCGGCTGATGCTGGACGCGGCGCCGCCGGCCGACGGCGCCTGAGCGGACCCTAGAAGCGCAGCGCCCGCGGCGACCGTCTCATGCCGCCCAGCAGGCCGAGCAGCCCGAGGACGAATTCCGCCAGCAGCAGCGCGATGGCGACCAGGGCGAAGCCGGCGTAGATCGCCTCGCTGTCGAGCGGCACGGTGTAGGAGTAGCTGGCGTAGGTTTCGCGCAGCAGGTCGTGGTCGCCGTAGCGCAGCAGGTAGGTCACCTTGCCGGGCAGCTGCGTCTTCAGGCCTTCGCGCTGCTCCTTGAAGTGCAGGAAGCGCAGGTAAATGGTTTCGATCGGCCCGGCCTCGTCGCGGAACACCATGTCGGTGCTCTCCTTGTGGCGGCGGATCAGCGCTTCCATCGAGCCGCCGAAATCGCGGTTGGCGATGTCCTGGTAGCCCTTCAGGTCGGCCTGCACTTCCTGCAGGTGCGCGTCCAGCCGCTTTTCGTACTGGTCGACGAAGCTCGGGATCTGGATGCCCATCAGCAAGGCGACGCAGGCGATGAGAATCAGCAGGTAGCGGTACAAAAAGGACATGGCGGGCGTGATCGATCTCGTTATGTTTGAAAAAGCGGGCGCCGGGCGGTTCCCTGATGCCTCCGCCGTGCTGCCGGGCGCCTGCGCAGCGCCCGGCCGGGCCATAGCCTAAATGTATCGGGGCCATAGCAACAATTGCCTTGCGGCCTGACGAGAGCCGGCCTTAAATGAGAATAATTCTCAAATAAGGCCGCGTCATGGAAGCAGTCCTGTCCCGCTCCGCACCTGCCCTGCCGGCGCCGCCGGCCGCTGCGCTGCGGCGCCTGGCCGGCCCGGGACTGCTGGTCGCGGTGGGCTACATGGATCCCGGCAACTGGGCCACAGATATCGCCGGCGGCGCGGCCCACGGCTATGCCCTGCTCGGCGTGGTGGTGGCGGCGAGCCTGCTCGGCCTGGTGTTCCAGACGCTGGCGGCACGGCTGGCCGTGGCGACCGGCGAAGACCTGGCGTGCCTCAGCGCGCGCCACCTGCCGCCGGTGCTGGCGCGGGCGGCGTGGCTGGCCGGCGAGGCGGCGATCGTCGCCACCGCGCTGGCCGAACTGGTGGGCGGCGCCATCGCCCTGCAGTTGCTGCTGGGCCTGCCGTTCGCCGCCGGCATGGGCCTGACCGCGCTGGCCACGCTGGCGGTGATGGCCTGGTCGGGCCGCCGCGCCGGGGCGCACGAGAAGCTGGTGGACGTGCTCCTGGCGGTGGTGGGGCTGAGCTTCGTGCTGCTGATGCTGCTGGCCCGGCCCGATCCGGCGCAAGCGCTGCGCGACCTCGCGCACAGCGGCGGCCTGCTGCGCGACCGCGAGGCGCTGCTGCTGGCCCTGGGCATCGTCGGCGCCACCGTGATGCCGCACAACCTCTATCTGCATTCCGGCCTGGTGGCGGAGCGGGCGCGCGGCCTCGCTCCGGCGCTGCGCGCGCCGGCGATGCGCCTGGCGGCCCGCGACACCGCGGTGGCGCTGGGTCTGGCGATGCTGGTGAACATGGCGATCCTGTGCCTCGCCGCCGCGGCGCTCGGCGGCCTGGGCCGGACGGTCGGCAGCCTGGCCGAGGCGCACGCGGCGCTGCGCCTGGGCCTGGGCGGCGGCGCCGCCCTGGTGTTCGCGGTGGCGCTGTACGCCGCCGGGCAGAGTTCGGCCGTCACCGGCGTGATGGCCGGCAGCCTGCTCAGCCGCGGCTTCCGCGGCCGCGAAAGTCCGGCCTGGCTGCGCGGCATCGCCACCCGCCTGGGGGCGGTGGTGCTGGCCTGCCTGGTCTCGGCCTGCAGCGGCAAGGTGACGCCGGACGCGCTGCTGGTGTTCTCCCAGGTCATCCTGAGCCTGGCGCTGCCGTTCGCGCTGCTGCCCCTGGTGCTGCTGGCTTCGCGCGGCGCGCTGATGGGCCGGTTCCGGCTGCGCGGACCGCTGCGGCTGGGCGCCTGGACGCTGACGGCGGCGGTGGCGCTGCTCGATCTGTGCCTGCTGGGCCAGCAGTTCGCCGGCTGAGCTTACTTCAGGCGGGGCAGGGCCGGCCAGGCGCTCGGCGCGGTGAGATCGAGCCGGCCGGCGGCGTGCTGCTGCAGCGTCCAGTTGACCCATTCGCTGTTGCCGCTGAGCAGGTCGGTGTGGGTGCTGGCGTCGATGAGGCTCGGCGCCTTCAGCAGGTTCAGGCCGAGCAGGTTGGCCGAGCCGACGCCGCCCCGCTGGAAATCGAATTGCAGCAGCGGCGCGTCTTCGCAGGAGGACGAGGCGCTGGCGGCGCCGGTGAGGCCGAGATTGCCGGCGGTCATCAGGCACTGATGCTCGGTGGCATGGCTCTGCTGCAGGTACTGCGGGCCGGAGCCGAAGCTGGCGAGCAGGTGCGGCACCCAGTTCTGCTCGCGGGTCCCGCCAAAACCGGCGCGCAGCGTCAGTCCCGCGCGAAATTCGTCATCTCCCGCCCATGCCTGCGCCGCGCAGCAGGCACAGAGGATACCCAGGTGGACCGTGAACCGCTTCAGCATGAAAACCCTTCCCCGGCGCGCCGCCCCTGGGGGCGCGCAGCGTGCGTTACAGATGAGTCACCGGATCGACGCAATCGATATGCCACAGGTGAACGGAGCGTCAGCTGGCGCAGCCGCCGAACGGTGGCAAACGAGGGGCCGGCCGGCGGCCGTGCACGGATTATGCACGCTGCGATACCGCCCGGCCACAGTGAGGTTTTACTATGGAGGCCACTGCGCCAATCGACGATGATGCGTTCGTCGCGGATGCAGGTCAGCCGCGCCCTTTTCCGCCTGATGCCGCCATGCGCTTCGCACGATTCCTGATCCCCCTCCTCGCCGCCTGCAGCGGCGCCGCGCAGGCGTTGTCGATCGACGGCGATACCCAGCTGCATGCGGCGGTGGGACAGGCGCTGTCGGTATCGGTGCCGGTGTCGCTGGCCGGCGACGAGGTGTCGCGCCTGTACTACCGCCTGACGCCGGCCACCGGCCTGGCCGACGCGGAAGAAAAGGCCGCCGCCGCGGTGCACGCCAGCTACGACCCGGCGGCGCAGGCGATCCTGCTGACCACCGCTTCGCGCATGACGGTGCCGGCGATGCGGCTGCATCTGGAAGTCGGCGCCGGCGCCGTGGTGGTGAGCCGCGAGGTGACGGTGCTGTTCGACATCCCCGACCTCAGCCAGTCGGCGCCGCTGGATGCGGCGGCGCCGAAGCAGCCGGGCGCCGAAGCGGCGGCAACCGAAGGCGTGCGCAGCATCGAGATCGGCCGCGACGACGGCCAGCAGAAGGCGGCGCGCAGCTTCGGCGACGCCGCGGCGGCGGCGGCGCCGCGCGTCGCCCCGGTGGCGGTCGCCAAGCCGCAGTTGATGCTGGCGCCGCGGCCGAAGTACTTCAACACCTACCAGGTGAAGCAGGGCGACACCCTGACCAGCATCGGCAACCACTTCGCGCACGCCGGCGCCGGCGACGTCGACGCGGTGATGCTGGCGATCTACGAAGCGAACTACGAGAGCTTCCCTGCCGGCGACCCCCAGCACCCGGCGATCGGCGCCCAGTTCGGCATCCCCGACGCCGCCTCGATCGGCAGCGAGCCGGCTTACCGCGTGGCCGAATTCCGCGACTACCTGCGCAAGCCCGTGGGCGAATGGCAGGTGCCGGTCAATCTCCAGCGCAGGCCGGCGGAGGCGGCTCCGGCAGCGCCGCGGGAGACGCCGCCCTGGCTGCAGCCGCACAACCTGGTCGGCGCCGCCGTGCTGGCGCTGCTGCTGTGGGCCCTGAGCCGGCTGTTCGCCGGCGGCGGCCGGCGCCGCGCCCTGGCGGCGCGCCGCGCCATGTCCGCCGGCGGCGGCGCGCCGGTGATGGCGCCGAACCTGGCGCAGGCCGCCGCGCCGCCGCTGCGCGAACCGGCGGTGGAACTGGTGGCGCCGGCGCCGCTGGACACCGGGCAGAGCGAGATCGCGCGCCTGCGCGAGCTGCTGGTGCAGCAGCCGGGACGCGCCGACATCCGCCTGCGCCTGGCGCAGCGCCTGTTCGAGGCGCGGCGCGCGATCGGCTTCGCCGAGGTGGCGCTGCCGCTGGAGCAGGTGCTCAGCCCGGAGGCCTGGGAGCGGGTGCGCGCCATGGGCCACGAGCTGCTGCCTTCCGATTTCCGCTTCCAGCCGCAGAGCGGGCTGACGCCGGCGCCGGAGCTGGTGTCGCTGCTGGAAAGGAAGGGCGCGCCGCAGACGGCGCCGGCGGCCGAGACGGCGTCGATCGATTTCGATTTCCACGGGGAAATGGCGCGGGTCGACAAGGCCCGCAGCGACGTCTTCGGCAAGGGCGGCGGCGGCTCCGCCTGAAGCTCAGGGCCGCGGCGGCAGCTCCGGCTGGCGCGCGGTGTAGACGTCGGCGCCGAATCCCTTCAGGTTCGCGGCGCCGGCATAGCCCAGGTAAGGCAGGCCGAACAGGTCCTCGACGCTGCGCAGCAGCGCGTAGTGGTTGTAGGCGGTGTCGCTGCGGCTGCCCGGCGCGATGAACGGCGAGATCAGCACCGCCCCGGTGCGGCCGCCGCCGGGACCGTTGATGCCGGGCTGGGCCGCATTCGGGCCCGGCAGCTCGGCGCAGCAGGCGCTGGAATCGCTTTGCGGGCCGTTCGATTCGTCGAAGGTGACGATCAGCAGGCCGTCCTGGCGGAACGCCGGCGCGGCGAGGATCCGCGGCACCCACTCCCGCAGGAAGGCGTCGGCCGAAACCAGGCCGCCGGGCCGGCCGTCGACGCAGGGCGAGTCGTGGCCGTCGTTGCACAGGCCGGGCACGATCAGCGAGAAATTCGGCGTCGTGTCGACGCGGGCCAGATCGGCGGGCAGCTGTTCCAGCCGCACCACGCCGCGCCGGCAGCGCGGCGCGTCGTCGACGATGCGGTGCAGGTAGACGAAGGGATTGTGCTTGGTGGCGTACTCGTCGCCGACCGCGGCCTTGCGCGCGGGGTCTTCGTGGTCGAGGCGCGGCGCGCCGCAGCTGGCGGCTTCGCGCCGCGGATCGTTGCCCATGTCCTCCATGTAGCCGCGCCAGGTCTTGCCGGCCGCTTCGAGCTGGTCGGGCAGGCTGGGCACGAAAGCCGGATAGACGCAGCCGTGGCCGACCGCCTGGCCGTTGGCGTCGGTGGGGCCGGTGACGATGAAGTCGGCGTAGGTATGGCAGTCCGCCTGGATTTCCGGCGTCGGCCCCTGCCCGCTGATCATGGCGATGTAGTTGCCCTGGCTGTTGTGGGCGGTGCCGTAGTAATTGGGCAGCATCGCGCCGAGCGCCGGCAGGGTCCTGGCCAGGTAAGGCGCTGCGCTGTGCTCGCCGAAGGCGTTGGTGTAGTCCTCGTTTTCCAGCACCAGCACGAAGACATGGCCGATCCGCGCCGGCGGCGCCTGCTCGCGGCTGGCGGCGGCGCCGCAGGCGGCGAGCAGCAGCGACCCGGCCACTACGGCAAGCGGGAAAAGCGCGCGGCTGTGCATGGCGGATGTCCGGAGCGGGAATCGCCGCAGTTTAAGACCGGCGCGGCGGCGCGGCCATCGGCGGCGCCGGCTTTCCTCCGCGCCGGCGGGGCGTGCGCTAGTGACCGTGCGCCAGCGCGGCCTGGCCGAACATGTTCTGCCGCAGCGCCGGGTCGTTGAACTTCCACCACTGCTTCGACTCGTTCACCAGGTACTGCGCCTCGTAGGCGCCGAGGCTGAGGTCGTGGTAGACCGTCACGCCGCGCTCGAAAGCCTGCGACTCGGGCGAATAGAAGTAATCGACGTAGCTGCTGCGCCACAGCTGGCCGCGCAGGTCGTAGCAATCGCTCCACAGCGGCAGCCAGGTGTCCTCGTCGATGTACAGGGTGCGGCGGCTGTAGACGTGGCGCTCGCCCGCCTTGAGCCGGCCCTCCACCACCCAGACCCGGTGCAGCTCGTAGCGCTGGTAGTCGGGGTTGAGCGAGCCGGGCCGCACCAGCTCGCCGTATTTCAGCGCCGGGTCATTGACCTTGAAGGCATGGTAGGGCACCAGCATCTCGCGCTTGCCCAGCAGCTTCCAGTCGAAGTGCTGCGGCGTGCCGTTGAACAGCGACTCGTCGTCCACCGTGTGCAGGCCGGCCGGCGGCACGGCGTAGTCGGCGCCCACGTCCATCGCCTGCTTCACCCGGCGCAGCCCGGGGTTGTAGACCCAGGCATCGAGCTGGCCGCGGGCGTAGTCGATGGGAGTGTCGCCCGAGCTGATGGTGCCCTTGTCGCGCTCGGGCAGCAGCTGCTCGTGGTAGAACCAGGCCAGCACCTCCTGCTGCGCGCTGGGCAGAGGCGCGGCCAGCCGGGGGTCGTTCGCCGGCACCAGCACGCGCAGCCGCGTGCGGCCCCAGGCGATGGAGCCGTTGGCGTAGACGTCGGCGGTGTCGTAGGTCACCGCGTCGTTCCACTCGCCGGCGCCGCGCAGGCTGTTCCAGATCGCCTCCAGCCCGTTCTGCGGAAACGGGAAGGGGATGCCGCCGAGCAGCTGCGTCGTGGCCAGGCCGTCGCCGCGCAATACGGCCGCCGCCGCGTTCTGCCTGACGATGGCGCAGACGCGGTCGGCGTAGCGGAAGTCGCGGTGGCTGGGATACACCGGCAGGCGGAAGGCCTGCGGGTACTTGCGCAACAGCGCCTTCTGCCCTTCGCCGAGCAGCGCCGCGTATTGTTCCGCGTTCTGCGCGGTGACGGTGTAGAGAGGGCGCTCCGCCGCGTAAGGGCCGGGGTCGTAGCCGTGGGCCTCGGTCATGCCGGGCCAGGCGCCGAGGAATTTTCCAGTCCAGGCGGCGACGCCGCCCTTGCTGCCGGCGCGCTCGGCGCCCATGCAGGTGTACTGCGGCCCGTCGAGCAGCGCCAGCTGCTCCGTGGGGACCTTGGCGGCGGCGGATGCGGCGAGCGCCAGCATTGCCCAAAGGCAGGTTCGCATCGGTACCGCAACGCGCATCGCCGCTCCCGGATCGAGTTCCGGGCTTCATGTTCCGCGCTGCGGCGCGGCGGCGCCTACCACAGGCGGGTGAGGGCGCCCGCCGTCCTAAAAAATTCGTCGGCAGGCCGCCGGCCTTACAGGCCCAGCGTGCTGGTGGTGCCGGATTTCCCGATATTCTCCGGCGGCGCCGTGCCGAACAGGCGGTCGCCGCTGCCCATCGACACGCCCCACCAGAAATTTTCGTTGCGGAAATGGTGCAAGCGATGTTCGCGGACGCGCTTCTGGTAATGGGCAAGGTCCGGGCACCACGGGATGTGGGCAAGGTAGTGCACCCATTCGTAGTGCAGGCCGAGCAGCAGGTAGACGACTTCGCCGGTCAGCACCAGCTCCTTCCACGGCCACAGCGCCCACAGCAGCAGGGCGATGGCCGGCGCCGTCAGCGCATGCACGTGGCGCGGGATGAACACCCACTTCGGATTCCAGGGATCGGCATGATGGCGCCGATGCGTCACCGGCAGGTAGAAGTCGATGGTACGGCCGAAGATGCGGCGCGGCTTGTAGTGCAGCATGTAGACGTGGATCAGCCACTCGTTGACCGGGAAGTAGGCGGCCACGCCCAGCGCCACCAGGGCGTCCTTCCAGCCGAACGGGCCCATCCACGCGCGCCAGGCGCCGAAGCCGAGGATGAAGGCGGCGATCAGCAGCGGGCTGGGATGGGACCAGAACACCGCCAGCGCGGCGCGGAAGCTGCGCGGCAGGCTGTCGGGCGGCCGCATCGGGTTGCGCCGGGCGGTTTCCTCGGCGGCGATCATCACGCGGTCGTCGCCGCGCGCATGGACGTTCATGCTCATTCCCCTCCCGCCGCAGCCAGCGCCCGATCCAGCGCGCGGCGGCCGATTTCGACGTGGCGCCGTCCGGCAGTGCGCGCCTGCTCCGGGTCGCCGTCCTCCACCGCCTGGGCGATGCTGGCGAGGCCGGCCAGGTCGCGGAATTCGGCTTCCATCACCCGTGTCAACAGGTCCCAGACCTGGCGATAGGTCTTCTGCATGGAATTGAAGGCGAGGCGGAAGGCAATGTTGCCACCCGCCGTCACCAGCGCCTTCCAGAACTCGAAGCAGTGCTCCTGCAAGGCCGGCAGGTCGTCGCCGGCGGCCCGCATCTGCTCCAGCCGCGCCTTGAGCTGGCGCGCGAGCCGGGCGCCGCCGCGTTCAGCCGCCGCGGCGGCGATGTCCGGCGCCAGGGCCGAGCGCATCGCCATTACCGCGCGCACCGCCGCGGCGCTCATGCGGCCGCGCTTGTCCACCAGCAGGCTGGGCAGCAATTCCAGTCCCCCCTCGTCGAGATAGTCCAGCACCACGTGGTTGCCGCCCTGGCGCACCGCGACCAGCTGCGCCTGCTGCAGGCGCTTGATCGCCTCGCGCACGGCGCCGCGGTTGACGCCGAGCAGCTCCGACAGCTCCCGCTCGGACGGCAAGGGGCTGCCCGCCGCCAGCTCGTGGCGGACGATCTTGTCCTTGAGCTGCAGATACACCGACTCCGACAGCGATTGCCGGGGGATTTGATGGAAAGGGGCTACGCTGGACATGTCATCAACTTATCATACCAGCCGAGGGCGCGCAAAAATTGGAGACTCGTGCTGCGGTGCAGCGCGCAAACCGGCGGACTTTCCTTACAAATTGCTGTCGGCCGACGACCGCGAGCATGCGCAACTTTGGCGCAGGCCGAGCCCCTGCGCCGCCCTTCGATGGCTTGACGGCGCGGAAAGCCAATAACTACTGGGCTTCCAGGAAATGCACAACGCGAGTGTGGGAACTGCTCGACGATGCGTAAATGGTGCACAAAAAATGCCTCTTCCACGGGCAGATTGACTTGGTTAGAGTCGCTGCAACCGATCGGGATGATCGGCGCTGTTTCAGGGCACAGCATTCAGATAAGAAAAGGGACGCCGCACACGCTTACTTGCTCTTTCCCAATCCAGGGATCCGGTGACGCGACGCCAGCCGCGGAAGCCGTGAATCCCGGGTTTGATGCCGTTCATCCACTCGTGGTGCGAGCGGCCGCCGGGCGGTATCTCGGTGGTGCATGGAAGGAGCGGTACGCATGCGGCGTGTGCGGTCAAATGGGGCGTGTGCGGTGCCGGGTTGCGGCGCCGCTTTTGGGGTACCGGGGAGGTAGCCTTGTGAAAGTAGGAAAGCCCGTCCGGGTGATGGCTCCCGGAATGACTGTGACGAGAGCGTTTTATTCCGAGTTCAACCGGGTGCCAGGGGCGCCCACCGGGCAGCGTTTTTCGACCGACCTCGTCGACGTGCTTTGCACGGCGGTCTATGTGGTGGTGTCGGTGCCGGCGTATGTGCTCGCCAGCATGGCCTTGGCCGCCGCGGTTTATCTCCGCCTGGCCGGCGCCCTGCTGCTGAAGTAGGCGAGTCCGCGGTGGCCTGCCGGTCCTGCGGCCGGCGGGTGATATTTTTTTAACCTTGTACCTGAAATCTTTTGCGACGCCTGCGTCATCGATTTGACGCGGCAATGGCCCGCGCTATCCACAGCGCTTGTCGATAACTTTTGTACAACTCGTTGACGCCGCCCCTGGACAGGCCGTGGTTGCGTCGTTTCGTACGGTTGTGACGATTTTCTGACCAGGGCGTGAAGCATGTGCAAGAACGTCCCACGCTGCACTGCAATAAAGCAGCGCGCCCGGCGTTTTCAGCGTTCGAGTTCGTCCAGCGTCTTCGGCCAGTTGCTTTTCAGCAGACGCGACAAGGCGCGGTCGGCGAGCAGCCTGCCCTCGGTCTGGCAGCGGGCGCAGTAGTTGGCCTCGTTGTCGGCATAGACGATGCGCTGCACCGGCGCGCCGCAGTCCGGACAAGGCAGCTTGTAGCGGCCGTGCACGGCCATCTCCGGGCGGAACGCGGTGACTTTCTCCGGCCACTTGTCCGCGGCTTCGCGGCGCAGGCGCTCGGTCCATTCGCGCATCACCGCCTGCGTCGCCTCGAACAGGCGCCGCATCTCCTCGTCCTTGATCGAACGCGTCTGCTTGAACGGCGACAGGCGCGCCCGATGCAGGATCTCGTCGGAGTAGGCGTTGCCGATGGCCGCCAGCACGGTGGGATCGGTGAGCGCGCGCTTGAGCGTGTGGTTCTCGCGCGCCAGCGCGCCGGCGAAATGCGCCGGGTCGGCATCCATCACTTCCAGGCCGCCGCGCTCGAAGGCCTTGAGGGCTTCGAGCCCCTGCACCAGGTGCAGCGCGGCGCGGCGCTTGCTGCCGTGCTCCACCAGCAGCAGAGTGCCGTGCTCGAAGTCGAAGGCGGCGAGCCCGGAGCCCTTGGGCATCGGCGCATCCGGCTTCTTCCAGTGCAGGCGGCCGAGGATCATCAGGTGGATCACGGCGAAATACCCGCCTTCGAATTCGAACACCAGGCGCTTGCCGATGCGCGAGGTGCCGAGCAGGCGGCGGCCGTCGAGCTCGGCCGGCGCCGGCGCCACCGAGCGCAACACGAAGGGGTTGCCGATGCGCAGGCGCCGCAGCTTCGCGTCGCGCGCCATCGCTTCGATGCGCTCAAGGTAGACGGTCAGGTCGGGCAGCTCCGGCATGTCCGCAGTCTACTCGTCCTCCGCCGCGGACTCCGCCTTGCCGCGCGGCATGCCGTTGACGCGGCGGGTGCGCTCCGGATCGAACCGCCAGGGGCAGCCCCAGAACGGGGCGCTGTACACCAGGTAATGCGGGAAGCGCGGGTCGGGCCGCTCGCGGCTGGTCACCAGCACGTTGCGCTCCAGGTCGAAATGGCCGAAGCCGTAGGGCACTTCCGGCAGGCGCAGGCCGATGTCCTCGCCCTGGTCGCGCAGCCAGGCGCGCAGGAAGAAGGCGGCGGCGCCGAAGGGCGGAGTGGTGGCGCGGTACCACCAGGGGCCGTCCCAGCGCTGGAACACGTAGCGGCCGAGCACCACGGCGCAGCGGCCGGCGCTGCGCAACAGCAGCGGATGGGCCTCGCGCAGGGTGGCCGCGCCGGCTTCGCGCATGCAGATTTCGCCCAGGGCCTCGCGCGGTGCCAGGCGGTCCTGCTGATAGCAGAGGAAATGGCGATCGCCGCGGGCGCCGCGCTGCGTCGCCGTCGCGGCGCGGCGTGATTCGCGGATCAGCCACTCGCCGCCCGGAAAGCGCAGGCTTTCGCTGGCGCGCTCGACCAGCGGCGTGGCATCGGTGCCGGACGACGCCGGCGGGGCGGAAACCTCGGGCAGGGCGGGGGACATGGCGGGACTCGCTGCGGCGGGCCGGATCGGCCCAGCAGCGAGGCTAGCGGCGGCGCATGCCGGCGCCGTGCCGGACTTGTGCAAAAGCGGAGGAATCCGCGGCCGGCTCAGGGGCGCTCGGCCAGGAAGGATTCGAGCGCCTGGTTGAAGGCCGGCGCATTCCACAGGTTCATCGCGTGGGAGGCGGCGGGAATGGTGGCGCGGCGCGCGCCCGGCAACAGTTCCTGCAGCGCGTCGAGCACCGCCGGATACGGCTGCGGGCTGCGGGCGCCGCCGACCAGCAGCAGCGGCCGCGACAGGCGCAGCGCGTTGTCGGGCGTGACCCGCGCATAGCTCTCCGCCGCCTGGCCGATCAGGGTGTTGGCGTTGTCGCGCATCATCCGCCTGATCGACGGCACGGTGCGGTTCCAGGTGCCGGCGCCGCTGACCGTGTCGATGAACAGCTCCAGTGCTTCCTCGGCGCGGCCCTGGCGCAGCAGCTCCAGCGCGCGGCCGCGGAAACCGCCGCGGTCGAGTTCCTGGCCGCCGGCGGCGCCGGCGCGCAGGCCGGGCTCGGCCAGCACCAGGCTGCGCAGCAGTTCCGGCGCGTGCTGCGCCAGGGCGTAGGCCACGCTGCCGCCGCGCGAGTGGCCGACCAGGTCGACCGGTTCCAGGCGCAGGCCGCGCACGAAGGCGGCGAGGTCGGCGGCATGCTGCTCGACCGAGAAGCCGCCGCCGTCGCCGTTCCAGGCCTCGGGCCAGTAACGCCGAAGGCTCAGGGCGATGACGCGCCGCCGCACGGCCAGCGGCTCCATCTGCGGCGCCCAGAAGCGGTAGTCGCAAAGGCTGCCGTGCACCAGCAGCAGCGGCGCGCCGGCGCCGGCTTCGACATAGCTGAAGTCGTAATCGTCGACGCGCAGCGTGCGCGCGGGAAGAGCCTGGGGCATGTGATGCGGCGGAGTGGTTTTTTCTATGGTCCCGCCGCCATGGTCGGGGTATTCGCGCCTGCCGGCAAATCCGGCGGCGCCCCGCCCTGCATCCAAGCTGCACGAGATGCGGCGCCATGGCGGTGCCGCCCGCCGCACGGGGTCATTCCATGAAGCGCATCCGTTCCAGCCTGATCAGCCTGTTGTTCACCGCCGCGGTGGCGTTGCCGCTGCTGGCCTGCAGCCATCCGGCCGAGGGCCACGGTTTCGTCCACTTCGAGCGCGGCGGCATCAGCCTGCGCAACGGCGCGGTGCTGATCAAGGTCAAAGGCCATGATACGGCACGGGTCAGCAGCACCGGCGGCCTGCGCATCGGCGACGCCGACATCGCGGTGTCGCCGCAGGGCCAGGCGGCGCTGGAGCACTACAACGCCACCGCGCAGATCTTCACCGACCAGGCGATGAACCTGGGCCTGGACAGCGCGGACTTCGCGCTGCACACCCTTGGCCAGGTGTTCGAAGGGCTGGTGCAAGGCACTCCCGACCGCGCCGGCCGCGAGGCCGAGCAGGGCAGCCGCGTCATCGAGGCCCGCGCCCGGGGACTGTGCCTGCGCATCCAGGAGTGGCGCCTGGCCCAAGATGCGGCGGCCGAGGCGGTGCCGGCGTTCCGTCCTTACGCGGTGATCCGCGGCGAGGACCTCGACGACTGCCAGGCGGGTCCCGGCAAGGACCGCGCGCCCGGCGCGGCGCAGATCGCCAGCTGAATCCCGCTCCACCGGTTGCGGCGGAACCTCGGCCTCCCGCCCGCTGTCCATCAGGGCACAGGCGCCGCTGTCGCGGGTCGATGGACCCTGCCCGGCGCCTGGCCGGGGGCTGCCAACGGGTGTCCGGCGTGGTTCAATCAGTTCCACTTCATGGAGGAAGGCAATGGACGTGTTGAAGAAAACCGCATTCGTTCTGGTTCTGGCCGTGGTCGGCGCGAGCCTGGACGCCTGCAACAAGAACCAGGGCGACTCCAGTCAGTCCGCCGCCCCGCCGGCGGCGCAGAGCCCGGGCACCAGTGCGCCCGCGCCTGCCGAGGGCGCGTCGTCGTCATCTTCCTCGTCGTCCGGCGGCGCCAGCTCCTCGTCTTCTTCGGGCGCCTGAGCGGCAGGATCGGACCAGGGCAGCAAGGGCCGCGCGAGCGGCCCTTTTTTGTGGGGCATTCCTCGGACTAGGCGCCGGGGCCGGCTTGCGCTAGGCTGCCCGGGCCGCCCTGCCATGCCGTTCCGTGCGCAGATGTGCTGGACCAGCGGCGGAACCGTGGCATGCGCCGGACGGGCAACCTGTCTGGTCAGGAGGGCATGTCATGAGCGAATTGGACACCATCACGCTGCTCAATCGTCTGATCGTCACGTCAAAAAATGGCGAGGAGGCCTTGCGCGCGGCCGCTTCGGAAGCGCACCACGACGAGCTGAAGCGCTCGCTGATGGAGTACTCCCGGTTCTTCCACGATGCGGCGCACGAGATGCAGGAAACGGTGCTGAAGCTGGGCGGCCATCCGAAGGCCGTCGGCACCTTCGGCAACACGGTGCACCGCTGGGTGCTGCACATGAAGGCGCTGACCGAGGGCCGCAACGAAGCGGTGATTCTCGACAGCGTCGAGGACGACGAGCGCGAGGCCGACGAGCGCTTCGAAGAGGCGGTAAGCCGCTGGGAAACGCCGCCGGAAGTCCACGCGATGCTGGAGCGGCAGCGTGACGAGGCGCGCCGGCGTCACGAGGCGATCCGCGACCTGCGGCTGAGGCTCGACACGCTGCACTGAGCGGGTGCTCCCGCCGCGCCCGGGAGCACCCGGGCGCGGCGCCGGTATGGCTTACACGATACCGGTAATATTTTCATGCCCCGGCGGCCACCGGGCTGCCCCCGCGAGCGCCCCTTGTGTGCTAAGTGTTTGATTAATTCTAGTTTTTTGAAATCCACGACCCTGGCATACAACTCGCAACCCTAGTGTCGGAGCACTAAAGATATCCGACCATCTTAGGGAGCGAGACATGGCCGCGACTGCCCGACTCAAGCAGCACAACGAACACCCGGCACGGGCGCACAAGCCCGAGTGGGCCGCCACCGGACCGGCTGCCCGCCCGCCGCAAAACCCCTCCGAGGCTGCCAACGACAGCAGCATCGGGGCCGAGCGCGATATCGACGAACAGCTGGTGGCGCGCGCCCAGGCCGGCGACGAGATGGCTTTCGAACTGCTGGTGCGCAAGTACCAGCAGAAGGCGATCCAGCTGGTCAGCCGCCTGGTCGGCGAAGCCGACGCGCCGGACGTGGCGCAGGAGGCCTTCATCAAGGCCTATCGCGCCCTGTCCGGCTTCCGCGGCCAGAGCGCGTTCTATACCTGGCTGTACCGCATCGCCATCAACTCCGCCAAGAACCACCTGGTGTCGCGCGCGCGGCGCCCGGCCGGGCAGGACATCGACATCGCCGATGCCGAGCTGTACGGCCACACCGGCCAGCTCAGCGATCTCGACACTCCGGAATCGACGCTGCTGGCGCAGGAGATCAAGGACAAGGTCACCTCGGTGATCAGCAAGCTGCCGTCCGATCTGCGCCAGGCCATCGTGCTGCGCGAACTCGACGGCCTCAGCTACGAGGAGATCGCCGAGGCCATGCGCTGCCCGATCGGCACGGTGCGCTCGCGCATCTTCCGCGCCCGCGAATCGATCGACGCGGTGGTGCAGCCGCTGCTGGACGCCTGAGGCGGCTTCCCTAAAGCCCCGGCAGGCCGCGATATAGGCACAGGCCGCTGGCGCCGAGCAGGGCGATCAAGGTCAGCAGGATGCCGGCGGTGCGGCCCAACGCCCACTGTTGCGTGAAGGACAGGGCGTAGCCGTGCAGCAGGCGGCCGAGCAGCAGCGACAGGCCGAGGCAGTGCAGCACCCAGCGCGGCTCGGCGGACAGTTCGAGGAAGCCCATCATCGCCAGGATCAGCGGCACGTATTCGGCGAAATTGCCGTGGCCGCGGATGCGCCGCTGCAGCGTGGGGCTGCCGCCGTCGCCGAGCCCCGGATTGCCCGGGCCGACCCGGCCCAGCACCACGCGGATGCTCAGCACCAGGAACCAGAGGCCGAGGGCCCCGGCGTAAAGCAGGGTCACCCGCTGGGATTGTAGCGGCGCCGTTCGCCCGACGCGGCGAACGGCGGCCCTGGCGTGGCGGTCCATGCCCTGGAACGCACGCGCTGCCCGCACGGGCGGGGTTCGTGTCCACCATTGCGGAGTCGCCCTCATGGTCCGCCAACTTGCCCTTGCCCTGCTGGCCGCCGCCACCGCCGCCGGCGCCGAACCGCCCGCCGCCGAAGCCGGCGGCACCGCGGCGCCGCTCAACCGCACCGTGCGCGGCGGCTTTGTCACCACCGCGCTGCGCGCCACCAACTGCACCACGCCGGAGAAAGCGGTGGAGCTGGCCCGCCTGCGGGTCGAGCAGGGCGCCGGTCCCGCCTTCGACAGGATGCAGGCTTACACCGCACAGCACGCCTGCGCCGTATCCGATTTCGCCGCCCTGGTGGTCGGCCCGCTGATCTATCAGGGCCGGGTCGACAACCAGGACATCGTCGTGGTCAAGGCTGCCAACTACAACGGCCTCTACGTACTGCTGGTGGCGTCTTGCCAGCAGGACGGCATCTGAACTGAGCGGAGGTTGCGCGGCCGCTTCGCTCAGGCGCGCCGCTCGAATATCACGCGCAGGTCCTCCGGGCCCATGGTGAAGCCGTAGCGCTCCCGCACCCGGGCGCCCCCTTCCCAGGGGCGCACGGTGAAGTGGCGGCCGAGCATGGCGGCCACGGCCCTGATCTCGGCCTGCGCCAGGTTGCGGCCTGGGCACATGCGCTGGCCGGCGCCGAAGGGCATCGGCGGGCTCTGGATGAAGTGCGGCTGCGCCGGTTCCAGCCAGCGCTCCGGCCTGAAGTCCCCGGCCTGCGCGAACTGCGCCTCGTCCAGCGCGTTGACCCGGTGGGGAATCAGGAAATCGGTGCCGGCGCGGAAGCGATGGCCGGCGAGCTCCACCTCCTCCAGCGCGGTGCCGCCGGTGATCGGCGCCACCGGCTTGAGCCGCAGCGTTTCGCCGGTCAGCGCGTCGATCCAGCGGCTCAGAGATTCAGCGTCGCCCTGCGCCGCTTCCTGCCGCAGGCGCTGCTGCGCCTCCGGGTGCAGGGCCAGGAAGTGCAGCATCCAGGCCAGGGTGTTGGCCGTGGTGTCCTCGCCGGCCAGCAGCGTGGTGATGGTGTTGGCGTAGATCTCGTCGTCGTTGAGGCCCACGCCGTCGTCGTCGCGCGAAACGATGAAGGCCTCGATCAGGTTGCCCGGCGCCTGGGCGCGGGCCGGGTCCGCGGCAATGCGCGCATGCGCCTCGGCGATGCGCTGGCCGACGAAGTCGCGCACGGCCTTGAGCTCGCGCACCAGTTTGCGGTCGGCCGGCAGCGGCAGGTACTGCCAGTAGGGAAAGGGCGCGTTCGCCCGCCGCGCCACCATCGGGAAGATGTGCTCCAGGTGGTGCTGGATCACATCGCCTTCCTGTTCCAGGGTATTGCCGTCGAAGCCGAAGGCGAAGCGCGTCACCACGTCCACGGTGTAGCGCATCAGGTCCGCCTGCACGTCCACCGGCTGGCCGGCCGAGGCCGACCAGCGGCGCTGCAGCTTCGCCGTGATGGCCTCCATGTCGCGCAGGAACGGCGCGATCTGGTGCGCGTTGAGCGCCTTGCTCCACAGCCGCCGCTGCCGCTTCCAGCTCTCGCCCTCGGCGGCAAAGACGCCGCAGACGCCGAGTTCGCGGAACACCGGCTCCAGCCGCTTGCTGCGGCTGAACAGGCGCGGCCGCTCGCGCAGGATCTGGCGGATTGCGGCGAGGTCGGTGACGCAGACGATGGTCTTGCGTCCCAGCTTGACCTTGAACAGCGGGCCGTACTCGCGGGCCCAGGCTTCCAGCTGCTGGTGGATGCGCGGCAGCTCGATGTCGGGCAGGTTGCCGAGCAGCGGCCAACCCCTGGGGCCCGGCAGGCGCTCGACGTCGGTGAAAGGCAGGGGGGCGGAGCGGGTGTCGTCCATAATGGCTCCTCGGCCATGGCGGCCCTTCCTCGCGGCCGCCTCGATTCGGACATTCTAGGGCCTGTTCACGCTATTTTGATCGCTGCGAAGAGGGCCTGTTTTGGCGCAGTACAAGGCGCGACCGAGGCGGTGTACTGGATGTACACAAGGAGGAGCAACGCGGCAATGCGCCAAACAGACCCCTTCCCGGGGGCAACGCAGCGATCGATATAGCGTGAACAGGCCCCAGCCCGCACCGGCCGCCGCGGACGGGCGGCCGGTGCGGCCAGAGCCTAGACTCCCTGGCGCACCACGTCCGCGGCGTCCAGCACCGGCAGCTGCACCGTGCCGGAGATCGTCGCCGCCGGTACCGCGATGTCGCGCGACCAGGTGATCGGGTATTGCGTGTGGTAGGCGTAGATCAGCAGGCCGAGCTGGTCGCCCTTCTTCAGGCGGATGCCGATGCCGTTCATGTCGACGGCGTGGTCGCCGAAGCCGCGCAGCGGGGTGAGCTGGGCGTCGACCAGCTTCCAGTCGGAGGAGCCGCTGGCGAGATAGCCGATGCCGAAGAAGAAGATCGGGTCGCAGCCACCGACGTTGAGCGGGTTGTTGCACGAGGACGGCGACGCGCCGAGCGGATTGGCCATGGTCACCGACAGCGTCGGGATGCCGGCCACCAGGCTGTCGTCGGCCGGCGCGGTGTACAGCGGCTGCACCGCCAGCAGGGCCTGGCGGATGTCGCCGCCGAGCAGCGAGCCGACCACGCCGAGCAGGCTGTTGAGCTGCGGCGTGGTGCTGGCGATGGTGTAGGAGGTGCCGCCATGCTTGACCGCGTGCACCTGGATGGCGTCCTTGTCCGCCAGGCTGATGCAGAAGTCGCTGCCGGTGGTCAGCACCTTGTCGATGGCGCCGGCGATGCCCTGCAGCTTTTCCTGGAACCAGGCGAAGTCGGCGTCGGCGACCGTGATACCGCCGCAGGCCTCGGCGCCGCTCGGGCCCTGGAACTCGGGCGGGTTGAGCGCGGCGTAGAACGGGTCCAGCGCGTCCTGCAGGTTGCTGCCCGGCGGCAGCGGCACGCTGGCCAGCGACACCGGCAGGATGTGGCCGCCCTGGTGGCTGATCAGCCGCACGTCGCCGCCGCGCGCCTTCAGGCACTGGTAGTTGGCGTAGCCGTTGTTGAAGTTGAACAGGCTGTCCTGGATGCCCTGCGACAGCAGCACGTCGGCCTGGGGGAAGGGCGTGGGCGCCACCTTGAAGCTGTCCGGCACGGAGACCGGCAGGGTCCAGGCCTGCGGGCCGGGCGGCAGGCCGTCGCAGAAGTAGGATACGCTGTGGTACTTGAAAAAGTTCTGCGCGGTGGGAGTGAAGGCGTTGTACAGGGCGGCGTCGGTCAGTGATTCGACGATGGTCGGGTCCTGGCGCAGCGGCGACTGGCCCGAAGCCGTGCGGGTCAGCAGGCCGGTAAGGGCGGTCGCCGGATCGGCTTCGAACACGCCGGCTTCGCCGCCGGCGACCAGGGCCAGGCCCCAGCCGGACTTGACCACGTTGTTCTCGTCCAGCGAATACACCAGGTCGTGCGGCGTGATGTCCGGCGCCAGCACGTGCAGGCGGTGCTTGGGATCGGCGCCCATCAGCAGGAACTGGTACATGCCGCCGTAGGAGCCGCCGTAGCTGCCGACCACCATGCTGCCGTCGCCGTGGCGGCGCAGGCCTTCCAGCCTTTCGGCCCAGTCGAGCACCGCCACCAGGTCCTGGCCCTCGTAGTCGGGATCCATCACCCGCACCGTGCCGCTGGACTGGCCATTGCCGCGCTCGTCGATGGAGATGACGTAATAGCCGTTGTCCATCAGCTTCTGGATCATGGCGTTCGGCGCGGTGGCGCGGGTGCCGCCGTAGCCGTGGCTGTTCAGCACCAGCGGGTAGGTCTGGCCGGCCTTGAGGTGGGTCGGCTCGAACACCTGAAACACCACGGTGTCGCCGATCGGCGAGGTGATGCTCTGCGCGTAGATCTTGCCGTCGCGGTCGGCGGCGACCGGGGTGCCGGCGCCGCCGCCTCCATTGCCGCTGCCCAGCGGCGCACTGCTGCTGCCGCAGGCCTGCAGCAGGAGAATCGAAAGGAACAGCGGAAACAGCCGCGAATGGCGAAGCATTGCTTGAGAACTCCCCGAGTGGCCGCGGCGCGGCCTTGTTGTATGTGATGGGCCAGCTTCGGCGGCGCGGACGCCACCGGCAATAGGAAATATATACCTTTGGGCTACACTCGCCGGCGCAACCCCGGAGAAACCATGAACTACAACACCCTGTCGTGGCAGGTCGAGGACCGCGTCCTGACCCTGAGCCTGAACCGCCCGGAGCAGCTCAACTCCTTCACCGTCGAGATGGCCAACGAGCTGGTCGACGCATTCGGCCGCGCCTCCGAGGACGACTCGGTCGGCGCGGTGGTGGTGACCGGCGCCGGCCGCGCCTTCTGCGCCGGGATGGACCTGACCCGCGCCGGCAACGTCTTCGGCCTGGACGAGTCGCTCCGGCCGACCCTGAAGGACATGGACGAGAAGCTCGACGACCCGGCGATCTTCCATGGCCTGCGCGATACCGGCGGCCGCGTCACGCTGGCGATCTTCGACTGCAAGAAGCCGGTGATCGCCGCCATCAACGGCCCGGCCGTGGGCATCGGCGCCACCATGACCCTGGCGATGGACGTGCGCCTGGCCTCGGAAAAGGCGCGCATCGGCTTCGTCTTCGGCAAGATCGGCATCGTGCCGGAGGCCTGCTCGAGCTGGTTCCTGCCGCGCATCGTCGGCATCGCCCAGGCGCTGGAGTGGACCTACAGCGCCGATATCCTCGATCCCGAGGAAGCCAGGCGCGGCGGCCTGGTCAAGGCGGTGCTGCCGCCGGACCAGCTGCTGCCGGAAGCCTACAAGCTGGCGCACCGCATCATCGACAACCGCTCGCCGGTGTCGATCGCGCTGACCCGCCAGATGATGTACCGCAACGCGGCGCAACCGCACCCGCTCGAGGCGCACAAGGTCGATTCGCTGGCGGTGTTCTACACCAGCCTGCAGGACGGCAAGGAAGGCGTGCGCTCGTTCCTGGAAAAGCGCACGCCGCGGTACAGCGGCAAGGCATCGGCGATGCCGCCGTTCTATCCCTGGTGGTGAGCGGCGCGGATGACGCAAAAAACAGGCGGGTTGCGGCAATGCCGCTTGCCCGCGCCGTATCAGGCGGCGAAGTAGTCGCGCACCGCCCCCGCCACCGTTGCCACGTCCCGCTCCGCGATGTCCAGGTGCGTCACCAGGCGGGTGCCGTACAGCGCCTGGATCAGGATGCCGCGCTGCTTCAGGTGCGCCTCCAGCGGCGCGCAGTGCTCCGGCGGAATGGTCAGGAACACCATGTTGGTGGCCTGGCCGCTGAGCTGCAGCGGCGCGATCTGCGCGAGCAGCTGCGCCAGCCGCGCGGCGTTGGCGTGGTCCTGCGCCAGCCGTGCCACGTTGTGCTCCAGCGCATACAGGCAGGCGGCGGCGAGCACGCCGGACTGGCGCATGCCGCCGCCCAGCACCTTGCGCCAGCGATGGGCGCGCTCGAGCAGCGCCTTGCCGCCGACCAGCACCGAGCCGACCGGAGCGCCCAGGCCCTTGGAGAAGCACAGCGAGACGCTGTCGAAGCCGGCGCAGATTTCGTGCAGCGACCGGCCCGAGGCGACGGCGGCGTTGAAGGCGCGGGCGCCGTCGAGATGGGTGGCGAGGCCGCGGCCATGCGCCAGCGCCGTCGCCTCCCGCATGTAGGCGGCGGGCAGCACGCGGCCATGCCAGGTGTTCTCCAGCGTCAGCAGGCGGGTGCGGGCGAAGTGGGCGTCGGCCGGCTTGATCGCCGCGGCGACCCGCTCCAGCGGCAGGCTGCCGTCGGCTTCCTGCTCGATCGGCTGCGGCTGGATGCTGCCGAGCACCGCGGCGCCGCCGCCCTCGTGGCGATAGGTGTGGGCCAGCTGGCCGACCAGGTATTCGTCGCCGCGCTCGCAGTGTGCCATCAGCGCGGCGAGGTTGCTCTGCGTGCCGCTGGGAAAGAACAGGCCGGCTTCCTTGCCGGCGCGCTCGGCCACCACCGCCTGCAGGCGCGCCACGGTGGGATCGTCGCCCCAGACGTCGTCACCGACCTCGGCCGCGCTCATGGCGGCGAGCATGGCGGGCGAGGGGCGCGTGACGGTGTCGCTGCGCAGGTCGATCATGGGGCTGCGGAACTCGAAATAGGGGGTCGGCGCACTGTACGCCAGAACACCGCGTTTGGTTGCCGCGCATCGCGGACCGGTGGCCTGCCGCCAGCCTCGCAGCACCAGGGTCCCTGTCCGGCGCAGCACCTGGGCCGTTCGTCATCGCGGCGGCACCGCCGGACCGCCGCCGTGTGGCGCCCCGGGAAATCAGGCCGATGCTGGTTCCAGGCACCGCATCGTCGCAGCAAGGGAGCGCTTCATGAACCCAGGCATCCGCATCCTCGTCGCCCTCGGCTCGGTGACGCTGTTCCTGGGGCTGCGGCTGCTGGCGCTGTTCCGCTTCGACCACGCCCTGCTCAGCTGGCTCGCCGGCGGCACCCATGCGGCGCCGGTTCCGTTGCCGGTGCGAACCGACCACCCGGAGCTGCGCCGCCGCTGATGTTGCCGCCGCATTGCGGCCGCCCTTACTCCTGGCAGGAAAGACGGGGACGCCTCCGCCGGAGCCGCCCCGCCGACGGCGTGCCGGCGTAGCCGGGTGTGGCTGACCGGCAGCGTGCCGCCGGCGACGCTCTCGCCGGTCGTCGTTGTGGGGGACGCGGAGTTGTTGTTATTGTCGCAGCCGGACGGCACGGTGGGGGCCCGCATGACCGTGCGGCGGCCCGGAAAATGCCGCTGGCAGGAATCGCCGGGATCATGGGAATGCCGGCGTGACCGTCCCTGCAAAACCGCGCGAAGGTGCGGCATTAAAAAAGTCTTGACGATCGGCCGCGCGGCAAAGGGAGAACCACGATGATCACCGTCCACCACCTCAACAATTCCCGCTCGCAGCGCGTGCTGTGGCTGCTGGAGGAGCTGGGCGTGCCGTATCGGATCAAGCACTACCAGCGCGACGCCGCGACCATGCTGGCGCCGCCCGAGCTGAAGGCGGTGCACCCCCTGGGCAAGTCTCCGGTGATCGACGACGACGGCGTGGTGATCGCCGAATCCGGCAATATCGTCGGCTACCTGGTGGAGCGCTACGGCCAGGGGCGGCTGGCGCCGGCTGCGGGCACGCCGCAGCGGCTGCGCTACGACTACTGGCTGCACTACGCCGAGGGCTCGGCGATGCTGCCGCTGCTGCTGAAGCTGATCTTCGGCAAGGTCGCCACGGCGCCGATGCCGTTTTTCGTCAAGCCGATCGCGCGCGGCATCGTCGCCAAGGTCAACCAGCAATTCATCGACCCGCAGCTCAGGCTGCACTTCGACTACATCGAGGCCGAGCTGGGCCGCGACGCCTGGTTCGCCGGCGAGGCGTTCAGCGCGGCGGACGTGCAGATGAGCTTCCCGCTGGAGGCGGCCGCGGCGCGCGGCGCCGGCGCGGTGGGACCGAAGACCCGCGCCTTCCTCGACCGCATCCATGCGCGGCCGGCCTACCGGGCGGCGCTGGAGAAGGGCGGCCAGTACGAGCTGTTGAGCTAGGGCCTACGCCATATCGATCGCAGCGATCGAAAAAATCGCGCTAACAGGCCCTCGCGCAATCGCCCTAGCTGCGGCACCGCAGGCGCGGCGCCGGCGCGGCCGCCGGTTCCACGGCGGCGGCAGGGCCGTCTTCTTCCAGGCACAGCAGGTCCCAGCCGCCGCGGTACGGCTGCCAGGTGGCATACCACTGCGCGTTCGCGGCGGTGCGCACCACCACGTAGGCCTCGTCCATCTGCGCCAGCACGGCGCGGACGCCGGCGGCTTGCGGCAGGTGGCGCAGGCCCTGTTCGGCGACGATGGCGCCGGGCGGCAGGCGCAGCGAGGGGCGGCGCGGAGCGGAGCTTTCCGCCGGTGTGTCGAAGTGCAGCAGTTGGCGCAGCTTGTTCAGCATGATGCGGGTCCAGACCAGCGGCCGTTCGCGGCCCATGCGCTATGAGGCGACAAAAGCCGGGCCCCATCCGGCTTGCCGCGATGAACGGCGGCGGAAACCCGACCGGCACCCGGTGGCGGCATAATCGGCGTCAACAGCCGGGAGGGTTCCATGCAGGCGGTCGATGCGGAGTTCGAGCAGCGCGTGCGCGACAGCTTCGCCCGCCAGGGCGCCATGCGCCACCTCGGCGCGGTGCTGGCGGAGATCGCCCCCAGGCGGGTGGCGATCGAACTGCCGTACCGGCCGGAACTGAGCCAGCAGCACGGCTACTTCCACGCCGGCATGGTCAGCACCGTGGCCGATTCCGCCGGCGGCTATGCCGCCTACACGCTGTTCCCGGCGGACAGTTCGGTGCTGACGGTGGAGTTCAAGGTCAACCTGATCGCGCCGGCC
Source organism: Nevskia sp. (assembly GCA_035651715.1). Taxonomy (GTDB): domain Bacteria; phylum Pseudomonadota; class Gammaproteobacteria; order Nevskiales; family Nevskiaceae; genus Nevskia. Next base: position 63,515 of record DASRFD010000049.1, read on the forward strand.
GACGGCGAGCGGGTGCGCGCGGTCGGCCAGGTGATCCGCAGCGGCCGCACCCTGACCATCTGCGAGCTGAGGGCCTACGTCCTGAAAGGCGGCCGGGAAACGCAGTGCCTGCACGGCATGGCGACCCTGATGTGCCTGGCCGGTAAAAGCGACGCGCCTCAGTCGCGGAAATAACGCGCGCCGAGGTAATCGAGGTAGGCCGGGTCGACGCCGCCGGCCGCGCGCAGGCGGCGGTACAGTTCCTGGTAGCTGAGCCAGCGGAAGTCCAGTTCGGCGCCGGCGTGCCCGGCGAAATGCCCGAGCTCGCGCCGGTGCTCGCGCGCCGCCGGGCCGCTCCATTCGTAGTAGAGATAGCAGAGGCCGAAGCCGGCGCGGCACTGCGTGGCCATGCCCAGCGCATGCTTGAGCAGCTGGCTGGCATAGAGGTAGCGGTAGCGGGTCCGGCCCTGCTGGATCTCTTCGGCCAGAGCCTGGCAGGCGGGCAGGCCGCGATCGGTCCACAGCGCCTGGCCGGGCGGAAAATATTTGTCCTTGAAGCGGATCCTGGCCGGCCGCCGCGGCAGATGCCATTCGGTGAACTTGCTTTCGATGCCGACGCAGCGGCCGCCGGCCAGGGTCACGGCCAGGTCGACGTTGGGCGGCGTGCCCTCGGCGCTGATCGGGAAGCGCACCTCGTAGGCCAGCCGCTCGGCGCGGCCCTCGATGCCGAGCGCGGCGAGCAGCGGCGCGGCGTCGCACGTGGTCCAGTGGTCGAAGACATTGACCACCAGCGCGGCAGAGGAGAACAGCGCCCGCAGCTTGGCCGGATAGCGCGGAAAATCCTTCAGCTCCGCCGCCTCGCCGGCCTGGAAGGCGGCCAACGTCGCCGGCTGCATGGGCTGCCGCAGGTTGGCGTCGACGCTTTCCAGGTAGCCGGGCGCGATGATGCGCAGCCCGGCGGCCTGCGCCCACGCCTTCTGCTGCGCCAGGATGCGCGAACGCGAGGACACCGGGGCTACAACTCGACGCCGAGCCGGCGCAGCCCGCGCTCGCCCTCGACCGTCGGCAGCAGCACCCGCGCCTGGCGCGAGCGGATCAGCCAGCGGCGGTCGAGCATGCGCTCGGTCAGCAGGTTGGCGAGCGGGCCGGCGAGATGGTGGCGGCGCTCGGTCCAGTCCAGGCAGGGCTTGGCCGAGAGCCGGCGCGGATCCTCGTCGGCGCCGAGCAGGGCGTGCTTGCGCAGGGCCGCTAGGCCCTTGGGGTTGAGCGACAGATGCAGCCCGGCGCCATGCAGCCAGTCGCGCCGCTGCAGCGTCTCGGCCCAGGCCACGCCGAGCCTTCCGGCGAGGTGTTTGTAGCACAGCCGCGCCCGGGCCAGCGGCGGCATCTCGCCCCGCGCCGGCGGCCGCGGCAGGTTCGGCAGGTCCATCGCCGCCATCGTCTCCAGGGTTTCGGCCCACTCGTCCGAGGCCAGCCGGTAGTAGCGGTGGCGGCCCTGCGGCAGGACGCGCAGCGCGCCGCTGTCGATCAGCAGGCGCAGGTGCTCGCTGGCGGTCTGCGGCGTGACGCCGGCCAGCTGCGCCAGCTCGGTCGCGGGGCGCTGGCGCCCGTCCATCAGGGACAGCAGCATGCGCGCCCGGGCCGGCTCCGACAGCAGGCCGCCGAGCCGCACCAGGATGCCGGCGGCGCGATCTTCCATGGCGGCAGTGTAAGGCGCGGCGCCGGCGGACGCTTCGCCCGCGCCCGAAGCGTTCGCCGGCCGGCGGGCGGAACATGGGATCAGGCATCCACGCGTCAATCACCATGAATTCCATCCCGATCCAGCCCCGCATCTTTTATTACGGCACCCCGGTGGCGCTGATCACCACGCTCAACCCCGACGGCACCCCCAACATCTCGCCGATGTCCTCGTCATTCGCGCTCGGCGACCGCGTGGTGCTGGGCATGAGCGAGGGCGGGCAGGGCCTGGACAACCTGCGGCGCACCGGCGAGTGCGTCATCAACCTGCCCTCGGCGGCGCAGCACGGCGCGGTGGAGAGGCTGGCGCCGACCACCGGGCGCGCGCCGGTGCCGGAGGACAAGCGCGCCATCGGCTACCGCCACGTCGCCGACAAGTTCGGCTGCGCCGGGCTGACGCCGCTGCGGTCCGAGCAGGTGGCGCCGCCGCGCATCGCCGAGTGCCCGCTGCAGCTGGAGGCGCGGCTGGTGGCGGCGCATGCCGGCGGGCCGCCGCCGCAGTTCACCATCCTGGAGACCTGCGTGCTGCGCACCCACGCCCACCGCGACATCGTGGTCGAGGGCACGCAGCATATCGACACCGGGCGCTGGCAGCCGCTGCTGTACGTGTTCCGCCACTACTTCGGCACCGGGCCGCGCCTGGCGCGGACCTTCAAGGCCGAGTACTGATGGGTACGAGGCCGCCGAGGCGGCGCGCATAAAAAACGCCCCGTGAGCTTCACGGGGCGCGGCTCGCCGGGACTCCGAAGGTCGTGCGGGACTCGCAGAGTGCCGGTAGTGGAACGATCCACGATGCGTGCCTCTAGCATAAAACATTTCTTCCGCCGATTTCACCGGGGGATTCGGGGAAAGGCCGGCAGGGCGATGAAAGCCCGGGGATTTTCGCCGCGCGCCGGCCTGGGGTAGAGTCGCGGCATGAGTCTTGCACCCTCTCCGGCGCCGCGCGGTCCGGCGGCATGAGCCGGCCCGGATTCGAAACCTTCCGCATCCACTGGCGCTCGGTGCCGGTGGCGCTGCTGCTGCTGTGGTTCGGGCTGGGCGCCTGGCTGGTCTGGCCGCGCAAGCTGGCGCTGATCGCGCTGGGCGTGGAGCTGGTGCTGGCGCTCGGCCTGCTGTTCGGCCTGTTCACGGTGACGGTGGCGGAAGAGGGCCTGATCCTGTTCCGCGTCAACGAGCTGCGCTGGTCCCAGGTCAGCGGCGTGCGCGCGGTGCGTCTGCTCGGCCTGCCGCACCTGGTGATCTCGCGCCGCAACGGCGGGCGCTGGTGGATGCCGCTGTACCTGCACGGCATGCCGCGGCTGCAGCAGGCACTGGCGGAAAAAGCGCCAATCGGCAATCCTCTGCGCCTCTATGCAGAATCCGCCCTCGCTGCCCGTCTCGGCAAGTAGCATGCCCTTGCGCCCATCCTGCCTGACCCGGGCGCGGGTCGAGCACGCCCTGCGCTGGGCGCTGGGGGCGGCGATGCTGATGCGGCTGCTGTTCCCGTTCTACGATTCGCCGCTGAACCACCTGTTCTCCGATCCGGGCCGGCACTGGGAGAACGGGCTCTATTTCCTGCACCCCAACATCATGGGCAGCGGCGACCCCTACCTGTACCAGCTGTGGACCTGGCTGCTGCAGCAGGCGGCGGTGCGCGACCAGGCGGTGATCCTGACCGGGGCGGGCTTTCTGTGCGCGATGGTGCCTTACGGCTGGTATCGCGCGCTGAAGGAGCTGCTGCCGCGGGCCTGGGCCCTGGGCGGGGCGCTGGCCATCGCCCTGGTGCCCGGCTTCCTCGGCATCTACGCCTATTTCATGAACGAGACGCTGCTGCTGACGCTGACCGGCTTCGCCTTCTGGGCGACCTTCCGCGCCCAGCGCAAGCGCACCGTGCGCGCCTTCGCCGCCGCCTGCGCGCTGTGGCTGGCCTGCGGCTTCACCCGCAGCGTGGCGCTGCCGATGGCCCTGCTATGCCTGCTGTGCCTGTGGCTGCCGCAGCGGCGCAAGCTGGCCAAGGCGGCGGTGGGCGTCGTGCTGCTGCTGGCCCTGGCGATCCCGGCCGGCCTGCACGGCAAGGTGGCGCTGGGTTATTTCGCGCCGTTCGGCAACCTCTACCTCAACGAGATCTACAGCCGCAGCGGCGCCAAGAACATCGGCCTGGACTTCGGGCCCATGGGCCATTACCAGTTCGGCTCGCCCAGCTTCTACAACCCCAGCTTCTACCCCTTTTCCGACTGGCTGACCGCCCGCGAGGGCACCGTCCAGGTGACCATCGACCTCAGCCAGGGCCGCCGCGACTGGATCGCCGAGCGCGCGCGGGTGGAGGCCGAGCGCACCTTCCCGCGCTGGCAGGAGGTATGGGAGAACTTCCTCTACCTGAGCTTCGCCGAGGCCTGGCCGGACAACGACCTGCGCTCCATCACCGGCTTTCTCACGGTGTGGACGCGCTGGCTGTGGCCGCCGCTGATCCTGTGGGTGGCCTGGGGCGTGGCGAAGAACCGCTTCCGCGGCCGCGAGTGGCTGCTGCCTGCCTGCGCCCTGGGCATGTTCCTGTACCTGGCGGTGCAGCGCGAGAGCGTGATGGAAGGACGCTTCCGCAAGCCGCTGGATCCGATCTTCGCCGCCGCGGCGGTGGTGCAGCTGTACCGCCGCCCGCGCCGGCTCAGGCCGCAGCCGCTGCCGGCAGGCAGCTACGCGATGACGGAGCCGGCCGCGTGAGCGCGCCATTCCGCTACTACTTCCGCGTGCGCTACGGCGAGTGCGACGCGCAGAAGGTGGTGTTCAACGCCCGTTACGGCGATTACGTCGATCTCGGCTTCTCCGAGTTCCTGCGCGCGCTCGGCTACGGCGAGGCGCTGGCCGCCGGCACGGTCGATTTCCAGCTGGTCAGGCAGGCCTTCGAATGGAAGGGCTCGGCGCGCTACGACGACGTCGTCGAGCTGACGCCGCGGGCGATCCGCTTCGGCAATACCTCGTTCACGCTCCTCACCGAATTCCGCATCGCCGGCAGCGAGCGGGTGTTCGCCACCGCGGAAACGGTGTATGTGCACGTCGACGGCCACGACCTCTCCAAGCAGCCGCTGCCGGCGGAACTGCGCGCGGCGCTGGAGCGCGGCGCCGCCGGCGCGGTCATCGACCACGCCGGCTACCTGCGGGCCTGAGTCCGCCCCTCCCGCAGCAGCGCCTCGCCGCGCGCGGTGACCACGTAGGTCGGGCCCCAGCCGCGCATCAGCAGGCCGAGCTGCTCCAGCCTGGCCAGCACCTCGAGGCTCGCGCCGGTGTCCTGCCGGTCGCGGGCATAGCGCTCCAGGCAGAGCCATTCCTCGTCGCTGAGTCCGTGTTGATCCATGGCTGGTCCCGTGGCGTGAACTTG
>DASRFD010000050.1:0-47618 GCA_035651715.1 Nevskia sp.
GCATCCGTTCCAGGCTGTTGAGGCTGTCCTGGGCGTGCAGGATGAACTTGCGCACCGCCTCGCGCTGGCGCCCGGCGCAGCCCTTGCCGTCGGCCACCGTGCCGAGGTGGGCGAGGGCGTCGATGTCGATGCCGGCGGTGAAGTGCTTGCCTTCGCCGCACAGGATGACCACGCGCACCTGCGGCTGCTCGTCGAGCCAGGCGGCGGCCTTGGGCAGCTCGGCCCACATCGGCAGGGACATGGCGTTGGCCTTGTCCGGCCGGTTGAGGCGCAGCCAGGCGATGTGGTCCTGCAGGTCGATCTTGAGGGTTTCGAAGTTCATGGCGCGGCGCCGCGGCTCCCGGGATGAATCGTGGTGCATTCATCATGCAGGCTTTGGCGCCGGACCGGAAGCCGGCGCGCCGCCGGCAGCTCTTCCCGGCCGTGCCGATTCCGTAGCCGGCCGCAACCACGGCCCCGCCATCCGCGGCGGATGGCAGGGCCGTATCGCTACGGCAGGGGCGGCGCCGCAGGAGCCCGCGGTGTGCCGCCGCCGCCCACGCTGGTCGGCGTGTTGTTGGCGACGCAGCGCAACAGGGCCTTCAGCACCGGCAGGTCGTTGCGGATCGGGTCTGCCAGCGATTCGGCCGAGGGCTCGGCGTAGAGGTCGAACTCGCTGGAGGAGTCCACGTCGTAGGCGCCGTAGTCTTGCAGCGCATGCGCGACCGCCAGGCCGGCCGGGCTGAGGCCCAGCGCGGTGACGTCGACCGCCGGTGGGATCGCCACCAGGGTGCCCATGTGCACATTGCCCAGGTAGGTGCCCTCGGCGCCGTCGTCCTGCTGCGTCGCCGGCCACACCGGGCCCAGCGCCTGGCTGGAGCGGGGCAGGGCGAAGGCCAGCGCGTGCGGGATGTGGCCGGCCTTCAGTTCGGCAGTGCGGATCAGCCCGCCGATGGCGCTGCCGCCGTAGGCACGGGCTCCGCCGGCGCCGATGCCGGAGCCATAGAGGCTGTTGCGGTTGTAGCTGGACACGTTGATGGTGTGGCCGAGCAGGGCGCGCTGGGCCTGCCACGTCTCGTCGACATAGTGCCTGGTGGGGTCGACGATGTGCAGGTGCGCGTCGCCGCCGCTGCTGTAGGGCGGCTGCGCCGGCTGGGCGCCGGCCGGCACGCGGATCGTCGCCACCAGGCCGACCCCGCGCTGCACGATCGAGGTCAGCGGGTCGGTGCCGGCCGCGGTGTAGACCGGATGGCTCCAGGACCCGGCATTGACGTCGGTGCCGACGCCCGGGTCGGTCACGCCGCTGCTGCAGGCCCCGCCGTCGAAGACGGCTCCGGAACCCATCGGCGTATTCCAGGGGGAGTTGACCGCGAACGGCCACTGCGACGGGTCGCGCGTGGCAGCGTGCGCGATGCCGGCGGACAGGCCCAGGGCCGCACAGGCCGGCAAGACCAGTCCGCACCGGCGGCGCAATCCGGATAAGTGTTTCACTGCATGATCTCCTGATGGCGGTGGCGTACCGCGGAGTGCAGCAGCCTAGTCTGCGATGGAGTCGCCGATGTTTCCGGGCGCTGAAACATGGTGTCACGAGCCCTTAAACGCATTTTCTTAAGATCCTCGGCATCAGGGACGGAGATTGGAACAATGCGGCTGCGCAGCCTGGGATTCGGCTTGATGATGACCATCTTGGGCGGCATGGCCGGTCCGCAGGCCGCGCCGTTGTGGCTCAACGGCGATACGCACGTCCACGACGACCATTCCGCCGACGGCAGCCTGCTGCGCCAGACCATCGGCCAGGGCTCGGCCGGCAATCTCTCGGTGGCCGACCAGGTCCACGAGGGCGAGCGCTCCGGGCTGGCCTTCATGCCGCTGACCGATCACCGCACCTACGACCAGCATTACGATCCGCTGTGGGAGTCCGGCCGCCTGCTGCTGGTGCCGGGCGAGGAAGCCAACGGCAGCCCGCACGCCACCGTGCTCGGCGCAGTGGACAGCATCGTGCAGGGCGCGGTGCCGCCGGGCTTGGGGTAGGCTAGGGTGCGCACCCTACGCCCGCAACGCGGGCTCATTAAGAATGCGACTGGGCTACTTCATCAGGGAGCAGACCATGGAACAGTTCTGGCACTGGACATTCATACTAGGAATTTCCGTTGCATTTCTTGTGATGGTCGCGTCAACGCCTAACCCCGCTCGTGCCATCTCGGTCAGCTCGGACATCATCGCGGCGCCAATGCGGCGCCTGTCAATTAGTTTTGTTGTGCTCATGGCGGCGACGATCGGGTTGTATACGACTACTGTTGCATGGGAAATCAGCAGCGAAAAGTCGCCACCTACTTGGGCTGTTCGCCGACCTGCACCACCTGCAGCTTTGGAATATCTGCAGCAGCATCCGGAATCTGTCGCGGAATTCAGAGCGAAATACGGCTATGTCCCGGCCTCCGAATCTGATGAAAGCTATCTAAGGTCACATCCCGAGGCCGCGCCGAAGTTCCGCGCTACTTTTGGCTATTTGCCCAAGGACTTTGGACGAACAACGCCGGCCAAAAGATGGACATTCGCACTCGTCGCCGCGCTGCTCGTTGCCGCCGTCGCCAAGATTTATTATTTGGTGTCGTTGTGGCGGATAGTTGCTGTACTCGGGAGAAGCAAGATCACCTGGACAGGCATTACCTTCATCAGCGGAGTAGTTGGCACGCTGGTTTCGTACATTCTGATACGAAAGATAGTTGCCCCAACAAGGCCGGTGTTGTCCGCATAGGCCAGGTCGGTTGGTACGTCTGTTGAGGCAATGGGGTGCTGAGTCCCACTCGTTTGTTCAAGGTTGGTGCAGCTCTACCGCTTGTCTGGCCGCTTTTCGGCGGCGAATCTAGAGGGCCGAACTTCCGCTTCTGGCACGCTCCAGCCGGTCAATCGATTTGCTTTGGTCCAAAAGTGGGAGCATTTCGACTGCCGGCTGGGGCGCGACCTATCAGGTGCTCAGGCAAGAACCTAGCGCGCCACCCGGGCGCCGCGGGGTGCTTCCGGCCGAGCGGCCCGGCCGGCATCGTCGGTCAGGCTCTCAGGAAACCATGATGCGGTGCTTTCCCAGCAGTGCCGCACCCAGCGTCCTGGAGCCCCCTTTTGTCTGCATCGGCGGCAGCTCGCCGCGCAGGAGGCGCATGAGCAGCGCCTTTTTCAGCAGCAGCTTGCGCGCCCACTCTTCTGCTGCGCTCATGTCGCTGAATAGCGGCTCTTCATGCTTAGTTGCAAGGAGCGATTGCAGCTCGTCCTCGTCGGAGTGAAATTCCCCCGCCAGCACCTCGGGCTCGTCACGGCTGAGAGCTTCAGCATGATGGAACCCGTCAATGGAGGGTGCCGGCGGCACGCTCATCACAGCTGCGGTTTGCGGTCGCGTGGTGGCGGCCTGCGTCGAGCTGCTGTTGTCCGTGCCGTGGTTCTGCGTGGTGTCGCTTACGGCGCTGCCGCTGTGGGTTTCGAGATAGGCGCGAAGCTTGCTCAGTTCGCTGTTCGGGCAACACAACACATAGCGGCCTGCTTCAAACAGCCAGAGCTAGGAGCGATTTTTCAGGCCGGCTTCGCGGGTGACCGTAGCCTGAGAGAGCTGGGCCAGGGTGCACAGCTCGCGCGCTTTCGCGGGTGTGATTATGTTTTGCATCGTGGTTCTGCCTTGGTGAAGCCCCAGGGGTAGAGGCGTAGCCAACGTAGCACCGTATTTTGCGAGGGTTTGCCGCCAGAAATGAAAAACCCGCAGAACTTATTGATTCTGCGGGTCTTTTAACTGGTGGGCTGTCAGGGACTCGAACCCCGAACCTACTGATTAAGAGTCAGCTGCTCTACCATTGAGCTAACAGCCCAGCACAAACTAACTTTGGGGTGGACGATGGGACTCGAACCCACGACCTCCGGAATCACAATCCGGAGCTCTAACCAACTGAGCTACGTCCACCAAAGACGACCATTTTAACGTATTGGTCATCCAACAGAAAAGCCCTTTTGCGCGACTTGGGACACTTCCGGGGCGTTTCTGCGCGATTTTTGGTGCCGAGAAGAGGAATCGAACCTCCGACCTACTGATTACGAATCAGTTGCTCTACCGACTGAGCTATCTCGGCACGGGGCGCGCATTATAGCCAAAGCTGCCCGGGCGGGGGCAGGGTCCGGCTGGCGGGAGATTTTTCCACGATTCACGGGGTTGGCGGCGGGCGCGGAGGGCGATGTTTGCATAAAATGGCGCCGATTCCGCTGCGGAGAGGTGGCAGAGTGGTCTATTGCGGCGGTCTTGAAAACCGCTGACGGTTCATCCCGTCCGGGGGTTCGAATCCCTCCCTCTCCGCCATTTCCTTCCCGGGGCAGGGTCCGACATGGGCCCGATTACTGTCCCGCGCCGGGACGACCCGCCCTATTGCGGTGCGGCGTCCACCTTCCAGGCACCGTTCTCGAGCTTGAAGCTTGCGGTGGCGAAGCGATCGGCATGGTCTACGCCGCCGCTGTCGGCGCGCCACTTTTCGAGATGGGTCTTGAGGGTCTTGAACAGCAGCGATGGCGTCTGGTGCGCTTCCATCTTGGCGTAGTCCTTCAGCCAGGCCTGCGACATTTCCTCGGTGAAATGCCGGTCCTTGTTGTAGTCGACGCTGGCGGTGCTGCCGCTGACGCGGATGCGCGTGACCCGCGGCTGGTAGACGCACATCTGCTTGTCTTCCAGGTCGGCGAAGTCCGGCTCGCCCTGGGTGGTGTAATAGCTGCCGCAGTCGTTGCTCATGTAGGGCTGCAACAGCTCTTCCGCGCGGGCTGTGGTGAGCTCGTCGGCCATGGCGCCGCCACCCGCCAGCGCCATCGCCAGCCCCGCAAGCACAAAGGTCACTCGCACGATCGTTCTCCGCTGCAGATTCCGGTACGACCGGATCGCAATTACCGGGCCATGCAGGCGCCGTTCGGAAAAAGGGGGGATGGCGGCGAAACCGCTGCCGCCTCGTTCCAGTCTCAATTGAAGAGCGCCGCTTCGCGGCGCAGACCAGGAGACGGATCGATGGCCATTCCCCTCAAGCACGAAGCGCAAGCCCGGGCGCCGACCCAAGCGGCGCGTGATGAACGGGCGAGGCCCGGGAGCGCGACGACGGCGAGCCCCGCGGCGGGCCGGTCCCGCGCGGCAGCGGGCAGGGCCAGGGGCGTCACGGCTTCAACGACCGCGCCGACCCGTGAGCCGCCGGTGGGCCATTCCATGACCGAGCAGGAAATCCTCGCCATGCCGGCGGAGGACTACATGAATCCGGCGCAGCTGGATTTCTTCCGCGACCGGCTGCTGCGGCTGCGGCGGGAGCTGTCGGAGCGCGCCGGCCAGCGCGAAGGCGATGCGCGCGTCGGCGCGGAGGATCTCCCGGACAGCACGGATCGCGCTACGGTGGAGGAGCAGCGCTTCGTCGCGCAGCGGCTGGCGGAACGGGAGGCCTCGCTGCTGGGCAAGATCGACGCCGCGCTGCGGCGCATCGAGGAAGGCCGCTACGGCTATTGCGAGAAGACCGGGCAGCCGATCGGCATCCAGCGACTGCTGGCGCGGCCAATGGCGATACTGGCGGTGGAAGCCAAGAATGATGACGAAGCGCGGGAGGCGCAGTACGCGCGCTGAGCCGGTGTGCGCCCCGGGTCGCTCAGGGCTGCGACGCGTCCGGCCAAGGCGGCGGCCCGCCGCCCGCGCCCCGCTACGGGGCGGGTTCCCGCATCGCCGGCTCGGCGGATTCCTCGTAATGCCTGAACGCGGTGCTCAAGCCGCCCAACACTTCCGCCGCGGTTTCGAACAGCGCTTGCGCCTTGGGCGCGTCCGCCACTTTCTCGATGTCCTGCCGCAGCAAAACAGTCAGCTCGTCCAGCGTGGCACGGGCCTTCTCGGCATAGCGGCGCGGGTCATGCCCGGGATATTTCGATGTTCCGCGCATGGCTCAGCCCTGCTGCGGCGGCGCCGCGGTCACGATGCGGATCTGCGGCATCTTGTCGTCGTAGAAGGCCAGGCGCCCGGCCAGGGCGCTGTGCTCGTCATACGGTTCCTCGTAGCTCCAGGCGGCGTCGGTCAGGCGCTGGCCGCCGGCCCGGATGCTGAAATAGTGCGCCATCCCCTTGTACGGGCAGCGGCTGGTGGTGGCGGAAAGCTCGAGCTGGTCCATGCGCACGTCCTCGCGCGGAAAGTAATAGCGGGGCGGGTTGCCGTCCTCCTTGACGAGGATCACGTCGCTCGATTCGGCCACCACTTCGCCGCCAATTTCGACCCGCATGCGTTCGCCGACGCGCTCTTCTTCAACCTTGTGCTCGGGGTGCTTCTGGTGTCCCGGGGATTTGCTCATGGCCGGACCTCCTCGCCTGGCGTGATCATGGCGCCCCGCCTCGCGGGACGCGAGCGATATTTCCCACTACGACCGCCGCGGCGCGGCCGCGTTCCGGCTCAGTTGCTGCGCGCGGGCTTGCCGGCGAAATCGGAGATCGGGTTCTCCACCGGCTTGTTCAGCGCCGCGGCCGCGCTGCGCATCGCGTCGAGCAGCGGGTGCATGGCGCTCCACAGCGAGTCGTCGCGCAACATCCGGTAGGCGCCGGCCAGCCCTGGCGCCGGCCTGGGCTTGCCGGAGCCGCTTCCGTCGGCTTCGGTCAGGCTCATCACGCCGTCCCTGGCGGCGAATACGAAGCGGTAGAAGCGGCTGGGCGGAATCCGCGACAGCGCCATCGCCAGGGTCGAGACGTTCTGCAGGACGTTGAGCGCGCCCGGGCCCTGCAGCGCCTGGATCAGGATCTTCATGATCTCGGCATTGGAGGCGACCAGGTCATTGGCGAGCCGCAGCACGCCGTGCTCGTGGCAGGTCTGGATCAGCCGCTCCAGCTCCTCGTGCGCGCTGGGGCCGATGCGCGGCGGATGGACCGTGTGGGTGATCGGCTCGGCCATTACAGTCGCTCCGGAGCGGTTTCGTGGGCGGGCGGCTCGACGTAGTCCCCGCGCGCCCACTTGGCTTCCACGTCCGGCCCGCGGTTCGGTGTGGGATGGCCATAGCGATGGTTGTTGTACGGCAGGGGCGGCTTGTCCTTGGGCCTGGGCAGCAGCTCCATCCGCACCGCCACTTCCTTGTAGGCTGGGGTGTTGACCTGCGGGTCATGGTGGTCGCCGGTGAGCTTGTTGACACTGGGCTTGGAATGGTGGATCGGCATATACAGCGTCTTGCCGCGCACGCGGTCGGTGACCACGGCCGGCACTTCCACCGCGTCGCGCCGCGAGACGATCCGCACCCAGGTGCCGTCCTCGATGCCGCGTTCGGCGGCGAGCTCGGGGCTGACCTCGACGAACCAGTTCGGCGCCTCGCTGCGGATGCGCTGGCCCTGGCCGGTCTGGTTGGTGGACTGGAAATGCTCCAGCATGCGGCCGTTGTCCAGCGACAGGTCGTATTCGGCATCCGGGACCTCGGCGGGCGCCTCCCACTGCACCGGGTACAGCACCGCTCGCCCGTCCGGCGTATGGAAGGACTCGGTGTAGAGCAGGGGGCTGTCGCCGCCGTCGGCGCGCACCGGCCATTGCAGGGACTTCCAGCCTTCCAGCCGCTCGTAGCTGACGCCGGCGAACATCTCGGCGGTGCGGGCCGCCTCCTCCATGATCTGCGAGGGATGGGTGTAGCCCCAGTCATGGCCCATGCGCCGCGCCAGCTCGGTCAGGATCCACCAGTCGGGCCGGCTGTCGCCGAGCGGCGGCAGCACCTGGTAAAACCGCTGGATGCGGCGTTCGGTATTGGTGAAGGTCCCTTCCTTCTCGACGCTGGGGCAGGCGGGCAGCACGACGTCGGCGAACTCCGCGGTGCGGCCGACGAACATGTCCTGCACCACGAAGAAATCGAGGCCGCGCATCGCGGCCTGGGTTTTGTCGGCGTTGGCGTCGGAAATGGCGGTCTCCTCGCCGATGATGTACATGGCCTTGACCTTGCCCTTGCCGGCTTCCTCCACCATGGCGTAGTTGTCCAGGCCGATCTTGTTGGACAGGCGCTCCGGCGCCACGCCCCAGGCCTTGGCCCACTTGGCGCGGATCGCCTCGTCAGTCACTTTTTCATAGCCGGGGTAGACGTTCTTCAGGCAACCGAAATCGCTGGCGCCCTGGACGTTGTTGTGGCCGCGCATGGGATAGCCGCCGGTGCCGGGGCGGCCGTAGTTGCCGGTGACCAGCAGCAGGTTGGACAGGGCGGTGCTGGCGTCGGCGCCGTGGCTGTGCTGGGTGATGCCCATGGCCCAGAGCAGGCAGACGCTGCCGGCGCGTCCGATCATTTCCGCCGCCTCGACCAGCTGCTGCCGCGGCACGCCGGTCACCGACTCGGCGAACTCGAGCGTGAACGGCTGCAGCGACTGCCTGTATTCCTCCACCCGGTTGACCCGCTGCTCCAGGAACGCGGTGTCGGCCAGGCCGTGATCGAACATGTAGCGGGCCAGGGCCGAGGCCCACACCAGGTCGGTACCGGGCCGGGTGTGCAGGAACAGGTTGGCCCGCGCCGCCATCTCGTGCCGGCGCACGTCGGCCACGATCAGCTTCTGCCCGCGCAGCTTGTGGGCGGCCTTGATGCGCGCGGCGATCACCGGGTGGTTCTCGGCCGTGTTGGTGCCGACCAGCACCACCACTTCCGCGCTTTCGATGTCCTTGATCGAGCCGGCGTCGCCGCCGTAACCCACGGTGCGGAACAGCCCCATGGTCGCCGGGTTCTGGCAATAGCGGGACGAGTTGTCGACGCTGTTGGTGCCGATGATCAGGCGCGCGATCTTCTGCGTCAGGTAGGCTTCCTCGTTGCTGGCCTTGCTCGAGCCGATGAAGCCGATGCTGTCGGGGCCATACTGGTCGCGGATGCGCAGTAGCCGGCTCGCCACCAGGTCCAGCGCCTCGTCCCAGCCGGCCTCGACGAACCGGCCGTCGCGGCGGATCAGCGGCATGGTCAGCCGCTGCTCGCTGTTGACGAAGTCCCAGGCGAACTTGCCCTTGATGCAGGTCGAAATGCCGTTGGCCGGTGCGTCCACCACCGGCTGCACCTTGAGGATGTGGCGGTCGCGGGTCCACATCTCGAACGCGCAGCCGACGCCGCAGTAGGTGCAGACGGTCTTGGTGCGGCGGATCTCGGCCTGGCGCAGCTTGACGTCGACCTGCGAGATCGCGGTGATCGGCGGGGTGCCGATGGTGTTCTCCAGCGCCTTCACCAGGTCGATCATCGGCCGCTTCAGGCTTTGCGGGATGGCCGTGAATGGACCGGCGTCCGGTTGCATGGTGCGTTCGAGCAGGGCATTGCAGGGGCAGACCGTGACGCAGTGGCCGCAGTGCACGCAGGAGGAGTCGTCGATGGCCTTGCCGCCGTCCCACAGCACCCGCGGGTGCTCGGCGCGGTAGTCGATGCTCAGGGTCTCGTTGACCTCGACGTTCTGGCAGGCCTCGACGCAGCGGCCGCAGAGGATGCACTGGTCGGGATCGTAGGTGTAGAAGGGGCTGGACTCGTCCTTGGCGTAGGGCTTGCGCTTGAACGGATAGCGCTGGATCGCGATATCCATCTCGGCGAAGGTGTTGTGCAGGGTGCAGTCGCCGGTATTGTGCTCGCAGACCGTGCAGTACAGTTCGTGCTTGGCCAGCAGGCGGTCCATGCCCTCCTCGCGCGCCGGGCGGGCAAGCCCCTTGCTGACGATATCCATCCCTTGCCGCGCGCGCAGCGCGCAGCCGCGCTGCAAACGGCCGTCGACTTCGACCCAGCAGACATCGCAGGTCTGCAGCGGACCGAGCGCGGGGTGATAGCAGACATGCGGCAGGCGGATGCCGTGCTGCTCGAGGAAATCGATCAGCGGCTGGTCTTCGAGGCCGCTCAGCTCCCGGCCGTCGAAGCGCAGGGTGCAGCGGACGCCGCCGCTCATGGCGAGGCCACCGGCTCGCCGGCAGGACCGCGGGAGGGATGCTGCTTCATGCCCGCCTCCATGGAGGAATGGCGGGATGGTTCCCGCCCCGACTCAGTTGTGACGCGTCGAGAAAGCGATGGTTCCGGCGACGAACGGCGGCGGAAACTTTGCCGGCGGGCGCATGCCTGAAATTCCAATGGGTGCCGCCTCCGGCACCCGACCTGGAGACCGTCATGCAAGCACTCGTCTACAAGGGCCCGCGCCGCGTCGAGATCGACAATGTGCCGGACCCGCGCATCGAACAGCCGACCGATGTCCTGGTCAGGATCACCACCACCAACATCTGCGGCTCCGATCTCCACATGTACGAGGGCCGCACCAGCGTCGAGCAGGGCAAGGTGCTGGGGCACGAGAACCTCGGCGTGGTCATCGAGACGGGCGAGGCGGTGCAGCGGGTCAAGGTCGGCGACCGCGTGTGCCTGCCGTTCAACATCGCCTGCGGCTTCTGCAAGAACTGCGAGCGCGGCCTCACCGGGTTCTGCCTGACGATGAACCCCGGCAGTGCCGGCGCGGCCTACGGCTATGCGGACATGGGTCCCTATCCGGGAGGGCAGGCCGAATACCTGCGGGTGCCGTATGGCGACTTCAATTGTCTGCTGCTGCCCCCGGACGCGGAGGAAAAGGAAGACGACTACGTCATGCTGTCGGACATCTTCCCCACCGGCTACCACGCCACCGAGCTGGCCGGCGTCCAGCCGGGCGACTCGGTGGTGATCTACGGCGCGGGCCCGGTCGGCCTGCTTGCGGCGCATTCGGCGATGATCCGCGGCGCCGCCAAGGTCATGGTGGTCGATCGCCACGACGACCGGCTCGAACTGGCCGAGCGCATGGGCGCGATTCCGGTCGACGACCGCGCCGGCGATCCGGTGGAGCAGGTCACGGATCTCACCGGCGGCGAGGGTGCGGACAAGGGCTGCGAATGCGTGGGCTGGCAGTGCCACGATCCGGCCGGCCAGGAGGTGCCCAACCTGACCATGAACCGGCTGGTGCAGTCGGTGCGCGCGACCGGCAGGATCGGCGTGGTCGGCGTGTTCGTGCCCAAGGATCCGAAGAGCCCCGACGAGATGGCCCGCGACGGCAAGATCGCGTTCGACATGGGCGCTTTCTTCCAGAAGGGCCTGTCGATGGGCTCCGGCCAGTGCAATGTCAAGGCGTACAACCGCAAGCTGTGCGATCTGATCGAGGCGGGGCGCGCCAAGCCCTCGTTCATTGTTTCCCACCGCCTGCCGTTGCGGCAGGCGCCGGAAGCCTACGAGCACTTCGACCGGCGCGAGAGCGGCTGGACCAAGGTGGCGCTGAAGCTCGCGGCTTAGGATCTGCCGGACGGGTGCAAGCAGCCGCGGTCCTCCGCCGCCCGGTGGCAGGGCCGGGCGGCGGATTCGAGCACTTCCTGGTCAGGCCGGTCTCCATCGAAACGATCCAGGGGCTGCTGCCCGCGCTTGAATGAAACGGCCGCGTGGGCCGCCCGGCGAGGCGGCCCCGGCGCCGGCCTGACGGCGGAATCTTCGTGCGGCCGCGGCAGTCGTATCTGCAAGCCCGCAGTGGACTCAAGGAGGAGCCGATGGATGACGCAGCCCGCAAGGCAGCCGCCGCCGACGGAAAGGCGGGGCCGGTGGTGGTCGCGGTCGCCGATTCGGCGCGCGCGCGCCTGTTCGAGGCGGACGGGCCGAACGCGCCGCTACGCGAGGTGGAGTCCCTGTCCAATGCCGAGGCGCGGCTGCACGAAGGCGATCTGGTTACAGACACGGCGGGGCGGATGCGGGACCGGCCGTTCGAGGCTGGACATTCCGCCTTCGGCGGAGATTCGGCCAAGCGGCATCGCGCCGAGGATTTTGCCGCCCTGGCGTGCCGGAGCATCGCCCGCATCCTGCGGCGCAGCCGCGCCAGGCGCCTGTACCTGGTGGCGGAACCGGACTTCCTCGGGCTGCTGCGCCAGCGCATGGACCCGGCCGTGAGGCGGTGCGTGGCCGGCGAAGTGGTGAAGTCCATCGCCGGGGAGCCGGCGTCGCGGATCCGCACGGTGCTGCCGGAGCGCTTGTAGACGCGGAGTATTGAGCGGGCGCTGCGCAAGCGGCTGCGACTGCGCCCTCTTCTTCATCTTTTCCCCGGGTCCGGCCCGAGGCGGAACCGCGCGCGCGTGAGGTTGTCCATCTGGGACCCTTGAATCCGACGCGGAGAAATATTGGTGGCCCAGGAGAAGGTGCTTTATCAATCGGACAACGTCCGGGTGACTTCCACACGTTTCATTGTTTCAGGACAAACCTTCCTCGTCGCGTCGATATCGTCCGCCCGCCACGCGGCCACCAAAAGCTCCTTGCGCCTGGCCGCCGTGGCCCTGGTTTTCGGGCTGCTGTTCGGCACCACCGGGCTGATCGGCAACAACGCCGTGACTTCGACGATCGGGTTGCTGTTGATCGGCGTGGCGCTCTTCCTGGTCGCGACCCGGGAAACCACCCACCATGTCGTTCTCGTCACCGGCGCGGGACGGACACAGGCACTGTCCAGCGCCAACCGGCATCTCGTCGAGTCCGTGCTCCTCGCGCTCGATGAGGCGCTTGCGGCGCGCGGAACCCGGCGGGAACCGGGCTTCGCCGGCGGTGGACCACCCGGGCGGCGTGCGGTTCGCGCATCCGCGTCAGATCTGGAGCGGATATCCGAGGTTGTGGAGATCGAAGCCCGTTAAGCGCGCCCTACGGGCAATGACAAGCCATGCGGCAATGCGCCGGAACTTGCCCGGAGTCGAACCGCTCCGAACTGTATACGCATGCCGTAGCCAGGAGGACGAAATGAGTGCATCGCGATATGTGAAGGTTGCCGTGTTGGCCGGCGCGGTGCTGGCCGTGCCGGCGGCGTTGGCGCAGACCGGTGGTGGTGGAGGAACCGGCGCCGGCGGCGGGACGGGCGGCGGTGGAGGCGGCTCGACCGGCGTTCCGGCGCAGGGGACGGGATCCCCCACCGGAAATCCAGCCGGTGCCGGTGGTGCCGCCGGCGGCACCACCGGGACCAGCCAGTACGGCACTGGCGCGGGCGGCACTACCGGCCAAAGCGGCGGTCAAAGCCGCGGCGGCGCCACGCAGTCGTCCGGCGGAGCCAACGGGCAATCCCGCCAGCCGACGAACGGCACGTCGCCGGTCCAATCCACGCCGGTACAGCCTGCACCGGTGCAGCCCGGCACCAACACCAACGGTCCTCATTGAGAGGCCGACTCGAAATCGCGGCGGGCGGGCTGCGCGGAATCGCGGCCCGCCCTCCGTTGCGTATAGTGGTAAGTGAGTTCGGCGCCGAACAGGAAAATCTGCGCCGAGTAATAGATCCATAGCAGCAGCACCACGAAGGCGCCAGCCGCGCCGAACGAGGATGCCGGCACCGCCTTGCCCAGGTAAAGACCGATCAGCAGCTTGCCGATCGAGAACAGGGCGGCGGTGAAGAGGCCGCCGGTCCAGACCTCGTTCCATCCCACCTGTGCCCGGGGCAGGATCTTGTAGATCAGGGCGAAGAGCAGGGTGATGACGGCGAAGGAAAACACCGTGTTGAACAGCTGCAGCAGGGTTTCCTCCCCGGGAAATGATTCGCCGAGAAAGCGCCCGACGGCGGCGATCGCCGCGCTCACCACCAGCGATACCATCAGCAGGAAGCCCATGCCGAGCACCAGTCCGAACGACAGCAGGCGGGCCCGGATGGTATTGCGCAAGCCGCCGGACTGCGTGTCCACCTTCCAGATGCGGTCCAGGTCGCTCTGCAACTCGCTGAAGACGGTGGTGGCGCCGACGATCAGCGTGCCGATGCCGATGATGGCGGACAGCACGCCGCCCCCGTGCGCGTGGGCCCCGGCCAGCACGGCCTGGACCGCCTCGGCGCCGCGTTCGCCGATCAGCCCGGCAATCTGCTCGATCACCGCGCCACGCGCCGCGGCTTCGCCGAAGACCAGGCCGGCCACGGCAATCACGATCAGCAGCAGCGGCGCCATCGAGAAGGCCGTGTAATAGGCGATCGCCGCGCCCATGCTCGAGGCGCGGTCATCGATCCATCCCGCGGCCGCGTCCTTCAGGATGCGGACCAGTTCCCGCCGTGCGCGGATCACTTCATCCTCCCGACTCCATTGCTTGTGCGACCGGATCGGCGGGCGCGAGTTCGGAACGACCGGGCGGGACGGCGCGCACGGAACCGCCGGTGTCGGCGGGATGCCAAACCTGTAGACGGTCAAAAAAGCAGGAGGAGAGATGGAACCGATGCGCCGGCGCCCGCCGCCGGCCCTCAGGCGGTACGCGATGTATCGGCGGGTGGTCCGCTCCGCCGACGCCTATGTCGACGCCGAGATTTCCCGCTTGTTGCCCGGGGAGGACGGCATTCCGCTGCCGGGGGTCTGGGGCTTTGTGGGTTGCGTATTCAGGCAGCTTTATCCGTGGCCGCGGCGCAGGCCGCACAGCGGCGCCTAGCGCTGACGTGGTCCCGCGCCGTCCGCATCCCGCCTGAACTTTCGGGTATTGAGCAATGCCTCAACTACTGAGAGGGCCGTCCAGTCGGGCGGCAGGTCGCAACGCTTCGCCAAGGAGGGTGGGATGAAGACGTCCATCGGAAACGGTTTACATCACGGCGACATCGAGGGTCCGGCGCACGCCGTCGGCGAGAGCGCCTCGGCGTTGTCGAAAGAGTTCCGCAACTTCGTCAGCGACATCGAGGACCTGGTGAAATCCAGCACCTCGCTCAGCGGCGACGAGCTGGCGGCGGCCCGCGACAAGATCAAGGAGCGCATCAGCGAGGCGCGCACGATCCTCGGCGAGACCGGCGGCAATGCGCTGGCCCGAGCCCGCCGCACGCTGGCCGCGACCAACGAGTACGTTGCCGAGGAGCCCTGGAAGGCGATCGGCATCGGCGCCGCCGTGGGATTCCTGCTGGGCCTGCTGGTGGCGCGCCGTCCGGCATAGCCGATGCCCGGCGCGGCCGAAAAGTTCGCCGGCGGAATAGCGGTGGAACTGCTCGACGCGGTGCGCCTGGCGCGTACCGCGGGCAGCCTTCTGCTGGAGCACGCCACGCTCACCGCCGAACTGGCGGGCGCCGACTGGCAGGAGGAGGAGGCCCGGCTCAAACGGCTGATCTTCACCACGCTGCTGTACGCCATCCTGATCGGGCTGGTGCTGCTGCATTTCAGCGCGGTCGCGGTGCTGGCCGCCTGGGATACTCCCTACCGCGTCCATGCCGCGGTCCTCATGCTGCTGGTCTGGATCGGCTGTGCAGTCGCGGTGCGGCTGCGCCTCAAACGCGTCGCGCAGCAGGGCGAGCGGCGCTTCGCCGCCTCGCGCGCGGAGTTGGGCAAGACCCTCGAACTGCTCAAGCGCCATCTATGAGCTCCGAAACCGTGGACCACGAACGGGAACGGGAGGCGCTGCGGCGCGAGCTGGAGGAGCACCGCCGCCGCCTCGACGAGCTGCTGTCGCCGGAACAGCCGATGTCGGTGAGGCTGGCCCGGGTGGGCGGCGACGGCTTCCCGCGCAGCCGCACGATGCGCCTGCTCATCGGCCAGCCGTTATTGCTGGCCGGGCTCTCGGCACTGGCGATGCGCGTGCTGGGGCCGCGGGCGATGCGGCTGCTGCCGCTCGCCGGGCTGGCGGCCCGAACCACCTTGTCCCTATTGCGCCCGATGCTGGCCCAGGCTTCGCGGCCGGCGGGAGTTTATGGAGGTAGCGATGACCAAGGAAAAGCCACGGCAACGGGACGAAACCCGCCGCAAGGCCATGCAGCACAAGGCGCGGGGCCAAAGGCCGAGCCCTTCTGAGGAAGGGGCGCCGGAGTATTACGCCAAGGACCGGATGCCGAGTGTCGCGCAGCCCGGTCCGGTAAACGGCGGGCGCAAGCCCGCCGAGGACGAGGAATGACCGCGCCCGCAGCGGGCGCACTTGAAACGAGGAGACTGCCATGAAAAACGGAATTACCGCGGCCTGCGCAATCGCCCTGTTGCTGGGAACCGCGGCCGCCCAGGCGCAGAGCGCCGCCGGGGCGACGGATCCGCGCCCCGCTCCCGCCATCGGCAACGGCGGCAATGCGCCGGGTGCGGATGCCAATGCCTCGTCGGCGGCCTCGCCCAATGAGCGCGCGCCGGCGGTCAAGCTCAGCTCGTCGGACCAGGAATTCTTCGCCAAGGCCGCCGCTTCGGGCCTGGGGGAGGTCAACGCGGGCCAAATGGCGCAGGCGCAGGGCAGCACCGATCAGGTCAAGACGTTCGGCCGGCAGATGATGCGCGATCATGGCAAGGCCAACGCGGAGCTGAAGCAGCTCGCCGCGTCCAAGGGCGTAACCCTGCCCGACGCGCCCGATGCCGACCACCAGAAGGAGCTCGACCAGCTCAAGCAGAAGCAGGGCGGCGAGTTCGACCAGGAGTATGCGAAAGGCCAGGTCAAGGATCACAAGGAAGCGGTCTCGCTGTTCGAGAAGGCGGCGAAGTCCAAGGACGCCGACATCAAGGCCTTCGCGCAGAAGACCCTGCCGGTGCTCAAGGAGCACCTGACCATGGCCAAATCGCTCGACGACCAGCTGCAGAAGCGCAAGTAACCGGCGGCAAAAAAATGGCGGACATGGAACCGGGCTCCGACGGCGGCAGGGTCAAGCCGCCGCCGGCCGAAACGCTGCCTGAGGTGCGCGCCTGGACCCTGGATGGGCTCTCGGTGGTCGAAGTCGCCGCGGCGGATGGCGCACCGATGTTCTTCGTCCGCTGCGGCGAACGGTGGGTGCGTTGCCGCAACCTGGAGGGCGCGATCGACGTCGTATGGGACCTGGTCCGCACCCGGGCCCAGCTGCCGCCGCAGTGGACGGTGCCGGGCAGCGAGGTGCTGGAAGACTTCAACGGTCATTGGGACGCGCTGTGCACGCTCCCGCCGGGCCAGTGGTGGCCGGCCGCGCCCGAGCCCCTGCGCTGCGGCACCGATGGCGATCCGGCGGACTAGAGGGGCAGGGCGATGAAGCGCACGCAGCTGGATTTCCGCAAGGGCTTTCGGGTGCCGCTGGGCAATCGGCGCGGCAATGTCGCGGCCATGGTGATTCCGCCTGGCGACCGCGAGGGCGGGCCGGCCAACCGCCACCACGGCGCCGACCAGTGGCTGTTCGTGGTCGGCGGGCAGGGCACGGCCCGCATCAACGGCAAGCCTTACCCGCTGCGGGCGGGCTCGCTGATGCTGATCGAAGCCGGCGACCGCCACGAAATCCGCAACACCGGCCGGCGCCTGCTCAAGACACTCAATTTCTACACCCCGCCGGCTTATCGCCGCGACGGCGAACCGCTGCCCCGGGCCCGCCGCTCGCCCCGTGCCGGCTCGCGCGCGTGAACCCATCCAGCCAGGAAAGGCGTTGTTCAACACAGGAGAAGCTGTCATGAAGGATGCACAGGTGAAGGAGTTGATCCTGCAGTCTCTGGAGCACGAGATGGGCGGGGTGAAGCTGTACGAAGCCGCGGTGCAGGCGGCGCAGAACGAGGAGCTGAAGGGAGAATGGACGAAGTACCTTGAGCAGACCCGCACGCACGTCCGCGCCCTGGAGGAGGTGGCCCGCGTGATGGGACTCGACCCGCAGGAGGAATGCCCGAGCCGCAAGATCGTCGGGTCGCTGGGGCATTCCATGGTCGCCGCGATCGAGCAGGCGATAAAGGCGGGCAATCCCGCGGCCGCCGAGCTGGTGGCCTGCGAGTGCGTGGTGCTGGCCGAAACCAAGGACCATCTCGACTGGGAGCTGCTCGGCGAGGTCGCCGCCAAGCTCAAGGGCGAGGCGCAAAAGGCGCTGAAAGCCGCCTACGACGAGATCGAGGACCAGGAGGACGAACACCTGTACCACACCCGCGGCTGGTGCCGCGAACTGTGGATGCAGGCGCTGGGCTTCAAGGCGGTACTGCCGCCACCGGAGGAGCGCAAGCACGTCAAGACTGCGATCGGCGCCGCCCGGGCGGAGCAGAGCCGCCGTCACTGAGGAGGTCGGATGACGACGGCCAAGCAAAAATCCGCGGCCCGTTCCAACGTACGCCGCGCTGCGGCGACGGCCAAGCGCAAGCGCACCCTGGCGCACCTGCCTAAAAGCACGCGCCGGGCGATGGGCAAGCAAGGAGCCAAGGCGGCGGCGCGCAAGCGCGCCCGCAGCAAGCGTTAAAAAGGCGCCGTGAGCTGCCCGCTGCTGGCGGTGTCGCCCCATCTCGACGACGCGGTGCTGGCGTGCGGCGGGCTGCTGGCGGAGCACCCCGGCGCCCGCGTGGTCACGGTGTTTGCCGGCTGCGCGGGCGCCGAGGCGATGAGTACCGGCTGGGACCGGGCTTGCGGCTTCGGCAACGCTGCCCAGGCCATGGCCGCGCGGCGGCAGGAGGACCGCGCCGCGCTGCTCCACCTCGGCGCGCGGCCGCGGTGGCTGGCCTTCTGCGACGCGCAATACGACAGGCCGGCCCCGCAAGAGGAGATCGCGGCGGCGCTGGCGCAGGAATTGAAGCGTGAGCGGCCGCCCCGGCTCGCGGTGCCGCTGGGCCTGTTCCATTCCGACCATGTGCTGGCGGCGGATGCATGCCTGGCCCTGTTCCTCCAGGCCGGCGGCGGGGCAGAGTGGCTGGCCTACGAGGACGCCCTGTACCGCCGCATTCCGGGCCTGGTGCAGGAGCGGCTGCAGGCGCTCGCGGCGCTCGGCATCGAGGCCGTCGCCGTGCCATCCGTGGCCGCGGCGTGTCTGAAGCGGGCCGCCGTGCAGTGCTATCGCAGCCAGCTGGACGCGCTGGCCGGGGCCGGCCACGAGGTGCAGGCGGAGGTCGCCGCGCCGGAACGCTACTGGAGCCTGCGGCTCGCTGCGCATGGCTGAGACACGCGTCACCGTGGTGATGTTGACCCATAACCGGCGCGCCGAGGCCGTGCGCACGGTCGAGCGGCTGCTCGCCCTGCCGGAGCGGGCGCCGGTGATCGTGGTCGACAATGCTTCGGCCGACGGCACCGCCGAACATTTGCGCCGGCGCTATCCGGCCATCCGCGTGATCGCGCAGCCCCGCAACCGCGGCGCGGCCGGGCGCAACGCCGGCGTGGA
This sequence comes from Nevskia sp., assembly GCA_035651715.1. Classification (GTDB taxonomy): domain Bacteria; phylum Pseudomonadota; class Gammaproteobacteria; order Nevskiales; family Nevskiaceae; genus Nevskia. The sequence goes on from DASRFD010000050.1 coordinate 18,952, forward strand.
GTTGGCCGACACCCGCTACGTCGCCTTCTGCGACGACGACACCTGGTGGGAGCCCGGCTCGATCACCCGCGCCGCGGAAACGCTGGACCGCTATCCGCGCGTCGCCTCGCTGACCGCGCGGGTGCTGGTTGGGGAAAGCGGGATGGAAGATCCCACCTGCGCGCTGATGGCCGCCAGTCCGCTGCCGTCGCGCGATCTGCCGGGCCCGGCGCTGCTCGGCCTGCTCGCCGGGGCCACCATATTCCGCCGCGATGCGTTCCTCCAGGTCGGCGGGTATCAGCCGCGCTATTTCCTGGGCGGCGAGGAAGCGCTGCTGGCCCTGGATCTCGCTGCGGCCGGATGGAGCATGGCGTACCTGCCCAGCCTGTGCGTGCACCACCATCCCTCGAGCCGGCGCGATGCGGCTGGCCGCCGCCGGCTGCTGCTTCGCAACGCGCTGTGGACCGCCTGGCTGCGGCGGCCCTGGGGCGCCGCCTGGCGGCAGACCTTGCGCCTGTATCGCGCCGCCCCCGGCGGGCTGGCCTGGCGCGCGGTCGCCGAGGCCGCGGCCGGCCTGCCCTGGGTGCTGGCCAACCGGCGCGTGGTGCCGCCGCGGGTGGAGGCGCTGTGCCGGTTGCTTGAAGAATCGGCCGGACCGGATTGATCAGGCGGCGGCGCTGGCCAGCTGGGCCGGCCGGTTCGGTCCCAGGGGCGTGGTGTCCGGAGTCTCCCGCGCTGCGCAGACGCCGCTCAGCGCGTCGTTCCAGTCGCGCAGGAAGCGCGGCATGCCGAAGCGCGCGAGGGCGGTGCTGCGCGCCGCTTCGCCCCAGCGCTGCGCCAGCGCCCGGTCGTCGAGCAGGCGCCGCATCACCGGCAACAACTGCTGCGGGTCGGTTTCCAGCCAGCCGTTGTGGCCGTTGCTGATCACGGTGCCGAGCTCGGTGGTCGCCAGGCCCACGATCGGCAGGCCCACCGTCATGGCTTCGATCAGGGCCAGGCTCAGGCTGGTCCAGCGGATCGGGCTGAAGCAGAAGCGGTACCGCGCCATGAACGCCGGCAGTTCCATGTTGGGGATCTCGCCGTGGCCGCCGGGAGTGTGGTCGGCCTCCATGCCCACCAGGGTGAGCGGGACGCTGTGCCGGAGCGTTTCGAAAATGTCGTAACCCAGGGGGCGGCCGCGCCGGCGCAGATGGTTCACCACCACCAGGCCGCAGGGCAGCTCGCCTTCGTAGCGCGCCTGCTCCGGCACCATCACGCCGTGCTCGATCACCCGCACGCGGGCGCTTCCGCTGTCCCACATCAGGGCATTGAAAGAGGTGACGTGCACCAGCAGCGAAGCGTCTTCCGCCCAATGGCGCTGGTCGACGGGGCGCTGCTGCGGTGGTTCGTGCTCCAGGTAGATGCAGGGCAGCTGGCGCTGCGCCGGCGACAGCAGCTGATGCCGATCCTCGTCCCAGTGCACGCGGCTCTGGTAAAGCACCACGTCGAAATCCATGGCGCGGACCTGGGGCGGCGCCACCTCGTGGACGTTCGGGCCCCAGGGGAACGACGCGGTGCGGCCGGCGTAGCCCGGCGGGTGGCCGGGCCGGGTGACCAGCCAGAAGTCGTGCGGGGCCTGGCTGAGGTAGTAGAGGTAGTTGCCGTGGACCTGCCAGGTCAGGATGCGCAGGCGTTTCGGTTCATTCATAGCGGGGCTCCGTGTGATGCATGACCGCTTCGATGGCTTCCGCCACCGTCAGCGGTTCGATGGCCAGGGCGCAGGGATGGCCGATCGGGCAGGTTTCGTGCGCGCAGGGACGGCACGGCAGGTCGTGCCAGAGGACGCGATGGTGGCGATGGTCGAGCGGCGCCCAGCGCCGGGCGTCGCCGCCGGACGAGATCACCACGCTGGGTGTGCGCACCGCCGCGGCGACATGCGACAGGCCGGTGTCGTTGCTCACCACCAGTCGCGCGTGGGCGACCAGCGCCGCCAGGCTGCCCAACGTCGTTTTTCCGGCCAGGTTATGGACGAACGGCCGCTGCCGCGGCGGGACGTGTTCCAGCACGGCCGCGGCCAGCGCCGTCTCGCCGGCCCCGCCGGTAAGCAGCACCGGCAAGCCGGTGCGGACCAGATAGTCCGCCACCCAGGCGAACCGTTCCGGCGGCCAGCGCCGCGAAGGCAGGCGTGCTCCCGCATGCAGGCAGACGTACGGCATCGCCGCCAGGCTGTGCGCGCGCAGCAGCGTGGCGGCCTGCGCGCGGTCGTCGTCGTTCAGCGGGAATTCGAGATGCTCGCCCTGCGTCGCCGCGCCGATGTGGTCGGTGAGCCGCAGATAGCGGCGGATTTCGGGCTGGTCCTCGGGCCAGGGCACGAACCAGGGCGTCGGGGCGGCACTGCCCTGGGGGTGAAAGCCGGCGCAGTGGCGCGCGCCCATGGCCAGGGCGATGGGATTGACCTCGTAGCCCGTGCCATGCAGCTGGATCACCAGGTCGTAGCGCCGGCGGCGGGACCTCTGCAGGAACGTCTGCAGGGCCTCGTCGCCGGCTTCGCGCTCGGGGAAGCCCGGATAGCCGGGAAACTCCACCAGTTCGTCGAGATAGGCGCCGAAGCGCGCGACGAAATCGCGCGCCCAGGGCAAGCCCACCAGCGCGACGTGCGCTTGCGGCGCCGCGCTGCGCAGCGCGCGCAGCGCCGGCACCGAGCACAACAGGTCGCCCAGGTGCAGGGCGCGGAACACGGCGATGCGCCGCGGCGCCGGGTCGAACAGCGGGCTCGCCGGCGGCGGTCGCGCCTGCGCCGCGGCGGTCACAGGAACACCACGCGCCAGCGCAGCGCGCCGAGGCTGCGCCAATACAGCGACAGCGGCGGCAGCAGCACCGACGTCAGCAGCATCTCGGCGACATGGCGGGCGCTGCGCTCGTTGCCGCGCAGCCGCAGCAGGCAGAAGCGCAGGGTCAGGACCAGCCAGACCAGCAAGGCGGCCGCGGCCGCCGTCCGCAGCCCGGCCAGTTCGAGCGTCACCACCGCCAGCAGGGCGGCGACGATGGCGTAGTAGCGCCAGATGGGCGGCGCGATGCGGCTGCGGTACAGGCGCGGATGCTTCTTGTAGAGCAGGGCGTCGAACATGGATTTGCGCACCTGGCGCAGGCTCACGGCGAAACCCGCCGGGCGCACCGGGTGCTCCACCGTCGCCAGGGCGGTCCGGGCAATGCAGTGTTCGCCGTAGCGCTCGATCAGCCGGAACTGCAGGTCGGAATCCTCACGCCAGGCGGCGGTGAAGCGCTCGTCGAAGCCGCCGAGCTCGCGCAGCGCTTCGCGCCGCACGAAGCAGTTGGCGGTGACGAACTCGGCCCGCTCCAGTCCGGCGGCATCGCGTTCGTAATCGGTCGGTCGGGCGCGCAGCGGCACCCGCACCCGGCCGGCGGCGGCAACCTGGTCGGGGCCGATCGCCGCCAGGCCCTGGCGCAGCCAGGACGGTTCGGGAATGGTGTCGTCGTCGGTGAAGGCGATGATTTCCCCCCTTGCCGCGCGCCAGCCGACATTGCGCGCGGCGGCCGGCCCCTGGGTGTCGGGCACCGGGATGTAGCGCAGGATGCGGCGGCCGCCGCAGTCGTGGAGGACCCGCCGCACCGCGGCCAGGGTGTCCGCGTCGGGACCGTCGTCGGCGACCACGACTTCGTAGCGCCGGGGATCGAGATCCTGCCGGCACAGGGCGCGCAGGCAGCGCTCCAGCAGCGCCGGCCGGCGCCAGGTGGGCACCACCACCGAGACGCGCAGGCCCGCGCCGCCGCCCTCGGGCGGGGCCGCGTCGCTCACGCCGCCTTCTCCAGCAGGAACGGGCCGATCACCAGCGCGTCCAGCGGCGAGGTCCAGAACGACTCCACCGCGTCGCGCGGGGTGCACACCACCGGCTCGCCGCGGGTGTTGAACGAGGTATTGACCAGCACCGGCACGCCGGTGAGGCGCTCGAACTGGACCAGCAGCTCGTGGTACAGCGGGTGTTGTGCGCGGTTGATGGTCTGCACCCGCGCGGTGCCGTCGACGTGGCGCACCGCCGGGATGCGCGCGGCCATCTCCGGACGTACGTCGAAGATGAACAGCATGTACGGCGCAGGGAAGATTTCGTCGTCGGCCCCCGCCGCGCGCGACGGCTGATGGCGCGGGCGCAAGCGCGTGAACCATTCGGCGGCGCGCTCCTCCAGCACCACCGGCGCCACCGGGCGGAAGTCCTCGCGGTCCTTGATGTCGTTGAGGCGGCGCTGCATGTCGGGGCTGATCGGCGAGGCTAGGATCGAGCGGGCTCCCAGCGCGCGCGGCCCGAATTCCATGCGGCCCTGATACCAGCCGATGACCTTGTCCGCGGCGAGCAGGCGCGCAGTGGCGGCGGCGACATCGTCGAGCCTGCGGTACGGCAGCTTGGACCAGCGCAGGAACTGCTCGATCTCCTCGTCGCTGAACTGCGGGCCGAGATAGGCGTGGTGCATGGCCCAGCGCCGTCCGCTGCCATCGTGGCGCCGGACGGCGTGATCGATCCACAGCGCGGCGCCGAGCGCGGTGCCGGCGTCGCCGGCGGCGGGCTGGGCCCAGACCCGCTCGAACGGGCCTTCGTCGCGCAGGCGCGAATTCATCACGCAATTGAGCGCCACACCGCCGGCCAGGGCGAGATTGTGCACGCCGCCGGCACGGCGGTGCAGCCAGGCCGCCAGGTGCAGGGCCGATTCCTCCAGCACCAGCTGCAGCGAGCTGGCGATGTCGTAGTGGCGTTGCTCGAGGGGGCCGCCGCGCCGGCGGGCCGGCCCGAACAGCGCCGCCAGGTCGGCGCGCTCGACGGTGTAGCCGCCGGCGTCGTCGAGCCTGACCATGGCGCGGAAGCGGTCGGCGTGGACCGGCCGGCCGAACGAGGCCAGCGCCATCACCTTGTATTCGTCGGAGGAATGCAGGAAGCCCAGGTAACGCGTCACGTCCTCGTAGAGCAGGCCCAGCGAGTGCGGCACGTCCACCTGGCGCAGACGCTGGTAGCGGCCGCCGGAATACAGGCCGCAGCTGGTGGTGGCGCGCTCGCCGCGGCCGTCCATCGACAGCACCGCGCATTCCTCGAACGGGGCGGCGAGGAAGGCGCTGGCCTCATGCGCCAGGTGATGTTCGACGAAGTGCCAGCGCGCGCGCACCTGCTCCTCGTCGGCGCCGGCGAAGCGGGCCTGCAAGTGGTGCGGCGCGCCGCTGGCCAGCTGGCGCGGGGCGTTGACGATGTAGGCCAGGAACAGCGGATCCCAGGGCGAATGCACCGGGCCGGCGGCGGCGTGGCGGGAGGGCTCCAGCGGCAGCGGGATGGACGGCGGCAGGCCGAAGCTGCCGCCCTCTTTTTCCGCCTGTTCCACGCTCCACACCGCCTCGTCGATCACCGTGGCGGCGTTGCCTTCGGAAAAAAGGCGCGGATTGAAGGAGTAGGCGAAGTGGCCGACCCCGGACAGGCCGATGCCGGCTTCGCGGAGGCAGAAGTCGATGGCATGGAACGGCAGCTGCCAGGTGGTGAACGGCAGCGGCCGCTTGCCGTGCTTGACGTGGGTGAAGCGCTCTTCCTCGGCGGCGGCGATGACCTCGCCGTCGCGCACCAGCGCGGCGGCGCAGTCGTGGAAGGCGGCGTTGATGCCCAGGGTGTACAGCGGCGCTTTCATGCACGCATCTCCATGGCGAAAGCGGGCAAGGGACGGGGCGGCAGCGGACGATCGCCCTTGCCGGTTTCGAGCAGCTCGGCCACCGCGTCGGCCACCTGCTCCGGGCTGACGCCTCTCAGGCACAGCTGGTGCCCTTCCGGACAGATGCTCTTGAGGCAGAAGCGGCACGGCACGTCGTGATACAGCACCCGCCCGCGCACCAGCCAGGGCGTGTGCTGAGGGTTGGTCAGCGCATAGAGGTCCACCACCGGGGTGCCGAGGGCGGCGGCGAGATGGACCGGCCCGCTGTTGTTCGACAGCAGCACGGCGGCCAGCCGGATGGCGGCGGCGCACTCGCCCAAGGACAGCTCACCCGCTAGGCTGTGGCTGGGAAAGCCGAGGCCGCCGCGCACGCGCTGCACCAGTTCCGCCTCGGCGGCGCTGCCGCCGAACACCACCGGCAGGCCGAGATCCCGGTGGACCAGTTCCAGCGCGGCGGCGAAGCGCTCCGGCGGATAGCGCCGCGACGGCGCCGTCGCCCCGGGGTGCACCAGCAGCCAGGGGCGTGCGGGGTTCACCCCGCGCGCGTGCAGCAGGCGGCGCACGCGCCAGTCGTCGGCTTCGGGCACGACGAAGCTCAAGCGCTCGTCCGGCGCGACGGCGCCGACCGCGGCGACCAGGTCGAGCTGGCGCCGCACCTCGTGGCGCAGCCGCGGCGCCGGCTCGGTCTCGGCGATCCAGTCGGTCAGCAGGTCGTAGGGGTTTTCGCGGCTGTGGGCCAGGCGCAGCGGAATGCCGGCCATGCGGCACAGCAGGGCGGCGGGCAGCGCGCTCTGGCTGTAGACGGTGAAGATCACGGCCGCGTCGAAGCGCTGCTCGCGCAGGCGCGCGACCATCTCCAGGTCGGCGGCGGCGTCGCCCGAGCCGCCGTCATGCTTGATCCAGGGCGCGGCATAGGAAATGCAGCCATCGAGCTGCGGAATGTGCGCCGCCGCGGCGCAGCCGGCGGGCGAGCCGAGCAGCACCAGCTGGCGTTGCGGCCGCGCCGCCTTCAGCGCCGCCAGCGCCGGGGTGGTCATCACCACGTCGCCGAGGTTGTCCAGGCGCACGCAGAGGATGCGCCGGGCCTGGTCCCAGGCGGCCGGTTGTGCTGCCGCCGTCATGCGGCCGCCTGCTGGATTCCGTTCGGGGGCGCCGTGCCGAGCAGGCGGACGGCCGCGGCGAGGTCGGCGACGCGGTACGCCGGCCGGCGCAAGGGACCCGGCTTCCATTCGGTTTCGCCGCCGTTGTCGAGCAGGATGGTGCGGCACCCGGCGCGCTCGCCGGCTTCGACGTCGTCGAGGATGTCGCCGATCATCCAGCAGCGGGCGAGGTCGAGCTGGTGCCGACGCGCCAGCTCCAGCAGCAGGCCGGGCTGCGGCTTGCGGCAGGTGCAGACCGGGTTGCCGTCGGACGCCGGAGCATGGGGGCACCAGGTGAATTCCTCGAGTCGCGCGCCACAGCGGCGGAACCAGGCTTCCAGCCAGCGGGCGAGGTCGTGCAGCGCCTCTTCGCGGAAGTGGCCCAGGGCCACGCCCGGCTGGTTGCTGACCACGAACAGCTTCATGTCCGTGGCGCCGAGCAGGCGCAGGGCTTCCTCCGCGCCGGGCGCCGGACGGATCAGCTCCGGCGCGGTGTTGTACGGCAGGTTTTCCAGCAGCGTGCCGTCCTTGTCGAGGAACACTGCGGCGGTCATGCCCGGGCCTCGGCGGAAGCCGGAGCCGGGGAGCTGCGCCGCGGATTGGAGACGATGGCGCGCTCGAAGATCCCGGCCAGGCGGTTGCCCACGTTTTGCCAGGTGTAGTGACGCAGGGCGCGGTTGCGGCCGGCCAGCCCCATGCGCCGGCGCAGCTGCGGATCCGCGGCCAGCTCGGCCAGGGCCGCGGCCAGCGCCTCCGGATCCTGCGGCGGCACCAGCAGGCCGGTCACGCCGTCGAGCACCGTGGTGCGGATGCCGCCGACGCGCGAGCCGACCACCGGGGTGCCGCAGGCCATCGCCTCGACCGGCGTGATGCCGAAGGGTTCGTACCAGGGGGTGGTGGCGAAGACGTCCGCGGCGGCGTAGTACTCGGCCAGCGCTTCGTGCGGGCGCCGGCCCAGGAAGCAGACCTGCCGCTCCACCCCGCAGTCCACGGCCAGCTGCTGCAGGCGGCCGATTTCCGGCGTGCGCCCGGGATCGGGCCGTTCGGAATTGCCGCCGACGACGTACAGGCGCGCCTCCAGGCCGGTATTGCGGCGCAGCGCCGCGACCGCGCGGATGACGTCGTCCACACCCTTGCGCGGCACCAGGCGCCCGACGTGGAGAACGATGAATTCCTTCGCGCTCCAGCCGAGGCTCTGGCGCGCGGCCGCCCGGTCCATCGGGCGCATTTCGCGCGGGTCGAAGCCGCAAGGCACGACGTCGATGCGCTCCGGGTCTGCCTGGTACAGCGACACCAGGTCCGAACGCTCCTCCGGGCACTCGGCGATGATGCGGTCCGCCTCGCGGATCAGGCGGTCTTCGACGGCGAAGCGCTCGTCGGGGAACAGATCGGCCTGGTTCTGGTGGCGCCGGCGGACCCGGCCCAGGGCGTGGAAGGTCACCATCAGCGGCAGCCCATGGCGCTCGCGGACCGGCAGGGCGGCGCGTCCGGACATGAAGAAATTGGCATGCAGCAGGTCGTACTGGCGGCGGCCGCACATCCGCAGCAGGTTGTCGCCGAATTCGTCCATCAGCGGCAGCAGCTCCTCCTTGGGGATCGGCCGCGGCGGCCCGGCGTCGAGGTGGATGACGCGGATGCCGGGCAGCCAGTTGACGACCTCGCGCGTGAAGCGGTTGTCGCGCCGGGTGAAAACGTCCACCCGCCAGTCCCGCCGCGCCAGCTGGCGGGCGATGTTGGCGACGTAGATGTTCTGGCCGCCGCTGTCGGTGCCGCCGGCGGTGGCCAGCGGCGAAGCATGTTCACTGATCAGTGCAATCGTCCTCATGGGCCACGCCTCCTTGCGTGCCGATGCTGCGGCTGCGACTCCGTACCTTGCGGTACCGACGATGCACCGCTGCGGCGCACCTACAGTTACGAGGCGGGTTTTTTTTCGAAGTTCCCCGCGGCGGTGCAACGATGCATCGGGAGGCCCGATTTGTCGGATTTTCTCCCGGCGCAGCGGTGGTTCAGGCGGCCCGCAGCCCTTGTGCGACCAGCATGCTGCGGAATTCGGGGGAGCTCTGCTCCAGCTCGGCGAAAGTGCCGCGGGCGAGCAGGCGGCCGCGCTCCAGCAGCAGGATTTCGTCGAAACGCGGCAGCAGGTTCAGGCGGTGCAGGGAGGAGATGATGCAGGCGGCGGGAAAGGCGGCGAACAGGCGGTCGTGCACGCAGCGCTCGCTGTAGGGGTCGAGGCTGGCGGTGGGCTCGTCGAGCAGCAGCAGCGAGGAGTCGGTGGCGGCGACCACGCCGCGCGCCAGCGATACGCGCTGGCGCTGGCCGCCCGACAAGTTGGCGCCGCCCTCCGCGACGTGGCGTTCCAGGGCCTGCCCCTCGCCGCCCAGGAAATCGATGGCGCAGGCCACTTCCAGGGCCCGCGGGTAGGTTTCCACCGGCGGCACGCCGGCGCGGGTTTCGCACAGCTCGAGGTTCTCGGCGATGGTGCCCTCGAACACCTCGGCGTCCTGCGGAATGAGGGTCGAATTGGCTCGCAGGAAGCGCGCCGCCGCGCGGGCCTGGTCGATGCGGCGGCCGTCCTGCACAAGCTGCAGGCTTTCCGGCAGGTACAGCCCGGCCAGCACCCGCAGCAGGGTGCTCTTGCCGGAACCGCTGCCGCCGATCAGGGCGTAGCGCTTGCCGCGCTCCAGCGTGAATTCCAGCCCGCTGAGGCTGAGCGTGCCGGGGGCGGCGCGGGCATGGCGGAACTGCAGGCCGCTCACCTGGATGCGGCGCCAGGCGCCCTGCTCGGGGGTCACCGGCCAGATGTCGAAGAAGTGCGAGGGCTGGGCGGCGCGGATGGTGTCGCCGGCGGCGTAGTCGGCGTTCTGCCGGGCGAAGGTCTGGAAGTAGGTGGCGATGGAGGCGATCACGCCGCCCGCCCGCTGGGCGTATTCCCAGACCATGTAGACGTTGCCCAGCGGCAGCGTCGGCGTCGGGGTGGTGGCGGCGGGCACCGGGGGGCGGCCGCCGAGGCCGCGCGCGCTCATCCAGACGTAGAGGATCAGCAGGGCGCAGGCCAGGGCCTGGCTGAACAGGTCGACGCTGCCCCATTTGGCCTCGTTGACGACGATGGAGCGGCGCAGCGGCTTGTAGACCGCCTCCAGGCGCCGGCGCACCAGGGCGAGCACGCCGCGCACCTGGCGCAGGGCGTGCACGGTGACGACGTTGCCGATCACGTCCACCACCGTCGCCACATAGGAACGCTCCGCCTCGTTCTCGTGCCACGCCAGGCGGATCAGGGAGCGGTCGTAGGCCACGATGATGGCGCTGACCAGGGCCAGGCCGCCGAGGGCGGCGACGCCGACCGCCGGCTCGATCAGCCACAGCGCGATCACCGGGCCGACCAGGTTGACCGCGTTCTGCAGGTAGACGTACTGGTTCTGGGCGAAATCGAACAGCGCCCGCGAGCTTTGCTCGATCCGGTGCGCGGTGGCGCCCGAGTGGCTGGTCTCATGCCACGCCAGCGGCAGCGACAGGAACTTCTCGACCAGCGAGGACGAGACGCTGGAACGCACCACCAGGGCGGCATTGCGCTCCAGCACGCGGCCGGGTCCGTGCATGATCCAGCAGGCCACGGTGGCGAGGAACACCAGCGACAGCCACACCGCCGCCTTGGCCAGTCCGGGCAGCCCCTGCAACTGCAGCGTGTTGATGGCGCGGCCGGCGAAGAACGGGATCAGCAGGCGGAACAGCTGCGACAGCAGCAGCAGCAGCATGGCCACGGCCATCGAGCGCCGCGCGCCCGCGGCGTGGCGCCACAGCTCGCGGTAAAGGCGGAGCAGTCCTTCGCCGTGGGCGGGCGGGATGTTCTCGGCCATGTGGTTTCCCGGCCGGGGCGCCGGCCTCAGGGCCAGTCCACGTCATAGCGCCCGGCCAGATCGCGGCAGGTCTGCAGCAGCTTTTCCGTACAGCCGGGCGGACACGGGATGCGATGCGACAGCAGCTGCCAGTTGGCCCCGCCGTGGACCACCTTGATCGGCGACAGTTCCTGCGGCACGCAGTCGGCGCACGCGCCCGGCGGCTCGCGCATGGCTTCGCCGATCAATTCACGCAAATGCTGCTCGGAAACACGCACTCTGCTCATGCTCGCGCCCTGCTCGTCCTCGCTATTTGGAGCCTGATCGGCCGGGCAAGTTCGCGGATCTGCGGGAACGGGCCCTTCGAACCTTGCGGGCGACGCGGGGAGGGCAGCGGCGAAGGGATGGCGCGCTCGGCAGGAATCGAACCTGCGACCCTCGGCTTAGAAGGCCGATGCTCTATCCGACTGAGCTACGAGCGCGTGAGGGCATTTTACGTGAGGTTGGGGCGGCGGGGCTCGGCGGGACCTGCGGGCCGGGCATTCCCCTACAATCGGACCACTTTAGGCGGAACGGAACCCCGATGGAACTGAAGATGACGGCCCAGCAGGTGGAAGACCTGATCCAGCTCGGCTTTGCCTCGAAGAGCCCCTGGCTGAAGGTCGAGCAGGCCGAGCCCGGCCGGGTGCGGGTGCGCCTGATCTACCGCGATTCGATGCTGCGGCCGGGCAAGGTGCTGTCCGGCCCGGCGCTGTTCACCGCGGCGGACCTGGCGATGTATGCCCTGGTGCTGTCCCACATCGGCCCGGAGCTGATGGCGGTGACTTCCAACTTCAACATCAATTTCCTCAACAAGGCCAGGCCCGGCGACATCCTCGGCGAAGGCCGGCTGCTCAAGCTCGGGCGCAAGCTGGCGGTGATGGAGGCGCTGCTGTATTCCGCGGCCGAGCCGGAAACGCTGGTGGCCCATGTCACCGGCAGCTACTCGCTGCCGGCGCCGAAGCCGGCCGCCGGCTGAGCGCGGTGCAGGGCGGGACGGGCACGGCCCTCAGGCGGCGTGCTCCACCGCCAGCCCGCGCTCGCCGCGGAAGGCGCGGATCTCCCGGATGAAAGTCTCGCCATAGGTTTCCAGCTTGTGGCGGCCGACGCCGGAAATCTCCGCGAAGGCGCCCAGCGTCTGCGGTTGCTGCTCGGCCATGGCGCGCAGTGCCGCGTCGGCGAACACCACGTAAGGCGGCACGCGCTGCTCGTCGGCGAGGCGCTTGCGCAGGGTGCGCAGCCGTTCGAACAACTCCTCGCCCAGCGGCGTGACCGGGGTATCGGCCGCGGCGGCGCGCGAGGCCCGGCGTGCGGCGGCGCGCTCGCGTTTCGGCGGCACCGCCAGCAGCACGCGGCGCTCGGACTTGAGCACGGCGCGGCTCTCGGCGTTGAGCATCAGCACCGGGTAACCGTCGGTGGTTTCGCTGACCAGACCTTGCAGCAGCAGGGCGCGCGCCAGCAGGCGCCACTCGTCCTGCGAGCGCTGCTTGCCGATGCCGTAGGTGCTGAGCTGCTGGTGGCCGCGGTCGATGATCTTCTGGTTTTCCGCGCCGCGCAGCAGGTCGATGACGTAGCTGGAGCCGAAGCGGCTGCCGCGCTGCGCCAGGCGTGCGACGCAGGACAGGAACTGCTGCGCTTCCAGGGTCCAGTCCTCGACCGGCTTCGGGTCCAGGCAGTTGTCGCAGGCGCCGCAGGGCGGACGGAACTCCTCGCCGAAGTGGCGCAGCTGCACGGCGCGGCGGCATTCGCCGGACTGGGCGTAGTCCAGCACTTTGCGCAGCGCCTGGCGGGCGATGCGCTGCTCCTGCTCCAGCGGCGCGCCGGTGTCCGGATGGATTTTCTGCGAGATCAGGAATTCCGCGGTGTGGATGTCGCCCAGGCCGAAATACAGCGTGCAGTCCGCCGGGTCGCCGTCGCGGCCGGCGCGGCCGGCCTCCTGGTAATAGCCTTCCATGGTCTTGGGCAGGTCGTAGTGGATGACCCAGCGCACGTCCGGCTTGTTGATGCCCATGCCGAAGGCCACGGTGGCGACGATCACCTGCGCGTCGTCGCGGATGAACGCGTCCTGGTTGTCGCGCCGCGTCGCCGCATCCAGCCCGGCGTGGTAGGGCAGTGCGCGCACCTTGTCGACGGCGAGCTTGTCCGCCAGCTCCTCGACGCGCTTGCGCGACAGGCAGTAGATGATGCCGGCGCCACCCTTGCGCACCCGCGCCAGGATTTCGGCATAGGTCTGGCGGCCGTCCTTCGGCCGCACGGCGTAGTGCAGGTTCGGCCGGTTGAAACTGGCCACATCCACCTTGGGCTGGCGCAGGCGCAGCTGGTGGACGATGTCCTCCCGCACGCGGCCGGTCGCCGTGGCGGTGAAGGCGAACACCGGCACCTGCGGGAAGCGGTCGCGCAGCTGGCCGAGCTGGCGGTATTCCGGCCGGAAGTCGTGGCCCCATTCCGAGACGCAGTGCGCCTCGTCGATGGTGAAGCCGGACAGGCCCTGCGCCTCCTCCAGCCGCGCCAGGAAGCCCTCCAGGAACTCCGGCAGCAGCAGCCGCTCCGGCGCCAGGTACAGCAGCTTGTAGTCGCCGCGCAGCAGGCCGGCCATGCGCTCGGCCGCTTCGCGACCGTCGAGGGAGGAGTTGAGGAAGGTCGCCGGGATGCCCATGTCGCGCAGCAGCCGCACCTGGTCCTGCATCAGCGCGATCAGCGGCGACACCACCACCATCACGCCGCGCCGCAGCAGCGCCGGCAGCTGGAAGCACAGGCTCTTGCCGCCGCCGGTGGGCATGATCGCGAGCAGGTCGCGCCCGGCCAGGGCGTCGCGCACCACGGCCTCCTGGCCGGGGCGGAAGCGTTCGAAGCCGAACCAGCGCTTCAGCGTTTCAACCAGCGCTTCGGGGCGGATCTCGTCGGGGGAATCGGGCACGTTGGGGGAGCTGGAACGGGATGGCCCCATTATCGGCCATCCGGGCGCCGCGCGAGCGCGCTCAGGCGGCGCCCAGGCGCGCCAGCAGCCGGTTCAGCGCGGCGTCGATGCCGGCCAGCGCCGCGTCCGGCGGCCCGACGTCGATGTCATGGATGTCCCAGTACTCGATCCGCTCCGCCCACTGCGGGAAATGCGCGAGCACCAGGGGCTGGTGCTCGGCGCGCTTCAGCGCGATCGCGAGATCGGCCTGCGCGAAGTCAGCCGCCCGCGCGGCAAGCGGGAAGCGCTGCGCCGCGGCGCTGTCGATGCCGCGCGACAGCAGCCTCTGGGCGGCGAACGGCGAGATCGGGCCGACGTTGCCGGCGCCGGCCGCGAGGTTCAGCCCGCGCGAATCGGCGTGCCAGGGCACGCCCGCGGTCGGCGCGAGCGCGTTGAACAGCAGCTCCGCGTAGCGGCTGCGGTAGTAGTTGCCGGTGCACAGGAACAGCACGTGTTTCATCGGTTTCACGGGAACGGCGGACCGGCTCATTTTAATCCCCGCACTCATGTCCGAAAACGGCGAGACGTCGCCCCGGCACGGGTCTAGACTGGCGCCATGGAACTGGATCCCGACCACTGCTACCGCAGCCTCCACGCCCGCGACAGCCGTTTCGACGGGCTGTTCTACGTCGGCGTCACCAGCACCGGCATCTATTGCCGGCCGATCTGCCCGACGCGCCTGCCGCGGCGCGACAACTGCCGCTTCTTCGCCAACGCCGCGAGCGCCGAGCGCGAGGGCTTCCGCCCCTGCCTGCGCTGCCGGCCGGAGCTGGCGCCGGGCGGCGCGCCGATGGACGCGGTCGGCCGCGTCGCGGGACTGGCGGTGGCGCGGATCGAAGCGGGGGCGCTCAACGAGGGCAGCTTCGACCGCCTCGCGGCGGAGTTCGACCTCAGCGGGCGCCAGCTGCGCCGCGCGATCGAGCGGCACTACGGCGTGGCGCCGGTGGAGCTGGCGCAGACCCGCCGCCTGCTGCTGGCGAAGCAGCTCCTGACCGAGACGCAGATCCGCATCGCCGAGGTCGCGTTCGCCAGCGGCTTTTCGAGCCTGCGCCGCTTCAATCACCTGTTCCGCACCCGCTACCGGCTCAGCCCGGGCGCGCTGCGCCGCAGCCAGGCGCCGGCCGCGGCGGCCGACACGGTGACGCTGAAGCTGGCATACCGGCCGCCGCTGGACTGGGACGGCCTGCTGGGCTTCCTCGTCGGGCGCGGCGCGGCCGGGGTCGAAGCGGCGGTGGACGGGCGCTACGTGCGCGCGGTGCGCCTCGGCGGCTGCGCCGGCTGGCTCGCGGCGGGGCCGGCGCCGGGAGAGGCGGCGCTGCGGGTCGAGGTCTCGCTGGGGCTGCTGCCGGTGCTGACGCCGCTGCTGGCGCGGCTGCGCCGGCTGTTCGACCTGGATGCAAACCCACAGGCCATCGCCGAACATCTAAAGGCCGACCCGCGCCTGCGGCCCGCGGTGGAGCGCCGGCCGGGGCTGAGGGTGCCCGGCGCCTTCGACGGCTTCGAGCTGGCGCTGCGCGCGGTGCTGGGCCAGCAGGTCACGGTGAAGGCGGCGACCACCATTTTCGGCCGCTTCGCGCGCGCCTATGGCGAGCCGCTGCCGACGCCGTTCGGGGCGGTGACCGGCAGCGGGCCGCTCCCGGCGCTGCTCGCGGCGGCGGACGAGGATGCGGTCGCCGGCCTGGGCATGCCGGGCGCGCGGGCGCGCACGGTGCTGGCGCTGGCGCGGGCGGTGCACGAGGGTCGCCTGCGGCTGGAGCCCGGCGTCGACCCGCAACGCACGGTGGCGGCGCTGAAGGAACTGCCGGGCATCGGCGACTGGACCGCGCAGTACGTGGCGATGCGCGCGCTGCGCGATCCCGACGCGTTCCCGGCGTCGGACCTGGGAATCTACCGCGCGCTCGGCGTGTCGAAGCCGCGCGACGCGGTGGTGGCGGCCGAAGGCTGGCGGCCATGGCGGGCCTACGGCGTGCTGCACCTGTGGCAGGGATATGCGGGCGGGTGAGGCGAGTGCGCCGGGGAGCGGATCCGCGCCGCGCGGCTGGCCGGCGGGGCCGGGCCAGGGCGGGAAATGCGGGGTTCCGCCAGGAAGGCTAAACGGAGCTTGAGTGATGGATCAGACGAGGTTCTTCAGCACCATGCCGAGCCCGGTCGGCGAGCTGCTGCTGCTGTCCAGCGGCACGGCCCTGACCGGCCTGTACATGCAGCAGCACGCGCACTGGTCGGGCATGCAGGACCACTGGCGCCGCGATGATCAGCGCCTGCGCGCGGCGCGGCAGCAGCTGCGCGCCTATTTCGCCGAGGAGCTGAAAGTGTTCGACCTGCCGCTGGCGATGCACGGCACCGAGTTCCAGCAGCGGGTGTGGCAGGAGCTGCTGAACATCCCCTACGGCCAGACCGTCAGCTACGGCGAGCTGGCCTGCCGGCTGGGCCAGCCGAAGGCCTCGCGCGCGGTCGGCCTGGCCAACGGCCGCAACCCGATCTCGATCATCGTGCCCTGCCATCGCGTGGTCGGCTCCAACGGCACGCTCACCGGCTACGGCGGCGGCCTGCCGCGCAAGCGCTGGCTGCTCGATCACGAGAGCGGCGTGCCGCGGGCCTGGCTGGCCCTCAACGTGGCGATGGCGCCGGAAGCGGCTGCCTGAGCCGGCAGCGTGGCCCTTGCGGCCCGGATCAGGCCCTGATTTCGAACCCGGCCAGGTACTCCCGCGGGCGGGATGGATCCCACACCCGCCCGTCGAACAGGGTCTCCGCCTTCAGCGGATGGTCCGGCACCGCGACGCCCAGTTCGCGCGCGACGCCGGCGTACAGGTCGACCTGGTTGATCTGCCGCGCGACCGCAAGGTAGTCCACGTCATACGGCAGCAGGCCCCAGCGCCGCTGCTGCGTCAGGAACCACATGCCGTGCGAGAGGTAGGGGTAGTTCACCTCGCCGCCGTTGTGGAACTTCATGCAGTCCGCCTCCTGCCAGCTGCGGCCCAGCCCGTCCTCGTACTCGCCGCGCAGCCGCGCCGCGATCAGCGGCGCCGGGCCGTCGACGTAGCGCCGGTCGCTGATCACCTGGGCGGCGTGATCGCGGTGCTCCGCCTGGTCCAGGTGCTGCGAGGCCTCCAGCACGGCGCGGATCATGGCGCGGGCGGTGTTGGGATACCGCTCGACGAACTCGCGTGTCGTGCCCAGCACCTTCTCCGGATGGTTGCGCCACATCGCCTGGGTGGTGGTGACGGAGAAGCCGATGCCGTCGTGGATGGCGCGGGCGCCGCCCCAGGGCTCGCCGACGCAGTAGCCGTCCATGTTGCCGGCGCGCATGTTGGCGACCATCTGCGGTGGCGGCACGGTGATGACTTTCACGTCGCGCAGCGGATCGATGCCCGCCGCCGCGAGCCAGTAGAACAGCCACATCGCATGCGTGCCGGTGGGGAAGGTCTGGGCGAAGGTGTAGCTGCGCTCCCGCCGCTCGATCAGCTGCCTCAGCGAAGCGCCGTCGCGGACGCCGCGATCACGCAGCTCGTTGGACAGCACGATGCCCTGGCCGTTGTGGTTCAGGCCCATCAGCACCGCCATGTCCTTGCGCGGGCCGCCGACGCCCAGGTGCACGCCATAGACCAGGCCGTACAGCATGTGCGCCGCGTCCAGCTCTCCGAGCGTGACGCGGTCGCGGATCGCGGCCCAGCTCGGCTGCCTGGAAAGCGTCACCTCCAGCCCGTGCTTGCGGAACAGGCCCAGCTCCTGGGCCATGACGATGCTGGCGCAGTCGGTGAGGGCGATGAAGCCGATGGTGACGCGGGTCTTCTCGGGCGCGTCCGCTCCCTTGCGCGCCGGCTGCCGGGCCCACGCCGGAAGGCTGGAGGCCAGCGCCGTGCCGCCGGCGGCCGCGGCGGCCGTGTGCAGGAACTCGCGCCGCGAGGCGCCGGCCGGCCGGGCGTCGTCCGCCGGCGGTGGGGATTTCATGTCGGTATCCTTGCTCATGTCTTGAGTCCGCGTTCGCTCAGCAGCCGCGCCAGGTCCACCAGCTTCATGCCGCGCTGCATGGCCATGCGCCTCAGCTGGTGGTAGGCCTGCTCCTCGGTCATGCGCATCTCGCGGACCAGGCGATATTTGGCCTTGTCGATGATGCGCCGGTCCTCCAGCGCCTGTTGCGCCTGCTCCAGCTCCCCGGCGAGGCTGCGCTGGTTCTGGAAGTGGGCCATGGTCACCTCCACCAGCGAGCGCAGCAGCGTCGGCGAGAGGCCATCCACGGCGTAGGTGCTGATGCCCATCCTTGCGGCATCGCGCACCATTTCGGTGTCCGCCGACTCGCTGAGCATCAAGATGGGGCGCGGAAAGCGCTTGCCGAGCACGGCCAGGCCTTCCAGGGTGTCGCGCGAAGGAGAGTCGGCGTCGATCAGGATCGCGTCCGGCTCCAGGCTGCGCACCGCCTCATAGATGTCGTCCGATTCGCCGACCACTCCCGCCAGCACGAAGCCGGCGGCGCCCAGGGCCTGCGCCAGCTGGTCCGTGCGCTCGGAGTGCGTGTCGATGATCAGGACTCTTGCGGGCATGGCGATGCGGCGTCGGAAAGCGTGGCGCTGGATCAGTAATAGCAAGGACCATGCCCCGGGGTCCTGGAGCTGGCACGCTGCTTGCTCGATATCCGGTGCATCCCAGGTTCCGTGCAGGGCACGGGGACCCAACGGCGGGTCCGGGAAGCGACATTTCGGCTGCATGGACAAAGGCGTCCGTCTGCGCGCAAGCGCGGCGAGGCGCCTTTTTTGTTGCCCGCGGGACCGGCGCCGCTCCGGTCGCGGCACCGGGACGGCCTTCTTCAACGGGATGGAATCAAGGAACAGGTAATGAAACAAATCATCGATTCACTCAAGAGCGGTAACTGGCGAGCGCTGCTGGCTTGCTTCCTCTATTTCGACACCGGCTTCACGGTGTGGGTGATGCTGGGCCCGCTCGCGCCCTTTGTCGGCAAGAGCATTACCATGACGCCGGCGGAGCAGGGCTTCCTGGTCGCGGTGCCGGTGCTGGCGGCGGCGATCCTGCGCGTCACCCTGGGCAACCTGTTCCAGTCCACCGACGGCAAGAAGCTGGCCCTGATGGGCATCACGCTCTCGGCCCTGCCGTCCTTCGTCCTGCTGCTGTTGCCGTTCGAGCCGTCCTACACCCTGCTGCTGGTGCTCGGCGTGTTCCTCGGCGTTGGCGGCGCCAGCTTCGCGGTGGCGCTGCCGATGGCGGGCAGCAACTATCCGCCCAAGGTGCAGGGCCTGGTGCTGGGCCTGGCGGCCGCAGGCAACATCGGCGCGGTGCTCGACGGCTTCATGTTCCCCGGCCTGGCGCAGAGCTTCGGCTGGCAGCACGCCACCGCGGCGGCGCTGCCGCTGCTGGCCCTGACCGCGGTCGCGGTGTTTTTCTGGGCCAGCGACCTGAGCCCGAAGAGCGGCGGCAGCAAGCCCGCTTTCGCCGGCTTTTTCGTCACCCTGGTCGGCCTGGTGGGCCTGGTCCTGATGGTGCACGCCGGCTGGCTCGGCGCCGGCAAGACCGGCCTGCTGCTGCTGCCGCCGGTCGGCGCGGCGCTGGCCATCTCCGTGCTGCCGCAACGCTACCGCGCGGTGCTGGCGCAGCGCGACACCTGGGTGATCATGCTGGTCTACAGCATCACGTTCGGCGGCTTCGTCGGCATGTCGTCCTATGTCAGCACGCTGCTGACCACGCAGTACGGCATGTCCAAGGTCGATGCCGGCCTGCTCATGTCCGGTTTCGCGTTCACCGGCGCCATCGTGCGTCCGTTCGGCGGCTGGATTTCCGACAAGGTGACCGGCGTGCGCTCCCTGCTGGTGCTGCTCAGCCTGATCTCCCTGCTGGATTTCGCCTTCGCCGCGATCATGCCCGCGCTGGCGGGCGGCGTGGCCCTGCTGTTCGCCATGTACCTGTGCTTCGGCCTCGGCAACGGCTCCACGTTCCAGCTGGTGCCGCACCGCTGGCAGGGCAAGACCGGCCTGATGACCGGCATCATCGGCTGCGCCGGCGGCATCGGCGGCTTCTATCTGCCGGTGATCATGGGCATCGCCAAGGAAACCACCGGCAGCTACCAGATGGGTTTCGCCACGTTCGGCGTGATCTCGGCGGTGGCCCTGGTCCTGGTCCTGGCGCTGCAGAAGCAGTGGCTGACCTGGGCGGTGGTCGAGCACAAGCCGGGCGCCGAGCCTGACCTCGGCGGCGCGGTGCACGCCGAGTAACCGTACCCGATCGCTCACACGCAAGAGACGCAATGGACAGGAAGAAGGTCGTCGTCGTCGGCAACGGCATGGTCGGCCACAAGCTGCTGGAGCAGCTCGTGGCCGGCAAGGCCGATCTGGACATCACGGTGCTGTGCGAGGAGCCGCGGCCGGCGTACGACCGCGTGCACCTGTCGGAATTCTTCGCCGGCAAGAGGGCGGACGACCTGTCCCTGGTCGCGCCTGGCTTCTTCGAGAGCAATGGCAACCTGCTGCTCAAGCTCAACGCCAGGGCCGTGGCGATCGACCGCGCGGCGAAGACCGTGGCCACCGCCGGCGGCGAGACGCTGCCGTACGACGCGCTGGTGCTCGCCACCGGCTCCTATCCGTTCGTGCCGCCGCTGCCGGGCAAGGACCGCCCGGCCTGCCTGGTGTACCGCACCATCGAGGACCTGGAGGCGATCGCCGCGGCCGGCCGCGAGTCCAAGGTTGGCGTCGTGGTCGGCGGCGGCCTGCTCGGCCTGGAAGCGGCGAAGGCGCTGAAGGACATGGGCCTGACCACCCACGTGGTCGAGTTCGCGCCGCGCCTGATGGCGGTGCAGGTCGACGAAGGCGGCGGTCGCATCCTGCGCCGCAAGATCGAAGAGCTGGGCGTGACGGTGCATACCGGCAAGAACACCCAGGAGATCGTCGACGGCGAGCAGCACCGCCACCGCATGAAGTTCGCCGACGGCGGCTTCCTCGAAACCGACCTGATCCTGTTCTCCGCCGGCATCCGTCCGCGCGACGAGCTGGCGAAGCAGGCGGGCCTGGCGATGGGCGACCGCGGCGGCATCGTCGTCGACGAATCCTGCCGCACCAGCGACCCGGACATCTACGCCATCGGCGAATGCGCGCTGTACCAGAACCGCATCTACGGCCTGGTGGCTCCGGGTTACCAGATGGCGCAAGTGGCAGCCGATCACCTGACCGGCAAGGCCGGCTCCAGCTTCACCGGCGCCGACATGAGCACCAAGCTCAAGCTGATGGGCGTGGACGTGGCCAGCCTCGGCGACTGCCACGGCGCGGCCAAGGGCTCGCTGTGCTACAGCTTCATCGACGAGCGGGCGCAGGTCTACAAGAAGCTGGTGGTGAGCGAGGATGGCAAGTACCTGCTCGGCGGCGTGCTGGTGGGCGAGGCCGAGGATTACGGCACGCTGCTGCAGATGATGCTCAACCGCATGGCGCTGCCGGAGCGGCCGGAGTCGCTGATCCTGCCGTCGCTCGACGGCGCCGCCAAGCCGGTGCTCGGCGTCGGCGGCCTGCCTGACGCGGCGCAGATCTGCTCCTGCAACAACGTCAGCAAGGCTGACATCTGCGCCGCCATCGGCGAGGGCTGCACCACCCTCGGTGCGCTGAAGAAGTGCACCAAGGCGGCGACCTCCTGCGGCGGCTGCGGCCCGCTGGTGACGCAGATCCTCAAGCACGAGCTGACCGCGCGCGGCGTGGCGGTGAGCAACCACATCTGCGAGCACTTCCCGCACTCGCGCCAGGAGCTGTACCACCTGGTGCGCGTGGAGAAGATCAAGAGCTTCGACGAGCTGCTGGCGCACCACGGCAAGGGCCGCGGCTGCGACATCTGCAAGCCGGCGGTGGGCTCGATCCTGGCCTCGTGCTGGAACGAGCACGTGCTCAAGCCGCGCCACGCCAAGCTGCAGGACACCAACGACTACTACCTGGCCAATATCCAGAAGGACGGCACCTACTCGGTGGTGCCGCGCGTTCCCGGCGGCGAGATCACGCCGGACAAGCTGATCGCCATCGGCGCGGTGGCCAAGAAATACGGGCTTTACACCAAGATCACCGGCGGCCAGCGCATCGACCTGTTCGGCGCGCAGGTGCACGAGCTGCCGGCGATCTGGCGCGAGCTGATCGACGCCGGCTTCGAGTCCGGCCACGCCTACGGCAAGGCGGTGCGCACGGTGAAGTCCTGCGTCGGCAGCACCTGGTGCCGCTACGGCGTCCAGGACAGTGTCGGCTTCGCCATCGACATCGAGAACCGCTACCGCGGCATCCGCTCGCCGCACAAGCTCAAGTTCGCGGTGTCCGGCTGCACCCGCGAGTGCGCCGAGGCGCAGAGCAAGGACGTCGGCGTGATCGCCACCGAGAAAGGCTGGAACCTCTACGTCTGCGGCAACGGCGGCATGAAGCCGCGCCACGCCGACCTGCTGGCCGCCGACGTCGACCGCCAGACGCTGATCAAGTACATCGACCGCTTCCTGATGTTCTACGTCCGCACCGCCGACCGCCTGCAGCGCACCTCGGTGTGGATGGAGAACCTGGAAGGCGGCCTGGACTACCTCAAGCAGGTGGTGATCGACGACAAGCTGGGCCTCGCCGCCGAGCTGGAAGCGGAGATGCAGCACCTGGTCGACACCTACGAGTGCGAGTGGAAGAAGGCGGTCAATGATCCGGCCGTGCTGCGCCGCTTCCGCACCTTCGTCAACGCCGAGAGCGGCGACAACAACGTGGTGTTCGTCGAGGAGCGCGGCCAGATCCGGCCGGCGACCGAGGATGAGCGCGAGCTTGCGCACAACGCCCTGGCCAAGGAGGCGGCATGAGCGCCGACCGCAGCCGGGGGCAAAGCGCTTCCTGCTCATGCTGCGCGCGGGGCCCCGCCACGCGACCGGCGACGCCCGTATGAGTTCCCGCATCCTCTGGCGCACTATCTGCGCGCTTGACGAGATCTGGCCGGACTCCGGCGTTGCTGCGCTGCTCGGCGGCGAGCAGGTCGCGGTGTTCCGCCTGGGCGAGACCGAGGAGGTCTATGCCGTCGGCAACCGCGACCCGTTCAGCGGCGCCAATGTGCTGGCGCGCGGCATCACCGGCGACCTCGGCGGCCACCCGGTGGTGGCCTCGCCGGTGTACAAGCAGCACTTCCGCCTGCGCGACGGCGTCTGCGTCGAGGACGCCGAGGTCAGCGTGCCGATCTACCCGGTGCGCGTCTACAACGGCGCGGTGCAGGTCGGCGTCACCGTGGCCGCGGCGCCGAGCGAAAAGCGCCAGCGGCTGGTGATGGTCGGCAACGGCATGGCCGGCATGCGCGTGGTCGAGGAGCTGCTGCGCATCGCGCCGGACGCCTACGACATCACCATCTTCGGCGCCGAGCCGCGCGGCAACTACAACCGCATCCTGTTGTCGCCGGTGCTGGCCGGCGAGAAGCGCTTCGAAGAGATCGTGCTCCACGACCTAGCCTGGTATGCGAAGCAGGGCATTGCCCTGCACACCGGCGACCCGGTGGTGGCGATCGACCGGCGCAGGCGCCTGGTGCGCACACGCGGCGGCACGGAGGCCGGCTACGACCGCCTGCTGCTGGCGACCGGCTCGACCCCGAACCGTTTGCCGATTCCGGGCAAGGACCTGCCCGGCGTCATCACCTTCCGCGATCTGGAGGATGTGAACCGGATGCTGGAGGTGTCGCGCAGCCATCGCCAGGCGGTGGTGATCGGCGGCGGCCTGCTCGGCCTGGAGGCGGCCAACGGCCTGCTGCAGCAGGGCATGGAGGTGACGGTGGTGCACGGCCTCGACGTGCTGATGGAGCGCCAGCTCGACGCCTATGCCGCCTCGCTGCTGCGCCGGTCGCTGGAGGCCCGTGGCATCAGGTTCATCCTGGGCGCCAGGACCGCGGCGGTGGAAGGCACCGAGCGCGCCACCGGCCTGCGCTTCGCGGACGGCACGGTGATCCCGGCCGACCTGGTGGTGATGACCACCGGCGTCACGCCGAACGCGGCGCTGGCCCGGGAAGCCGGCCTGCAATGCGGCCGCGGTGTACTGGTCGACGACACGCTGATGACCTACGACCCGCGCGTCTACGCCGTCGGCGAATGCGTGCAGCACCGCAATGCCACTTACGGCCTGGTGGCGCCGCTGTGGGAGCAGGCACGCGTCTGCGCCGCACACCTGGCGGGTTTCGGTCACCTGCGCTACACCGGCTCGGTGGTTTCGACCTCGCTCAAGGTCACCGGCATCGAGTTGTTCTCCGGCGGCAACTTCGCCGGCGGCGACGGCTGCGAGGTATTGATCCTGCGCGACCCGGAAGCCGGCCTCTACAAGCGCATCGTGCTGAAGGACAACCGGGTGGTCGGCGCGCTGCTGTACGGCGACGCCCGCGACGGCTCCTGGTACCTGGAGCTGATGGGCAGCGGCCGCGACGTCACGCCCCTGCGCGACCGGCTGCTGTTCGGGCGGGCCTATGCCGACGTGGCGGCAGCGGCTTGAAGGCGTCATGACCCTGCCCGAACCGGTCCCCGCCGTCCGCACCGTCTGTCCGTATTGCGGCGTCGGTTGCGGCGTGCTGGCCACGGCGCGCGCCGACGGCACGGCCGAGATCGCCGGCGACCCGGCGCATCCGGCCAACTTCGGCCGTCTCTGCTCCAAGGGTTCGGCGCTGGGCGAGACGGTGTCGCTGCCGGGGCGCCTGCTGCATCCGCATATCCGCAGCCGTCTTGGGCGCGAGGGCGCTTATCGCGACGAGCAGGTGAGCTGGGATGAGGCGCTGGATCACGTCGCGCGCAAGTTTGCCCAGATCATCGAGCGGCATGGCCCGGAAGCGGTTGCGCTGTACGTCTCCGGCCAGCTGCTCACCGAGGACTATTACGTCGCCAACAAGCTGGTGAAGGGCTGGTGGGGCACCGCCAACATCGACACCAACTCGCGGCTGTGCATGTCCTCGGCCGTGGCCGGGCACAAGCGCGCCTTCGGCGAGGACCTGGTGCCCTGCGACTACACCGATCTGGAGAACGCCGACCTGATCGTGCTGGTCGGCTCGAACACCGCCTGGTGCCATCCGGTGGTCTACCAGCGCATCGCCGCGGCGCGCGAGCAGCGGCCGCAGCTGAAGGTGGTGGTGGTCGACCCGCGCCGCACGCCGACCTGCGACCTGGCCGACCTGCACCTGCCGCTGCGCGGCGGCAGCGACGTGCCGCTGTTCAACGGCCTGCTCAACTACCTGCACGCGCAGGGGCGGGGCGACGCCGCGTTCATCGCCGGCCACACCAGCAATCTCGACGCCGCGCTGGCCGCGGCGCGCGACAGCGGCGATGTGCCGGCGGTGGCCAGGGCCTGCGGCGTCGAGCCCGGCGTGCTGGAGGAGTTCTACGCCCTGTTCGCCTCCACCGCCAAGGTGGTGACGCTGTTCTCGCAGGGCGTGAACCAGTCCAGCGCCGGCACCGACAAGGTCAACAGCATCATCAACTGCCACCTCTACACCGGCCGCATCGGCAAGCCGGGCATGGGGCCGTTTTCCATCACCGGCCAGCCCAATGCCATGGGCGGGCGCGAGGTCGGCGGCCTGGCCAACATGCTCGCCGCGCACATGGATCTGGACAATCCGGTACACCGCGCCCGGGTGCAGAACTTCTGGAACAGCCCGCGCATCGCCGACAAGGCCGGCCTCAAGGCGGTGGAACTGTTCGAGGCGATCGGGCAGGGCAAGGTGAAGGCGGTATGGATCATGGCCACCAATCCGCTGGTGAGCCTGCCCGCCGCCGACCAGGCGCGCGAGGCGCTGCGGCGCTGCGAGCTGGTGGTGGTGTCGGACTGCGTCGCCGACACCGACACCGCAAAGCTGGCGCACGTGCTGCTGCCGGCCGCGGCCTGGGGTGAGAAGAGCGGCACCGTGACCAATTCCGAGCGGCGCATCTCGCGCCAGCGCGCCTTCCTGCCGCTGCCGGGGGAGGCGCGGCCGGACTGGTGGGCGATCTGCCAGCTGGCCCAGCGGCTGGGCTGCAAGGAAGGTTTCGGCTTCCAGTCGGCGCACGAGATCTTCGACGAACATGCGCGGCTGTCCGCTCACGAGAACGGCGCCGGGCCCGGCGCGTTCCGCGCCTTCAACCTTTCCGGCCTGCAAGGCCTGAGCGAATCGCAGTACGACGGCCTGGAGCCGGTGCAGTGGCCGGTGCTGGAACGCGGCGAGCCGGATTCAAGGCCGCTGCCGCAGCTGCGCTTCAGCACCCCGGATGGCCGCGCCCGCTTCGTGCCGACGGCGCCGCGCGCCCCGGCCAATGCGCCGGACGAGGATTACCCGATGGTGCTCAACACCGGACGCATCCGCGACCAGTGGCATACCATGACGCGCAGCGGCCGCGCGCCGCGGCTGAACGCGCATCGCCCCGAGCCCTTCGTCGAAGTGCATCCGCAGGACCTGTTGAGCCACGGCCTGCGCGCCGGCGAGCTGGCCCGCGTCAGCACCCGCTGGGGAGCGGCGGTGGCCAGGGTCCACGCCAGCCGCGAGCAGCGGCGCGGCAGCCTGTTCCTGCCGATCCACTGGAGCGACGCTTTCGCCGCGGATGCGCGCACCGGCGCACTGGTCAATCCGGTGGTGGACCCGGTTTCGGGCGAGCCCGAGTTCAAGCACACCCCCGCCAGCATCGAGCCTTTTGCCGTGGACTGGCATGGCTTCCTGCTGTCGCGGCGCCCACAGGAATTGTCCGGCCTGGCCTACTGGGCGCGGAGCGCCGGCGTGCAGCATCACCGCTACGAGTTCGCCGGCCGCGGCCGCGAGGTCGACTGGCCGGCGTGGGTGCGGGCCCGCGTGCCGGGCCCTGGCGACTGGCTCGACTACGCCGATGCCTCGGCGGGCGCTTTCCGCGCGGCGCGCATCGTCGACGGCCGGCTCGACGCCTGTGTCTTCATCTCGCCGCGCCCGGACCTGCCCGAACGCGAGTGGCTGGGCAGCCTGTTCGCCAAGGAACGGCTCGACCACGCCGACCGCGCCAGCCTGCTGGCCGGCCGTCCCTCGCTGGACGGCGATACCGGGCCCACGGTCTGCGCCTGCTTCGGCGTCGGCCGCCGCACCATCCAGAACTGTATCCGCCAGCAGAACTGCACCACGCCCAAGCAAATCGGCGCCAGGCTCAAGGCCGGCACCAACTGCGGCTCCTGCGTGCCGGAACTGCGGCGGCTGATCGAGGAGGCGCTGGCGCCGGCGGAGTAAAAACGGGCGGGCCGCTCAGCGCCCCTCAGTCGTCGCCATGTCCGTGTCCGTGGCCGTGACCGTGGCCATGGCCGTGCTCACCCTCGTCTCCGCCGCCGCGCCCATGCTCATACTGGCTGTTGTACCAGTCGTCACGGACGAAATAGACCGGGCGTCCGCAGGCGTGGTATTCGGCGCAGTGCTTGCCCCAGTGCTTCTCGTGTCCCGGCGGCACGTGCAGGTAGATCGGGCCGCCGACATAGGCCGGTTCCGGCTGGATGACCACAGGCTGCGCATAGATCACCTGCGGCGCGACGTTGCCGATATTGATCTGGCCATAGAAGCCGGGCTGGCCGACGTTGACGGAGACGCCCACGTCGGCGGCAAAAGCGGGGGCAATGCAGCCGGCCGCGGCTAATACGATCAGGCTCTTCTTCATGCTGGTGTACTCGCTGGTGGTGAAAACTCGTGTCCGGTCCGGCCGGCGCCAAAAAAAAAGCGCCCGATCTGCCAGTGGGTGGGGAGGTCGACCGGGCGCCTGCTAAGGCCGCTTCAGGGATCGCGGCAAAACCCTCGCTGGCTGGTCCGCATCGCCTTGCGGACCGGACCTGCGCTTAGAAGCCGGCGATTCCGTTCGGCCTGCCCAGGCCGGGCAGCGCGCCGATCGAGATCCTTCTCGCGGTCATGCGAATCACGGGTGACTCCCTGTCGATCCCTTACGGGTATGGCGCGATAACTACAAGGGCAGCCGGGGCAGCGTCAAGCCCGAAAGCCCCGGAAAAAGCGCGTTTGCGGTTTTTTTGTTTTTGATGGAACCGGACAGGCAAATCGGACGTGTATAGTCGGATGAGCCGTGGCAAGTTCGGCCCACGGCGGACTCAACATTAAAACTCGCAGAACGGCCACCGACAGAATTGATCGACCCATACTTCGTTTCCTGGTCCAGCCCCGGCGTGAACGGACCATGACAATCTGGTCATTCGTCCGCACCATCGTCCAGCCGCGGGCGCAGTCGGAAGTGCAGCGGTTCGAGGCGTTGGTGCGTCCCCACCTGGACCGCCTTTACCGGCTGGCCTACCGCTTCACCGGGTCGGCCGACGATGCCGAGGACCTGGTGCAGGCCCTTCTGGTCAAGCTGGTGCCGCAGGAAAACCGGCTCGCCGAGGTGGAGCAGCTGGGGCCCTGGCTGGCGCGTTCCCTCTACTATCTCTACATCGACCTGACGCGGCATCGCGCGAACTCCCCGCTGGACCACTCGGACGGCGAGGGCGAAGCGGCGCTGCACGAGCTGACCGCGGACGAGATGTACCAGCCGGAGGAAGTGGTGGAGCAGCTGCTCACCCGCCAGCGCATAGCCCAGGCGCTGGAGCGCCTGCCCGACGAGCAGCGGGCGATCATCGCCTGGCACGACATCGAGGGCTATACGCTCGAAGAGCTGGCGGAGCAGCACGGCATTCCGATCGGCACGCTCAAATCCCGCCTGCACCGTGCGCGGGCACGGCTGAAAACGATTCTGATGAAACCTTTGGCCCCGATTGACCGTGTAGGAAGGTGAGGGCTTGTCATGAACTGTAAAGATTTGCTCACACGGCTCGACGACTATCTCGATTCGCGCCTGGATCTGCATACGGCCAGCGAGGTCGAAAGCCACCTGGCCCATTGCGCCAGCTGCAGCGCCCATGCCCGGGTGGAGCGCCTGCTGCGCGAGCGCCTGCAGGCGCTGCCGGTACCGGCGCCGCCGAAAGGCTATACCCGGCGCGTACTGGCCGGGGCCGACACGATGCGCCGCGCCGTGCGCAGGCCGCGCCGCCCTGCAATGGGCTACCGCCTCGCTGCCGCCTCGGTCCTGCTGCTGGCCCTTGTCGCCGGCTGGATGGTTCTTGAATCCGGCGCCTG
>DASRFD010000051.1:0-4452 GCA_035651715.1 Nevskia sp.
GAGCTTCTACGACAGCGTGCACTCCCGCCTCAGCGGCGGCCTGCTGCCACCGGTGGATTACATCATCGAAGCGCACGGCACCAATGACGCGGTGTCCGGCACCTTGAGCCAGGTCGCCGCCAGCGTACAGGGCCTGCTCACTTCGCTTCGTGCGGCCGCGCCGCGGGCGAACATTCTGCAGATCGTGCCGCTGGGCTTGTCCGGCAGCACGCCATATGCGGAATCGCAGATCACCTCCGGGTTCAACGCGTATCGCACCAGCACCGGAGACCAACGCGTCTTCCTGGTCGACGTGGCCGCGGCCAACGGCAACATCGGCTTCAACCAGCTGGTGACGACTTACCCAGGCGCCTACATGAGCGACATCCGACACCCCAGCGCGGCGGGGCACGCCCTGGCCATTAGCCAGATCGGTCCCCTCAGTAATTCACTGTTGAACGCTGCCGCCAACCAGCAAAGCGTTGTTTTAATCCGGCGGTAGGAGTTTTTTAGAAGAGGAAGCGGCCCCCAGCCGGCGGCAACCGGCTGAGGGCCGCCAACCCACGGTGAGTGCACCGTTGGCCAGCCAAGGCTTCCCCGCCGTGCGCACGGCACGGGGAGCGTAGCACGCGACCAGAGCCAATGGAGGGCACATGCAGGCGGCACCCATCATCCCGTGGATCGGCGGCAAGCGGCGCCTGGCGCCGATGATCCTGCCCCTGTTTCCGGACCATACCTGCTACGTCGAGCCCTTCTGCGGGGCGGCGGCTCTGTTTTTCCTCAAGCCTCCGGCCGACGTAAATGTGCTCAACGACATCAATGGCGAGCTGGTTAATTTGTACCGGGTGGTGAAGCACCATCTGGAGGAGTTTGTAAGGCAGTTCAAATGGGCTTTAACCAGCCGTCAGGTGTTCGAGTGGGAGCGCCTGAAGGTGCCCGAGACCATGACCGACATCCAGCGCGCCGCCCGCTTCTACTATCTTCAGAAGAACGCCTTCGGCGGCCGGGTGGACGGCCAGAGCTTCGGCACCGCCACCACCTCCGGCCCCAGGCTCAACCTGCTGCGCATCGAGGAGGAGCTGAGTGCC
Source organism: Nevskia sp. (assembly GCA_035651715.1). Lineage (GTDB taxonomy): Bacteria > Pseudomonadota > Gammaproteobacteria > Nevskiales > Nevskiaceae > Nevskia. Next base: position 1,068 of record DASRFD010000051.1, read on the forward strand.
GCCCACCTGCGGCTAGCCGACGCCTTCATCGAGAATCTGGCCTGGGCCGACTGCGTCTCCCGCTACGACAGGCCGCACAGCCTGTTCTTCTGCGACCCGCCTTACTGGGAGACTGAGGGCTACGGCGTCGACTTCCCGCTGGAGCAGTACACCCGCCTAGCTGATGCCGCGCGCGGCATCGCCGGCACGATGGTGATCACCGTCAACGACCACCCGGCCATGCGCGAGGCCTTCGCCGGCCTGCCCATGCAGTCGGTACCCATCACCTATACGGTCGGCGGCGGCGCCAACCAGGTCGACCGCGCCGAGCTGATCATCGGCAACTGGAAGGGCGGTTGGCCCGCCCCGCGCCCCCTGACGGCCCAGCTTGGATTCCCGGACGGGTGGAGCTAGCGTGAGCCCCTCAAGACCTGCGGGGACGCCCTGAACAAGGCCGCTGGACCGAGAGGAGGAGGTGGGAGCAGCGGTCGGCCAGCTCCAGCCGCTCCTCGGGCGTCCGCCGCTTGGGTGCTAGTAGTTCGTCGGCCATTTTCAGAGCCTCGTCTGCCAACTGAGGTTGGACGGCCATATTCCGTGCACCCGTGGGGATAGGTTCCGGGGGTACAATTCCTGGGCGGATATCACCAAGGAATCACAATGATCGAGGGTATGTGGGCCGTTTATTTCGGTGCCGAGGCTGGTGGCGGCCATAGGATTGGCGCTGGTGTGGTCACTCTTGAGTCGGAGCGTGTGTTCGGGGGCGACAGCAATTACTACTACACCGGCAGCTACGCCGTTAAGGATTCCCGGGTCACAGCAGAGATCCGCGTCCGGCATTATTTTGGCGACCGAAATAACGTCTTCGGACCGGTTGAAGAGATCATCCTTCAGGTGACTGGGGTTCTGATCGACCGACAGCAGGCGATCATGGCCGGCCATATCGTCGGCCAGCCGGGCCGCGAGATCGCTATGGGATTCCAGCGCCTCGCCGACCTCCCGTAGCTGCCGCGCGAAATTAGTGTCTCAAACCAAACGTCACCGTGAGTCAAACCAAAAGTCGCGCTACACCACGAGCGAGGAGCGCAGGGTACCCTCTCATCGCGCTTCTGCTTTTTGCGATGAGAGGGCGCAGTTGTCGGGTGGCGGCGCTTTTTGGTTACTTTTTGGCGCTGCTGCCAAAAAGTAACTCGCCTGTAGGCGAAAACCCACGGCTTCATTCCGCGAAGGCAGCGCGGCGCGTGATGAAAGGTCAGGGCACGCCGAGACAGCGCTGGATTCCCGCATTCGCGGCAATGACGAGTCAAAGAGGGTGAGGGAGCGCACCCCGATACGCGCTGCTTCGCGGCGCTACTCGGGGCGAACGGGTGGGGTTGGTTCGGGGAAAGCAAAACTGGATCCCCGCCTGCGGGGATGACAAGATGGAGAGATCAGCGCAATCGTTTCGGATATCGCCTGCGCTCCACTCGGAGCGAACAGCGTTGCCGGACGCGGGAGGAAATTTGCGTCAATCAACCCCGCTCAAACCCATACTCCCGCTCCACCTTGCACACCCGCAGGCGGAACTCGCTATACCACTTCTCCTTTCCCAGCCGCTGCGCCGCCTGGTGCGCCGCCACCGCCTTCCATGCGGCAATGGCCTCCAGGCTGGCCCAGTAGGAGACGGTGATGCCGAGACCCTCGCGCGCGGTCTCCAGGCCGAGGAAGCCGGGCTGCTGCATGGCCAGCTCCACCATGCGGTCGGCCATCTGGCCGTAGCCGTGGTCGCCCTCGGTGCGCAGCGAGGTGAAGATCACGGCGTAGTACGGCGGCTCGGGGGTGCGGGCGATGTCCATGGCGGTCTCCAGGGGCGGGCCGCCATTTTAGGGCCGCCCCCGGCCCGACGCTTCGTTTTGTGACGAAACCGGGGCCGGCGATCTCGTCTTTTCAGACGGCGCAGCCGTCGCGACGGCCGGCCAATCTGGAATCCCGTCCGGCCCGGAGCCAACGCGATGAACATCGAGCAGCGCAACAAGGAACTGGTGCGGTCGTTCTTCGACGCCCTGAACCGCAACGACAACGCCGCCATCGTCGACGCCTACGCCGAGGACGGCCGCTGCATCACCATGGGCAATACGCTGATCTCCGGCAGCTACGGCAGGGACAAGATCCGCGAATACGCCGGCGCCGTGCTGCAGGTGTTTCCGCAGGGTATCCGCTTCACCATCCACGCCATGACCGCCGAGGGCGAGCGCGTCGCGGTGGAGGCGTCCTCGGAAGGCCAGCACGTCTCCGGCGTGCTGTACGCCAACCAGTATCATTTCCTGTTCGTATTCCGCGACGGCAGGATCGTCGAGTTCAAGGAATACATGGATACGGAGCGGGTCACCGATGTCCTGTGCGGCGGGCAGAAGCGGCAGGCATAGCCCGACCTCGCCGGCTGGGATGAACCCAGTGATCCCGGCACATCAGGCAGGCAAAAACAGCGAATACCATGACCACAGTCCTCGTCACCGGCGGCTCCGGCTTCATCGCCACCCATTGCATCCTGCAACTGCTCGCCGCGGGCCACGAGGTGCGCACCACCGTGCGCAAGCTGCAGCGCGAACCCGAAGTGCGCGCCATGCTCAAGGCCGGCGGCGCCGAGCCGGGCGAGCGCCTGCGCTTCTTCGCCGCGGACCTGGACCATGACGCCGGCTGGGCCGAGGCGGCGGCGGGGTGCGACCACGTGCTGCATGTGGCCTCGCCGTTCCCGCCGGGGCTGCCGAGGCACGAGGACGAGCTGATCGTGCCGGCGCGCGAGGGCGCGCTGCGGGTGTTGCGCGCGGCGCGCGACGCCGGCGTCAAGCGCGTCGTGCTGACCTCGTCCTTCGCCGCGATTGGCTATGGCCATGCGACGATGCCGGTGAAGTTCGACGAAACCAGCTGGACCGACCTGGACGGCGACGTGCCGCCGTATCCGAAGTCCAAGACCCTTGCCGAGCGCGCCGCCTGGGACTTCATCGCCCGCGAAGGCGGCGCGCTGGAGCTGTCGGTGGTGAACCCGGTGGCGGTGTTCGGGCCGGTGCTGGGACCGGACTATTCGACGTCGATCCTGCTGCTCAAGAGCATGCTCGACGGTTCGGTGCCGGCCTGCCCGCGCCTGTACTTCGGCGTGGTGGACGTGCGCGACGTCGCGGCGCTGCACCTGCTGGCGATGACGCATCCGGCGGCGAAGGGCGAGCGCTTCCTCTGCGTCGCCGGGGATTTCCTGTCGACCCTGGAGATGGCGCAGGTGCTGCGCCGCCGCCTGGATGCATCGGTGGCGGCGAAGGTGCCGGCGAAGGAGCTGCCGGACTGGCTGGTGCGCCTGATCGCCGTCTTCGTGCCGCGCATGCGGCTGGCGCTGCCGGAGCTGGGCAAGCGCAAGAACGGCACCGGCGACAAGGCC